>NZ_JAOPFU010000016.1 GCF_025515275.1 Catenovulum sp. 2E275
TGTTCTCAGAGAAAATCCCTCACTAGAAAAAGAACTTAAACTAAAAACCAATAAATTTAAGGCTTTAGCTAACTTCTTATCCAGAGTTGAGGTTAGTTAATTTTTCAGGTTAGGTGTTTGAACCTAACCATCCAGCGCATCTATCCCTAAATAAATAATTGGCATAATGGCTAATATCAGCAAAACGAAATGTTGCGGACTGTCGGCAAAGTTCAGGCTTAATTGGGTTAGCCAGCTAAAATCCGGCAGTTGGGTGAAATTAACAAAAGCCAAGATAATCGCACTACATATAAATGCCAATAATAACAAACGGCTTTTCAGTTTTTGATAAGCCGTTTGCCGGGCTATAATCTGTTTGATTACCTGCTGTTGAAAATCGTCTGCTGCAATGGCTTTCATTGGTTGACTTAACAGTGTTTCAATATCCTGAGTCATAAGTTTATTGCCTGTGTCGAGTTGATATATTCGGTTAGTTTTATTTTGCCACGGTTAATTTTAGATTTTATGGTGCCGAGCGGCAGCTGCATAATGTTGGCTACTTCCTCTTGAGTATAACCAAACGTAAGATGCAATGTCAGAGCTGAGCGTTCATCATGGCTGACTTGCATAAGCGCTTTTTCCAGCATGATTTGCGGTTCAATATTATCCTTTGAATGAATTATGATTTCACCTTCACTGAGCTCATATTTATCTTTTTTCAGATAAGCTAAAAAATGACGGTAACAAATCATCAATAACCAACCGGCAAAGCTGCCAGTGTGCTGGTACTGATGCAATTTATTAAATGCAGTTACAAAGGTTTCTTGTGCTATATCATCAGCCAGCGCTGCATTTTGCTGAGCTAAACGGCGAGCATAATTACGCACTTGCTGCTGGTGAATATGAACTAAATGCGCAAAAGCCTGATGATCATTATTCACCAGCACTTTTGCGATTAATTGGGCTTCTATATCCAAAATGCTACCTTACTGGTCATCAAATTTTGGGCGAAGTTTCCAGATCACGATATAACCCAAACCAATAATCACAGGAATTAACCCAATTCCGACTAATTCAAAGTCCTGCTCACTAATATCAAACAGTGAAAACACCGCAAGTGCTAAACCAATTGAAATTAAGGTAATGCCTTTTTTAAGATCGTTAAATGGTTTATCTCTAAGCAATTGTTTAACTAAATCCGGTGATAAATCCTGCCCTTTTTCAATTGATAACTGCAAAGTTTGCTGAATTTGGGATTTGTTTTTGTAGTTAATAAATAAAGCTGCCACCACAATAACAGCCAATGTCACAAAAAATGCGACGGGTACAATGATTGCTTCCATAAGTTTCTCCTGATTTGTTTACCTTTAGTTTGTTGTTTCAGTTATATAGAGAATATAGTTTTAAATTTAGATGCATTTTTTGTAAAAATTTTTTACGGGGGCAGGTTTTAAATCTTCACTATAAGCTGAAAAGTTTGAATGAGTTCACACAAAATTGACTTTTTTGTAATTAAAATGTTTAAATTTATAGTTATTTTAATATAGTATTATTGTATTAAGTTAATTCTTAACTTAGATATTGCTTAATAAAACGCCATATTAAAACAACAATGAGCACTACAAAGGTCGATTAATGAAATATACAAATATAGCAGCCAGCTTAGCTTTGGTCTTGGGGAGCGCAGCAGCATTTAATGCATCCGCTGTGTTAAACGGAACATACGTTTTAAAAAATAATCACAGCGGAAAAGTGATGGATGTGTATGGCTTTTCAACGGACGATGGTGCCAATATTATTCAATACACTCAAACCAATACCAATAATCAACTATGGGATATTAGTAATGTAAACGGCAAATATTCGATTATTTCTGTTCACAGTAAAAAAGCCCTTGAAGTTTATAATTTTGATACCGCAGATGGTGCAAATATTGTGCAGTGGACCTATTGGGGTGGTCCGGCACAATTATGGAATTTAGATGCGTTGTCTAACGGAAATTATGGATTGGTTAACGACTATACTGGCAAAGCGGCAGAAGTTTATGATTTTTCAACAGCAAATGAAGCTAATATTGCACAGTGGACTTATTGGCAAGGCGCGTCGCAGCAATGGTCTTTAGAGCATGCAACTTATCCAGATCCCTCTGTTGCCAATACCCAATTTGGTGATATTTCGGTACATGATCCGTCCATTTATCAAACCGAAGTAAATGGTCAAAAAACGTATTATATTTTTGGCTCGTTTGCGGCCAGCGCTAAATCAACCGACTTAATGAATTGGACCTCAGTTTCGGACGGGGTTGATAATAATAATCCGTTATTTGGCTACAACATCACCAACGAATTAGCAGAAGGTTTTGCATGGACTGGTGATAATACGGCTTTGTGGGCTGCTGATGTTGTTCAGTTAAATAATGGTCAGTTTGCTTATTATTATAATCAAAGTTTAATGACAGAGCCGCGCGGTTATACCGGTGTTGCTACCAGCAGTAATATAGAAGGCGCATACGCAAATCAAGGTTTAATTTTAAAATCTGGTATGTGGGGGCAAGAAAGCGAAAATGCCGGCGAAATATATGATCCAACGATTCATCCAAACGCAGTTGACCCACATGCGTTTTACGATAATAACGGTAAATTATGGCTAGTTTATGGCTCATATTCGGGCGGTATTTTTATCCTAGAATTAAATCCATCAACTGGTAAACCTTATGCTGGACAAGGTTATGGTACGCATTTGTTAGGTGGTGATCACAGCCATATCGAGGCTGCATTTATTCAGTACAGCCCAGAAACAGGTTATTACTATTTATTTAGCTCGTTTGGTGGCTTAGCGTCTGACGGTGGCTACAACGTACGTGTTGCACGTTCAACTTCACCAAATGGTCCATACTATGATGCGCAAGGCAATAACATGGCGAATGTTCGTGGTGATCGCAACTCAATTGCACCTTATGGTGTTAAATTGATGGGTGGGTTTGAATTTGCTGGTGAATACGGCTATATGGCACCGGGTCACCAATCAACCATTTATAATTCAGATACAGGTCAATACTTTTTGGTATTTCACACCCGTTTTCCAAACAGTGGCGAGTTCCATCAGGTTAGAGTGCATGAAATGTTTATGAATGCAGACGGCTGGCCTGTGGTTGCCCCCCAAAGATATGCCGAGCTAAATGGCGAAAATAAAGTTGATTTTTACGATATGTTGGGTAGTTATAAGTTTATTAATCATCAAAAAGATATTAATACGACTGCTAAACAATCCGTCAATATTCAGCTTAATTCTGATGGTACAGTCACGGGCAGTGTAACAGGCACTTGGTGGTTGCAAAGTGATAATAAATTCCAGATAACGCTGAATAATTTAGGTACATTTAATGGTGTTGCCAGCTGGCAGTGGAATAGTGCAACCAATCAATTAGTAACAACTTTTACTGCAACTTCTACAAATGGTGTTTCAGTATGGGGGACTAAATAGACTAATCCGAACGTTCGTATTTGGCTTTTAGGAATTAGTCGCACTCATTTTTGCGCCACTTTGTTAATAATTTGTTGTTCTCGCTTAGGCGGGAGCAACAAATAATAAAGCAACTAACTAAGAGGACAAAATGAAGATGATCCTGCCAACTTTAATTAAGCGGCTTAAACAGCCGCTTAAATTATGTTTTAACGCGTTAATTATTTTAGGGCTGAGTTTAGGGGTATTTAATCCGGCATTGAGCGCCGGATTTGTCAGTACCAATGGCACTAAAATACTGGATGAAAATGGCGACGAGCTATTTTTAAGTGGCATTAATCTGGGTAACTGGCTAGTTTGGGAAGGTTATTTAATGATGGGCGATTTTAATTATCGTACTCATACCCAGTTTTTTAATCAACTAGCTCAGGCATTTGGGAGTACAGACAAAGCGGCTGAGTTTGAATACCAGTGGCGGCTTAATTATGTTGACGCTCAGGCTATTGCCGATTTAAAGGCGCTGGGGTTTAACTCAGTTAGAGTGCCTTTTAACTATAATTTATTCTGGTGGAACGGACAGTTACGCGATAACGGCTTTGAATATTTTGATCGTGTGATTGAGTGGTGCCGGGCTAACAATATGTATGTTTTGCTCGATATGCATGGCGCACCGGGTTATCAAAATCCGGGAGATCATTCTGATAATGTTAATTCAAATGCAAGCCAGCCACGAGATACAGTGACATTTTGGGATGGTAATAATGTGCAAATTGCCGCTCAAATTTGGCGGCATATTGCTAATCGCTACAAAAACGAGCCAGTTGTTTGGGGTTATGAGTTAATTAACGAGCCGGTTTTACAAGATGGCCGTGAATACGAGTTATTGCCTTCTTATATCACAATGAAAAACGCGATTCGTGAAGTAGATAATAACCATATTATTGTGGTTGAAGGCAGTTGGTGGGGCTCGGATTTATCTAAAATTGACTGGTCCAACCCAACCACTCAAGCGCAAACTGGCATTAGCTCAAAGTGGGACGATAAACTGGTTTATCAAATCCATCATTATGGGCCAGTTGCCGATACTATGGGGCGGGAAAATATCACTAATCATTTAAATATTCCGCTAATTATTGGGGAATATGGTGAAACTGATCCGGCTAATTTATTGGCGATTACTAACTGGGCAAAAGCAAATTTAGCTGGTTATTACCCTTGGTCATTTAAAAAAATGTCGCATGACAGAACTTTATGGACCATTCCAACCAACGCTGCATACGAGCAAGTTAAAACTTTTATTAATCAAGGTGGTACACCACCAGTACATTTATACGATGCAATGATTAATTTTGCCCAAACCAATATTAAAAATGGTCATTCAAGTCATACTTGGCATCAAGATTTTTACGATGGGGTTAAACCGGATGCAACGACTGAAAACTGCTCAAATTCAGGGAGTGTGCAAGTATTGCCGGGAAAGCTCGAAGCAGAAAACTTTTGCGCTAATCATGGTGTTGAAATAGAAAATACATCCGACATGGGAGGCGGTCAAAACATTGGTTATATCGACTCTGGCGATTGGATTGAATATAAAATAAATGTTAGCGCTGCGGGTAACTATACCATTAATAGCCGATTCGCTTCGGCTGATTCTCAAAGCCAGTTTGAATTGTTAATCGATGGGGTTCACACGGCGAGTATCAATACACAGGCAACAGGGGGTTGGCAGAGCTTTCAAACCCACAGTTATTCAGGGTATTTAAATGCCGGAGAGCATCGCTTGCGGATTAATTTTTTAGCTGGCGCAGTTAATATTAACTGGTTTGAGTTTGTATTAAATAGTTCAAGTTCTGGTCCAAATGCATTGCAATCCGGTTATTATTTTATAACTAACGATGCAAGTGGCAAAGCTTTGGATGTGACCGGTGTGTCAACGGCTGATGGTGCTAACATCCAACTCTGGGATTATACTTATGGAGCAAACCAGCAATGGCAGGCGGTACAAATTAGTGGTAATCAATTTGAACTGATTAATCTAAACAGTAGTGCATGTTTAGATCAGGATAATAGTAGTCAAAACGTTCAGCAATGGACTTGTTTTGGTAGTAATAATCAACGCTGGCAAGTTGAACCACAAGCAGATGGCAGTTATTTAATTAGAAATTTCGCAAGTAATTTATTACTGGAAGCTGAAAATAGCGCAACCAGTAATGGAACCAATGTTAAAACCTCAATCACCAATAATACCAATTATCAGAAATGGTGGTTTAACCAAATCCAGTAAGATTTAGATAAAACGGTTTCTATTTCAACGTTCGGATTTAATCCGAACGTTCGTTTAGGGTCGCTCAGACGCTTAATTGAAGATAAAAGTTAACATTCTGTTTAATTTTAGCTGACTTTAAAGTGGTTGATGTGGTTTTAGCTCAAACAGATTCAATAATAAACTTTAGCTTGCATCCGGCAATTAAGTGGCATGTATTGCAAATTGGTGTAGAAAAAACACCGGTTATTTTAGTCGATAACTTTTTGGCTGACATTAATATGCTGCGCCAGTTCGCATTGACTGCTGATTTTCAGCAGGAAAAAATCACTTATTATCCCGGTGTACGTGCTCCTTTGGTCAATGCTTATATCGATTTTGTTTTAAATCAGCTTGCGCCGGTTATCAGTAAAATATATCAGCTTAAACCCATTAACATGCTGGCTGCTGATCAAGGCTTTTATTCTTTGGTAAATAAAAAAGCAAAAAATTTAAATAAACACCAGTGTATTCCGCATTTTGATTCGTTAAATAAAAGACAGTTTGCGATTATGCATTATTTAAACTCGGGTGAATTTGGTGGTACTGGTTTTTACCGTCATTTGCCAACCGGATTTGAACATATTGAGCAAGATAATTTAGCGCTATATCAAATGGCGCGTACTCAATTTGAATACGAGCATGGTCAACCAGATAAAACTTATATTAATCAAAGCACTGATGAATTTAAGTTATTAGGCAAAATTGCGTATAAATTAAATCGGCTGGTGGTTTATCCCGGCACTTTATTGCACTCAGGGTTAATTCAGCAAGCTGATTTATCGAGTGACCCAAATAAAGGGCGGTTAACCGCCAATATTTTTGCAGAGGTTAAATAACTTGATCTGTGGAAAACTATCCTCGTTTTGGAATTATTTAATCTAATCGTTGAGAAATTTACTTCAACATTTCTTATACGCACCTCAGGTTAAATAATAATCGAGTAACCGGCGATATATAAAAATAAAAGGTAAAAAATGACTCAAATTAAACTATTAAAATCTGTTCATTTCAATTGGCTTATTCGTGTATTGGCCGTTCTAATCAGTTATTTATCGCTAAGTTTTGTTGCGAGCGCAGAACCATATCAGTTAAAAACTAATATTTCATATTATCCCCAATCACAAATTTCAACCGATTATCAGCAAAGCCAAAGTGTTTTGGATTTGTATTATCCAACAGATAAAAAATCATTTGCGACCATTGTTTGGTTTCACGGTGGCGGATTACGCGGTGGTCATAAAGAAATCCCACAAGCTCTTAAAAATCAGGGTTTTGCTGTAGCAGGTGTTGGCTACAGATTATTTCCAAAAGTGAAAAGTCCGGTTTATATACAAGATGCAGCTGCGGCAACCGCGTGGGTGTTTCAGCATATTGAAGCTTTTGGAGGTGATAAATCTAAAATTTTTATTGCCGGACATTCAGCTGGTGGCTATTTAACCAGCATGCTGGGTTTGGATAAACGCTGGTTAGCCAAATATCAGATTGATGCAAATGACATCGCTGGCCTGATACCTTTCAGCGGCCATGCGATTACCCATTTTACCGTGCGTGAAGAACGCGGCATTAAAGGTGAACAACCCATAGTTGATGATTTAGCCCCGCTTTTTCATGTAAGAGCTGATGCGCCGCCATTTATTTTAATCACCGGAGATCGCAACTTAGAAATGCTTGGACGTTATGAAGAAAATGCATTTTTATGGCGAATGATGAAAGTAAACGGACATCAAAATACACAATTATTTGAGCTTCAAGGCTATGATCATGGCGCAATGGCGCAGCCCGCTTTTCATATTTTGATAAATCAAATCAATCAGTTATTACAGGATAAAAGAGTGGCTGAATAATAATATGAGTTGCTCTTTCCACAAAAAAATAAATGTAAGTTTGACTATTATAATGTTTTATAAATGTTAAATAAATATTGCCAATTATGAAATCGTTATCATTTTTGTCTAATTATTTATGCTAGTCTTTGTTTTGGATTTTGTACTTAAAGACAAGCTATATAGCTTATCTTTAAGTATTTATTTTAACTTTTAAAACAAGGATTTTTATGTTTCAAAGTATTTTAAAAAACTTAATAAATAAAATTTTATTTTGTTTAATTTCATTATCTTGTGTATCTGCTCATGCAATTTCTGATGGGCGATACATTTTTGTTAATAAACTTAGCGGCAAAGTTTTAGATGTTTCTGCGGCCAGTCAGGCCGATGGTGCTAATGTGATTCAGTGGGCTCAAGGTGCTGGTTTAAATCAAAGATGGGATGTAAACGATTTAGGTAACGGTTATTATGCGATTAATGCAGCCCACAGCGGTAAAACTTTGGATGTAGAGGGCTGGAACCCAGATAATGGGGCAAACCTTACTCAATATACCTATTACGGAAATGATAACCAGCAATGGCTAATAGAAAGTACGGGTAGCGGTTATTATAAAATTACTTCAAAATTTAGTGGTAAATCAATTGAAGTTGAGAGCATGGCGACCTATGACGGCGCTAATATCAGGTTATGGGATTATTGGGGTGATGATAGCCAGTTGTGGAGCTTAATTCCGGTTGCTGCGCAAGGCACAAGTAAATCAGCTACACAAATTGTTAGTGAAATGGGTGCTGGCTGGAATTTAGGTAATACTTTAGATGCTATTGGCGGTGAAACTGCATGGGGAAATCCGCTTACTCAGCAGTATATGATCAATTCAGTTGCTGCTCAGGGGTTTAAAACCATTAGAATACCAGTAACTTGGCAGGGTCATTTTTCTGGTTCGGATAATACAATTGATTCAGCTTGGTTAGACAGAGTTGAGCAAGTGGTTAATTATGCATTGGATGCTAACTTATATGTCATTATCAATTTACATCATGATGAATGGATTGTACCTACTTATGCAAATCAAGCGGCAACCAGCCAAACTTTAGCAGATATTTGGTCACAAATTGCAGAGCGGTTTAAAAACTACAATCAGTATCTTATTTTTGAAACATTAAATGAACCAAGAGCAAATAAAGGCACTTCGCTTGAATGGTCCGGCACGCTTGAAAATTATGAAGTGGTAAATACGTTTAATCAGGTTGCATTAAATGAAATCCGTAATAGTGGCGGTAATAACTCAAACCGTTTAGTGTTATTACCCGGTTATGCAGCCAGCCCGTGGGAGGATCAGATTCAACACATTGATATTCCTTCAGATAATATGATTGCTATTTCGACTCATGGTTATATTCCTTATACCTTTACCGAGCAGGAAGTTGCTGACGGTGGAGATATGTATTTTGATGATGCAGAAAAAGATTTAATTAATTATGTATTTGATAATTTAAATAGCCGCTTTGTCAGTAACGGTATTCCGGTTGTGATGGGTGAGTGGGGTAGTGTTGATAAAGCTAATACTCAGCAAAGAGCGGCTTATGCTCAATATTATCAAGCGAAAGCAAATAGTTTAGGGATTCCGACAATTGTTTGGGATAACAATGCATTAGGTGGTAGTGCTCATAATTACCGGTTGTATGACAGAGCTAATGACCAATGGGTTTTTCCAAGTATTATCAATAGCATTATTAATCCTTAGTTTATAATGCTATTGATAGCCGAGCTTCTATTTTAGTCAAGGTAGATGGCTCCTTAACTGGAGTTATCTACCTGATTAATTCATCGATTTTATCGGAATACTTTAAGTGTCTTTATAAACATATTACAAAATACTTAATCTTCAAAATAAGTATAACCTTCTAACCCAGTTTTTAATTGCAGATAATATTTATCTTTTAACTCGTTAGTTAACCCAGAATTTTGGAGTTGGGTTTGATAATTTTCGAGCAGGGTTTCTTTTTGAAAATGCACAGTTGCCAATGCTGATTCTGCGGTATCACCTTGTAAAGTATGGTTAATTCGCCAGTTACCTTGAGCATCAAACTCAATATGAGCAGAGTCGGTATCACCAAATAAATTATGCATGTCGCCTAAAATTTCTTGATATGCGCCAACCATAAACATGCCTAATAAATATTCTTCGCCTGCTTGATATTGAGGTAATGGCAAGCTTGACTCTATGCCCATGCCGTCAGCATATTGTTTTAGCTGACCGTCTGAGTCGCAGGTAATATCTTGAATAATCGCCCGCATATTCAATGGTTGATTTAAATTTTGCAGCGGCACAACCGGGAAAATCTGATCTATACCCCATGCATCCGGTAACGATTGGAACAGTGAGAAATTACAGAATAATTTACTGGCTAGTTTTTCATCTAACTCTTCTTTAATTTCGCGGTGAGCACGGGCATTGGAGGTTAAATGCTGTCGGATATGATGCAAAGTTGCAAAATACAATGCCTCTAACTCAGCCCATTGTTGCAGGCTAATTAAGCCTAAAACAAACTTTTGCTGAGCTTCACTAAAATAATGAATTGCATCATGATAACACTCAAGTGCGGTGCGCTCTGATATTTGCTGATTAATCGCCGCCATTTCGTGGCTTTCTAACGGAGCATTTTGGTCTAAACTTGTTGAAAAATTAAGGTTTTCTAATGGCTTAGATGGTGTTTCAATATCAATAACATTGGTGATTAAGACCGCATGATGGGCTGTCATTGCACGGCCAGATTCGGTAATAATATTTGGTTCTTCAATATTTGCAGCCCTGCAAACTTCACTTACCCCAGAAACAATATTTCTAGCGTATTCTTTCATATCATAATTCATTGAACACTGGCTACGGCTGCCGCTGCCTTCATAATCGACCCCTAAACCGCCACCTACATCTAAAGTGGTAATATTAATGCCCAGTTGTTTGAGTTCAGTGTAATAGCGGGCACATTCTTTAATCGCGATTTGAATATCGCGAATATTGGCAATTTGTGAGCCGATATGAAAATGAATGAGCTGGAATAAATCGAGTTTTTGTTCAGTTTTTAATAGGTCGATGGCTGTAAGTAATTGACTGGAAGTTAACCCAAATTTACCTTTTTCGCCGCCTGAGTTTTGCCATTTGCCTTTACCAACAGAGTTTAACCGGATTCTAATTCCTACCGCTGGTGCTGCATTATATAAATTACTGATTTTTATTAAGGTTTTAAGCTCAGATAATTTTTCAACTACAACATAAACCTGATGACCCATTTGAGTGGCTATGGTTGCCAGTTCTAAAAATTCTGAATCTTTATAGCCGTTACAGACAATTTTGAGTGGTTTATCGGTTGCGCCTAAAATTGCCAATAACTCAGGCTTACTACCAGCCTCAAGCCCTATTTGGGGTTTAGCTTTAAGTAGCTGCTCTACCACACTAAATTGCTGATTTACTTTAATTGGATAAACCGGTGTGTAGCTGCCTTTATATTCATATTGGCTGATAGCATCGTTAAACGCTGTGCTTAACGATAATACCCTGTCACGTAAAATATCGGTAAATCTGAGTAAAACGGGCAGGCGCAATCCGGCTTCTTTTAGCGCTTGTATAATTTTTGATAAACTCACCTGAGTTTGTGGCTGACCTTTGGGCTGCGCAACCAAATCACCTTGTTCGTTAATATCAAAGTAACCGTCACTCCAGTTGGCAACGTTATATACAAGTTTAGCTTGAGAAATTAAAGGGGTATTCATGTTTAAATCAAAGCACAATAAGCAAAAACATTAAGTTTAATCATAAATTATCCCGGCGGCTAACATTTTATGGCTAAAGTGTGGATTTATCATTGCCAGCAAAGGTTAAGGCTGGCAAAATTCGCAGCATTTTTTAGCGCATACTGATTGTTTATCACAATCATGATCGAGGAATTTTTAATGTCTGATTTGTCTTCACCAAATTGGTTTACTGAACAATGTGATAGCACAGGTTCTGCTTTTTCTTTACGTATTAAAAAGAAAGTTGTTGAAAAACAATCGCCTTTTCAAAAAATAGAAATTTATGAAACCACAGATTTTGGTCATCTTATGGTGATTGATGGCTGTACTATGGTGACGACTCGTGAAAACTTTTTATATCACGAGATGATGTCTCACCCGGCTTTATTTACGCACCCAAATCCTAAAAATGTTGTGATTATTGGTGGTGGTGACTGCGGTACGTTACGTGAAGTATTAAAACACGACTCAGTTGAGTCGGTTCATCAAATTGATATTGATGAATTAGTGACTCAAATGGCACTTAAATATTTTCCTGAATTATGTGAAAGTAATAGTGATCCGCGTGCTCATGTGATGTTTGATGATGGCATTAAATTTATGCGCGAAGCTGAAGCGGAATCTTTAGATATTGTGATTGTTGATTCAACCGATCCGATTGGTCCGGGTGAAGGCTTATTTAACCATGCTTTTTATACCAGTTGTTTAAATGCGTTACGTCCGGGTGGTATTTTGGTTCAGCAAAGCGAATCGCCAATTTTGCATCAAAAATTAATGAAAGAAATGCGCGATGCAATGTTGGATGTTGGCTTTGATGCGGTACAGACCATACCGTTCCCGCAGCCAATTTACCCAAGTGGCTTTTGGTCATGCACTTTAGCACGTAAACAAGGTCAATTTGGCGAGTTTAGAGTCGAAGATGCACAAGCTTTTGCTGATAAAGCTGATTATTACAATGCGTCAATTCATCAGGCAGGTATGCAATTACCTAACTTTTTGAAAAAAGTTTTATAAGTAACCCAAGTATAGTTAAGCTCATTTAGTTATATTAAGTCGAATATTAAACAAAACCTCAAGGGGATTTGCACTTGGGGTTTTGTTTATTTAACTCTGAGCAACTCTGGATAAGCCGTTAACCAAGCTCAGGTTATTTAGCCAAAGAAACCAATAATTCAGATAGTTTTTGATTATCGTAATAAGGTGCCGATTTAGCCGATACCAAACTGGTTCTGATAATATTAATGCCATTACTGGCTAATAACGCCTCGTCATTAAAACTAATACAATCTCCCAATGTTTCATCAATCACCACATAATTTAATAATTGCTGAGGCGGCAAGTTAAATTGACAGCCGCGTTTAAGATAATTCAATAAAGCTTGAATCGAATCCATTAAGCTCATTGCATATTGTTCTGGGTCTGTACCTAAATTAGGAATATACACTTTGTTACATTGCGCATTGGCAATGCTTTGCCCAACACCTTGTGGTAATAAATTCGCCAAAATGCTCGAATAAAAACTACCCGGCGGATAACAAATTAAGTCAGCATTAGTAATCGAATCTGTTAAATGTGGTTTTATCGCTGGGGTAATCGGATAAGGCTCAGTTTCGCTGGCAGATAAAAATACCTGACATATTTTTTGTTTAATTGGGTCGACTTCTTTTCCGGTAATATTGTGTTGACCAGCTATTAACTGACCGTCTGAAAATTCTGCAACTAAATGATATAAATCATCAATAATTGGAATGACTTTTCCTTTAATATCAAATAGCTGGGTGAATTCATTAATCACAGGTTGTAATTGACGATTTGCTAATAAATAACCACCGGTCAAACATAAATTACCAATGCTTGCACATTTTAAACTAAAGTCATCCGGCATCACGGAATAAAAATGTTTTAAATAAGAACAGATAATATTTTGGCTGTGTGGTGCAATTTTTTGAAAATGAGGCATTTGGCGATTAATAATGGCCAATAACTTTTGTTTGAGTTGAATTTGGCTTTGATCGCACGGAAACCTTAAGCTAAGCAAACGCACGGCTGAGATTGTTGCAGCGTCATGATCATTCGCCAGTGCGAGTAAGCGGTTTCTGATATCGCCAATCGCAGGCATATTAAAATGTTTTCTAAGCTGAGCTGAGCAGCCGCCAGAGTCAAATGTGGTCACTAAATGAATGCTATTATAGGTATGGCGTTTTATGGTTTTACTTAACTTAGCAAGTGCGCTACCGCCGCTAAAAAATAAAATAGCTGGACCAAGTTCAGCATTAGTGTTCAATGCAGTTTCAGTTAACATAATTAAGGCCGTTAAAGCTTTTTATTCGTTATAATAGTTAAGTGTTTAATATCTAAATCTATTAAATATATTAAGTACCCAACACTTTTATTATATCAGTAAAGCCCCAGTGTAAAATGACAACAAATCCTAAAAAATAATAGCACTAATTAGGTAACTTGAGACAGTTTATTCTGTAACTTAGTCACAAATATTATTTATTGTGGTTAAGATTGAATCTCGCATTTCATAACGGTTTAAGTATAATAACTTCTTTTCATTCTGGTTTTTATTTTCGAGAAAGTTTCATCATGGGTTTGTTTAACTGGCACAGAGCTGTTATTAAAGTCGGCAGCGCATTAATTGCACCACAGGGTAAAGATTGTACCGGTCAATTTTTACTGCCCATTGCACGTTATATCTCGGAATGTCGTCAGCAAGGTAAAGAGATTGTTATTGTCTCAAGCGGTAGTGTTGCAGCCGGGCGCAGTCTAATTAACCATAGTGAGGTGCCGTCAATTGCTGAAAAACAAGCAATGGCTGCAGTCGGTCAAACCCGAATGATGGCAAACTGGGCGCGTTTTTTTGATTTCCCTTGCGCACAAATTTTGATTACGCATGACGATTTGGCCGATCGCAGACGCTATGTCAATATCAAAAACACCATACGCGAATTATTAAATAACGGCATTTTACCTATTGTGAATGAAAATGATTCCGTTGCGACACAAGAGATCAAAGTGGGCGATAACGATAATTTAGCCGCTATGGTTTCTCAGGTTGCGGATGCTGATTTATTGGTTATTTGCAGTGATATTGATGGATTATATACTGCTGACCCAAGGTCAAACCCCAATGCGGAATTTATTGAAACCGTTGATTTGGTTGACGAAAGTATTTATGCGTTAGCTGGTGGTACCACAAATAAAATTGCTACCGGTGGGATGCGAACCAAAATTGAAGCGGCTGAAAAAGCTACTTTTAATGGGGTTCATACCTTAATTGTAAATGGCCGAAAAGGTCAGGTATTTGATAAATTATTGCAAAACGAACAGCAAGGTACTTGGTTTAAACGCCAAGCAACGCCTAAAAAAGCGCGTAAGCACTGGCTGCAATATACCTTAAAGTCTCAAGGTAGTATTACACTGGACAAAGGTGCAGAAAATGCAGTGCTGAACAAAGGCGCTTCACTGTTAAGTATTGGCATTACTCAGGTGCAGGGCGCATTTCAAAAGGGTGATGCAGTTAACTTACTTGATCAAAAAGGGCAAGTGATTGCTAAAGGCATTAGCCAATATAGTCAGTTAGAGCTGACCAAGATTCAAGGCAAACAAAGCCAGCAAATTGTTGATATTTTAGGGTATTGTCCGAGTGATGTGATTATTCACCGTGACGATCTCGTGATTTTATAAAAAGGTAAATAAATGAGCTTTTCAATCGCACAAATGGCAAAAGATGCCCGCAAAGCATCATTTTCTGTTGCTAATTTAAGCACTGCACAAAAGGATGCGGCATTAAGTGCAATGGCAGCAAAATTAATTGAAAGAACCGATTTAATTTTAACTGAAAACGAACGTGATTTAGTGGCCGGTAAAGACAACGGCTTAACCGATGCTATGATCGACCGTTTGCGTTTAACGCCTGAACGTATTCAGGATTTAGCTAATGCGCTAATTGAAGTCACTCAATTACCTGATCCGGTTGGCACAATTAACGAAATGAAAGTACGCCCAAATGGCATGCAAGTTGGCAGAATGCGTATTCCATTGGGGGTTATTGCGATGATTTATGAGTCTCGCCCTAATGTAACGGCCGAAGCGGCTGCATTATGTTTAAAATCTGGTAATGCGGTTGTGCTACGTGGCGGTAAAGAAGCTTTGTATTCAAATTTAGTTATTGCTAAATGTTTACACGAAGCTTTAGTTGAACAAAATATTGATCCAAACGCGATTTGTGTTGTACCGGATACAGACAGAGCCGTGATGAATGAATTAATGACTTTGTCTGACGATATTGACCTGATTATTCCACGTGGTGGTGAAGGGTTAATTCGTTTTGTGACTGAAAACAGCCGAATTCCTGTGATTCAACATTTTAAAGGGGTTTGTCATTTATATATTGATGAATCTGCGGATATTGAAATGGGAATTGATTTATTGCTTAACGGTAAAACTCAGCGTACGGGTGTATGTAATGCGCTTGAAACTTTACTGGTGCATAAAGATATTGCAGAGCAATATTTACCAGTTGCCGCTCAAGTATTAGCTGAAAAAGGCGTTACAATTCATGCTTGTGAAAACAGCATTGGCTATTTTGACGGCGCTCAAGCTGCAACAGTGGCGGACTGGGAAGCTGAATATTTAGCGTTAGAGATTGCAGTTAAAGTGGTTGATGATTTTGATGCAAGCATTGCCCATTTAGAGCAATTTAGCTCAGGCCATACTGAGGTAATTTGTACACAAAATTATGCTCGCGCCAATGAGTTTGTTCGTCGAGTGAATAGTGCTGTCGTCATGGTTAATGCTTCATCGCGTTTTTCAGATGGTGGTCAGTTAGGGTTAGGCGCTGAGATTGGTATTTCAACTTCTAAATTACATGCCTATGGTCCAATGGGGCTGGAAAGCTTAACGACCCAAAAATTTGTTGTTTTGGGGAATGG
This sequence comes from Catenovulum sp. 2E275, assembly GCF_025515275.1. Taxonomy (GTDB): domain Bacteria; phylum Pseudomonadota; class Gammaproteobacteria; order Enterobacterales; family Alteromonadaceae; genus Catenovulum. Next base: position 16,303 of record NZ_JAOPFU010000016.1, read on the forward strand.
TCAGGTACGGCCATAAATTGTTATTAACTTTTCCCGATAGTATAAAATAGAGCGCCAATTGGCGCTCTATTTGTTTGTAGCTATTTAAATCAACTTAAATTTTTGTGTATCAGAGTGATCAGGTTCAATTCGAGGCGTATTATTGCACGAATACTAGGTACTTTTGAAAACAATGCTATATAAAAGAATGAGTTGCCAGTGACATTCCTAGCTCTGTTGATTTTTTGAGTACGATTTTTTCAGCCGTTTGTTTGGTATTTTATCTAAGGCATTGCGATTGACGTGTAGTGAGCCACACGAATGAGCTATAAAGACTGTGTGCTCCTTACAAAGTTACCTTACCCCACATTTATGTGGGGCAGCACAGAAGAAACACCAAACAAACGCTGCCTTTTAGTTTTGTCCTAAAAGCTAGAATAAAAATTATTTAACTTACTTTAGATGAATTTGTTTTGATTAAATGGCTTTAATTTCCAGTTTAATATCGATATTTATATTGATTTAGCTCGATATTAAGCTCTTTTATCAATAGCGTTTAATCAGATAGAAGCTAAAATTAAATAAGTTATGTTCATGCTTATTTAATTTGGATGTTTGATGATTAAAAGTGATAATTCGCTGAAATTGATTTTTGCTCTTTTACTTTTCTTTTACTCAATAAATAGCAATGCCGAAGAAAAAAGTATTAGTTTAGTTTATACGCTAGATAATCCTAAATTTACTTACTTGTTATCTTTATTTTCTGCTAAGACAGGTATCCAAATTGATTCGATCGAATTAGATAATAATAAACTTAAAAGTCAATTACAGCTTGATGATAGTGAAACTGTGATCCCAGATGTAATGATAGTACCAGCTGATTTTATTGGTTTAAAAAAGCTTAATTATAACCCTGTACCAAAAAATTGGTTGAATCCTTATTTACGAGAGAAAGATATAAAAAATGCCAGTATTAAGGGACAAGTTTATGGTATCCCAATTATTTCAGGGAATCATTTAGTACTTTATTACAATAAATCAAAAGTGACAGAGCCGATAAAAAATTGGCAACAGCTTATTTCAGATACAAAAAGTGCTTTACCGAAAATTGCTTGGAGTTATAGCGAGATGTACTGGTTAATTCCTTTTTTAACGGCATTTAATGCACTACCTTTTAACCCAGAATCAAATCCTGCGGTCCAATTTGATACAGAACAAATGCAACAGGCTTTAACTTTCTACTGGTCATTAAATAGGCAAGGTTTGATCGATGGTAAATGTGCTTATGAGTGCGCAATCAACCAATTTAAACTCGGACATGTAGATTATTTAATTGATGGTTTTTGGAGTTATACCAGTTTAAAGTCCAGCTTGGGTAATGATTTAGGGGTTACCGCATTACCTAAAATTGGTAATAAAGAGATGCGTTCCTATTACTCAGTTTATTTGATGGCTTTTCCTAATCACTCTTTAAGTAAACATAAACAAGCTGACTTAAAAGAATTGGCAGATTTTTTTCAATCAATCGAAACTCAAGAATACCTTTCTGAAAACCTGTTTTCTTTACCAACACATTCTCTGGTATTTAACTCGGTTTCTCGTAAGGCAAACCAGAATTTAAAATCAGTTATTAGCCAGATGGAAAGATCGATTGCTATGCCAAATAATCCTGAAATGGCGATAATTTGGGAGGTTTTATTCAAAGGGTTTAATCGTTATGGTAGTGGTGTTTTTGATGCTCAAAAAACTACAGAGTATATGCAACATATAGCAACACGCTCAATTTCTAATTTAAATTAATAAGATGAAAAAACATTATCAAGATGTCCTGTTTAAAAGTATTGCGAGTGTAATTCTTGTTCCTTTATTCATTGTTGGAGGTATTTTAGTTTATTTTTCTTACCAAAGAGAATTAGATAAGGTAGAGCAAAATCTTGAGTGGGAGAGTAAAGTCGCAGCTGCTTCTGTTTATAATAGCTTAACCCAAATTAAGTTTGATATCTTAGAACTTAAGTCAAACAAAGCTTTAGCTGAAGTCCCCAAGAATATTCTTTTTTCTCAGTATGTAGCCAAAGAACTGCAGTTTTATACAGAACAAAACCATCTGATTGAATCCATGTTAATTTTAGATGATTCTGAATTTATTGTTGAAGCTTATCCGGTTGAAAGCTTGAAACTTCCTACACAGCAGCTCAGTGCTTTAGCAAAAGTATTTATTGAGCAAAATCCAGCAGAGACAGATACTCAATTATATTTGCTATCGCAATCTGAGCTAGGTTCAGATTATTTTTCTAAGAAAGAATTTAGTTATGTTTTAGCTTATATTGTTCCATTACAAAAGCGAAAGAATTCTATAGTCAACCCTTATGAAACCACTGGTATTTTAGTTTGTTTGATTGAAATGGATAAACTAATGGCACCTCTTCATAGCACAATACGAGATGAACATTATTTATATCATTTGAATTTACCAGATAAATCGTTGGCAATGACACAATTAAGTCGATATGCATCTTATTTCATGGCACAGAAAAAAATAGATTTAACAGTTAAAGATGGAGAATTGATATTTCCGTTAAGTTTAAAAGTCTTTCAGAATAAAAGTGACCTGCATTATATCTTCATTACTAATATTGTGATTTTAACTTTTTTATTTATTTTGTTTTTATTGGTATTACTTTATTTTATTAAACATTTTTCAAAGCAGATTAACCAACCTTTACTTGATGTAATTAGTTTAAGCCGACAGTTTGCCCGTGGCAATTATCAGGCTCATAAAAAAAATAGTGAATATGCTGAGTTTGACGAGTTAATATCTGCCATGCATCAAATGGCTAACAAAATTGATGAGCAAGTTAATAGTTTAAAACAAGCAAAACAAGTAGCGGAGCATTCTGAAAAATTAAAAGCTCAATTTTTGGCAAATATGAGTCATGAAATACGTACCCCAATGAATGGTATTTTGGGTATGTTGCAGCTAATAAGCCAAACAGAGTTAACTGAAAAACAGGCGCATTGGTTAAATAAAGCAGAAGTGTCGGCCAAGAGTTTGTTAGCTTTATTAAATGATATTTTAGATTTCTCTAAAATTGAGGCTGGTAAAGTGATTATTGAATGGCGGGATGTAGATGTAACGGAATTAATAGAGTCAACTTTAAGTTCACTAATGAAACAAGCTGAGGATAAGTCAATTCAACTTGAGCATCTGTACTCAGAAAAATTTCCTCGATACTGGCGTTTAGATCCAACCCGCTTCAACCAGATATTATTAAATTTGGTTGCGAATGCAATTAAGTTTACTCATTCAGGTACAGTAATTGTGAAACTGGAGAACCAGGATAAAGCAGGATTTAAGCTGACTGTTGAGGATACAGGAATTGGAATGTCAGTTGAACAACTAGATAAAGTTTTCAATACATTTGAGCAAGCGGATGCTAGTACAACCCGAAAATTTGGCGGATCAGGTTTAGGATTAACTATTACAAAAAGCTTGGTTGAGCTAATGGACGGGGAGCTCACAGTAAAATCTGAACCTAATGTAGGTAGTTGCTTTTGTGTCTATTTTAAAGCAAATGCCATTGAAGAACCTGTGCAGGAAAAGCCTAAAGAGTCAACTAAATGTCCTGATTTGACTGGAATCAGAATTTTGGTCGCAGAAGATAATGAAATTAATCAAGAAGTTTTAGCATCTATGCTGGCTGCCACTAAAGCAAATATTTTAGTGGTATCAGATGGCATAAAAGCAGTAAAAGCAGTAACTGAATTCAGACCAAATATTATTTTAATGGATGTACAAATGCCAAACTTAGATGGTATTAGTGCAGTTAAACAAATAAGAGCATCTGGTTATCAAGCATCAATTATTATGCAAACAGCTAATGTAATGCCCTCCGATATTGAGTATTATTTTAAAATCGGGGCTGATGACTATATAGATAAACCTATCGATTTAAATCGGCTGTATAAATTGTTAAGTCCATTAGCACATAACCATAATTAAAAACATTTATGAAAAGATATTTAGTATTTGCCTGCTGTGCACTGGTATTGTCTGCTTGTGCGGCAATTGGAATGAATCAACTCGATTTATGGTTTGGCTCGCCTAAAGTGAGAGACAGAATTGTAGCAACAGATAGTGACGCCGGACAAACCTATTTATCTCAGGTTAAGCCTGTTTTAGAAAGCCGCTGCGTTGTTTGCCACGGTTGTTATGATGCACCTTGTCAGTTAAAACTGTCATCACCGGCCGGAATTGATCGCGGTATTAATCCACAACCGGTTTATAACGGTGAACGTTTATTAGCAATTGAACCCAGCCGTTTATTTATTGATGCAACCTCAACCCAAAACTGGCGCGAAAAAGGCTTTAAACCGGTTTTAAATGAAAGAGATCAGACTATTGAGGCTAATTTAGCCGGCAGTGTTTTATACCAGAGTTTAGCCCTTAAATATAAACACTATGAGGTAAACCAGCCGATATTAGGTGATGAATATGATTTTTCTTTAAATCGGGATCAAACCTGTTCGGCAATTGAGGAATACGAGCAATTTTCCGCTAAAAACCCGCATGCCGGTATGCCTTATGGGTTACCGCCAGTTTCAACCGAAGAGTTTAAAACGTTACAACTTTGGTTAAGTAAAGGTGCGCCAATGGCTGATATTGCGCTGCCAGATGCTAATTTATTGGCTCAAATAGACCAATGGGAAGCGTTTTTAAATCAAAGCTCGCTTAAACATCAATTAGTGGCTCGTTATATTTATGAACACTGGTTTTTAGCGCATTTATATTTTGATGACCAAGGCATTGATACCGAGTTTTTCAAGTTGGTGCGTTCAAGTACGCCACCGGGTGAAACTTTAAACGTGATTAATACCCGACGACCGTTTGAAGATCCTAAAACCGATAAAGTGTATTACCGTTTTGTGCAGGATAAAACCAGTACAACGGCTAAAACGCATTTGCCGCTGCAATTAACAGAACAAAAATTTAACCGGATTAATCAGCTATTTATTGAGTCGGAATATTTGGTAAGCGAGCTACCGAGTTATCAAATTGAGAAAGCGTCTAACCCGTTTGTGACTTTTGCTGAGCTGCCGGTACAGGCGCGTTATCAATTTATGTTAGATAATGCCCAGTTTATTATTATGGGATTTATTAAAGGGCCAGTGTGTCGTGGCCAAGTGGCATTAAATGTAATTAACGACCACTTTTGGGTGGTATTTGCTGATCCTAAATTAGTTGCCGATCCTAGATTTAATCAATTTTTAATTGAACATAAACACAATTTAGCACTGCCCGCAGCAGAAGATAGCAATGCTTTACCTATCGCAAACTGGCTTAAATATGCAGAACAAGAAAGCGAATATATGGCTGCCAAAGCCGAGTTAGCTAATCAGCTTTTTAAGCAGGGTGAGCATTTAACTGAAGAGTTAATTTGGCAAGGTGAAGGCCATAATGATAATGCGGCACTGACTATTTTCCGGCATTTTGACAGCGCTACTGTGGTTAAAGGTTTGATTGGTCAAAACCCTAAAACCGCATGGATAATTGATTATCCAATGTTTGAGCGGATCCATTATTTATTGGTCGCGGGATTTGATGTGTACGGCAACGTGGGCCATCAGTTATTAACCCGCTTGTATATGGATTTTTTACGGCTAGAAGGTGAAAGAAACTTTTTAGCTTTATTGCCACAAACTCAAAGACAAACCATTAAAGCTTACTGGTATCGCAACGCGAATAAAAATTTGGCAGAGTATCTACAATCGGAAAAAAATCAGTTTAATCAGCCAAGTGGTATTCAATATAAAACTGATCAAGTTCAGGCTGAGCTATATCAGCTTATTAAACAAAGGCTTGAAAAAGTAAATAACTTAACTTACCAAATTGAGCCGAATGATCAGTTGGCTTTACTTAACAATTTACCTTACAAAGCGGTTAATTTATTGCCGCCTGTTTCATTTATTTTGGTAGAAGAGGCAAATCATTACAAAGCTTATACTTTGCTGCACAATAACGCGCACTTTAATATTTCGAGTTTATTAAATGAAGAAAATCAACGTGAATATACGCAAGACTACGCAACCATAGCACCCGGTTTTATTGGCGATTACCCACAAGCGATCTGGCTGGTGGCTGAAGCTGAGATGGGCGACTTTATGCAAAGTTTGGCAAAAATGGAAACTGAGCAGGATTATCAGGCGGTTAAATCTGAGTTTGCGATTCGCCGAACCCATCCGGATTTTTGGCGTTATAGTGATTTTATTCATAGCCTTGCTAAAAAATATCGCGGTATTGAATATGGTTTATTCGATTATAATCGTTTAGAAAACAGGTGATTAGATGCATAAAGTGATATTAACTGGTTACATTATTGTACCCGAGCACGAACTTGAAATGATTAAACAAGCTTTAGCGGAACATATTAAACTCACCAGAAATGAAGCTGGCTGTGAGCAATTTAATGTGACGCAAAACTCGCAACAAAGTCAGCGTTTTGAGGTGCACGAAATATTTAGCAGTCAGGCGGCATTTGATGCGCACCAGTTAAGGGTTAAAAATTCAGACTGGGGCAGGGCATCGGTTAATGTTGAGCGACATTATCATATTGAAAAAGTTGAGGTTAATTAGCAAAGCCAAATTCTAACCAAAGTTAATATCATCAACCTAAAATTATGAAAGGAATACAATAAATGGATTTTTTAACCCAAACTTTTGATGCTAAACCTATTCAAAATACTCGAATTAAAAAGTCGGCGTACATTGTGGTTAGCAGTGTTTTGATTGTTTATTTATTTTTGCTGATATTTGAGCAGTCACAGTTGATTTTTGTGATGAGCATTCTTTTTGGCTCACTGATGTTTCATCGTTTTTACCGAGAACCATTTCAAAATGCTTTTTTTAGCATTAGTTTTGAACCACACAGGCTAGTTTATATACATGGTAAAGCCACGCTATGGTTTTTGGATTATCAACAAATAACGGGCTTTGAGGTTCACCCACAAAAATACTGGCTTGGCATTAAAACCTGTTCCTCAGAGTTAATCATTTATACTCAAACGGATTCTTATATGTTACCACTGGATTCATCTTATTTTACTCAAGAAGAAATCCAGCAAATGATAGCTTTGTTTAAAGCCAAGACGGGATTACCCTGTAAAAACCCAGTTTATTAACCGAACAAGTTATGTTGTATTTTGATGAGCCGGATGGTTACGCTTATTGGTATAAGCACAAGAAGCTTTTGAGTAAAAAGTCATTTAAATTGTTCGTGGCTTTAACTGTTATTATGCTTGGACTACAGTTAATTTGTACATACTTTGAACTGAATTTGATACCTGATTATGTAACTGCCGTTATCACAAACCCAGTTTTATTTGATTTTACTATAACTGCTGTTATTGGTTATTTAGGCATTTGGGTTAGTGCTAAATTTAATTTAGAAGATATTATTTGCAGTTTTGAGCAAGGCTGCCTCTACCGTGAAAAGAAAAATGAACGCTCTATAGAAAGCTTGGTTCGTCGGGAACCAAAACTTTATCTTAATGATATAAAACATTATCAGTTTGAACTCATCAAATGGAAAGGATATCAGTTTTATGTCTGCAGAATTAAACTAAAACCAATGAAATCAAATAGATACAACACTTATCAATTTGGTATTCCAGTTAAATATTTTGAGAAAAATAAAGACTTGATAGAAAAGCAGCTAAACCAAAAGATGACTCTTGATGAACTTATGTCAGCTTCATTAAAAAGGTAGGGTAAGTAATCCTGCTGTACAGAGTTTAAAATAATTGCCCAAAAACGATCTAGTCTAAAAAATTTACCTCTGACCGTTTTTGGGGTTATTGCGTTATGATGTAGCCATTATTTAATAGCCAACACTATCGGCATAATTGAGTATTTTAGTACCATAATTTCCACCCCATTCATAACCGTAGCGGCGTTCTGGTTCTACTTGCATTATGTCATACACTTTGCCAACTCCGGGTGGATTATCGGTTGGTAAACGGCCGCTAAAAAAGCCGGTATTGGTATCTAAATCATAAAATCTATACCACATTGTACTGCCGACTTGAGCTTGAATTGGATTATAGCTGTCATCTGAACTTCCACTTGAGCGTTTAATATAAGCCGTATTTTCAACTTTTACTTCGGTATTTCTGAACCAGTTTAAAGCGGATTTTACTGCGGATTCAATTTGAGGGCTTTGAGGGCGTGTCATTAAAAACGCAATAATCAGCACAGATTCTTTACCACTTTTAGAGGCCAGTTCGTATGATCTGGCGCCTTTTGGTTGATACGTTTGTGGATCGTGCTGCGCACACCATACCGTTGCTTCGCCATTTTGAACTATCTGTGAATTTAAAATAAAGTCGACACCGTTATTGATAGCCAGATTAATGCGGGTGAGTTGATCTGCGGTTAATAAGTCATTATTAAGTGGCGCTTGTTGGCGGCTGGCTTGGTCTAACAAAATGAGTACCCGTGCCATCGCGTTATCATTAAAAGTGACATAATTTGAGTAAGACGTACCGGAGCGAGCCGGATAAACTTGCGGCCAGCCACCGGTTGAGGTTTGCATGGTTAATAAAAATTCAAAGGCTGCTCTGGCTGCATCTCTGTATTTGGTGTCGCCGCTTCTTTGATAGACATCGGCTAAAAATAATAATTCGGATACGGTTGCATCGTTATCTATGGTGCCTAGTTCTACGCCGCCTGAACCTGTCCAGCCTGAGCGAGCGTCTGTACCATTCCACGCTGAGTCATATTTGCTGACACCATATTTATAAAACCCGCCGTGTGGCATTTGCCAGCTAATCATATTATCGGCTCTGGTTTTATCTGCACTTAATTTAGCTGCATCATCGCCAGACTGGCTAAACCAAGATAAATAATTATTGAGTTCTCCATACACCGGATTATTCTCTTGCGGCAAGGTTTGACCCGTTAATATTTCACAGGTTTGTGCATTAATCCCCGGGCCGGTAATACTTATCGAATCTATATTTGCTAACCCTGAGCTGGTCAGTGCGGTTAATTCAAGTTTATTTGTTCCCTCAACTAACGCGAGAGTTTGGCTTTCGTCTGTCCAGTTAGTCCATTCTGTGGTTGAAACAAAGCTGAATTCGGTTTCTGTTCCCGCGTTTGAATTATTAACTAATTTACCCGATCTTGCCTCACTGCTACCGGTGGCATATTTAATTGTAATTTGATAATTTGCATTTTGATCAGCATAAACTTGCCAGTGAATTGCTGCATTTATCTCATTGGTGGTATCGACAAATCCGCTGCCGCTAAAACCTGCATGTTTAGTGTCAATAATGCCGTCAAACTGACAAAATCCGGTTTCACCTTCTTCTATTTTTGCGGTAGTTTGCTCTGGTTCTTCTGGTTCTTCTGGTTCTTCTGGTTCTTCTGGTTCTTCTGGTTCTTCTGGCTCTGGGGTAGTTGTATTATCTGTTTTATCATCAATCTGATTTGAGCCAGCAGATGGGTTCTCTGCTGAACTATTTGAACTGCTGCCGCAACTAACACAGCTTGCAGCAAGCAGCGCAATAAATAATTTATTAAATTTGAACATAAATAACCTTAAATGAGTGGTTTTGAACGTCACTAAATTTATATAACAATTTAGTTACAAACAACTCATTTTTTTGGTTTTTTATTTATAGTTTTTAACAGGTTTGTTTATTCTGCTTTTTTGAGTGCGACCGCATTAATACAAAATCGTAAATATGACGGTGCTGGACCGTCTGGAAATACATGGCCTAAATGTGCTTTACAGCAATTACAAACCGTTTCTACTCGACGCATACCATGGCTGGTATCTGCATTATAGGCAATGGCATTTTCAGTTGCCGGCAAGGTAAAAGAGGGCCAGCCTGTACCGCTGTCAAACTTTTCATCGGCATCAAATAGTAAATTATCGCAGCAGACACAATAATATTTACCCGGCTCAAATACAGTACAGCTATCGCTACTAAACGGTCGTTCAGTTCCTTTTTGGCGAGTAACATAATAAGCTTCTTCAGATAATAGCTGTTGCCATTCGGCTTCAGTTTTTTCAACGATTTTGTCTGGTTCGGGGTTGCCTTTGGTTGAGTAGAGTAAAATATCTTGCCAGCTAAGCATTGCGAATTTCCTTATGTGAAGTCACTGAATTTTGTATTTTTACTATATGTGTTAGCAATTGATTTGGCGAGAGGGTAAAGTTAAATTTTTATAACTAAGATAATTTTGTATTATCTAAGGAATAATATTCAGACTATGTTTTGTGATCTTTTCAGTGTAATTTTCAAGCTTGTTTATACAAGGCATAGTAATGGATGATAGTAGGCTATACAAATGATCTATAAAGCTCTTTGTGCTTCAGCAAAGTCATCTTACTCCATATTTTTGTGGGTAATGTAGAAGAAATTCTAAGTAAGTGCCACTTTTTAGAATGAAGAAAATTTATCCATCAAACATCCACTGACCCTAGTAAAATAAGCTGTTAGTTCATAATTAAGCTGTGCCTAAATATAGTTTAGACACAGCGGTTATTACATTACTGAGAGATTAATTGAAAAATTTGATTATTATTACCGGCAAGACATTCCCACTGTACAATGTTTGCGCCATCAGCGGTTGAGATGCCGTTGATATCTAAGCAAAGTTCACTGTTACGGTTAATGATACGCCATAAACCATTACCTGCACTTTGGAACCTGAACTGCTGATTATAACCACCCCAATAACTCCACAGCATGACATTTGCTCCGTTACTGGTTGAGGATGAATCAATATCCAAACCTTGTGAAGGCGCATTAACAGGTGAAATTCGGTGCCATATTCCATCAACCGGTGAAATATTAAATTTCTGGCAGTCATTATTTAACCACGACCATTGCTGAATATTAGTACCGCTGCTGGAACCACAATTAGCTACATCAACTGTTTTGTTACTGTGTACTGGCATTAAACGATAAGTTCCGTTTACCGTTCCATTATTTGTTGAGCCACCACCCGGTGGTGTACCAACTTGAGAGCATCCCGATACATTGATACTTGAGCTGTCTGTACGTACTAACTGGCAATTAGGGTTACCGTTTGCGACACTACCCGCAAGAACATGGGTATCAGACGCATCTTCAAGAAAAATACCCTGAGATGTGGTGGTATCAATATCTACGGTATTAATTGTGGTGCCGTGGCTACCACTTACACTGAAAAAGCCGCGACCTGAATTTCGTGAGTAAACACTATTTACCTGCACATTTGGCCCATTATTATTAGCAACTCGGAACGTTGCATAACCGCCACCCCAGTTGTTATAACTACCCGTTACGTTACCGACAGTTCCATTTCGTGAGTCATTTAAAATTAAACCACAACCGCCAGAGTTATTTACCGTTACATCGCCTATGGTAAAACCATCTACACCATAAGTTTCAATACCATGTGTGGTTGAGCCGTTAATATTAATATTTCCTTGAATGGTTAAGTTATTGGCTGAACCAGTGGAGGCATCAACCCTAATCCCCAAACCAACGGCTGCATGTGGGCTTAAATTCATTGTGATGTTTTCGAGTGTGACGTTTGAGCAGCCTCTAAACCAGACACCATATCTGGGATTACCAACCACATGTAAGTTTTTAACCGTAATATTATCGCGGCGATCACAATATACTGGCACCACTAAATCACCGCCGTTGGCATTGACTTGGTGGCCATGAAAATCCAACGTTTGCCCTGCTTGTGGGCGAATTGAATAAACATTACCACCGTCTGGGCCGCTATCGCCTGAGTTACGGATATTTATTGTACCAGTGCCCATATTATTGGCTGCGGCGTTAATTGCATCAAAATATCTTGAACCTTGGTAAACGGCTGTACCATCCACTCTGGCAAGCCAGCTACCATCTGTATTTCGAGTGACTTCTGCATCGGCTATTGCATTTATATGCCAGACGGCAGATAAACCACACAGCCCTATCATTAATAATTGCTTGAGTTTGTTCATTTTTATTCCCAGTTATCTAACTGTAACTTTATTTTATTTAACCAATTTAACTATCAAAATTGATTAAATACGAATACCTTTGATTACTAATTCAGTCAAAGGTGATCAAATGTTAGTCAATTATTAATATAATTCAAATATATTGTAATATTTTATGATTGTTTTTTATCTGTTGAGTTTTTATTTGGTCGGTTTTGATTTTTAACCAGTCAATGTTGAGATAGTGTTGTGTAATCGTTTAACCTTGATTTTTGTCCAATTTTTTATAACTTTTATTAAATTAATTAGATTTTGAGCGAAAAATATTAGATATAGCTTTATAATTTTTCATATTATATGTTAAATTCAACTCAATTAAGTTACATGGTGTAAACGTAATACCTTTATTTATTAAAAGATTGATTAAATTAAGTTCGGGCTTTTTTGATATTTGCCTTAATTTATCTGCTTCTAAAGAGTGTTTAATATGAAAAAACTTACCTCTATTCTTTTTATGGCAGCAGTTTTACAGGCTTGTAGCCATCAACCTGCACAGGTGAATCATCCGGTTCAGCCAGAGCCAGTCATCAAAAACACAGCGCAATTACTTGAAAACAAAAATCCAAATATTTTGCTGATTTCCGATCAAGCGTTTGCCGGTAGTTCAGTTAATGTATTAGCTGGAGTAAAACAAACCGTTTTTACCGCAGGTGAATTTCAGTTTAGTGCTTTTTATAATGCAGATGCGCATTTAGTAATTGCTAAGCGCAAACTAGACAGCCAACAATGGCAAACTCAGGTCACTGATTTTAAAGGCAATGTGAATGATGCCCATAACCATATTAGTTTAGTGGCTGATGGCGATGGTTATCTTCATTTAGCGTGGGATCACCACAATACCCAACTTAAATATGCCCGTTCGACTCAGCCATATTCACTGCAACTTAAAAAGCAGCCTATGTTAGCTAAAACGGATAATGAGTTTAAAACTATGCTTGAACATAGTGTGACTTATCCGCAATTTTATCAGTTAAAAAATGGGGATTTATTATTTGCTTACCGCAACGGCGGCTCGGGGCGTGGTAATTTGGTGCTTAATCAATACAAGCATAATTCAAAACAGTGGCAGCGCTTACATGATAATTTAATTGATGGCGAAGGCAAACGTAGTGCTTATTGGGATATGGCGATTGATGAAAACGGCGTTTTGCATTTAGCTTGGATTTGGCGAGAAACCCCAGATGTGGCCAGTAATCATGATATTGCTTATGCCCGTTCAGACGATCAAGGGTTAAGCTGGCAAACAATAGATAAACAAGCCTATCAATTACCTATCGTGGCGAGCACCTCTGATATTGTTAAACAAATTCCGAAAAATCATAAATTAATGAATCCGCCTGTAGTGGCGGCAGACAGCAATAGTATGCCGTTTATTGCCAGTTATTGGGCTGATTCTCCAACTGATAAACCCGGTTATAAAATTGTTTATGCGGCTAAACCAACCGCAACCGGATATCAGTGGAATACGCTAAAAGCGCCAAAAGTTGCTGAAAATTTTGAGTTAAGCGGGCATGGTACCAAGCGCCCACCAATTTCGCGGGCAGCTTTATTGGTTGATACACAAAATCATCAGCGAACTTTGCATTTAATTTATCGTAACGATTTTCAGCAAGGTCATATTTTATTGTCTACCGTTGATGATTTAACCGATCCTATTTGGCAACAACAGACTTTAGTTAATCAAAATATGGGGGCATGGGAGCCTAGTATTGATCCTGTGCAGTGGAATACTTATAAACAAGCGCATTTATTATTACAAACTGTTGGGCAGGATGACGGTAATGATGCTCAGAGTTTGGATCTTGCGCCGAGCAATATTGAATTATTAATCTGGAAATCAAATTAAGCAGATTAAATCTAAGGGGATAAAAATGAAAAGCTTTAAAAAAGCACTCAATTGCGCAGCCGCTTTATTATGTTTGGGGTCAAGTTTTGCTTATGGCGCATTGCCTGAAAAAAAACAAATTGTATCAGCTATGGAAAAAGTAGCTGATTGGCAAATTGAACATTTTCAGATGGATATGGAACGTGAAAATGAATGGGAAAATCGGTTTAATGCTTGGACTTATGGCGCGCTTTATATCGGTATGGAAAAATGGGCGAGCATGGCCGAAAGCGACAAGTATTATCAGTTTTTATTAAAAGTCGCACAAGATAATAACTGGGATTTAGGGCCGGGCAAATATCATGCGGATGATCAAACAGTAGGTCAGCTTTATATTGAGCTTTATCGCAAATATAACAAACCTGAAATGCTGGAAAAAACTTTACAGCGTACTAAATGGATAAAGGAAAATCCAAGCCAGCAGCCTATGCGCTTAAATCATTATAAATTTACCGAAAGATGGACATGGTGTGATGCTTTATTTATGGCTCCGCCGATTTGGGCAAAGCTTGCGAATATTACCGGCGATGCGACTTACCGTGACTGGATGTTTGCTGAGTATGTGGCCACTACAAACCATTTATATGATCCACAGGAGCATTTATTTTATCGTGACGAGCATTTTATTAATAAAAGAGATAAAGGCCATAAAATATTCTGGTCACGCGGCAACGGTTGGGTTTTTGGCGGTTTAACTTTAATTTTAGAAGAAATGCCGCAAGGTCCGCAAAAAGCTTATTTTACCAAGTTATATAAAGATATGGCGAAAAGCCTGATTAAATTGCAAACCAAACAAGGCCATTGGCCGATGAGTTTAAAAGCTGGCGATTTATACCCAACCCCAGAAACCAGTGGTACGGCATTTTTTACTTATGGTTTAGCTTGGGGGGTGAATAATGGCTTGCTTGAAAAAGATATTTATTTAGAACCGATTGAACGAGGTTGGAATAGTTTAATTAGTCATATCAGACCAGACGGATTATTAGGTTATGTTCAACCTGTAGGCGCAGGGCCTGGTGAAGCTTGGGCAGATAAAACCGAAGTGTACGGTGTTGGTGCATTTTTAGCCGCAGGTACAGAAGTTTATAAATTAGCTAAAAAGTAACTTTAACCTCTATTTTCTAAGCGTTATGGATGGCCGGTAAACGTATTTTGTTCGATTACCGGTATTTTCGCTTACTTGTATTTAATTAACCCTTGCTCGCTTTTCGGGTTAAGCATTTTTATACCCAAGTTCACTTATAGGTAAATTCGTATATCAAAATATTGGAACTCAATATGAAATTTAGTCAAAACAAATTACAACAAACCATACTGATAGCGCTAGCCGGTATGGCAACGGCATGTAGTGGTATTAATGGACTACCAGAAAATAAAGCCCAAACTCAGCAACAGGCAGAGCGGGTTGAATGGGAAAATCCACAAATTTTTGGGATTAATAAACTAGCGCCGCGCGCAACTTTTTATGCGTATGAAAGCAAAGCATTAGCCGAACAAAATCAACGCGAAGCATCGGCTTATTTTAGCTCGTTAAACGGCAACTGGGCATTTAATTGGGTGCGTAAACCGGCAGACAGACCAGTCGATTTTTACAAAACAGATTTTGATTCATCAGACTGGACTCAAATCCAAGTGCCGAGTAACTGGGAATTACAAGGCCACGGTGTGCCCCATTATGTCAATATTGATTATGTTTTTCCGGCTAACCAACCCTTTATTCCGCACGATTACAACCCAGTGGGTTCATATATTAAAACCTTAAATGTGCCCGCTAACTGGCAAGGTAAACGGGTTTATTTGCATTTTGGCGCTGTAAATTCAGCTATGTATGTTTGGGTAAACGGCCAAAAAGTGGGTTACAGCCAAGGCTCAAAATTGCCAGCAGAATTTGATATTACGGATTTTGTTAAAACCGGAGATAATAAAATTGCGGTTGAAGTGTATCGCTGGTCAGACGGCAGTTATTTAGAAGACCAAGACGCTTGGAGTTTAAGCGGTATCGATCGCGAAGTGTATGCTTATGCTACGCCACAAACCCAAATTCGTGATTTTACCGTGACCTCTGATTTAGACAAAAGCTTTAAAAACGGGGTATTTGGTTTAGAAGTTGAAATGGCGTCTAAAGCGAATCAGGCCGTAGCGGTTAAGCTGGATGTGAAAGTGAGTGACGGTAATCAAGTGCTGCTTAATAAACAAATTAGCAAGCAAGTTAAAGATAAACAATATTTAGATGTATCCGGCGTGATTAAGAATATTCAGCCGTGGTCAGCCGAAACTCCCAAACTCTATACCTTAACCATTGAAGCGGATATTAACGGCCAAACTCAAGTCATCGAGAAAAAAATCGGTTTCCGTCATATCGAAATGCAATATGGGCAGTTTTTAGTGAACGGTAAAGCCATCACTATTCGTGGTGTAAACCGCCATGAACACGATCCAAATACAGGTAAAGCACTCAGTTTAGATAGCATGATTGCAGACATCAAACTGATGAAACAGCTTAATGTTAATGCAGTGCGTACCTCACATTACCCTAACGATGAACGTTTTTACGAACTAGCTGACCAATATGGTTTATATGTGTTAGATGAAGCCAATATTGAATCACATGAATATATGCAAATTGGTAATCGACAAGGTTTTACTAATAACGAATACCAACGCAAAACATTTTTAGGTTACCAACCTGAATGGGAAGCGGCGCATATTGACCGAATTGCGCGCATGGTTGAACGTGATAAAAACCACCCATCTGTTATTTTATGGTCACTGGGTAACGAAGCCGGTTTTGGCACCGCATTTGAAAAAGCAGCCGCTTGGATAAAACAAAATGATACAAGTCGTCCGGTTACTTATGGTGGTTGGGGCACTGTAGACGGCCATTCAGCATTAGAGTATGTCGATATTTACACCCCAATGTATGATTTTATTTGGGAGATGCAAGACTGGGCACAAAGCAATCCTAAACAGCCAATGATTCAGGCTGAATATGCTCATGCAATGGGTAACAGCTTAGGCAATTTACAAGCCTACTGGGACTTGATTTATAGCTACCCTCAATTACAAGGTGGCTTTATTTGGGACTGGGTTGACCAAACCTTATTTAAAACCAACGACAAAGGCCAAAAAATAATGGCTTATGGCGGTGATTTTGGCGATAGCCCAAGACCAGACTCAGATAACTTTTTAGCCAACGGGGTTATTCAATCTGACCGGAGTGTTAACCCACATGCGTGGGAGCTTAAAAAAGTGTATCAACCTATTTATTTTAAAGCGGTTGATTTAGCAAGCTTTAGCTTTGTGCTGCAAAATCATCATAACTTTACGGATGCGGGTCAGTTTGATTACGACTGGATACTGGCTAAAAATGGTGAAGCTGTAACGCAAGGCACAATTAACAATATCAGTGCCGCCGCCGGACAAAACCAGATTATAAAACTGGACCTAGATAAAAGTTTAATTGAAGCCGGCAATGAATATCATCTGACTTTACGGGCAAAAGCGAAAGCCAATCAAATTGCCTTTATTGAAGCGGGTGAAGTCATCGCATGGGAACAATTTGCGCTGACTCAACCAGTATTTGCGCATCACTCATCAAACAAAGCCAACAAAATGGCGCTCAATTTAAAACAAACTGAGCAAAGCCTCAATATTCAAGGTAAAGGATTTAAAGTCAGTTTTGATAAAACCACAGGCCAACTGAGCTCATACCAGTTAGCTGGAAAAGAGTTAATTAAACAGCCACTTAAACCGAATTTGTGGCGAGTACCAACCGACAATGATGCCGGTGCGGGTCTACAACACAAACTCAGCGTTTGGAAACAAGCGAGTGAAAACCAAAGTTTAATCTCATTTAGCTCAGAGCAATTGCTTAACGGCCAAATTCAAGTTAAAGCCAATTACAAACTGGGTGATAACACCGCCAGCTTCAGCACAGTTTATTTGATAAACAGTGCAGGTGAAATTGACGTAAGCGCCGATGTTTATCCACAAAAAGGTGGATTACCTATGATGCCAAAAGTAGGGATGAACTGGGTACTTAATGGGGATTACAAACAAATGCAATGGTTTGGCCGTGGTCCACACGAAAATTATGTAGATAGAAACACCTCAGCCGCCGTTGCGGTTTACCAATCAAATGTAGATGAGCAATATCACGATTATTCACGCCCGCAGGAAACGGGCAATAAAACCGATGTTCGTTGGTTTAAACTGACCAATGCACAAGGGCAGGGAATCGAAATTCAAGGCCATCAACTCCTCAGCATGTCAGCTTTACCTATGCTGAATTCAGATATTGAACACGATCGTAAAAACGTACATTTACATGGTGCAGAGGTTGAAGCTAAAGACTTGGTGAATTTGAATATTGATTACAAACAAATGGGTGTCGGTGGTGATAACTCATGGGGCGCATTAATGCACCCTCAATATCAAATTCTACCAGCGCATTATCACTATGGATTTGTGATTAAACCTATTCGCTAACTTCTAAAGGTTGATACTATCCATAACAAAAGCTCGGAGCTATTACCCGAGCTTTTTTATTTCAGCTGAATATAAAATTTTCCAATCACTAGTTTTAATTCAATTTATTTCCATGGTAGAGCGAAAAAGACGTGATCTTTAAACATAAATGATATTGATTATCATTTATGTTTTGTGTATAAAGTACGACTTTAAAATAAATAAAATAATTATTTTATTGGAGTATTGAATGAACCACCCAGCTAAGACACTTTTAGCTTTATCCATATTAACTGCGTTTAATACAACTGCTCAAACAGTTGATGACGAAGCGGATAACATTGAGCGTATTGCAGTTTATGGCCAAAAACAAAAAACCAAAGCAGCTACTAAATTAAATTTATCTGCGCTTGAAACTCCTCAGGTTGTGAGTGTGTTATCACGCGATCAAATTAACGATTTTTCACTGCGTGAAACGAACTCACTATTAGCTTATGCACCAGGTGTCACCGTTGAACAAGTTGAAACCGGCAGAACGTATTACACTGCTAGAGGCTTTGATATTGTTAATTTTCAGTATGATGGCATGGGTGTTCCTTTCTCTTATGGTTTAACACAAGGCCATGATGATTCAGCGCTTTATGAGCAAATTGAAGTTGTTAAAGGCGCTACGGGCTTAACAACAGGTTTAGCGAACCCTTCTGCAACCATTAACTTTGTACGTAAAAGACCGACTAAAGATTTAAATGCAAAATTGTCTGCATCTGCCGGAAGCTGGAATTTGTTTCGCTTAGATGGTGATGTTTCTGGTGAATTAGTTGAAGATCAATTACAAGGCCGCTTAGTTATTGCAAAACAAGAAGGGGACTCATATTTAGATCGTTACTCTAAAGAACTTAATCTATTTTACGGGATTTTAAGTGGTTATTTGACCGACTCTACTAAATTATCTGTCGGACATACGATTAATGATAACCAAAACCAAGGTAACTCATCTGGAGCAGTGCCGTTATTTTATAGTGATGGCAGCTTAACCAACTATGATGTGTATACTAATACAGCACCTAAATGGGCGTATCAGGATGTTAAACAAACTCGAACTTTTATCGAACTAGAGCAAGAAATAGGTTACAACTGGCTATTAAAAGCCATTTATACCCATAATAAGCAAGATAAAGCATGGGAATCTTTTTATTTGGCTGGAGCGCCAGATCCGCAAACTAATGAAGGTATGTTAGCGCATGCCAGCTTTTATGAAGCAAAAGATGAAGAAGGCATAGTTGATTTATATTTAAGTGGCACATTTTCGCTTTGGGGATTGGAACATGATTTAGTCGCCGGTATGAATCTAGCGGATATTAAATTAACTGGTCGCTCTGTTTATAGTAGTGAGTGGAATTATAACCCGGTTGATGCTGACTGGGCTAAAGGTACAACAACTAGACCTGCCTTTGATGTTTATGATCCGGCAACTCAATCTACCAGCATTAATCAAGAGCAAAACTCGTTTTATATTTCATCCCGAATTAGAGCAACTGAAGACCTATCTTTTTTATTAGGCGCACGAACCGTTGATATTGAGCAGGATGGGATTAGCTATGGTGCCCCACAAGATGCATCCGACAACGAAACTGTGCCATATTTAGGGGTAACTTATCAGGTTTTAGACGGTACAGTTTTATATGCAAGTACCAGCGAAGTATTTAAAGCTCAAACTTGGGTTGATGCCGATTTAAGTCCACTTGGTTCGGTAAGAGGCGAAAGTGCTGAAATAGGTGTTAAGCAGGAACTATTTTCCAATAATGCGGTATTAACGGTTGCACTGTTTGAGTCAACACAAGAAAACTTTGGTGAGTGGATTGGCCGTGATGAAACATCTGGCTTAAATATGTATCAAGGCGTTGAGTTTGAAAGCTCAGGGTTTGAGATTGAATTAGCGGGTGAAGTGGCTCAAGGGCTAAATGTGAGCGCAGGCTTTACCAAGTTAAGTGTTGAAGATGAAAACGGTAACGATACACGCCGGTTTATTCCTACTCAGCAATTTAAATTAGCCGTTGCTTATGAGCTTCCTATGGTTTCTGGGTTAAGAGTGGGTAGCGGTATTAACTGGCAAAACGAAATTTATTATGCCAATACGCAAGTGCAGGATAGTTATGCGTTAGTGGATGCATTTGTCCAGTATAAACTCAATAGCCAAATTACATTGGGCTTAAATATTAATAATTTAACCGACGAAAAATATCGCTTAAGCCCACAGTGGGGGCAAGCTAACTACGGTGCGCCACGTAATATGATGGCAAGTATTAGCTGGCAGTATTAATCATAAATAAATAGCCCTGTATAGCAGGGCTATTTATTTAATCTCGGATTGATTTAACTAATACACTCTATCTTTAAAAAATATATATATGAGCTTGTTTATGTTTATAACTTTACTCTCGGTGCAATAAATTCTAAAAAAGCACCTATCCTAGATGACACAGCATTATTTTTATAATAAACGGCAGTTACTTTTTCTCGTTTATTTGGGGTTGGAATATGCTGAGTTAATACTTCTACAAGAGCACCTGAATCAATGTCATCACGGATCATAAAGTTAGATAAGAGAGCAATACCTTGTCCGGCCAAACAAAGCTGACGGACAGTTTCACCACTACTTGCTGTTAGTGCAAAATTTAACTTGTAATCTGAGCTAAAAAACCAATTATTTAAATTGGGAGAGTCTGTAAAACCGATTAACTGGTGTTGCTCTAGTTGATCGATTGAGTTGAGTGGTGGAGATTGGGCCAAATAATATGGGCTTGCGACCAAATGTAGTTGACTTCGTCCCAGTGTTTTAGCATTGAGATTTGAATCTTTTAAATCACCAATTCGTATTGCTAAATCAGTCTTATGTTCTAGTAAATCAATAATATTGTCATGCGATGTTAAATCCAGTTGGATACCAGGATAGTATTTTCTGAATTCACTAATAATTGGTACAAGTTGATGGAGAATAAAAGGACTGGCTGCATCGACTCTAAGTTTTCCGGCCGGCTTTTGACTTAATAGGTTAAGTTTATCTTTTCCTTGTTTAAATAGGTTTAAACCTTCTCTAGCATATTTTATAAATACTATGCCTTCTTCTGTTAATTCTACTCTTCGGGTTGTTCGGCTTAATAAACTTGTATTGAGTTCTGATTCCAAACGGGAAACTGCACGCGAAACTTTAGCTATTTGCTGATTGAGCAAAGTAGCAGCTGCTGAAAAACTACCAGAGTCTACTACAGCAATAAAAGCTTCTATATCTTCTGTTTTTATTGGCATTAGTTATGAAACCTCTCTGATCTTCAATTTTGAATTATTACATTACTTTTTATGGATTATTTCTTTTACTCATGAATGATATTAGCTTGCTTATTTTTTCAATAATAACAAATATGTTTTGTTATTGTTGCTGTTTTTGGCAAGTTAAAGTTAAGGCACAATGATTCTAAATCAACAGATGAGGATATTTTATGCCACTTGCTTTATGGGCTTTGACGATTAGCGCATTTGCTATAGGAACAACAGAATTTGTGATTGTTGGATTAATTCCATCCATCGCCAATGATCTATCAGTCTCTTTGCCATCAGCGGGGCTATTGGTCAGTTTGTATGCTGCAGGCGTTGCTGTGGGGGCACCTCTTTTAACCGCTTTAACTGGAAAATGGCGACGAAAACCTTTGCTGTTAACATTAATGGCTTTTTTTATTGCTGGTAATATATTGGCATGGCAAGCTCCTAGTTACTCAAGTTTAATTGTTGCCAGAATTTTAACTGGGTTAGCACATGGCGTATTTTTTTCTATTGGGTCAACTATAGCTACAAGTCTAGTGGCTAAAGATAAAGAAGCGAGTGCCATTGCTTTAATGTTTAGTGGTTTAACTTTAGCTCTAGTCACAGGTGTACCTCTGGGCACTTGGATTGGGCAAACTTTCGGTTGGCGAGCTACTTTTTTCATTGTGAGTATAATTGGTTTAATCGCTTTATTGGGCAGTTTAATTTTGATTCCTAAAGACTTAAAACAAAATCTACCAGTTAAAGTGAGCGAGCAATTTCAAGTATTAACCAATCCACGCTTATTACTCGTTTATTCTATGACTGCGCTGGGTTATGGTGGCACATTTACCGCCTTTACTTATCTAGCACCCATTTTAGAGCAGGTTGCTGGCTTCTCAGCTAAAACAGTTGGGGTTATTATTTTAGTTTATGGGATATCTGTTGCGGTCGGTAATATTTGGGGTGGTAAGTTAGCAGATAAATATGGTCCGGTTAAAGCTCTGAGTATTATATTTTTTATATTAGCACTTATTTTAGCTATGCTGACTTTGACTATGAATTTTAAGTTGGCAGCTATTATTACGGTATTAATATGGGGCGCTTTTGCATTTGGTAACGTTCCTGGATTACAGGTTTATGTTGTTCAACTTGCTGAAAAATTTACACCTAATGCTGTTGATGTTGCTTCTGGATTAAATATTGCGGCTTTTAATATTGGGATTGCTTTTGGGGCTATTTTGGGTGGGGTTGTTGTTGAGTATTTAACATTGCAAGACACCGCCTGGATTGGCTCAATTATTTGTTTAGCTGCTTTAGGTTTAACTCGTTTTTCTGGTTATTTAGACAAACGAGCAGCATCCAAAAATTATATTGTTTAGGATAAAAGAGGTATCTATGTATTTAGCAGAAAAAGTTATGCCAAAACTGGGCATGGGGACTTTTAGATTAGAAGGTGAAATCGCTTATCAATCAGTAAAGATGGCGCTTGAAATTGGTTTCCGTCATATTGATACAGCACAAATCTATGGTAATGAAGCCGAGGTTGGTCAGGCTATTGCTGATAGTAAGATCCAAAGAGATGAATTATTTGTTACTACCAAAGTATGGAATGCTCAGTTAAATCATGCTGAGTTTATTGAAAGCGTTAATCAAAGTTTGAATAAACTACAGTTATCATCAGTCGATTTATTATTAATTCACTGGCCTTCTCCTGAAAATGGAGAACCAATGCAAGAGTATTTGACTGAATTAAAAAACGCTAAAACAGCGGGGTTAGCAAAACATATTGGGGTTTCAAATTTCACTATTTCAAACCTAAAAGACGCGATGAAAATTTTAAATAAAGAGGAAATTTTTACTAACCAAGTAGAAGTTCATCCTTATTTAACAAACCAAAAACTCCGCGATTTTTGTAAACAACAAGGAATTCATGTTACGGCATATATGCCTTTTGCTGTAGGTAAAGTATTAAAAGATCAAACAATCATAGATATTGCCCAAAGGCATCAGGTGAGTGCAGCGGAAGTTGTAATTGCATGGGAGCTAGCGCATTCTATGTCAACCATTCCCTCATCTACGAAACGGAAAAACTTAGAAGCTAATTTTAAAGCAGTAAACTTAAAATTAACGGAAGAAGAAATTAAAATAATTGATAATCTGGATTGTGGCGACCGACAGGCTATACCTGATTTTGCGCCAGAGTGGGATTAAACAGCCTTTTTCGTTTGATAGCCGTTTTGCGCTATCAAACGAAAAGTTTAATTAGTACTCAACCGGATAATCTTTTTTAAAACTATGGCCGCCAAAAGCCAGCTTTTGAGTCCAGTCTTGAGCCGGTGCTGTCCAGAAAGAATCCGTCGCTGGTAAACCCAAGTGTAAAAAACTGTTGGTGGTGATATACATGCTGCCATTATTTGAATACCAGTCGCCAAGTGAAGCATCTGCACGGGCAAAGCCAATTTGTAAAAATCCGTCTTTAAAATTACTTGGATCAGTAAAAATAGCCTGATGTACCGCGCGTAAAGCACCACGTACAGTACCTTCGGCTAAACTATCCGGTAATTGTTTATTCAGCGCAAGTTGTGATAAAGGTTGAAAAGCCGTGGTACGGTAGGTTAACGAGCGGCCAATTGGCGGGTAAGTGCCAGTTGGTGAAATCAGCCTTTCTAAATGTTCACAAAACCTTTGGCTACGCTTAAGTTGTTGTTGATATAATTTTTTGCTGTCACCATGCCAAAAATAAACCTCTTTATCCGCCATCACTTTTAAAATATCAAGCAGCATAGGGTGAATGACATAAGAATTGTAATAATCAAACGCAAACTGCTCACCATCGCCAAACCAACCATCGCCTAGATACCACTCCAAAAATTTACGAATGGTTAAATCTAGTCGGATTGGGTCATGTTCTTCCCCAATTTTAAGTAAAAAAGCTTCATTAATCGCGGCAAATAACAGCCAATTAGTATAGGGTGGCGTTACTTTTCGCAGCATTTTTATTTTTTCGATAATGCGTTTTTGGGTCGTTTTGGTTTGATTATGCCAAAGCTCAGGTGCGCGCAGCAGAGCTTGGGTATAATAAGCAGAATCTACCAATAACTGGCCTTCACCAATTTCCCAATTTAAATAATCTGCACTATTTGGATTAACTGAATGCTCATACGCTTGTAGCGCATATTCTTTTAATTTAGTACGGGCGGCTTTATCTGCGCCGTCTGAATCTAATCCAAGCCAAGGCGCAGTGCCAGAAATCATTCTGGCAAAACACTCAAGATACGCCACTTTTTTATTACGATTATCGGCATTTGGACTAACTTGCAGCGGAAACTCTTTATGTAGTTTTTCATTTGCGATTAAATACAGTACCGGTTCAGCTATTTTTTGCAGTAAACCGGAAAAATAACTGTGATCATCCGTTGTGTTAGCATTACTTGTTGTATTTATATGAGTATTAGATTGAGCAATAGTTTGTTTAGGTAAACCTATTGCCGCTGCTGCACCGCCAATTGCTGCGGTTGTTAAAAAATCCCGTCTTTTCATATCTTCCCCCAATTTTAAGCTAAGTAACCTCAATTCTGGATAACAAATTGTTTTCTAGTGGTTATTTTACCTTATAACAACATTGAATTCGCTAGAGTCTGTTGATCTTTTGAGGACAATTTTACAGCGTTTTGACTTAATCCATTAGGCCTTCAACGCTGCGCCTCGATTAAAAAGCATTTAGTTAAAACAAAATTTGTACATCAAACGTCAACAGGCTCTAGTAATAACCAGCTATTACGAACACAAATTTACCTTGTACTGAGATAAACAGGCTCTAGAAATAGATATGAACTAAACCTCAATAATTTAACTTACACGACCAACCAAGTGACTATAAATTAAATTTTATTAACCGCCTGCTTTGCAACCGGGCGCTTAGCAGGTAAAGGCGTTTATGAGTATTTGTGATTAAGTGACCAGTTGAGCACGCAATATTTCAACATCACGTTTTGGTGAAGTACCAAACAAGCGGCTATATTCTCTACTAAATTGTGACGGGCTTTCATACCCAACTTGATAACCCGCGCTGGCTGCATCCAGGTGCTCATTTAGCATCAGTCTTTTAGCTTCGTTAAGTCTTAGCCATTTTTGATATTGCAAAGGGCTCATCCCCGTTAAGCGGCGAAAGTGACTATGAAAAGTTGGGATGCTCATTTGTACTGAGCTGGCTAAATCTTTAATTTTAAGTTGTTCAGCATAATTGAGGCAAAGCCAGTCAATGGCTTTGGCGATCTTAAAACCTTGTCCTTCAATTGAGGCTATTTGGCATAAACGATGACCCTGATCACTGGTTAAAAGTCGATAATGGATTTCATATATTACGCCGGATAAAAGTGCAGAAATCGCTTGTGGCTCATCTAATAAATCGAGTAAACGTTTGAAAGCTGCTAAAAGCTTCTCCGTTACCTCGCCAGTGCCGATACATGAGCTTTTTGCCTGCTCGTATTTAGGGAGGACTTCACCACTGGTAATCATTTTGGTGATTAATTGAGTATTGAGTTCTAGATTAAAACCAAGGCAGGGCTTGTCTACAGTGGCCGATAAGGTTTCAGATTTAGCAGGTAGCTCTAATGAAGTAATTAAAAAACGTTTACTGTTGTATGGATAAACTGTTTCTGAGCTGTACATTTGTTTATTGCCTTGCACTACCATTACTACACTGGGCTTGATTAAACAAAAAGCTGGTGGTGTAGGTGCTTCGCGGCGGAATAAATTTAATCCAGGTATTACTGTTGTGCAATCTAAATCTCCACGGCTCCACCTTTCAACAATAGGGATTATCGATTGTTGTAATAACACGGAAGATGAATTAACAATATTTGATTCATTCATTATATGTAGTCCTGTACAGCTTATATGTCGTTATTATTAATAATCTACTCAGTTTTAATTAGATAAAGTTTACTTTAGTTCAATGATTGATTGTCACAAAAAAATAGCAATTCATAGGATTAGGCAATAGAAGCATACAATAGTGATATTAGATTTAAGTTTAGTTCAACAATAATAGATTTATCTTAAATTTAAGGCGTTGAAGAGCTGTACTGATTGTATTTCGAGGTGCACTCAATTTTAAGCCGTTTTATGTAGGAGAAATCTTTATGACTAAACAAACAGAACTAACCGACTCTAAAAAACAAATGCCAACACCGGATTTAGGCCGCCGGGATGCATTAAAAGTGGCCAGTACCAGTATTGCTGCTGTCACAATAGGTAGTTTGGTAAGTGGTCAAGCTCTTGCCCATTCGCAATTAAAGCTGGATGCTGGCTGGGATAAAACCTTTCCTAAAAGTAAAAAAGTGAATCATTCCAAAGTTAGTTTTACTAACCGCTATGGTATTACTTTAGCGGCAGATTTGTATCAACCCAAAAATAAAAACAGCAAACAAGCAGCGCTGGTCGTTAGTGGACCATTTGGTGCAATAAAAGAGCAATCGTCTGGATTATATGCTCAAACCATGGCTGAATTTGGGTTTGTAACACTAGCGTTTGATCCTTCATATACAGGTGAGAGTGGAGGTGAACCTCGTCATGTAGCATCCCCAGATATTAATACTGAAGATTTTAGTGCAGCAGTTGATTTTATTGGATTATTGCCATCGGTTGATCGTAACCGTATTGGTGTTATTGGGATTTGTGGTTGGGGTGGTATGGCGTTAAATGCTGCGGCAATAGATAAACGTATTAAAGCTGTTGTAGCCAGCACTATGTATGATATGACCCGTGTTATGTCAAAAGGCTATAACGACAGTGTTACCCCTGAGCAACGCAAACAAACTTTAGAGCAATTGGCTGAACAGCGTTGGCTCGATGCTAGCAAAGGTGCTCCCGCGTATGGTCCGGTTTCGCTTGAATTACAAGGTGGTGAGCCACAGTTTGTCGTGGAATATGCCGATTATTATAAGTCTGAAAAACGAGGTTTTCATCCAAGAGCGATCAACTCAAATGCTGCTTGGACAATTACTAACCCACTTTCTTTTATGAATATGCCGCTATTAAGCTATATTGAAGAAATTTCTCCCAGACCGATGTTGTTAATCCATGGTGAAAAAGCGCATTCTCGTTATTTCAGTGAAACTGCTTTTGCCGCAGCGGCTGAACCTAAAGAATTAATGATTATTCCAGGCGCAACCCACACCGATCTTTATGACCAACTCGATGTGATTCCATTTGCAAAAATGGATACGTTTTTCAAAAGCAATTTATAGATAAATAATTGAGCTATACAAACTGAGAGCGAGCTGAAACATGGTAAAAAGCACAATCTTTGAAAAGTTACTGAGCGGCAACTCTGTGTCTTTTAATGATCCCGATTATTATAAAATTGTTGAAGCTTGCACCTTTACTCGACAAAAGCTAGTCGCCTTAAATGCGCAAAGCTGCACTGATAAAGTGAGGTTATTATTAACAAAAATAACCTCATCACCAATCGATATATCTACCACTATTTTTCCACCGTTTTATATCAATTATGGTCAAAACACTAAAATAGGTAAAAATGTATTTATTAATTTTGACTGCACTTTTTTAGATTTAGGCGGAATAACAATTGAAGATGACGTAATGATAGGTCCTAAAGTCAGTTTACTATCGGAAGGGCACCCACTTGCTCCAGAAGATAGAAAAATGCTGACTACAGGAAAAATACATATTAAACAAAATGCATGGATTGGGGCAAATGCGACCATTTTACAAGGTGTTACTATTGGAAAAAACGCAATTGTTGCAGCTGGCGCTGTCGTCTCTAAAGATGTACCTGATAATGCCCTAGTGGGTGGTATACCTGCAAGACACATTAAATCACTCTAATTAACCTGCGAGAGTCGCTCTAATAATTTTTTAAACAAGCGACTTATTACCTACAACTCTGCCAAAAATTAAGTTAAGACTAATCTGATAGTAAGCATCAGGAGGTTTTTTGGTTTTATTGTTGATATCGATAACATTTAGATCTATGATGATATGATTTTAAATCGTTAAGAGACTAACAATGACAAGCAGCTTAAAAAGTTTAGCTGAGAAATTTAATGAGTGGTTAATTGAAAAAGCGATTCCTTTATCTGCCGAAAAAGGAATTAATCCTTTAAATCATGCCAGCTATGAGCAGTTTTTACCAACTGGAATAATTGATTATGAGGCTGATATTCGCGTGAGAGTACAAGCCAGACAAGTATATGTATTTGCTATGGCGGCGGGTTATAACTGGCTGGAATACGGAGAGTTAACAGCTAAAAGCATGTTGGATTTTACGGAAAAAAATGCAGCTCATCCCGAGTATGCTGGCGGCTTTTCACATTTGTTTGATTCGGATTTTAATGTTATCGATACCCTTTTTGATCTTTATAATCATGCTTTCTTTTTTCTGGCTTATGGCGGTTTATATCAGGCCAGCCAATGCGATAGCTATTTAGATAAAGCAGAAGCTTTATACCAAATATTAGAGCAAAATTTTAAATCTGAACACGGTGGTTGGTATGAGGGGAATTATCCGGCGCCATATCGGCGACAAAATCCTCACATGCATTTATTTGAAGCTTTTATGTTGCTGTATTCGTTAAGTTTTCAGCAAAAATGGTTAACTCGGGCTACGGCTATGTTTGAGTTGTTTAAGAGCTATTTTTATGATGAAAAACAAGGCGTTTTACTCGAATTTTTTGAAAATAACTGGGCTGCACACAAAAGTAAACGCGGTGACGTAATTGAGCCGGGGCACATGCTGGAGTGGGTTTGGTTACTGGATAGGTATAGTCAGTTGTCGGGTGAAGATGTAACGGCTTATTTAGCGCCGCTGTATAAAAATGCGTTAACAAAAGGGATGTCTGATTCTGGATTAATTTATAAAGAAACCAAAGTAAACGGGTTGATTGTTGACGGTAAAAAGCGTTGTTGGGCAATGACTGAATTAATTAAAGCGAGTTTGGTTATGCTTAAACGAGGCGATCAAACTGCGGAACAAGTCGCAGCAGATGGACTTTCAAACTTAATGTTGTTTTATAGCCATAAATTAAACCCCCAAACGGGTGTGGATGATTTGTATATTGATGAGATAAATGAACAGGATGAGGTCTCAATTGATAAAGCTCCGGCGAGTTCACTTTATCATTTTGTGACTTTAGCTATAGAGCTTAAACGTTATTTAAAAACAGTAGGTTAGTAAAAAAGAGGATAAAAAATGAAAATTGCATTAAT
Organism: Catenovulum sp. 2E275; assembly: GCF_025515275.1. Classification (GTDB taxonomy): domain Bacteria; phylum Pseudomonadota; class Gammaproteobacteria; order Enterobacterales; family Alteromonadaceae; genus Catenovulum. Next base: position 46,213 of record NZ_JAOPFU010000016.1, read on the forward strand.
GAATGAATTTAGTCAGGCGGGCAAAAATGCCATTATTGCTGAGCAGTTAAACCTAGTTGCGGCTGAACAAGGCCATAGTGTTTTTAATGTCGGTATGAAAAATGATGATGATCATAGATTAACTTATATTCACTTAGGGATTATTGCCGGTTTATTGTTAAATTCTGGTGCGGTGGATTTTGTTGTTACTGGCTGCGGTACTGGGCAGGGTGCATTAATGTCTTTAAATGCACATCCGGGTGTGACTTGTGGTTATTGTATTGAGCCGTCGGATGCTTATTTATTTGCCCAAATTAATAATGGTAATGCGCTTGCGCTGCCTTTTGCTAAAGGTTTTGGCTGGGGTGCTGAGCTTAATATTAAATATATTTTTGAAAAAGCATTTACAGGTGTAAAAGGTCAGGGCTATCCGCCGGAAAGAAAAGCCTCTCAAGTTGAAAATGCGGGGATTTTATCTGATGTAAAATCAGCCATTGCAAAAAATTATCTTGATGCGCTTAATTCAATTGATGCTGCTTTAATTAAGCAAGCAATTGGTGGTGCAGATTTCCAAAATTGTTTTTTTGAACACGCTAAAAACGAAGCTATTATCGACTTTGTAAAGTCCAAACTTTAATCAACGACTTGATTAAATCAACCCATCATAAATCAGACAAGGTAATAGCTGTCTGATTTATCTTGCTGCATTTATTTTCTTGCCATCATGTATTTCCTGAGCTTACTTTTTATTTTCCGCAGTTCAGGTTATTCAACCACTAAAAAGCAATTTGTTATCCAGAGTTGAGGTGACTTAATTGTTAGAACAAACTCTGCTAACATTTTCTTACTTGTTTTCTTAATCTAAATAGCTAATATTATAAGACTATTAACGATAACATTTTTTATTGTATGACTTGACGTTCATTGGTTTAATTTGAATTATCTAATGTTATTTATGGACTTTTACCTAATCTTTCAGGATTTTAAGGCTTAATTTTGAAACAGAATCATTCTAAACAAGGTGCAACCATTCACGATGTTGCCCAATATGCCGGAGTGTCAGCAATGACAGTTTCCAGAGTCGTGAATAAATCGGCTTCGGTGAGTGAAAAAATGCGCAAAAAAATAGAAAGCGCAATTGAAGAACTTAATTATGTTCCAAATTTAGCTGCCAGAGCTGCGCGCACTGGGGTAAATAAAATCGGCATTATTTTCAGCAATCCAAAGTCGCATAACTTGGGTGATTTTTTAATGGGGGCTTTTACCGCTGGCTCAAGATTGGGCTGTGAGTTATTAATTGAACCTTTACCTGCCCATCCAGAACCTTTAGATGCGCTTAAAACTTTGATAAACAAAGGGGTGAGTGGTGTGATTTTACCGCCACCAATTTGTGATTCATTAGAAGCGCATCAACTTGCCAGAAAACATTCGGTTACCGCGTTAAGTTTTGCTTCGGGTAATCCTAAGTTACATTCTCCGGCTGTATTGATTGATGACTTTGCTGGTGCCTCTGCTATGACTCATTATTTAATTGGTTTGGGACATAAAAAAATTGCTTTTGTTAAAGGCGATCCATCGCATTCTCCAGCTATTAGCCGTTTTGAAGGGTTTATGGTTGCAATGGCTGAAGCGGGCCTAGACGTTGAAGACGATTGTATTTTTCAGGGAGATTTTAGTTATAAAAGTGGTTTAGATGTTGCGCAAACCTTATTTGCTCAGGATAAATCTCAGCGCCCAACCGCCATTTTTGCAGCTAACGATGAAATGGCTGCGGCCATTATAGCGGTAGCGCATGGGATGGATGTTAAAGTACCAGAAGAAGTCAGCATTGCCGGGTTTGACGATACCGCGATAGCCAGTACCGTTTGGCCACAGCTCACCACGGTACACCAGCCTTTACAACAAATGGCCGAAAAAGCGGTTGAAATATTAGATGCGACCCTGCGTAAAACCACTCAGGAGCAAAAGCATTTTGTTGCACCGTTTAAGTTGGTCGAACGTGAATCGACAGGTCATTTTTAAGTTACTTTTTGCTCACCATTTCTAATATTCATAATCCAATTAATGTTTACACCTGTGCTGCCTCAAACATCTTGAGGTAGCATGGGGATAGATAACCTGAACTGCACATAAGAAAATTTGCCCAACGGGCTATTTTTCCGCCTTTCATCGTTATTTTTCTGACTAATAGCTCGCTATTAGGTACAGAAAAATGCCTTGATAGACGAAAAACTATCCTCGTTGGAGCGTAAAATAAGCTTGATTTAGCTCTATTTAATCCAATAGTTGAAAAATTTACTTCAACACTTCTTATGCGCACCTCAGGTTAGATAATTGGGTTAAACGTTTCAACTTCCCAACCATGCCTGTTCAAATTTCACCCATAAAATATATTAAAATTTAAATGGTAACCTTATCAATTTAATGCTTGTTTAACATTGTTGAGTTAATTATTTACGATAAAACCCGATTTTATTTAATCTTTAATATATTTTATTTTCATTTTATCTAATTGATTTTAAATATAAAATATTAAAACAAAAGACAATGTTTATTTTATGTAAAAATATTCACAAAAAACACTTGATTAATTAAAATGGTAACGATACCATTATCATAACTTAACGGCTAATCAACAACTTTTGTTTAGCTAACCCCAGACGATTGATTAAGGTACGCACTATGAATACAAAAATTAAATATTTAGTTGCAATGATGGCAATGTCATTACCTGTAATGACAATTGCAGCTGAGAGTGAAGCAACGTCAGATACAGAAGTGATCACGGTTAAAGGTATGAAAGCCAGCTTAATTACCTCTGCTGCAATTAAGCGTGATTCAGTGGAAATTGTAGATTCAATAACAGCAGAAGATGTTGGTAAATTACCTGATCCTAACGTTGCGGAAACTTTAACCCGTATTCCGGGTGTACAAGGTTATCGATATGGGGGTGAGGGTGCATCTCCGGTTGGGAGTGGTAGTGGTTTAACAATACGTGGTTTGTCTGGTCAAACTGCTTCTCGTTTAGATGGCCGTGCTTATTTTACTGCGGGTGGACGCGAATTTAATATTGAAGGCGCAATTCCAGGGATGATTTCTGGGATTGATGTTTATAAAAACCCGATGGCTAAACATATCGAAGGTGGTATTGGTGGTTTAATTGATGTTCACACACGCCGTCCGCTGGATATGGATGGTGAAGTCATTAGTTTTGCCGTGGGCGCGCGCTACAATGATTTTGCTGGTGAGGTTAAACCTGAAGTATTTGGCTTATATTCAAATAAATGGCAGTTAAGCGATGGTGGCGAAGCTGGCTTTTTATTTGCTGCTAACTTTCAAGAAACTCATAACCGTTCAGACTCAACCCCAAGCAACCGAGGTGCGTCATTAAAACGTGCTGTAAGAGCTGATAGTGCTGAATATTTAACGTTATCGGGTGCGAATCAAGCGTATGCCGGACAATCTGATGTTTGGCACTTACAAAGTATTTCAGAAGCCGATGCCGCCAATTATGACTCTAGCGAGTTAATGACCAATATTTCTCAAAATGCGCATGTATTCCAAGAAGATATTAAGCGTGAACGGGTTGGTTATAATGCGGCATTTGAATGGACACCTAATGATAAGTTAAAAACTTATATTGAAGGTAATTACAATAAATATAAGTACAATCAGGACTATCGCTTTATGATTATGAGCGATAGCAGTACAGTTCAAAACTTAGTCACCAAAAATTACAATTTAACAGAGCAATTAGTTAACCGTAATGCAAATGGTGGTTCAAATGACATTATTTCTGAACAAGCTTTGGTAAGCGGTACATTTTTAGACTCTTCATTTTTCTCTTTAGGTGGCCATGAATCCAGACCTTATACAACCTGGATGATAGCAACGGGTTTTGAATGGGATATATCGGATAATCTTAAAAACCAAACTGATTTATCTTATGTAAAAGCAGATCAAACCCGTGAAAATTTTAATGTTAGATTAGATCCAAAGGCGGGATTGAGCTGGGATGTTAGTCGCGATTTATCAGGCTCTCCACACGATATCGCATTTTCAGGGCCGAGCTTAGCGGATGCAGATAATTTTGTATTAACCAGCACAGGTGCAGATGCGCTAAATGTGTATGATGATAATGGTTATGCACTGCAAACCGATTTCCAATATTATCTGGATAATGATTTTTTCCGTACCATTCATTTTGGTGGCCGAATTGCTAGTCAGGAATCAGAATTTTATGATTATCGATATGGTGGTATTAACTTAACGACAGACGGTAATGGTCTGGCAGCGGATCAGTCAAATGCAGTTGAGGCATCCGATTATGCTGATATGTTAGAAACCGCGCCGAATGATTGGGTTCGCAAAGAAGCAGGTTACACCGGCGGTTATTTAACCTTTAGCCCAGCAGCAATTGCCAGTGGTAAATTCCGTGATGAGTTTAGTCAATTTGGTGTCCCAACAAGTCGTACATTAATGAGCAATAAGCATGTTGAAGAAGATACTTTAGCTGCTTATGTAATGACAGACTTTGCGGTATCTTCATTAGATGACCGCATTCGCGGTAACTTTGGGGTTAGGGTTGTCACCGCTGATCGCACAGTATCATCGGGCAATACATCAATCGATACTTCAGAAACCAACGTACTGCCTTCGTTAAATATTACCGGCGAAGTACAGGATGATTTATTAGTACGTTTTGCTTATGCGAAAGGCATTACCCGCCCTAATTTTTCTGACTTGGATGCAAGTCGAACTGTTTTGGCTAATGAAACTGACGGTACTGCCAGTGGTACGAATCCAGATTTAGAAGCACTAGAAGCAGATAGTTTTGATATCTCGATTGAAAAATATTTTGGCCCGGCAACTTATTTATCGGCAGCTATTTTCTACAAAGATATTAGCGGATTTATTAACGCAGTTGGTAATTGTGAAACAGTTGAAGGGGTTGATCCATATAGTGGTGCTATTGCAAATGGTTGTAATAATGGCCAATATTTTGTGACTCGCGCCGTCAATGCGGATGATGGTAATGCTCAAGGGATTGAATTAGCTGGTCAAACTTTCTTTGATGATTTACCGGGTATTTGGAGCAACTTTGGTATTTCAGCCTCTTATACTCATGTTGAAACTGACAATCCAATTAGACGCGATGGTAAAGTCGTGAATACACCTCAGGCTTTCCAGTCAGATGATAGTTATAGCTTTGCTACTATGTATGAAGATGAAGGCTTATCTGCTCGATTAGTTTATACCTATCGTTCCGATTTTGTCTTATTTGGGGTAGCGGATTATCCAATTAATGGCCGTTATGTGAAAGGTTATGGTGTATTGGATGCCTCTGTAAATTATGAGATCAACGACACGTATACAATCAGTTTAAGTGCATCAAACTTAACGGATGAAGCGCCTTCACGTTATGTTGGTGAACCTGGTTCTGGCGTAACTGATTTTGAAAACCAATACTATGTAAACGGACGTAACTTTGGGATTACGTTACGCGCCAATTTTGGTGGCTAATATAGGTTTAAACCGATAGTGATACACATAATCTAAGGACAGATTATGTGTATTTTTTATTTTGCCTTTGAGGATATTTAAATGAAAAACTGTATAACTAACAGGAAAAGCTTATTTGCTGTTATTTTTATTTTTCTGTTCAGCTTAGCAGCCTGCACTACAACTCAACAGTCGGATTTAGCCAGCACTAAAGTGTTAGCGCAAAAAAAGTTATCGTCACCGGATAAATCATTGCAATTTACCTTTACTTTAACTGAGAACGAACAAGGTAAAACCGCTGCGCTTTACCAAATTAGTAAAAATGGTCAGCAGATCATTAAAGATTCAAAATTTGAACTTGAGTTAGATAACCACATGTCAGAGTGGGCATTAGCGATTAAAAATACGCCAACAGGCTCTTGGATGGAAAACCTTGAGCTGGTTGGTGTCGAAGAGTCGAGCCATAATCAAACTTGGCAACCTGTCTACGGTGAAAAAAATGAATATGTTGATAACTATCAAAGCTTAACTTTAAAGTTTATTCAAAAAAACAATCCAAATTACATGATGAATATTGATGTTAGACTGTACGATCAAGGTGCAGCTTTTAGATATTCTTTTCCGGATAACCCAACCGGTATTTACTATCGCATAATGGCTGAAAACACAGAGTTTTCACTGCCTGAACATACCAAAGCTTGGTATATGCCTTGGGCTCAAGGGCCTGCGTCACTGAAAGCTTTAAAAGACTGGCAAACTACCAGCGAAAGACCATTAACGCTAGAATTAGCAAATGGTAAATATGTTGCGCTTGCTGAGGCTAAGGTCATTGATTATGTACGAACTAAGTTTGACCTGTCTGACAATAAAGCCGATACCATAGTCACTAAAATGCATGATCCGGTTGATATTATCACTGGTACAAGCACACCTTGGCGTGTTGTTATGGTGGCTGATTCCGCACCTGAATTACTTGAAAATAACTTTATTCTGCTTAATCTAAACGATGAAAATAAAATAGCGAATACTGATTGGATCAAGCCCGGTAAAATTGTACGTGATATGACACTCACTAATGAAGGCGCTTATGCGTGGATCGATTTTGCTGCCGAGCATAATATTCAATACTTATTATTTGACTGGAAATGGTATGGCCCTGCATTTACGTTTGAATCTGATGCTGGAACCGTTTCTATCGATTTAGATTTACCCAATATTATCAAATATGGTAAAGAAAAAGGCGTTGGTATTTGGGTGTATGTGAATCAACAAGCCTTACTTGCTCAAGATAAAGAGATTTTCCCAAAATATAAAGAATGGGGATTAGCAGGGGTAAAATACGGTTTTGTACAAGTTGGTTCGCACCGCTGGACAGCATGGCTTCATGACTCGATTCAACGTGCGGCAGATAACCAATTAATGGTTAATATTCATGATGAGTTTAGGTTAACGGGTGAAGAGCGTACTTGGCCTAATATTGTAACCGTGGAAGGGATACGCGGTAACGAAGAAATGCCAGACGCAACCAATAATACAGTTTTACCATTTACTCGTGGTTTGGCTGGGCAAGGTGATTATACCATTTGTTATTATGATGAACGGATTAAAACCACTCATGCTCACCAGTTAGCATTATCTGTCGTAATGTATAGCCCACTGCAAACATTATTTTGGTACGACGGTGCGAAAGATTATAACAACGAACCTGAGATTGAATATTTTGCAGAAGTACCAACGGTTTGGGATAACACAGATGTTTTATCCGGCGAGGTGGGTGAATATATAGTAACGGCTCGTCAGTCTGGCGAAAAATGGTTTATTGGTGGTATTACCAATACCCAAGCACGGTCAATATCGGTTAATTTTGATTTCTTAGAGCCGGGTGTTGAATATGTAGCCAAAATATATTTTGACGATGAAACGGTTAATACCCGTACTCAAGTTGGTATTAAAGAAGTAACTGTTAATCAGGCAAGCCAACTGGAATTTGACTTAAAAGCCTCCGGTGGTGTGGCGTTAATGTTAACACCAGTGAAGTAATATTGATTTAGCTCAATTTAGTCTATGCCCGTGAATTTATCAGCACATGGCTATGCTATGTGCTGATATTTATGCATTTTTTATAAAATTTATAAATCATCTTTCTATCATTATTTTCAGAACCATATTATTAGCTTATCTCCACCCCTTATTACTTCCATTTATCTTTAACCTATTGAATTATATCCATGTAATTTAAGGTTAAATTTATTGTTTTATTTTTGTTTCTAGTATGTATAATTCATTTATCGCGTAAGTTGTTATCGTGAACATTTGGTTTGGGGTAATTCTCAAGCCATATAATCTTGTCAGCTCTAGTTAATTTAGAATTGATAATAACTATAAATATGAAAACAATAGAGGTTTTTATGTTATCGATAAAATCAAGTGGTCGGTTAAAACAGATTTTAAAGCAATATTCTGTTTTAACTAAAATAGTTTCAAGCTCTGCCTTCTTAATCGCTATATTGCCCTTATCGGCATTAAATGCAGCTGAAATACCGACTATAACTAGTTATGAGCCGCAAATATCAGAAACGACAGATGCTGGGGGCTTTAAGCACCCAGGTATAGGTTTAACGAAACCTGTGTTACAAAATTTAAGAGCTCAAATTGAAGCTCAGCAGGAACCTTGGTATTCCTATTATCTTGCTATGCTAGAATCTCCTTCTGCAGGCTTGACTGTAACAGCCAGCAACCAAAGTACAGCAGATCCGACTGTACCTAAAAGTATTGCGTTCAATAGTCAGGGATTTAACGCAATGTTTATTGCAGATGGTTTAAAAGCTTATACACAAGCTATCTTGTACTATGTGACGGGTGAACAAGCGTATCGAGCTAATGCAATGGCAATTATTCGGCTTTGGTCGCAAATGGATCCGGTTCAATATGAATATTTTCAGGATGCTCATATTCATACCGGTATTCCACTGAATAGAATGATTACTGCAGCTGAGATTTTAAGATATACCAGCACAACAAATCCTGATTTAGAGTGGAGTGCAGCAGATACCACTGCTTTTACCAATAATTTAATTAATCCGGTCATTGCTACTTTTCAATATACCAATGATGAGTTTATGAACCAGCATTTATACCCACTAATGGGGGCTATGGCGGGTTATATTTTTACCGGAAATCAAGCACGTTTTGCTGAAGCGGTAGAATGGATGACAGTAAATCAAACAGCAAACAATCAGGGATTTAATGGCTCAATAAAACGTTTGTTTCGTTTGGTCGATAAAAACGCAAATACAGGGCAAACCTTAACTACACCCGTTGTTCAGCATGTTGAAATGGGGCGAGACCAGGCTCATGGTGGGGGTGATTTAAACAATTCGGCAATTATTGCACGTATGTTTTTAGCGCAGGACGCCAAAGTTGATCCAATCGACGGTACTTTATCAACAGGCTCTGATGCGGTGGGCATTTATGAGTTTTTAGATAACCGTATTTTAGCTGCGGGTGATTATTTTTGGCGTTATATGTTGGGTTACCAAACTGACTGGGTACCCACTCCATTCTCCATCTTTAATGATGGAACAGTCGCAGGGATATACCAAAGATTATCGGGTCAATACCGTGGTCGTTTGTTAACTGCAAACTTTTGGGATTTATATTATTACTATACTTATCAAACCAATGTAGATTTATCTCAACAGGCGCCTTATTTATTTGAAGCTTTTGTTAATCGAGTACCTTCATTACATTACCATGCTGGTGGATTACAAAATGCTTGGGATAATGTTGATGGGGGGGGGGATTTTTGGCTGTATATACCATCAGCAGCCGTAAATGAAGGGGCAACCTATTTACCCAAAGCACAAACAGATGATGCTTTAGTTGAAATAGAACAAAGATATACGCAATTTGATGCTAATAGCTCAACTGTAACTGAAAGTAATACCGCTTACGTACATGTGAATACCACTCCAGCAGGTAGCAAAATCGCTGTCGTTAATTTGACTTATCCGTCAAATTCATTGATTGGGATTAAATTTCGCTCGTTTGGCTCAGCTAAATTAGCTATCAGTACAGATTTAGATAAAACCCCTTATCAGCAAATTTATTTACCGGATACAGCAGGCCAGTGGCAATATGCGACTTATGAAATTGGAAACTGGGGAAACTATGCTTTAGTTTATTTAAGTTTATCCGGCGATGGCAGTGTTGTTGATATTGATCACTTTAATATTAAAGCTGAGCAAACTTTATCGCCTATGACATTTAATTCAATTGAGCATTCTAATCAATATGTCACAGTCGCCAATACACTGGTTAACTTAGATTTTTCGGCAACAGATTCATCAGCTGGTGATGTATTAACTTACCGAATCGAAAACTTACCCTCAGGTGCAACTTTTGACTCTGCTACAGGGCAGTTTAGCTGGACTCCGATCAATCCAGGGGAAACAGATTTTATTGTTATCGCAAGTGATGGCACCAGTATAAATGCGCAACCAGTTAGTTTTAATGTAACGGCGAACCGAAACCAAGCGGTTACGACTGTTGTTGCCAGTTATGATGAAAATGCAATTTATACCAAAACCAGTTTAGAAAACTTTCAAACTCTACATGATGCGACGCTTGCTATTATCGACTCAGCAACAGACCTTGAGTTTAGTGAGCAATTGGTAACTTTAGCCAATGCAGTCAATGCTTTAAAGCTAGTCAGTCCGCTGCTATCAGACGGAAGCTTAGATTTTTCCAATATAGTGGAATCTAGTTTTGGCAGTAGTATTGCCGTTTTAACGGATGGCGATAATGATACTTTTGGCGGTTTTTTACGGGGTGAGAATTTATTCCACACACTGGACTTTGGGGTGGATTATAAAATTTCTGCTGAATCATTTGGTATTCAAAGCCGGTTACATTTTGTTGATCGTGGTGCAGGTATTACGGTATATGCCTCTAATGATACGTTAAATTGGGTACGCTTAACGCCGGGTGAATCTGAATTTAAAGATGCAATGTCCATTTTAGCGGTTGATCCTCAATTTAACGGACAAAAATTTCGATATATCAAATTTGAAATGATTAACCCACAACCGGATGCACTTCGTAATAACATATTAAATATTATGGAGTTAGGTGAATTAAGAATTTTTGGGCAGCGCTTTGAAACCGAAAACAAATTAGCAAGTGTTGAAATGAGTTCTCCTGCTGCCGATGAAACTAATTTTGTCACTTTAGGCAGTGAAGTGACAGTTTCAATTACCGCCAAAGAAATAGTCAGCAATATGAAAGTGACTATTCAAGGAGTCGAGGCCGTTGTGAGCAGTGAGGATGGTATTAATTGGACCGCAACTGCAACACTCAATCAAGTTTCGCAGTATGGTTATGCAGTTATTTCAGTTGAATATGATACTGAACAAAATGGCAGTACAATGACTAATGAAATCTCGTATATTTCGGATCTGTATATTACTAATGGCGAAGATATTATTCATAATATTGCCGCAAAAGCGGTAGATTTAATTGATCCATCGACTTCTTATGGTCGTCCGAGCTTAGCGGTTACAACTCAAAATGTCGGATATTTATTTGATGGAGATCCAGCTACAACTTCTGATTTCAGAAATGGCGGTAATGGTGCTGGTGGCTATATTACTTTTGATTTTGGTGCCGGTAATGGACTTAAATTAACCAGTGTTGATATGTTAGCCCGCCAAGATGGTTATTATGGGCGGATCAATGGCGCGGTTGTACAAGGCTCGGATGATAATCAAAATTGGATAACTTTATCTTCAGCTGCGCTGCCAACTACAAACTGGCAGAATCTGAATATCGATCTTGTTCAAAAATTTCGTTATATCCGTTTGTACAATTCAAGTAGTTGGTTTGGCAACATGGCTGAAGTGAGATTTCATGGTACTTATTATGGCCCAGTTGATGTTATTGAAACGGTAACATTAAGCTCTGAACAATCTGATAGCAGTGGTTTGGTTAAAACCGGCGAAACCGTTACTTTGAATTTTGAAGCAACGGAGCAAATTGAAAATGTTTTGGTTAATATTCAAGGGCAGCCTGCAAATGTGATTAACCCTGACGGCTTCAACTGGACAGCAACAGCAACTTTACCAAGTCATGTTGAGCCTGCGTATATTGAATTTAACCTTGCTTACAATACAGCTTCTGGTTATACCGGTAAACCCGAAACGACAACAACAGATGCTTCAAGGCTATACCTTATAAATAGTACCAACTTAATTCAAAATTTAACCCAAGTAGTTGATCTTATTGACCCTTCAACAACGCATGGCAGGCCAGATCCGAGTATTACGTTAGCTATGGTAGAAACGCTATTAGATGCTGATATCAGCACTGTATCTGATTTTCGTTTAGGCTCTGACGGGCGAAATTCATATATTACTTTTGATTTTAAACAAGGTAATCAATTTGCATTTTCAGCACTTAATTTATTGGCCAGACAAGATAATTATTTCACTCGGATTAATGGCGCGATAGTTCAAGGCTCTGACGATAATCAAACTTGGAGTGATATTTCACAATCAGCCACTGCAACTCAAGACTGGCAAACGTTAACGAATATATCGTTAACGCCTTATCGTTATATTCGCATTTATAATCCTAATTTTTGGTGGGGCAATATGGCAGAAATCCGCTTGCATGGTGAAATGATTACCAAAGGGGATTGGGATAAAGATAATGATGTTGATCGTGATGACTTGACTGCTATGACCAGAGCAGTCGCTCGTCGAGACGCCGTTAGTACAAACTTTGATTTAAATAATGATGGGGTTGTTAATTTACATGATGTACGCGTTATGCGTGATTTATGTACCCGTGATCAGTGTAAAACACAATAATCATCTTTTATAAATCATCAAAGAGAGAATAAAAATGAAGCTACTAAAATATATAATATTGAGTTTATGCGCAGTGGTTTATCAGGCGCAGGCTAATTTAATAAAAATAGAATTAGATAATACAAACTTATCCGTTGGAGAGACTATAACAGCGTCTTTAATCGCTGATTTTGATGACTCTGTAGATACAATTGATCTAGATATTTTGTTTGATACCAGCTTATTTAGCTTAAACAGTTCCAATATATTAACTGATTTACCTAACGATGGCTTTGATAATATATTTGCTTTTGAAGCAAATCCAACCGGAGCTGGTTTAACTTTTTTGTCATTTAACAATCTATTTAGCGGCAATTTAATGCTGGCATCATTTGAGCTAACCGCACTAACCGAAGGCATTTCGTCCATCACAGTACAGACAAATGAGTTATATAATTTTGCGCTGGATGAAAGCTATAACTTTGCACAAATAACGCCAGCTTCAGCGAGTGTTATTACTCAAGTGCCGGAGCCAACTCATTTTGCATTGTTTCTAGTTGGGTTAATCTTAGCGGGTCGTTTACGAAAACAGAAATAACAAATTTGCTTATTGAGATAAAAAGCCTCATTTTTGTGAGGCTTTTTTATTTTATATGTATCTTAGACAAAACTTATCTATATAAGGCAGCCGTTTATATCTATTTAATAATATTTATTATACCAAATTTAAAGTTGTTACCTATTTATTCCATCAGTAAACTAAGCCAAATTTGGCTGTTAGCCATATAACTTTATTTGAACGCTAGGTTTTTGAAATGAATGTAGAACAAATTTTAGCTGCTTTTACACAGGCGGACGATAATGAATTACCGCTGGCGGGGATTGAGGCGGCAAAAGCAAATTGGGCCTTGTTTTATCCTGAGTTAGTTAAGGTGATTGATGAGTTTATTGCTGAGCCTGCGTCACTTTCGGCCGAGCGACAAAATATCTTGTTTTACGGTACTTTTTTGTTAGCTGAGCTTAAATATACACCTGCGTTGGATAAAGTTTTAGAGCTATTTGCTTGTCAGGATACTTTTTTAACCCCTATCGAATCTGTATTTGGCGATACATTGACTGAATTAGTACCTAGTTTATTTTATATTTTGGCGGATGGTAATCCTGAAGTTTTATCTGATTTTATTTTGGGCGATCATCTGGCAATGTATAGTAAAGGCTCGGCCATTGAGGTGGTATTTGCTCAATTTGAAGCGGGTGTAGTATCAAGAGCGCAGTTGGTTGACTATATTTCTCTTTGGAAAAATACATTTTTGATTTCAACCGGTATCACGCATAATTTTTTAATGAGCGTGCTGGCTACTTCCTGTATCGATTATCAGATTAATGAATTTAAAAATGAATTTATTGCGTTGTGTAATAAAAAAGTCTTTGATGAAGACAGAGCATCATTAGCTGAAATTAAAGCTTGGGATGATACCGACGGGCTTAAACAAATTGAGTTGGGCTTTATTCAGGCTGATTTTAATTTAGTTGAAACCTTTGAATCTTGGGGAATGAAAGACGAAGGAGCGACTCTCTCTGAAGCGAGTGTCGAAGAAGAAATGAGACGCCTGCTTGGTGAAAATAATCCGTTTGCTAATACTATTTTTGATGAAGATTTTATTATGGAAAATAGCGTGCCGGTAAGTAGTTTGACTAAAGTTGGACGAAACGATCCTTGCCCTTGTGGGAGTGGTAAAAAATATAAAAAGTGTTGTTTGCATTAGGCCGATTAATAGTTTGCCTGCAACCGATGTAATTTCTTTTACCTGTGCAGGTTTGATACAATCAAGCGCTGAGTTAAGGGGAGTTAAATGAAATTATTGTACTGGTTAGATGAGTGGTTAACACTTTCGTCTGAGGAGCAGCAAGCACGTTTGCCTATAAGCGGAGATGATTTATTAGACGATGTATTTGTTAAATATCATTTTGTTGACCTGAATAAACCTTTGCTTTTTACTTTTTCTCCGGCTGGAACTAATGTGCAGGAACATGATTTGCACGATGATTTTGAACCCTGGGGTTATCGCTTAGCGCAAAAACAAAACGTAAATATTATCGCTTTTCAGCATTTGGGTATTAGTAATTGGTTTCGTAGCCGAAATTTAATTTTTTATCTTGAGCAGTTATCACCTTTGTTAACCCCTTTTAAGCAAAAATTAGGTTATGGGCTTAGCCGTGGTGGATTTGGTGTGGGCGCATTTGCGAATTTGCTGAAGTTAAATCAAGTATTGTTGTTTCATCCGGTTAGCACAAAAAATAAAGATAAAGCACCTTGGGATACGCGTTCGAGTACAGATATAGCGCAAAAATTTGACTGGCAGGGCGATTATCACGATTTAGATTTAGGCGAGGCTAAAGGCTATATAATTTATGACCCAACTAACCCTATTGATCGCCAACATGCTAAACGTTATTCACAATTAACACATTTGCGGGTGTTTGGTATGGGTCATGGTACACATGCCACTTATTTAAATAAATTTGGTTTTTATAAGCAGGTTGCAATTGACTTTATTCGCCATCAACAAATCGATATTGTTCAGTTTCGTTTGCAAACCAAAACGTTACGTTTTAAAGAAGATTATTACCGCAGGCTGAATAAAGCGAATGCCAGCTCAGCTCACAGGTTAGATTTGTTAAGTAAAGCGCATCAAATTTTAATCGAAGAAAAAGAAGCTCATGTGCAGGAGCATCAAGCTCAAATTGATATTCAACCTTTAATTGATATTGCGATTAAACATCAGGATGAACACCCGCAGGATGCTATTCAGTTATTGGAAGTAGCTCAGCAATTAGTACCGGATGATCCGCTGATTGAAAATAAATTAAAACAGCTTAATAAATAATCTCAGGCTCTCAAAAACGAATGTCTACAAATTTGAGAGAATCTGAGATTAAATAGATAAAACCTAAATTAACTAAAAAGTGTTAATTAATGTTGATGTCCACATCCACCTGGTGAATGAACATGGCCGTGGGCAAGTTCTTCTGGTGTTGCTTCACGTACTTCTACTACTTCAACATCAAAAGTTAATTCAATACCTGCAAGTGGGTGATTACCGTCAACCGTAACAAATTCGTCTTCGATTTTAGTAATAAAAATAGACTGCTCGCCTTGATCTGTGTCTGCTCTTAATTGCATACCTTCATGAATTTCTTCAATATTATCAAAAACTTCAATTGGTAATCTTTGAACTAAACCTTCATGGCGCTCACCATAGGCATTTACAGGTTCAATGGTACAAGAAAACGTATCGCCAGCTGTTTTTTCTAACAGTTCTTTTTCAAGACCCGGAATCAAAAAGCCTAGACCGTGAATAAAAACCAGTGGATTTTTACCTTCTGAAGAGTCTAATACTTCATTTTCGTTATTTTTTACTTGGTAGTGCATTGAAACAACGGTATTTGCTGCTATTTTCATTTACTTTCCTCATATTCCAGTGAGTAAGGCAGAGCGGACAGTTGCACCGTTTTGCTACTATCATCTTTTACTCTAAGTGTGATGGTGGTGTCGGTATCACTTGCTAAAACCGCAATACCATAAGTTTTTTGCTCAACCTGAGTGGTTAAAATGACTTCGCCTGCACGTCGCCAGCCGGAACCAACTTGTGCTTCTAGCGTGGTGCCGGTTTCTATTTGTGTATCGCTGGTAAAGCCAAAACTGGCTCGTTTGTTTTTACCTAAATAGCGCATTCTGGCAACGGTTTCTTGCCCCATGTAGCAGCCTTTTTTAAAGCTGATTGCGCCTAATGCATGAGCATTTAGCATTTGCGGAACATATTCGCTTTGATGCTGAGCTTCAATAAACGGCCATACATTTGTAGCAACCTGCGCATCAAAATAATTATCGTTTAATGACTCAAGCTGCTTAATCTGATCTGGATACTCTGCATCGCCAGCTTGAATATACAGCGCTAAATTTTCACTGATTAAACAAATATGGCCATTTAAAAATGGTTGCATTAAATGCAGTTGCGGCTGTATTTGGGATTGTTGATTCAGCCAGTCAGTTAAATTATCGCCCTGTAATGCGCTAATTTGCCAATGGCTGGCCGTTTCTGCAATTTCAACTTTTGAGAATACCCCAAATTTTTTCAGTGCGGTCGCGCAGCCAGCTAGGCTGGATGTTTTTTGAAATAACAGCAACTCTTGTTCAACAGGCATTAAATAAAATAGTGCCCAGGTTTTACCTTTAGCGTCACAATGTGTGCCAAAGCTGGCCTGATTTTCAGCCAAGCTGGTGACATCACAAGTGACTTGACTGTTCAGGTAGGTTTTTTGATCTTGCCCTTTAATTGAAATGGCTTGCCAGTTTGCCAAGCTGATATGAAAAATAGACATGCTTATAAAAATACCTAAATCGAAAGATTAAAAGACGATTGTTAATAGGGTTAGTGTAGCAAATCGGGCGGTACAAAATATACCGTCATTTTGGGAATAAATAGTTTTTATTTATTTTGATAGCTTGCTTTACGCTATGCTATTTATCATTATGTATTTTTTTATATAAGTGTAAGTTTGATATGGAAAACCTATCCAGATTAAAGTGGGCATGCCGCCGCGGCATGTTAGAACTTGATGTGATTTTAATGCCGTTTGTTGAAAACCATTATTCAGAATTAACTGAAGCCGAGCAAGTGACTTTTCAACGTTTATTAAACGCCGATGATCCCGATTTATATGCATGGTTTATGGGGCATCAAGCATGCACCGATTTAGAGTTAGCTGCGCTTATTAAAAAAATACATTTACTCAACGGAGCAATTGTTAGTTAATTATCCCGCTTATAATCAGAGAAATAGCAGAAAAACAGAATGTTGAGAGTTTCTTTGAAAACAAGCCAGCAATGGCCTTGGGTCATTCGGGGCATTTTATTTTGCTGGTGGCTATTAACTTTGTTAATACTTTGGCCTGTTGAAACTCTGATGGCTGCTTTATTATTGCTGCTAAATGCGGGAACAGCATTTTATATTGGTCAAATTATAATTACTCAATATAGCCAATCTATGCCCAAAATATTGCAGTTTACCGATGATAATGGCTGTTTGTTAGATGGTGTACAGTATTCGGTTTTGTGGCACAGCTTTTATTTTGGTGACTGGTTTTATTTAAATCTGAGTAATGAAATGCTGGCGCCCAAAAAATTCAAGCTGATTTTATCACCCGATATGCTAAATCAAACCCAAAAGAGCCAGTTAAGGCGTTATTTAAAGCAACACAACAGAGCTTTTAGAAAACAAAGTTAAGTATCAGCATATAGTGCCAATCTGCCTGTTGTGTCAGACAGATTTGGCTAATCCAAAACTACAAATTATTTAAAAGCGTCCGGTGTTAAAATGCTGGGTTTTGGATTTTCTTCCTGTTGCGGATAGTCAAGGTTATAGTGCAAGCCACGGCTTTCTTGTCTGGACATAGCGCAGCGCACAATTAACTCAGCGACATCAAGCAAGTTTCTCAGCTCTAATAGATTGTTAGATACTTTAAAATGTGCGTAATATTCCCGTACTTCCTGTTGCAATAATTCGATTCTGCGCATTGCGCGCTCTAGTCGTTTATTGGTGCGGACAATGCCAACATAATCCCACATTAATAGTCTCAGCTCGTGCCAGTTATGCTGAATAACTACTTCTTCATCTGAATTAGAAACCTGACTTTCATCCCACGCGGGCATGCTCGGAAAATCAATTTGATTAAGTGGTGTTGCCAAAATATGTTTGGCAGCAGCTTCGGCAAAAACCAGACATTCCAGTAACGAGTTACTTGCCATGCGGTTTGCACCGTGTAAACCGGTATACGCAACTTCACCAATGGCATATAAACCGTCTAAATCGGTTTGTCCTTGCATATTGGTCATTACGCCGCCGCAGGTATAATGCGCAGCAGGCACAACAGGAATCGGTTGTTTATGAATTTTAATCCCGTATTGTTTGCAGCGTTTATAAATATTCGGAAAATGCTGTTTAATAAATGCTTTAGGCTTGTGACTAATATCTAAGTACATGCAATCAGCGCCAAGGCGCTTCATTTCGTAGTCGATAGCACGGGCAACAATATCACGCGGGGCAAGTTCAGCTCTTTCATCAAAGTCTGGCATAAAACGCGTGCCATCTGGGCGACGTAAATAAGCCCCTTCACCGCGTAGCGCTTCGGTTAATAAAAAATTACGCGCATCAGGATGAAATAAACAGGTTGGGTGAAATTGGTTAAATTCCATATTGGCTACCCGACAGCCTGCGCGCCATGCCATTGCAATACCGTCACCGCTGGCAATATCTGGATTGGAGGTGTACTGATAAACTTTACTTGCACCGCCGGTTGCTAAAATCACTTTGGCGGCTTTTACTACTTCAACCTGCTCTTCGTTCCGGTTCCAGACATAAGCGCCATAAACTCGCTTTCCACTTTGTTTGGTGGTTTTTGAAGTAATTAAATCAACCGCATTATAACGTTCATAAATATGAATATTTGGGTGGCTTTGTGCGCTTCTTATCAGCGTTTTTTGTACTGCTTTTCCGGTTGCATCCGCAGCATGCAAAATGCGCCTGTGGCTGTGGCCGCCTTCGCGGGTTAGATGGTAATGCTCTTCACCGTCTGAATTAGTTACAGTATCAAAAGGGACACCGTAACTAATGAGTGTTTCTAAACTAGAGCGGGCGTTTTCGGCTGTCACTCTAACGGCGGTTTCGTCACATAAACCTGCGCCTGCAATTAAAGTGTCTTGGACGTGTGATTCAATGCTGTCTGTTTCATCAAAAACGGCGGCAATACCACCTTGAGCATAATAAGTTGAACCTTCTTTCAGTTTTGACTTACTAAGAACTATAACATTGGCACTGTCAGCGAGTCTTAAAGCGAGAGTGAGTCCGGCTGCGCCAGCGCCAATTACTAAAACGTCGCAGGTATGTTCAACTTGGTTATTACTCATTTGATAATGGCTCGGTGATTAAACAAAACTTGAAATAATTCCGCTATTTTTACATTTAATTTTATTTTTTAGAACTTTTTATGTATTAAATAGTCTATTAATTACAAATAACCCAGATTAAAGCGCTGAATATTGTTTTTAAACGCATAAATAACTGGGACAGAGTATAATACGATGCAAAATAATGTTGCAAATCAGGAGCACATACCTAGATGAACTTAGATGTTAGCGACCAGCAGCTGGTTGAGCGTGTTCAGCGTGGTGACAAACAGGCCTTTAATTTGTTGGTACAAAAGTATCAGCATAAGGTAACTAATTTAGTTGCTCGCTATGTAAAACACCCGGGAGACGTTGCTGATGTAGTGCAGGAGGCTTTTATTAAAGCTTACCGTGCTTTACCCGGATTTCGTGGTGAAAGTGCGTTTTATACCTGGCTGTACCGAATTTCTGTTAACAGCGCTAAAAATTACATTGCCTCGCAGGCTCGTAAAGTTGCTGTTAACGATATTGATGTGGGCGAAGCTGAATTTATTGATAGTGCAGATGCGCTACGTGAAAACTCTTCACCAGAAAGTTTAATGATGTCTGATGAAGTTAAACGCGTTATTTTTAGCTCAATTGATAATTTACCGGACGATTTAAAAACAGCAATTACGCTGCGCGAAATGGATGGCATGAGTTATGAAGAAATAGCAGACATTATGGATTGCCCGGTTGGTACGGTGAGATCACGTATTTTTAGAGCAAGGGAAGCAATAGATAATAATTTGCAGCCTTTACTAAACAGAGCATAAACATTTAAATTTTATTCGACTAATTAAGTGAAGTGAGTATGAGTTCAAAAATCAAAGAAAACATTTCTGCTTTTATGGATGGCCAACCAGATGGCGGCAAAACGTTCGATAAACTAAAGCAGGATCCAAAACTGGTCGAATGTTTTGGGCGTTACCATTTAATTGGTGATGCAATGCGTAATGAATTACCTGCGCAGCTCAATTTTGATATTGCAGATAAAATTGCGCAAGCAATTGATAAAGAGCCGGTGGTACTAGCGCCTAATGCTAAACATACCGCCAACAATGAGACTGACAAAGCAGTTGATAAAACTAAAAATGCTAAAGTGATTAGTTTATTCAGACCTGCAATGCAGTATGGGCTAGCGGCTTCTTTTGCGGCGGCTCTAGTGGTTGGTTTTCAGTCCGAAGAACAGCAAGTGCATGTGCCTCAGCCAGTGTTACAAACTTTCCCGATTGGTGGTTCGTTAGATCCGGTGAGCATGCAACAGGTTGAAGCTTATCCAAGTATGACTTCAAGCGAAGCTGCACTTCAAAGACAAAGGATTAACGCGTATATTATGGATCATGCTCAGCAGTTAAAAACGCGTCAGTATAATCCGACAGAATCAGTAGAGGATGGTCAACCTGAAAAAGTTAAAGTTCCAGCCAATTAATCTTTCTTCCTCACTCACAGCTAAATTGAGCTGGTTAGGAAAATACATAACGTTTTTTGTTTTTTTTCTGACTAGCCCGGTTTGGGCACAAAATGATGCCAAAGCCTGGTTAATTAAGATGAATCAGGCAACTAAAACCCTCAACTATGAAATGTCGTTTGTGATTGTTCATAATGACAAAGCAGAGCCGTGGCGCTGGTTTCATGGCACGATTGAGGAGCAAGAAAGAGAAATTTTAACCGCGCTTAATGGTCCGGGTCAGCAGCTTATTCGCAAAGGTGATACGTTGACATACTTACAACCGGAGCAGGCCGCATACAGTATTAAAGATACGGTTTCACATGGTCCGTTACCTGAAATTTTACGTACCGATATTAGCCATGTAGAACAAAGTTATGATTTTCATTTAATGGGTAAAAGCCGGGTCGCCGGATTGCCAGCCAGATTAATTAGAGTATTGGCAAGAGATGCTGCGCGTTATGATTATTGGCTTTGGTTACATGAAGATACTGGTTTATTGTTAAAATCGGCGATTGTGAATAAAAACAATGAAATTTTAGAGCAGTTGCAAGTATCGCATTTACAAGTGACTAATGAACCCAGTGAAATTTTACAGGAAATTCATCAAGCAGAATTACCGGAAGCATTTACCATTAAAAACAGTGCACCAATGAGTGCTGTTGATTGGCAAATTACTTGGATTCCGGCTGGTTTTGAGCCTGTAAAAGTTGATCGACATTATTTATTTGGCAGTAAAAATCTGGTGGATTATGTGATGTTATCAGATGGTGTTGTGTGGTTTTCTGTTTATTTAAGACGATTAGATACAGATGAAACCATTGCGGCGACTGCGTTAAGCTCTGGTGCCAACAGCTACTTAACAAAACAAATTAATCAGGCCGAAGTGACAGTTATTGGTAAAGTGCCATTACCAACGGCTGAAAAGCTGATTGGTTCGATTCGCTGGGATTAACCAATGTTATACGAGCAGGCTAAAGTATTAAAACGCCATAATGCAGATTTAATCTGGGTAGAAACTCAAATTAAAACCAGCTGTAATGCTTGTCAGCATAATTCTGATTGCGGAACAGGTTTGGTTGCCAAAACGCTTGCGCCTAAAACCAATCAAGTGCTGGTTGAATGCAGACATCCGGTTACCGAACAAACTATGGTAACCATTGCTGTGCCCGAACAAAGTATCGTATTAGGTTCTTTATTATTGTATGGCATGCCACTGGCTTTTTTTATGCTGGCACTGGTATTAACTCAAAATATATTGAGTGTGGAATTAATAAACTTATTGGCTGCTGGTTTGTTTGGTTGGCTGGGATTTATGCTGGCTAAAAAATTAAGTCATAAGCTTAATCAGCATAGTATGTTGCCCTATGTGGTTGAAGAAATTAAAGCCAGCTCTTTTGTTTGTATCGAAAAATAACCTGTTGTCTCGATTTAAGGTTCAATGATTTACCTGAAAGCCCGCTTATTTTAAGCGGGCTTTTTTAATGGGTTTTTTAATAATACCAGCAGTGGGATTGCACATAAAGTAATCCACATCATTAGTTTAAAATCCTGCAAATAAGCCAATAAACTCGCTTGCTGATTTATTTGGTTATTCAGAGTTAACAAACTGGCGGCTGAATCTAAATCGTATAATCCGGCATCTACTGCCTGTTTTAGTGCAACATTATCCTGCTCAATAAATCCGGCAAATGCGGCATGATTCATTTGTGTATGTTGAGCCAAATATGCCATCACAATAGAAATTCCAATACTGCTGCCAATATTTCTGACCAAACTAAATAAGGCTGTACCGTGGTTTCTATATTGCGGCGCTAAGGTCGAAAACGAAATTGCAGATAAAGGGACAAATGCAAACCCTAATCCAATGCCTTGAATTATCCCATTTAAAATAATGTCGGATGCGGCTGTATCTTGTGTAAATGTACTCACTTGCCATAATGAAAAGCTGGTCAGAATTAGGCCAAATAATATTTTATAACGTGGATCAAATTTGCCGGATAATCTGCCCACTAACATCATGGCAAACATAGTTCCAAATCCGCGCGGCGCTAAAATAAGTCCAACATCTAACACTGGATAACCCATTAAATGCTGCATCATCGGCGGCAATAAAGCCATGGTGGCAAGCAGCACAATGCCAATCACAAAAATTAATAATAATCCGGCTGCAAAGTTTTTGTCTTTAAATAAACCGGGCTCTAAAAAAGGCGCCTGACTGGTAGTGATGTGAACAATAAACAAATAAAAAGCCAGTGCAGAAATAACCGCTTCAGTCATAATTTCTGGGCTTGAAAACCAGTTTAATAATTCACCTCGGTCTAACATCAGTTGCAGTGAACCAATGGCGATAGTTAGCAATAGAAAACCTAACCAATCGAATTTTAGTTGATTCGATTTAGGTGTTTCGGCTACAAACCGGTTTAACCCAAACCAAGCTAATAAACCAAATGGAATATTAATATAAAAAACCCAGCGCCAGTTATAATACTCGGTTAACCATCCGCCCAAAGACGGCCCTAAAATAGGACCGACCATAACCCCCATTCCCCATAAAGCCATCGCTTTTGCATGTTGCTCTTTGGGGTAAGTATCCAGCAAAACTGACTGGGACAAAGGCACTAAACTTGCGCCAAATACGCCTTGCAGCAGCCTAAATAAAACAATTTGATTAAGTGATTGCGCAGCGCCACATAGCATCGAAGCCAGAGTAAAGCCGGTCACTGCAATTAAAAAAATACGTTTGCGTCCAAATCTGGCAGTTAAAAATCCAGTTAATGGCATACAAATCGCAGCTGCAACTATATATGAGGTTAAAACCCAAGATATTTGATCTTGAGTTGCCCCCACAGAGCCTTGCATGTGAGGCAGGGCAACATTAGCAATAGTGGTGTCAAGTGCCTGCATAATGGTGGCCAGCATGACAGATATTGTCACCAAGCCAGTATGCGAAGCAGAACTATTTGGTTGACTCATAAAGTTATAATGTGAACCCGAATAACTGACGTTTTACGCCGGTTTCAATTTCAACAACCGAGCTTAATCCAGCTAATAAACGAGGTGCGGTTTGATGCTGCTCTAGTTTAATTCTAACCGGCACTCGCTGGGCGATTTTAACCCAGTTACCGGTTGCATTTTGAGCTGGTAATAACGAATATTCAGACTGTGTTGCTGGACTTAAACTTTCAACTTTACCTTGCCAGACAAAATCAGGAAATGTATCGACATGAATTGTAACGCTTTGTCCCGGATGCACATGAGTTAATTCTTTTTCGGTAAAGTTAGCCTCAACCCATAAATCTTCGGTGGTAACTAATGTCATCGCAGATTTGCCGGTGGCGACAAACTGGCCAACTTCTGGCGGTAAACTCACAACACCATTCACACTGGCTTTAACCACACAGCGGGACAAATTCAGCTCGGCTTGCTCAAGTTCAGCTTGTTTAGCTAAATAATCAGGGTATTGATTTAGCTCGGCTTGAGGCTGATCTGCCAATAGTGCCGAAATTCGGGTTAAATCCTGCTTTAAAACTTTGATACTTTGCTTTTGAATATCCACATCTTCTTGTGCTTGCTCATATTGAGTTTGAGAAATAAGCTGCTGACTATTTAATTTGGCAAGGCGCTGTTCATCTTTTACCGCGTATTCGTACTTTTTCTGGGCAAGCTCAATATCGGCTAGCTTTTCCTGATAGCTGGCCTTTAGTGCCAATAAATCGGTTTTGACTTTAGCTAAACCAGCTTCTGCTTTGGCTTTCTCAATTTCATACGGTTTTGAATCAATCGAAAACAGGGGCTGCCCAGTGGTAACTAATTGATTTTCAGTTACATAAGTATCAACAATTGCACCACTCACTAACGCACTAATCGCCAGTTTATTTGCTTTTACATAAGCATTATCAGTTGATACGCTGTGGCCGCCGGATAAATAAATATAGCCGATGATAACCACTAAGATCAGAGGTACCCCCAGCATTAAAACCGCTCTGTTTTTAAATAAAGACGTCATTTATGTTTAACCTCAAGCAATCAAATAGTTTGCTTATAAAACTTATAACTTGGTTAGATTGACTCGCATTTGCTGCAAAGCCATAGTTAATAACTCGGTTTGCTCCACACTTAAACCTGCAAGCGCTTTTGAGCGGATTGTTTGAGTGATTTGTTCAATTTGCTGTAAATTTAACGACGCTTTATCTGTTAAATAAATTAAATAAGCGCGTCTGTCTTTACTGTCGGCGCGGCGTTCAATTAAACCGGCTTGCTCAAGTGCATCAATCTGTCGCCCCAAAGTAATTGGCGCAATATCTAAAAGCTGAGCTAGCTCAACCTGACGAATCCCCTGAGATGCTGACACATAGCGTAAAACCCGAGCTTGCGCTAATGTCATGCCTTGTTGCTCAAATTGTTTTTCTGCCACCCGATGAAGTTGGCGGGTGGTGTCAGTTAATAAATAACCTAAATTATCTTTTAAATTTTTCATAAGTAAACCATATAGTAAGTAATGCTTATTATATGGTTTGCTTTTTAATCTTCAAGTATATTAATCATAATTACCTGCCTGCTAGTTTAATGTCGATGTGATTTACCTTTTACCCTCTTAAATTAATATATATAATTCAGCAGATTAGCTATTTTGATCGGCTAATAATTATTAATAGGAGAATTTAATGAATAACAAGGCATGTATAACACTGATATTAGCGACACTGTTTTCAACAGTTGTATTGGCAGAGGAAATGGCAATTGAAGTAACGGCTTCTGCGCCATATTATGATGAAAACATAATTCAGGCGAATGTAATCGCTGAGTGTACTGAGCTAGGCAATCAATTTTCAGAATCAACTTCTAAATATTTAAAAGAAAATGGCTTTAATGTCGAACTGAAAAGTGCAGATGAATTTGCAAACAATGGTGAATCTTTGAAGCTTCAAATTACTAATGCAGTAAGCTCAGGCAATGCTTTTATTGGACATCGAAAAATGGTTTCTATTACTGCTGAATTGTACCAAAACGGTCAGCTTGTTGATACTTTTAAACATAGTAGAAACTCAGGCGGTGGCTTTTTAGGCGGTTTTAAAGGCTCATGTTCTGTTTTGCATCGGTGTGTAAATACATTAGGAAATGATGTCGCTAAATGGCTTGCTAAGAAAAAGAAAGCTTAGTTTTTACATAAATAAAAACAATAAAGTGTTACCAGTACAAACAATGGTAACACTTTTAGAAAACCATTATTTAGATAAATAAGGGTGAAATTTGCCAATTAAATTTGTAAAAATTACCGACTAACGTCTCGCAATAATCCAGACCGCATGAATAATTCCGGGGATATATCCTAATAAGGTAAGTAGTATATTCAGCCAGAATGCACCAGCAAAACCAACCTGCAAAAATACGCCCACAGGCGGTAGCAATATTGCGAATAATATCCGAATTAAATCCATTTTTAGCTCCTTATAGCAGTTTGATAGAATCAGTTGAAGAAAAGTAAGTGCTTCAATGTTTTATCACAAAGACACTTAGTTATATTCAAAGCAAATTATAAGCCAGAATAGATATTGTCATAATATGTCTTAATTTCATCATTTGCTTTAATGTTTAGCTTTAATCAGTATAATGTCGCACATTAAGCTATTTCTGGTGATAAACAGGAAAGCAGAAATTATTTTTGTGTAGCCATTTGTGTAGCTAAACTACAAAATGGCGGTAATTCTGAGAGAGAAAATTGAGTACATTCAATAACATAAGAAACTTTTCTATTATTGCGCATATCGATCATGGCAAATCCACTTTATCTGACAGATTAATTCAAGTTTGTGGCGGTTTAACTGATCGCGAAATGGCGGCTCAGGTTTTAGATTCAATGGATATTGAACGTGAACGCGGTATTACCATTAAAGCGCAAAGTGTTACCCTAAATTATACAGCAAAAGACGGTGAAACTTATCAGCTTAACTTTATCGACACACCAGGCCACGTTGACTTTACTTATGAAGTATCACGTTCTTTAGCGGCTTGTGAAGGTGCACTATTAGTTGTTGATGCAGGTCAGGGGGTTGAAGCTCAAACTCTGGCAAACTGTTACACCGCAATTGAAATGGAACTGGAAGTAGTTCCGGTATTAAATAAAATTGATTTACCGCAAGCTGAACCAGACAGAGTCGCTGAAGAAATCGAAGATATTGTTGGTATTGATGCTCTTGATGCGGTGCGCTGCTCTGCTAAAACCGGTATCGGTATTGAAGATGTACTAGAAACTATTGTTCATCGAATTCCACCGCCGCAGGGTGAGTTAGATGCGCCTTTGCAAGCGCTGATTATAGATTCATGGTTTGACAACTACCAAGGTGTTGTTTCACTTGTGCGTGTTATGCATGGTGAGATCAAAACCGGCGAAAAAATGAAAGTAATGTCGACCGGTCAGGAACACGTAATTGACGAAATTGGTATATTTACCCCTAAACAAACCAAAACGGGTGTATTAAAAGCCGGTGAAGTAGGTTATGTCATTGCTGGGATTAAAGATATTTTAGGTGCACCTGTAGGGGATACTATCACCACAAGTCGCCGCGCGGCAGATAAACAGTTGCCGGGTTTTAAAAAGGTTAAACCACAGGTTTATGCAGGTATTTTCCCAATTTCGTCAGATGACTTTGAAGACTTACGGGACGCTTTAGGTAAATTAAGCTTAAATGATGCCTCTTTATTTTATGAGCCAGAAAGTTCAACAGCATTAGGTTTTGGTTTCCGCTGCGGCTTTTTGGGTATGCTGCACATGGAAATTATTCAGGAACGTTTAGAGCGTGAATACGATCTGGATTTAATTACCTCTGCACCAACCGTAGTTTATAAAGTTGAACAGAAAAACGGCGAAATTGTAATGGTTGATAACCCATCAGCCTTACCGCCAATTGGCAATATTGAAGCTATTTATGAGCCTATTGCCGAGTGTAATATTTTAGTGCCGCAAGAACATTTAGGTAACGTGATTACTTTATGCGTTGAAAAACGCGGTGTGCAAAAAAATATGAGCTATCACGGTAATCAGGTGAGTGTGGTATACGAAATTCCAATGGCTGAAGTAGTATTGGACTTTTTCGACCGCTTAAAATCAACCAGCCGTGGTTATGCGTCGTTGGATTATAATTTCAAAAAATTTGAACTGTCTGACATGGTTAGGGTCGATATTTTGATTAACGGTGAAAGGGTTGATGCGTTGGCACTAATCACACACAGAGATCAGTCACAATATCGTGGTCGTGAAATGGCTGAAAAATTAAAAGAGCTTATTCCAAGACAAATGTTTGATATTGCGATTCAGGCAACCATTGGTGCACACGTTATTGCCCGTACCACAGTTAAACAATTACGTAAAAACGTAATCGCTAAATGTTATGGCGGTGACGTATCGCGTAAGAAAAAATTACTCCAAAAACAAAAAGAGGGTAAAAAACGCATGAAGCAATTAGGTAATGTTGAAGTACCGCAAGAAGCGTTTTTAGCTGTTTTGAAACTTGGAAAATAAATTAAAAATAAACTTGTATTCAAATTATAGGAAATTTTATGGCCAGCTATTTTTCAATTATGTTGTTTGTGGTGACTCTGGCAACAGGCTTAATCTGGTTAGTTGACGCCTATGTTTTAGCGCCCAAACGCGAGCAAAAATTAGCGGCTGCTCAAACCGATGCCAAAACGGATTTTGATCAAGATACTCAGCAAAAAATACTGGCGCAAGGGCCTATTGCTGAGTTTTCTCAGTCGGTTTTTCCGGTAATTGCATTTGTTTTTGTATTGCGTTCGTTTTTATATGAGCCTTTTCAAATTCCGTCAGGATCTATGATGCCAACCTTATTGGTGGGTGATTTTATTCTGGTACAAAAATTTGATTATGGTATTCGTAATCCAGTTGCTAATAATATTTTAGTTGAAACCAACAAACCTAAACGTGGCGATGTCGCTGTGTTTAAATACCCAGAAGATATTCGTTTAGATTACATTAAACGTATTGTTGGTTTACCGGGCGACAGAATTATTTATCGCAATAAATATTTATATATTTTACCGGCCTGTCAGGACGGAACCGAATGCGATAAGCAATTTCAGGAAATGAAAAAAACTTTAGTTAAACGTGGTGAATTTACCCAAGGTCCATACTCGTTAGACAGATATGTTGAAGACTTAGGTGGTGTTAAACACGACGTTCTATTAAATTTCAGAATGCCAGATATGTCGCCAAGATACTTTAGACAAAGTGCAACCAGTCGCAATGATGAATGGGTTGTACCAGAAGGCCATTATTTTGCACTAGGTGATAACCGAGATAACTCTACCGACAGCCGTTTTTGGGGATTTGTACCTGAAGAAAATTTGGTTGGTAAAGCGGTATTCATCTGGATGAGTTTTGAATTTGAGCGGGATGAATCAGACTGGTTACCAAGCTGGGTGCCAACTAATATCCGTTTTAACCGTATCGGTGGTATTCCGGGCGCGAGTGAAGTAAGCGAAGATGATTAATCCATTAAACAAATTATCTAAATCACTCGGTTATCAATTTAATAATGAAGAACTATTAGAACAAGCGTTAACTCATCGTAGTGCTAAAAGTGTACATAACGAAAGGTTAGAGTTTTTAGGTGATTCAATTTTAAGTTTTGTGATAGCCGAGCGATTATACAAACAGTTTCCTAAATGCAAAGAGGGCGATTTGAGCCGGATGCGTTCAACTTTAGTCAGAGGAGAAACTCTGGTTGAGTTAGCGCAAAGCTTTGCAATTAGCGAGTATTTAACATTAGGACCGGGTGAACTAAAAAGTGGTGGCCACAGACGTACTTCTATTTTAGAGGATGCAGTTGAGGCAATTATAGGCGCTATTTATTTAGACTCTGATATGCCAACCATTAAAGGCATTATTTTGGCTTGGTATGACGAGCGCTTAAAAAACTTAAAACCGGGCCAGCAACAAAAAGATGCCAAAACCCAATTACAGGAATGGTTACAAGGGCGTAAACAGGAATTACCTTTATATCAGGTAACCAGTATTACCGGCAAAGACCATAAGCAAACCTTTAGTGTAAGTTGTTGTATTGAACACTTAGATAAAACCACTCACGGTAAAGGTTCGAGCCGTCGTAAAGCAGAGCAATCAGCAGCACGTGCTATGCTTAACCAGTTAACTTCTTCTTAGGTTTAATTTTTTAATGACAACTCCTGATACATATTGCGGTTTTGTTGCCATAGTTGGGCGACCAAATGTAGGTAAATCAACTTTAGTTAACCGTTTGGTTGGCCAAAAGGTGAGTATTACATCTAAAAAAGCGCAAACTACCCGACACCGTGTGCTGGGTATTCATACCGATGGCGTGTATCAAACCGTTTATGTTGATACACCGGGTTTACACTCAGATGAAAAACGGGCAATCAACCGCTTAATGAATCGTGCAGCACACAGCTCAATTGCGGATGTTGCCTTGGTATTATTTATGGTTGAAGGTACACACTGGTTTGACGACGATGAAATGGTATTAAAACGAATCAAACAAGCTAACGTACCTTGCATACTGGTGATTAATAAAGTTGATAATGTAAAAGAAAAAGCTGAGCTTTTACCGCATTTACAATTTTTAGCTGCCAAACACGATTTTAAAGACATTATTCCGATTTCTGCCGAAACGGGACAACAAGTTGATTCGCTTGAAAAAATTGTTCGTAGCCATTTACAGCCGTGTGAACATTATTTTCCGGAAGATTATTTTACGGATCGCTCATCGCGTTTTATGGTAAGTGAAATTATTCGTGAAAAATTGATGCGTAATACGGGTGATGAACTGCCTTACGATACCGCAGTTGAGATTGAGCAATTTAAATACCAGCCAAATGGGGTATTAAAAATTAATGCGGCAATTTTAGTGAGCCGCGAACCGCAAAAACGAATTGTGATTGGTAAAGGCGGTGAAAAAATTAAAGTCATCGGCCGTGATGCTCGTATGGATATTCAAGAAATGCTGGATTGTCGGGTATATTTAGAACTGTTTGTTAAAGTAAAATCTGGTTGGGCAGATGATGAGCGTGCGCTTCGCAGCTTAGGATATGGTGACGAATAATCTGCAACGGGCTGTGGTTTTGCATGCAAAACCACATCGGGAAAATACCCGTATTTGCCAACTGCTAACCGAGCAAGACGGGCGTATTACCGTTATCGCCCGACACAGCAAAAATCAGGATGAATTAACGCCTTTTAATCTTTATTTAATATCTGCAGTGCAAGCTCAGGGTGATTTGTTTTTTTTGCGCAGCAGTGAACTGCTTACTAGGCTGGATACTTTAACTGGTCCACGCTTGTATAGCGGTTTGTATATTAACGAATTAATTGCAAAGCTATTGCATCAGGTGTTGCAACCGCAAGAATGTGTAAACTGGTATTTAGCCTGTATTAGCCAACTGCTTGACGAAAGCGCTCAACTAGAACCTTGTTTACGTAATTTTGAATTAGATCTGATTAACGAGCTAGGTTTAGCACCCGATTATTTTCATTGTGCTGAGACAAATGAGCGTTTAATTGATCAAACATTATATGGATTTGACCCTGAAACCGGCTGGTTTCCTGCCGCTTTGTATTCGCACTTAACTTCACCTAAACTGACAGGCAAACAAGTTAAAGCAATTGGTCGGCGAGACTGGCAAGATCAGCAAACGCTAAAACAAACCAAATTATTTATGCGCTGGTGGCTCGATATTTTATTAGCCGGGCGACCGTTAAAAAGCCGAAGTTTATTTAAACGTGGCGCTTAAAGCGCACAATTGTTATCAGCTAAAGTATAAGAGATAAACCATGAAAGATATTTTATTGGGTGTCAATATTGATCATATTGCAACGATTCGTCAGGCGCGTGGAACCAGCTACCCTGATCCCATTCATGCAGCGGCAGTTGCTGAACATGCTGGAGCTGATGGCATTACCATTCATTTACGCGAAGACCGACGCCACATTCAAGACAGAGATGTAGAAGTGTTAGCCAGAACCATTCAAACGCGGATGAATCTTGAAATGGCGGTGACCGAAGAAATGATCCAACTGGCAGAGAAAATTAAACCTGCATTTTGTTGTTTAGTACCGGAAAAACGTGAAGAGCTGACAACTGAAGGCGGTTTAGATGTAGCGGGTCAGCTTGATAAAATGATCACTGCAGTTGAGCGGATTACCGCGGGTGGTACTCAGGTTTCGTTATTTATTGATGCGGATAATTTGCAAATTGATGCAGCTAAAAAATCGGGTGCGACTTTTATTGAGCTACATACCGGCTGTTATGCTGACGCAGAAACCGAAGCCGAAGCTGAAGTTGAATTAGAGCGCATTGCTAAAGCAGCTGCTTATGCTGATTCAATCGGTTTAAAAGTAAATGCTGGACATGGTTTGCATTATCATAATGTAAAACCAATTGCTGCGATCCCTCAGTTAATTGAATTGAATATTGGCCATGCGATTATTGCCCGTGCGGCAATTGATGGTTTATCAAAAGCGGTGAGCGATATGCGCGCGTTAATGCAGGAAGCGCGTTTAGCCAGCGTTTAAACACCAATAACAGGATGCGTTAAATGGCGATTATCGGATTAGGCACAGACATAGTTGAAATTGCACGTTTTAAACCAAGCCAGTTAAATAAACTGGCCAACCGGATTTTAACTGACAGTGAACTGGCCGAATTTGCCGCGCATAAACAGCCCCAGCGTTTTTTAGCGAAACGCTGGGCGGCTAAAGAAGCCGCAGCAAAAGCGGTAGGAACGGGCATTGCACAAGGTGTTACATTTCAGGATTTTTGTATCTCGAACTTAACATCTGGTGCTCCGGTATTAAAAATAAGCGGGACGGCTGAAAAAATGATCGGTTTGCCGTTTAAAGCGCATCTAAGCTTATCGGATGAGCAAACCTATGCGGTTGCCACTGTGATTATTGAACGGCTGTAGCCACAACATTTGTTTTTTAGCCAGACTTAAATAACCTCAACTCTGGATAACAAATTGCTTTCTAGTGGTTATTTTCCCCGATAACTACGTTGAATTCGCTAGTAATAGCCAGCTATTACGTACGCA
>NZ_JAOPFU010000017.1 GCF_025515275.1 Catenovulum sp. 2E275
TCACTTCACGGTGGTGCATCAAAAATAACTGTAGGTACTCAGTCTGAACTTGCAGGTAAAGTAGGTGAAACTATCACGGTTGATATTCCAGCCGGTACTGCGGAATCTTTCTTGCAATTGCGTACAGAAAGTAATTTCTCGGTAACGATTGATGACTTAGTGATTACGCCAAAGTAAGTTAACTTCTTAAAGTTATTACTTTTAAAATGCCGCTTTTTATAGCGGCATTTTTGTTTGTAGACTGCAAAATCGTTAAATCAAATATTGACTTTGCGATAGTCAAATATCTTAAAGAGAGAGCTATTATTTTCGAGGCTATGAGTGTTTAGAGTGAGTTGGCTTAACTTTAAAGGGGGGGGAGTTACTTTTAAACTACACCAGTGGATAATATTTGGCTTTAAATTCACTTGGGGTCATATTAAACCAGCGTTTAAATGCGCGGCGAAAGTTGGCTATATCGCTAAAACCTAGTTGGTTGGCTAAATGTTCATTGGTGCAGTTTGAATCTTTAATAAAGCGTACTGCATTTTGTTTAAAATAATCATCCTGCAAGGCTAAATAACGGGTATTGTGTTGTTTTAACTTACGTTTAAATGTTGCTGTGCTAAGCCCTAATTGTTGGGCGGCGGCTTCTTGATTAACCGATTGTTGCATATTTTGCAGCGCTAATACAGCTTGAATAAAGGTAGGTTTGCGCGGTGTTTGGGTTAAATCCTGTTTCAATTTATACAAAGCCTGCGCTCTAATCAGCGGACTATAATTAACAAACGCGGTATTTAAATCGCTTAGTTTAATGGCTAGCTGATCAACGGGTTGCTCAAATTCAACTCTAAAACCAAGGTTTTCTTCGTATTCCTGAATATATCTTGGGCGTTTTTGACTAAATTGATAGCTAAGCGGAATTCTTTGTTTGGTTAAATATTTTATCGACGAATGTATCGCGGTTAATAATACTTCTAATAAAAAAGTATATTGTTCAGCGCAGCCAATTGCATCGTAAAACTGAATTTTTAAATAGCCATCTTGCCGGTAAAGCCGTGTTTGAATAAACGGATTAAAATTGTGCTGAAATAACGCCGCAATACGTAAAAAGTCGGTTATATTTTTGGCATGAGATAACGCCTGACTGAGTGCACCAAGCTGAGACAATATTAGTCGCTGTCCTAATAAAAAGCTGGCATCGTAACCCGGTATAAATTGTTTAGCTCGTTCAACCAGTTTTATCACTTGTGCAGGGCTGAGTAAATGTTGATTGCTTTGAATATCTTCATAAAAGATACCGGTTCCACGAACCAGTTTTTGCGGATTAACACCGCGCGCCATTGCCAAATCTATCATGCTGGCAGGCAAGCTCTGGCAGGATAAAATTTTATCGTCTATTTCAATAAAATTTTTCAATGTTAGGCAACCGCATGTTGTGAGCGATAACGCTCTAAATTTTGATTTACTTGTGAAATGGCAGCTTCTGCTGTGGTTTTTTGGGTAATAGAAACAATGCCATAACTAACATGATTAAAAACAGCCTGACCGGTTTGCTGAGGTTTAAATGCCAGATAAGAAATGGCTTTTGAGATTTGCGCCATCACTAATTCGCTTTCAATTAAAGGCGTGTGCGGAAATAAAATAATAAATCGGTCACCGGCGTAGCGACAAGCTAAATCGCTTTGACGCAAATTCATGACAATAATTTCTGCGATTTCTCTAAGGAGTCTGTCGCCATCCTGATGCGAATATAAATGATTAAACTGGGCAAAGTTATTAATATCTACCATGCCTAAAGTATATTGAATATTGTCCTGTTGCAGTAACTCAAGCTGGTTACGCATGTAATCTGCGCTATAAAGCTGGGTAACATAATCTATTTGGGTATGTTCGCGGTAAAAAGCTTCGCGCCGGTTAAGCTGAGCATGTAGTTTAAATTGCTCCTGATGCCATTGATAAAGTGCCCAAGTCATTAAAAACATGCCAAAAAAAGCGGGCAGGGATTCAACCCAATACAACCAGAACTTATGATCCGGATAAGCGACAAATTCATCTAATACATCAATTAATGCTGAAATAAAAACGCAGGTTAACCCAATGGTTAATAAGCTGGTAACACGGCCGGGCGGGCGGCTGGCGAGAATAAAAAATATCCAGATAAATGTCATTAGTGCAGTTCCGCCTTCGCCTAGTACATCTAGCCAGTCTGTGCTGCTCAATGTTTTAAATTGGCCGTTTAGCAAAACCAGTGATATAACAGCGAAAATACAGCCTAGCGTAAAACTAATCAGTTTGGCGTGGCGTTTAAGTAATAAGAATTGCATGAATTTAAGTATCCAGATTGATTTAGCACAAAGGTTATCTAAATTCGATTAATTGAGAAAGGGTCAGATTGGCTCAAAATATGGCTTTGATATTTTAAGCTTTTAATAGAAATTTAATCTTTTGATTTATATTGTTTTTTTTATTTTTACCGCAGTTGTTTAAGTCAGTTTGTCATAAAAAATTCATAGAGTTATTTGCTATGTTTAACAGGGAGTCAATATAAGCCTCTCGACAATCGGCACAATCATAAAGGAAGACAAAACGAATAATCCAAGAAAAACAGCTTTTAACTGGTTAATCAGGTAAACTTAATGTAACCGGTTTATTTTGAGGTGTGTATGTTAAAAACAGTATTAACCCAATTTGATTTTCAGCTCAGTGTGCAATTATGGTCAGTTAAAGATGAATTAGAACAAGACTTTACCGGCACTTTGCAAAACATTGCTGACATGGGATTTCACGGTGTTGAATTTGCGGGCTTTTTTGGTGATTACTCAGATTCACCACAAACGTTAAACCAATATTTATCTAATTTGGGTTTGTCGGTGAGTGGCGCTCATGTCGGTTTTGAGCAATTATCTGATGAATTAATTGCCGAGACAGCACGTTTTTATCAGGCGCTGGCTTGTCCGGTTTTAATCATCCCTTATGATGAAAGAGCTTTTAATGAGCAGGGGATAGATTGGGTTATTCAGCGGTTAAACCAAATTGCGAAGGTATTAAAACAATACGATATTTTAGTTGGTTATCATAATCATGCGCAAGAATTCAGATATTTTAAAGAGTCAACTTATTGGGATTATTTAGCGCAGCATACCAGCCCAGATGTTGTATTACAGCTAGATGCTGGCTGGGCAAGGTTTGCTGAGCAAAGCCCCGCAGGCTTTATTAAAAAATATCCGGGGCGCGCTTATACTACTCATTATAAAGTGCAAATGCCTGATTATATTAAAGATAAACAACCGTTTGTTGGGGTTGATATTTTAGACTGGAAAGCGCTAATAAAAGCTAATTTTGAGTATGGGGCAACCCGCTGGCTGGTGATTGAACAGGAAGATTATCCGGCTGGATTGAGTCAACTGGCAGCGGTTAAACAATCTAAACAAAATTTAGATGCAATATTAAATCAGTTTGAATTTGATCAGCTAGAAAGAAAAATGCCGCTATAAGCGGCCCTGTATTTGAATTGTCTAATATTGTATCCATCTTTTATCTATCCAGACGAAAGTAAAAATAAACAAGTAGCATCTACTTATCCAGCACACTCCGCATAAAATAAAAAGCCCTGACAGAGCAGGGCTTGGTTAATATTAAGTTATCTTTAAGCTGGTTTTATAACCTAACTTGAACACCTAAAGTAACACGGCGTTCGTTAAAATTACGAGATTCTACTAAATCTTCCCATTGTAGGTAGTCTTCCTGATATTCTTCGGTCAAGTTTGTGCCTTGTAGTGAAACTGTCAGGTAGTCAGTAAAGTCATAACTAATTGAAGCATCTACATAAGTGGTTGGCGCTGTATATTGTGCTAAACGCATAGTGCGCGCTTGAGTTAACATGCTGCCGATGTATTTGTCACTTCTGTAGTTGGTTGCAATACGGGCTTGCAGGCCATCTTTTTCGTACCATAAAATAAAGTTTGCCTGATGCTCTGAGTTATCATACATAGGGGTTGATTCACCATAATAACCAAACTCTCCGCTTTCACTTGGCGAGTAAGTGTAGTTAATTTGGGTACCTAAACCACTTAACCAACCCGGTAAGAAATCAAAACCTTGTTGATAACCAACTTCAAACCCTTTAATTTGTCCGCCTTCAGAGTTAACGGTTGCGGTTGTATTAACTTCACTACGTACAACACCATCACTGTCAGGTAAAGCTAAGGCAAACATATCACTTGAGTTAAACGATTCAATATCAAGGAAAAATACGCCTAAATTAAATAAACCAGTGTCGCTGAAATACCACTCGTAAGACATATCATAGTTAGTTGAACGCCAAGGTTTTAACTCAGGGTTACCCGACATGCTGGCACTTTGTACTTTACTAATTGAGTTGCCGTTTTCATCTACTCCCGGTACATAGTTAACCACTAAACCGCCGCCTAACTGGTTAGTATTTTGGCTGGTGACTGTTTTGGTGTATGAAAAACGTAATTTTTGCTCATTGGTTAAGTCAAAAGACAAGTTAATAGCAGGTAAAAAGTCTTCATAGTTATTTTCAACTGTTCGGCTACCGTCAAAAATAGGAATGCCGCCATTATTTGAGTAAGTTACCCCGTTATAAGTTGGGGTATTTGGTGTGCTGGCGTCTCTGGTGTACTGTAATACGTCCCACTCGGTTTTAATGTAACGAAAACCAACATTAGCCGTGTAAGGCACAAACAAATCGCCATTTAGGTTAGCTTGCAAATAAAAAGTTGAGGTGGTTTCTTCGGTTTCGTAACTTGAACTTAAGTTTTCAACCTGAATAGGATCTACACCATAAATTGCTTTGGTAAAGGCAATTGCATCTTCCATTTTGGCCGGATCAACTGCATATACGCCTTCTTCTAACCCTGTTGTGCCGACAAAATCTGTAATTTTAACAATGTAATCACTCACCGAGTTAAAGCTGATAGGCTCAACTGGCGACTCTTTTGTTGGGGTATTCGTATTATCATCTGGATCTTTATAATACTGTAAGTATGGGTCACCG
Organism: Catenovulum sp. 2E275; assembly: GCF_025515275.1. Lineage (GTDB taxonomy): Bacteria > Pseudomonadota > Gammaproteobacteria > Enterobacterales > Alteromonadaceae > Catenovulum. The sequence goes on from NZ_JAOPFU010000017.1 coordinate 5,003, forward strand.
TAAGCATCGGTACGAGGTAACATAAGTGACCAGTTCTTTTCTTCTACTTTACGTTTGCCAAGGCGCACACCAAAGTCGAGCGTCGACAAATCGCCCATATCTAAATAATAGTTACCGTCAAAACGAAATGCGTTGAGTGTTGCGGTTTGGTTACCCCCGTTGCTATAAACCGAAGACATACTGTAACGATCCATATTCGCACCATAGGTTTCAGTTACGCCATCCGGGAAAGTAACCTGAGGTAATGCCCATACCATTTTGTCATCTGTATATGTGATTTCAACAGGGGTCGTTGCAAATTCAGTGTAACCCGTTACTGGATTACCATCGCTGTCGAGCGGTTCCTGACCGTCATAACCCCAAGGGTTAGCCCCACCAATGACTTCACCGTTTTCACCAAATTGGTTGTAGCCATTGTGTAAACCAGAGTCAAACATGCTGTCAGAGATAGTTTGTTGTGAATTATTAACCCCCTTGCCATGCACCCAACGAACAGAGCCTTTAAAGTCACCACCGTTATCAAAAGCAAGTTCAATATTGGTATTTAACGATTCCCGCTCGTTTACACTGGCAGTGGTGGTAGTTTTTGAACGAATACTTTGCATCACAGCACCTTGTACCGCATAAAAATTACCGCTTTCTTGTAACTCCGTGCTATCACCCGCATCATTTATCAAATAAAGTGGTTTTTCACTCATCTGGGTTGGGGTAAACCACATGGCTGGTAAATCACCCCAGCCGCGTGCTACGTTTAATGCCGCTTCGTGGGTTTGCTCATCTAATTTAGTGTAAAATACATCCGCAGTTAACTTCACCGCATCGGTTAACATAAACTGAAGTGATGAATTCACACCACTACGCTGGCGATAAATATAACGGTTTGCTGCTTGATGACCTTGAAAACCAAGATAAATATCATTTAAATCACAGTCGTTATTAAAATCATCACCGGTTAAACCACTGGTGTCATTACACTCATCGGCTAATGGTGCGTCTTTAAAAGTGGATGTTTCAGCAGCTTCAAAATACCAGCCATCATTTTGTCCGGTTGCACCTGTATTGTAGTCAGCCAGCTTGACATCAGCGTGCGACAAATTAAGGGTAAAGCCAAATTCATCGTCCATGTTGTAGCCAATAAAACCAGCTAAAGACGAATCAGTTTGACCGGAAAGCGAACCACGGATAGCTTCGGCTTTACCTAAAATGGTCATACCGCTGTCTAGTTCAAACGGACGATAAGTTTTTAAATTAATTGTGCCAGATAAACCGCCCGACAATAATTTAGCTTCGGCTGTTTTATGGGCTTCTATGCCAGATACCATAGTAGACGGAATATCGGCAAAGTTTGGTTGAATTGAAGTAAGTGAACCCGCAGATAGCATTTGCTCACCGTTAAGTGTGGTCATAACCTGCTGAATACCACGAATATTAACACTGGTACCTTCACCACCTGAACGGGTTATTTGGATACCGGTTACACGCTGTAATGAATCGGCAATGGTTGCATCCGGTAATTTACCAATATCAGTTGCGCTGATGCTGTCCATAATTGAACCAGAAAAACGTTTGTCTGCAACTGATTTTATTAATGAGCCACGAATACCGCGAACGGCAATGACTTCATCTACTTCTTGTTCGGCTTTTGCAGCTTGTTCTGCTTCAGCTGCCTGTAAGTTATATGAAGCAAGTGATAAAGCGGCTAACACACAGCTTGATAATACAGTTTTATTGAATTTAGTATTTGTTTTCATCATTTCGACCTTAAAAATTGTTACATCACTGGGAGCGGTGTCAGACACCGCTCATTCGCATCCAGATTATTCAAATCGAACATTATCGATATAGAAAGATGATTCAGAATCTGAGTTAGTCAGGCCCTCAAACTGAACGCCAAAACCACCTAAATCTGAGCCTATTTGAGCTAAATCAATTTCAAGCTCTGTGCCGTTTTCAGTGATAGCAACTGAACCTGCATCAAACCAAGCGCCGCTTGGATCTTTAGCAAATAATTTAGCTGTCACGTTATCGCCTGCATTATTAGCAAAAACGGTGAGTTTTAAGGTACTTACATCGCCTAACTTGATGCCACCTTCTGGGTAGGTTTGTAAAACAACAGACGGGTACTCAACGGCTAAGTCATCCGCAGTTAATTGTACTTTGCCAGCTAAACTACGTTTGCCTTCAGCCGCCCAGTCGGTTGCTAATCTGGCTGTGCCACGGTTAGCCCAGTTCACTTGGAAATCCCAGCCAGATGTACCTTCAAAGTCGTAAATTACAGATTCAGTATTATCTGCTTTAACCAGTTTAATTGTATCAATTGCAACCATAGCTTGAGTTGATGTTGCATCTAACCCTTGGAAGCGCACACCTAAACCATTAATGGTTTCCAATTCAACCGGATCAGTCCCGTTTTGGGTTAAATCAATGGTTAACTCGGTAGCTGAATTAGCCGCAGTATTGACTGATGCAGGCCAATATTCCTGCGCGCTGCCGCCGGTATCTGTAGCTTTCCAGAAAATATGAGCATTTACCGCATCGCCTACATTTTGGTTATAAGTGGTGATTTTAAGTGAGGTATAGTCGGTTGCATTAATGCCACCTTCAGGATAAGCCTGCAACACCATATTATCGACAGAAGCATAAGCCGATAAATCTTTATACATCGCAAAAGATTGTGCACCTGTGTTAGCAAATTCTGATGATAAGGTTGTGCCTGTTGTTGTGCCCCAGTTAACCTGACCATGCCAATCGCCGGTAGATGGTTCAAAGTTGTATAGATTTGTAACAGAATCGTCTGCTGCGACTAACTCAACTTTGTCGATATAAAATTGAGCATTCGTTTGGGTATTATCTAATCCTTCAAAACGAACCCCTAAACCACTAATTGAGGCTAACTCAATTGGGTTGCCATCTGCATCAGCATTAACTGGCAGGGTTAGCATGGTAGCCGTATCATTAGTAACCGCTGTTGGTGGCCAAGGCCAGTGTTCTGCGGCATCTCCGGCGGCTGTTGTGCCTTTCCAGAAAATATGAGCGGTTACAGCATCACCTGCGCCAACTGATTTCACATAAATATTCATGGCTTTTTTATCCGTTACATCAATGGCTGTTTCCGGATAAGTTTGCATCACCACATTTTCAAGTTTAGCCGCGCCTTCAAACTCAGCTTTTAAATCTTTTTCTATCACTAAAGAATGCGCGCCATCTGCGCCCCAAGCGTCAGATACATAAATACCTGTTGTGTCACCCCAGTTAACTTGTGCGCCCCAGTTTTGTACACCGTACTCAAAATCTTTGTATACACCAGCGCCAAGGCGATCACCACCCGGTACAGCAGCTAAATTAACAACCCCTTGGTAAGCATAATTAGTGTCGATTGTTTCAGCTTGCATATTACCCGGACCATACTCATTCCAGTCGCGCGAATACCAAGTAACAAAATATGCCCACCAAGCATCTACCGAATGCATCATTTCAACATTTGGAACCGCACCGGTTTCGGTTAGTGCAACCATTTTTTTACCGTTAAAGCGGTTTTTTAGTTTGCTATATTGTTGTTGGAAAGCGTTAGCGTCGTTTACACCGTCGTAGCCGTCATAACCCACAATATCAACCACATCATTACCCGGATACCAATCTTCAGATAAATCACCTGCACCGGTATAAACCCAGATTAAATTATTTAACCCATGAGTTGTGGTTAGGCGCTCATACATTAATTGCCATAAAGCTTTAAAGGCATCCGAACCTTGTGCACCCCACCAGAACCAAGTGCCTTCGGCTTCATGAATCGGACGCCATAACACCGGAATATCTTGCTCTGCAAATTTAGCTAATTCAGCGGCAATATCATCAATATCAGCGATTAACGCAGCATATTCAGCGCTATTTGGAGCAGCTATCGCTGCGGCTAAATCAAAGTCAGTTTCTTCTGTGTAAAAACCTTTACTCCAATCACCTGTGATATGCATAGGTGCATTCCAGTGCCATGCTAAACTGATAATCACGTTTTCTTGATTATGCGCCGCTATTGCATCTTCACTTAATGACCCCGGATTACTGCCATTTGCAATTCGGTTTGATGAATATTCCATTAAATCAAATTCAACAATGGCTGGTAAATCATCACCAGTTGCCGCTTTAATTTTGTTAAATTCAGTTAATTCATTTTTGCTACCGTCATTAGTTGGATATTCAGCCTGACCAGATAAAGTCGCACTACCATAATTAGATACTAAAAATGCCATTAAATCAGACGCAGCTGCTGTGGCATTATCATTCACTAGTTCGGTTGGGACTGCCAGTGGTTTAGGCGGTGCAGCAGCAGGGATTAATTCAATATTATCAACCCGATAATAGTTCCAGCCACCACCTACAATAATTTCGTTGATACCAGCATCTAAATTAAATACGCCAATACGGGCTTTGGTCCAGCCACCGGTTTCTTGAAAACTAATGTCTGTTTTTAAGCCATTTACACTAACTTGCGCCCCTTTATCGCCATAACCTGCGCCAATCGCATAATTTACAAACAGGGTATAATAACCAGCTTTATCAGTTGCTATATCTAAATTCCAGATAACTTCCTGACCCGGTACAACATCGTTTGTATGCGCATCGCCACTGGCTCCGGCAATGTAATGTCCAGTGCTATCGCCTTCAACCGCAATTTCTAATCCGCCTGTTAATTGGGCATCTTCTGCTTCAAGTGTGGTTACTGAATCAGGATCAAAAACTGTAATTTTAACTGTATCTACAATTGGGTTGCCGTCTTCGTCGAGGGCTTGCTCGCCGTTTTCATCTAATATACGTAATTCAAATTCGAAAGCGACGCTGCCAGAAACATCCGGCGCGGTAAAAGTTAAGTTGTCAGCGGTTGGATCGGCAATTTCAATTGGATCACCAGATATTTGAACCCAAACTTTAGATTCATTAGTAGTAGTACCAAGAATACGACCGGGTATAGAAACCTCTTCACCTGGTTTTTTCTCAACATCTTCACCTGCTAAAGCGCCTAAAGAGCGCTCTTCTGGGGTATAAGTTACTTTGTCCGTGTTAAGTGTGCCTTCGTCTACACATGCTGTGGTCATGCCTGCCATTAATACTGCCGACATAAGGGTGACGATTGGTTTTTTGATAAATGGTGTAGCCATATCAAACCTCATATATGTAAAGTTATAAACTTTTTGTAGTTATAAAATCAGTTAGGTTATTTAAATGAACCGGTTTCATTTTTTGTTAAAACAAAATCATTTGTTTGCTTTTCCGTTTCCGGTTTGAAGTTACAAATGGTTTACAATAAATCCTAAATTAAGTTACTTATTAGATCAACATAAAAAATGCTTGTAACATTTAATATTTTTAATTTAATTTTTAAGCTATTGAATAATAAATTAAAATAAAAATGAAACCGAATACAAAAAATATCTATTTTCGACTGGTTTTAGCAATTAAAGCGTAAAATATATTTTAAAAATTTTAATTAACATAGATTTTAACTCAGCTTTAGCACTTGGTTTTATATGAGGAATAATTGTGATTCTGGTTACATATTTGGGTGTTGATTTATTTAAGCTTAAAATTTAATCAAATCCAGTAATGAAAATGTTTATTGGGTACGACGGCTCGTCAATTAATCCAAATTTGGCTTAATCATCAAAATAAACGAGTCAAATTGCTTTTAATTCAGGCTCAATCTTGTAACTCAAACACAATAACGATGAGAAATAAAAATAATGATTGTTGGAACTTTGGAGTGTGGAAGGTAAAACACAGGTGGCAATATGATTTAATCCAATGGCACAGCATTTTAGTTAATTATGCTAATACACCACTCAAGGTAAATCAGCTTTTTAAGTTAGAAATACTAACGTAACAGATAAAGCGGGAAACGGTTTAACTTAAACTTAACTTATTAATATTAAATAAAATATATTGGTTCTAGCTTGGTTGTATTGCAGGTTTAGTGTGATTGAGTAGTAGCAGTTTAGTTAAAAAATATTTGCAAAAGGAAAATAAAGATTTAATATGTAACCGGTAACAATTTTGAGTTTTAAAATTTAACTCAAAAACTGGGTAGATATATCTATGAACAATTTATTTTACTGGTCTGTAACGGTTGCGGTCGCAGGCTTTTTATTTGGGTTTGATACTGCGGTTATCTCAGGTGCAGATACCCTGATTCAACAACAATGGCAAACTTCTGATTTTTTTCATGGTGCTTTTATTATGTCCTCAGCATTGTGGGGAACTGTATTAGGGGCGCTATTAGCTAAATGGCCTTGCGATATTTTAGGGCGCAAAAAAGCACTGTTGGTGGTGGCATTTTTATATTTAATCTCTGCCATCGGTTCTGCATTGGCGCCTGATCCTTATTCGTTTTCTATTTACCGTTTTATCGGTGGTTTAGGGGTTGGCGCTTCGTCTATCGCTGTACCTGCTTATATTTCTGAAATTGCACCAGCGAAACACAGAGGCCGTTTAGTGGCACTTTATCAATTCCAATTGGTGTTTGGGATTTTAGTTGCTTTTAGTTCTAATTATTTTATCTCTGGAACAAGCGATCATGACTGGCGCTGGATGCTGGCAGTTGAAATTGTACCCGCTTTTTTGTTTTTACTGATGTTAAGCAAAGTACCGGAAAGCCCGCGCTGGTTGGTTTTATTTCAGCAAAACCGAAGTGCTGCACTTAAAGTTTTAAATGACCTAAAAGAACCTGATCCGGATAAAGTTATTGCGGAAATTGAAGCTGAAGAAAACAAGACAAATGCACATAGTATCTGGCAGGCAAAATTTAAATTTCCAATTTTACTGGCGGTATTAATTGCGTTTTTTAATCAGTTATCCGGCATAAATTTTATTATTTATTTTGCACCGAGAGTATTTAACTTAGCAGGGTTAGATACCAGTTCGGCTTTGCTTTCGTCTGCCGGAATCGGTTTGGTTAATTTAGCCTTTACCATGTTAGGGGTTTATTTAATTGATAAAGTTGGCCGCAAAAAATTAATGTTAATAGGCTCAGTTGGCTATATTGTTTCATTATTGATTGTGGCATTTGCTTTTGCTAATCAAAGCTCAGGTTTAATTGTTGTCTTAGCTATTTTTGCGTTTATTGCTTCGCATGCGGTTGGGCAGGGCGCAGTTATTTGGGTATTTATAGCAGAAATTTTCCCTAACTCGGTTAGATCATCTGGGCAAGCTTTGGGATGTGGAACACATTGGGTATTAGCTGCGTTAATTACTTTAGTGATGCCGGTTGCATTAAGTCAGTTTGCGGTTGCCGATATTTTTTACTTTTTTGCTTTTATGATGTTTTTGCAGTTGTTGTTTGTGGTGTTTTTAATGCCGGAAACCAAAGGCCGTTCGTTGGAAGAGATTGCACTTGATTTTAAAACCAAAAAACCGGCAGCGCAAAATGCGGAGTATGTAAATGCTAAACACTGAGTTTGAGTTATCGGATAGTCAGATAAGCCAAATTGCAGCCAGCTTTGAGCAAGCTGTATTTAAAGGTTTGTTACAGCCACATTCTCAGCTTAAAAGCTTACCTACTTTTGTGCCTGTTACTGCCAATACTGTATCAGGCAAGGTTGCTGTGCTCGATTTAGGTGGCTCTAATCTGCGTGCTGCCATCGTTGAAATTGCACAAAATAAGCTGGTTAAACTGAACGCTTCTAACACAATTAAAATGCCGTGGCTGCGTGGTGAAATATTCGCCAAAAATGCTTTATTTGAGTTACAGGCAGAGGCATTAAATCATGCCGGTGATATCAATCAGTTGCCGGTTGGTTATTGTTTTTCGTTTCCAACAACTAACTTAATTAACGGTGACGCAAGGCTACTACATTGGACTAAAGGGTTAAACATTCCGCAAATGGAAGGTGAGTTGATTGGACAAAATTTACAGGATTATTTAACCACTCAGCTAGCTGTAAAAATCCCCGATATTACCGTTATTAACGACACAGTTGCTTGTTTACTGGCGGGTTTAAGCCAATGTAAAGCCGATGCTTATTTTGGATTAATCGCAGGCACAGGTTTTAATATGGCAGCGTTAATACCTGCCAATAAAATTAAAAATTCCGAGGCTCAAACCGCTCAATATCCAAACGATATTTTATTGCCAGTTAATTTGGAGTCGGGCAACTTTATGCCTGAGTTTTTAACTGAATATGATCAAATAATTGATGCAAGCTCTGAAAATCAGGGCGATCAATTGTTTGAAAAAGCAGTATCCGGAATGTATTTAAGCCGTGTTTTTAAAGCAGCCTGCCCAGATGTATTAATGGATGTAAATGAGGGTGCTGAGGCGGTGGTTAAATTTATTGATAACGATACTCAAAATCCGGCTGCTTCGGTGATCGCACAAGCAATTTACCAAAGAGCCGCATGTATGATCGCCGCCCAAATATGGGGGTTAGTTTTGCATCATGTTAAGTATATTGATTCACAAAGTCAGGATTTTTGTGTGACTTGTGAGGGCGGACTATTTTGGTCTTATTCAACAAAATTAGGTCACTTTTCTGAGTTGGTGCAACAAGCACTGACAAGCCAATTAGCACAATCGAACTATACTGATTTAAATATTCAGCTAATTAAAGTGGAACAGGCTAACCTGGTTGGCAGTGCAATAGCGGCTATAGCGAAACAAACTTATTTTTCTTTTTAAAAAACATATTAATGTAACCGGTTGCTTAGAGGTTTAACTGTGAAAAAAACGATTATTGAAATCCAAAATTATTATCAACATTACGATTGGGGAACATTTGAGGCAATCCCAGATTTGCTTAAAATTAAAAAACCTGAGACTAACTTACCTTTGGCTGAGTTATGGGTTGGTGCTCATCCTAAATTACCCTCTACCGTAATTGATAGTCAGCAGGGGCTGGATCAATTGATCGCCGCTTCACCGCAGGATATTTTAGGTGAAACTGTAGCAAAAACAGCGGGCAGTTTACCTTATTTATTTAAAATATTATCAGCTAAACAAGCTTTATCTATTCAGGTTCATCCAAATAAATCTCAGGCAGAACAGGGTTTTAATGCAGAAAGAGCCGCTGGAATTTCAACCGATGCAGCTAATTGTAATTATAAAGATAATAACCATAAACCCGAATTGATTTATGCGATGACAGATTTTGTCGCTATGGCTGGTTTTAAAACGCCAGCAGAAATTGCAACTTCATTAGCTAAACTTGAACTGGCAGAATTTTCTGTTTGGGTTGATAAATTAGCGGTAGGCGGTGAGGCTGAATTAAAAGATTTTTATACTTGGTTACTTTATTTACCGCAAGGCGAATTAACTTCAATTTGCGACAAAAGTATTAAAGTTGCCGCTAACAGTCAGGATTTTGAACTGTTTTGGCTCAATCAGTTATTTAATTTATATGGCGCAGATAGCGGTATATTTTTTCCGTTAGTTTTAAATTTAATTCAGTTAAAACCCGGGCAGGCTATTTTTTTGGGAGCAGGTTGTCCGCATGCTTATTTACAGGGAACCGGCATTGAGATTATGGCCAACTCAGACAATGTATTACGTGGCGGTTTAACTTCAAAATATATGGACAGAGAAGAGTTAATTAAAATAACGCAATATAATCAGGCTGCTAATCAGGTGAATATACAAACCGGCCAGCAAACCGACAATGTATTAAGCTTTGATATTCCGGTCGCGGATTTTCAATTTGATTTAATTGAATTAACTGATAAGTATTCATATCAGGCTGGTCAGTCTGGCAAAGTTGAATTGTATTTTGTTATCGATGGTGAGTGTATCGCCAACGGGCAAGTATTTACCAATGCAATGTCGTTTATTTTGCCTGCGAACAGCGCAAATATTGAGCTAAATGGCCGTGCCAAAGTCGCCAGAGTTTATACTCAGTTTTAAGAAAGACTAAAACTTTAATAAAGAAACAGAAATGGAATGAGTTAAGAGCCAATAAATTAAAAGTGGTTATTCAAAGCGATATAAAAAAGCCAGTTTTGTTATAATAGCTGGCTTTTTAGTTTATTATTGTTTAATTATCATAAGGTTAAATTTTAATAGTAATAAAGTTTAACCTTTATATGGTTGTACGCTTTCTCTTAAAACAAATTCATGTTTTAAAATATATTCTTGCTGATTAAGCTCTTTACCATCCATTAATTGCAGTAATAATTGCATCGCTTTTTTACCCATTTCTTCTGCTGGTTGGCGAATGGTGGTAATTGCTGGATCGGTATAGGTTGCAAATGCTAAATCATCAAATCCGACAATGGAAACATCTTGCGGTACGTTTAAATTATTTTCTCTTAACGCTTTAATTGCACCGGCGGCCATTTCATCATTCATGCAGAAAATAGCGCTGGGGATATTATCAAACTGGGCAAAATAATCGCCACCAGCATGACCTGATGACATAGTAAAGTCGCCTTCAAATAATAATTCTGGATCAAACTCAATTCCGGCTTGTGCCAGTGCGGTTTTATAACCTTCTAATCTGTCGATGCTATGTGGGTTTTTTTCTAAACCTGTTATACAGCCAATGCGTTTATGTCCCATCGACACTAAATAATTTACAATTGCAAATGAAGCTGCAACATGATCCATTCTAACCGATGTATAGGGGGTGCCGGTTGCGCCACAGGCTGCAACAGCATGTATATGTGGGTGTGGTAATAAATCCCGATCTGGCGTATGAGGACTAAGTTGGATAACCCCGTCTGCTTGTCTGGTTTCTACCAGCTTAATATATTCAGCTTCACGCTCCATCGAGTCGCGGGTTTCGCCCAATAAAATGTTGTATCCATTTTTTATCGCGGTTTCCTGAATTGCGCGAATTACCTTAGTAAAAAATAAGTTGGCAAAGTCAGGTACTAATACAACCACAGCATAAGCTTTAGCTGAACGAAAGTTACGTGCCATCATATTTGGGCGATAACCAACTGCTTCAACTGCATCCATGACTTTTTTAAGGCTGGGTTTAGATACTTTTTCTGGATTAGTAAACGCGCGTGAAACAGTTGCAATTGAAACACCCGCTTTTTTAGCAACAGCTCTGATATTACTCATTTTCTTTTTATTCTTGACTGAAAGATTACTAAAATGTAACAAAAAAGTAGGCTTAAATCTATATATAAATTTGGCTGTAGCTAAATTAATTACAAAAATAAGTAACCGGTTATCTTTTTTAAACTGTGATTTATCATAAATGGCAAGGTTAAAATAAACATAAAAGATTCGGTATTCAGCTAAAATTCAATGAGGCTGAAACAAATTACAGTGTGAATAATTAATAAGACCTTTTAAAAAGGATTAAATTTGTTTTTATTGCTCTAAAAATAACCCTTTATTTTCATTTTAATGGTTTGATTAAATATTTTTTAGCTGGCTTTGGTTATATAGTTAATTTACTAATGAATTTTTTAATTATCTGAAAAGGCTATAAAAACTAAGATTAGATTATTAGTTTTATGCAAAAAATTAAGGTGATACCGGTAAATAATGTAATAAATTTGTACTGAATTGAAAAAAATATTATTACTTTTAAGAAATACTGTGCTAGAATTTTCGTTAATGTAACCGGATACAAATTGTTTCAGCGCAGTTTGCATCAGTATTAAAAGCAGATGTACAAATATGAAAAAAACACAAAGACCAAATTTAAAAGAAAAAATCGGATACGGATTTGGCGATTTTGCATCTTCCATGTTTTGGAAAATGTTTTCTGTCTATTTAATGATTTTTTATACCGATGTATTTGGCTTATCTGCCGCTGCGGTAGGGACTATGTTTTTATTAACCCGAATTTGGGATACCGCAAATGATCCTGTGATGGGGATTATTGCTGATCGCACCAACACTAAATGGGGTAAATTTAGACCTTGGCTATTATGGGGCGCCATTCCGTTTGCTGTGATTGGCGTGTTAACTTTTTCTACGCCAGACTGGTCGGTTGAAAACAAACTCATTTATGCCTATGTCACTTATACTTTAATGATGATGGCTTATACCGCAGTTAATGTGCCGTACGCTTCTTTATTAGGGGTGATGTCGTCTAACAGTAATGACAGAACGCAATTGGCCTCTTTTAGAATGGTATTTGCCTTTGCCGGTAGTATATTTGCATTTGTTATGGTTGAGCCGCTTACTCAGTTTTTTAGTCATTTAACGGATACCCCAAACCCACAACAGGGTTGGACTTACACTATGTTGGTGTATGGGGTGATTGCCGCTATTTTATTTTATTTTACGTTTGCATGGACACGCGAGCGCATTGCGCCACCAGCGAGCCAACAAAGCTCTTTAAAAGCCGATTTTAAAAATCTGGCAAATAATAAACCTTGGTTTATTTTATTAGGTGCTGCGTTATCTACACTTATTTTTAACAGTATGCGAGATGGTGCATCGGTATATTATTTTAAATATTACATTGGTTTACCTGAGTGGAGTTTATTTGGATTAAGCTTTGGAATTACTACGGTTTATTTAGTGGTTGGGCAAGCGGCAAATATTATTGGGGTGGTTTTAGCTCAACCTATTTCAAAGCGTTTAGGTAAGCGTAATACGTTTATGACAGCGATGTTTTTAGCTGCTATTTTAAGTATATTCTTTTACTTTTTAACCGCTGAACAACTCACTTTAATTATTTTATTACAGGTTTTGATTAGCGCTTGTGCCGGGATTATTTTTCCGCTGCTTTGGTCTATGTATGCTGATATTGCTGATTATTCAGAGTATCAAACCGGGCGACGTGCAACAGGGCTTATTTTTTCATCTTCGTCTTTTGCGCAAAAAATGGGCTGGACTTTAGGTGGTGCTTTAACTGGTTGGACACTGGCTTATTTTGGCTATGTGGCGAATGCAGAGCAAACTGAATTTGCAAAAGAGGGTTTGCGTTATATGGTGAGTTTTTTACCGGCTGTTGGTGCGCTAATCTCAGCATTATTTATGATTTTTTACCGTTTAACTGATGATTATATGGCAAAAGTAAATCAGGAGTTATCAGCCAGACGGTCAGATATTTAATTATGGGTTTGTTTAGTGCTATGGACTGTTATCGCTAAATAACTTTTTAATTATTCATTTTTATTATATTTTATCTGGTGTGTAACCGGTTTTTTAAAAGAGGTTCGTATGAGTTCTTATATTTCACAAGTCAAGGCTTTATTGTCAGCGCAGGAAAGCTTATTAACCAAACCAAATGCACCAAAAGCAGGTGGTAATCGAGTTTATCAACGTTGGCAAAATCCAATTGTTACTCGTGAACATGCGCCTATTCACTGGCGATTTGATTTAAACGAAGCAACTAATCCATTTTTATTAGAGCGTCAGGGTATCAATGCCACCTTAAACTCAGGTGCTATTTATTTAAACGGTAAATATTTATTAGTGGTTCGGGTTGAAGGGGATGACAGAAAGTCATTTTTTGCGGTTGCCGAAAGTGAAACCGGTGTCGATAATTTCCGTTTTTGGGATCACCCGATCACCATGCCAGAAACCAGCAGACCAGATACAAATGTGTACGACATGCGTTTAACTCAGCATGAAGATGGCTATATTTATGGTTTATTCTGTACCGAACGTAAAGACGAAAAATTCCCGAATGATTTATCTGCTGCTGAAGCTCAGTGTGGTATTGCCCGTACTAAAGATTTAGTGAACTGGGAGCGTTTACCGGATTTAATTACTTATTCAGGCCAGCAGCGAAATGTGGTGTTACACCCTGAGTTTGTTGAAGGTAAATATGCGCTATATACCCGTCCGCAAGATGGTTTTATCAGTGTTGGCAGCGGTGGCGGTATTGGCTGGGGCTTAGCTGAGTCAATGGAACGGGCTGAAATTAAAGAAGAAGTCATTATTGATAACAAGGCCTATCACACCATTAAAGAAATTAAAAACGGGCAAGGCCCAGCGCCAATTAAAACCGCCGAAGGCTGGTTACATTTAGCGCATGGTGTACGTAATACCGCAGCCGGTTTACGTTATGTTTTATATATGTTTATGACAGAATTAGAGCGCCCTTGGGTGATTAAATATGCGCCAGCAGGACACTTTATTGCACCAGAAGGTGAAGAGCGTGTTGGTGATGTTTCAAATGTTACTTTTGCCAATGGTTGGACACAAAATGGTAGTGAAATCAATATTTATTACGCCTCTTCAGATACGCGTATGCATGTTGCAACTTCTACTATTGAAAAGTTAATTGATTATGTCAAAAACACACCGGCAGATGGTTTACGCTCAGCTGCTTCAGTGCAAGTGCGCAATCAGTTAATTGATTCTAATTTAGATGTGTTAAAAAAATTAGGTCTTAAATAATGACTGTGTTTCGTCAGACTGAAAATCAGGCGTCAGTTGATGCATTGGTTGGTGAGTTCAAAAATGAACTCATCGCTATTGCCGATTGGTGGGTTAAGCATGCCATTGATCAACAAAACGGCGGGTTTTATGGTCAAGTCAATGCGGATGGTACAGTTGATCCCACTGCTGATAAAGGCATTGTTTTAAACGCACGGATTTTATGGTTTTTCAGCGAAGTTTGCCATTATCTTGATGATCCAGCCTATAAAATGGCAGCCGACAGAGCTTATCAATATATTGTTGAACATTTTAATGATCCACTTTATGGCGGTGTGTTTTGGTCTGTTAATGCTGATGGCACAATGAAAGACAGCAAAAAACAAACTTATGCTCAGTCTTTCACCATTTATGGGTTAAGTGCTTACTATAAGTTAACCGGTAACAAAGAGGCAATTGAGCTGGCATATCAGTATTTTGAATGCGTTCAACAATATTGTCATGACGAAGTTAAAGGCGGTTATCTTGAAGCTTTTGATCGCCAATGGGCGGAAATAACCGATATGCGCTTGAGTGAAAAGGACGACAATTTACCTAAAACTCAAAATACGCATTTGCATGTAATGGAAGCGTTTGCCACTTTGCATCATGCTAAACCAACACTTGCCAGTGCTGATGCGGTTAAGCGTTTGCTCGGCTATTTTAAAGATAAAATTATTAATCCGACCAACTATCACCTGCGCTTATTTATGGATAAAGATTGGCAGGATCATTCTAAATCTTTCTCTTATGGGCATGATATTGAATGTAGCTGGTTAATGTTTGAAGCTTTGTTATCGCTTGATGATACTGAGTTAACTCAACAAATGACTCCTTTAGTATTGGCTATGGCTAATACTAGCTTGATTGAGGGCATTGGTGAACATGGTCAGGTTTGTGATGAGTTTGAATTTGAAAATCAACATAAACATCAAGAAGGCTGTTGGTGGGTTCAAGCCGAAGCTATGGTTGGTTTTTTATATGCTTATCATATTAGCGGTGAGCAAAAATATTGGCAGGCATTTTTACAAGTTTGGCAATATACCAAGGCTTATCATATAGATACGGAATTAGGCGAATGGCACTGGATTGCAACTATAGATCAAGATCCAAATAATCCAATATACAAAGCTGGTTTCTGGAAAGGCCCGTATCACAATGGTCGCGCCATGATGGAAGTTATAAAAGTATTAACAGGTCAGTTAGAGGTTCACTAATGAAAATCTCACATTTTGTAATCGCGCTAAGTTTTATATCAAGCTTAATCACATTGCCGGTATCGGCTTTTGAACATTTTATTACCCGTGATGGTGCTAAATTAATGGATGGCGAAAAAGTATTTCGTTTTGCCGGTATTCATGCTCCAGAACTGCATCGAATTGAAGATGATGCCAAAGGCGTATGCAAAGCCGATCCGCGAGGCTGGGGACAACATTTTAAATGGCCAACCGCGGAAGAACAAGAAAACTGGATTCAAGCGATTGTAGGCACGAATCAAAAAGCCATGCGGATTTATGTATTATCGGTTGAGCATGAATCTGATCCGGCTTGTGGTCGCCAAACGCATATTTTAAAACCACAAACTAAAGATGGTATGCCAAGCTTAAATGAAGAAGCAATGCGAGTGTATGACCGGATGATTTATTTAGCCGACAAACATGGCTTGCGTTTAATTTTGCCTTTTATTGACCACTGGAAATGGTGGGGTGGCCGTGAACAATTAGCTGCTTTTTATGGCGAGCACGAAGACGAATTTTACAATGTTTACAGCAAAACTTATGCTGCCTATCAATCTATTATTCGTGATGTGGTGACCCGCCGAAATACCTTTACTGGTCGTTTATATAGCGAAGAAAAAGCAATTATGGCTTGGGAAACTGGTAACGAGCTTAAAGATACCAACGAGCTATTTTTAGCGAAAACTTCGGCATTTATTAAAGCATTAGCGCCGAATCAATTGGTCTTAGATGGCACTTATACCCGAATTAACGAATTTGCGTTAAATGACCCGAATGTCGATATGGTTTCAAACCACTATTACACCAATGTTGGCAATAATAACCCTGAAACCGTATTAACAGATTTAACCACCATTAACGGGCGTAAGCCTTATTTAATTGGTGAATTTGGGTTGCAAAGCTCAGACAAATTAGACGCTATTATGCAAGCTGCGGTTAGTACCGAATATAAAGGCAATAAAGCCGTTGGTGCCTTTATTTGGGGTTTTAGAGGCCACAGACACAATGGCGGTTTTTACTGGCATAACGAAGGTGGCTCGCAATATTACAGTTATCATTTACCGGGTTTTAAAGAAGGCGACTTTAATGAAGAAATTCAAGTTGTTGATATTGCCCGCAAAGCCGCAGCACAAATGATGGGTGAAAAACTGCAGCCTTTAGCTGCGCCGCAAGCACCTGTGCTACGTGAAATTACGACCATAAGTGATATTCGTTGGATGGGCGCACCTTTGGGTCGCAGTTACCGGATTGAACGTTCAACTCAAATGAATGATAACTGGCAAACTATTGCAAAAGCGGTATCGGATGGGATGAATAAATTTGATCCTCGAATCCATACATTATTTTGTGATGATTCGGCCAAAGCTAATACAACTTATTATTACCGGGTATTTGCTAACAATGAGTCTGGTGAATCATCACCATCAAATATCCAAAAAGTGACGACCGCAAAACAACCTGCGCGTTGTCACTGATAACCAGTGTGATTGTCGTGTGCGTTAAAGGATTAACGATTTATAGCACGCCTAAATTTTAGGCGTGCTTTTTTCATTTTACCTGCCTATTCTTTTTGTTAATTAAAAATGACCATTGTTCATTTTTAATTAAACAAACATTTAACCCGACAATTTTGTTCTGTTTAATGATCCGAACGTTTTGATTAACGAATTTGTTTTAACGCGGAAGCCTGAGCGCCAAACTTTGGTTAATTTAATGTTGCAAGTATGTTTTGTTAGAGTCACTAACAGCAACTTATTTTATAATCTGGGCTTTGCTAATATTATCGCTTCTGCAAGCTTCAGGTTAATCGTGAATAACAAAAAGGTTGGAGCGTTTACCGTGAAAAACACACACAATAACAATTTGAAAATAAAGCCATTAAGCCGACTCATTGCTATGGGCTGTTTGGCAATAGCCGCTGCTGGTTGCAATTTAAATACAACAGATACAGATAAAAACAATGGGGTGACGGTTTATCCAACTGAGCCTGAGCATAATTTTGCTGCGCCAAAAGCCGGGCAGGAAACTTTTTCGCGCTTAAGGCAAGAAGGAAAATACTGGGTTAATGAGCAAAATGAAGTGGTATCGCTACGAGGTTTAAATTTAGGTAACTGGTTAACACTGGAAACTTGGATGATGAATTCGGGTGAAAACCCCGTTGGTGAAGGGATTGTTGATCAATGTTCGTTTGAAGCTAAATTAAGTGAGCGATTTGGTGCAGATGAAAAAGAACGTTTAATGGATTTGTATCGTGATAGTTATATCACTGAGCGTGATTGGGACATTATGGCGCAGGCTGGTTTTAATGTAATTCGACTACCGTTTCCTTATGATTTAATTGAAAATGATGCTAATCCAAAAACATTGCGTGATGATGCTTGGGTGTATTTAGATAAAGCGATTAATGCGGCAAAAGCACGCCAAATGTATGTGATTTTAGATTTGCATGGTGCCGCAGGCAGACAAGGTTGGGAACATCACAGCGGGTGTGAAGGTTTAAATGAGTTTTGGGGTGGTGAGCAGGCTAATCCTGATTTAGCGTTGGCAGCAGAAAATCAAGATCGAACAAAGTGGCTGTGGCAGCAAATTGCTAACCGGTATAAAAACGAACCTGCAATTGCCGGTTACGGCTTAATTAATGAACCTTGGGGAACAAGTGCCGAAAACCTGGCGGCGGTTTCAACTGAACTTTATCAAGCAATTCGTGAAGTTGACCAACAAACCATTGTGATTTTACCCGGCCATAACTCCGGTATTCAGGCTTACGGAGAACCAGCGGAAAACGGGCTAGAAAATGTAGCGGTAGAAATGCATTTTTATCCGGGGATTTTTGATGATTTAGGAATTAGTTATAAAACTCAGCGCGATTGGTTAACCTGTGGTTTATTAGGTAATTCGGGCGTTTGTGATTGGGATAATAAAATTAATCAAATTCAAACCCCATTTTTAATTGGCGAAATGCAGCCTTGGACAGGTTTAGGTGAGCAAGGTGGTGCAATTACTCGCGCAACTTTTGATAAATATAATGATATGGGTTGGGCTGGTACGGTTTGGTCGTATAAAGTGACAACTCGTGACGGCGGTCAGGGCAACGGTACTTGGGGGCTGGTTACCAATAAAGGCGATAGATTATTAACCAAAGCAGATACTTGGGCATGTGCTGGTTGGGAAAGTGATTTTGCACAGGCATGTGGCCAAGCGCCAAAAATAGTCACCCCAACCGATGATGATCAAACTTTTTATTTGGTGATTAAAAGTGGCTCATTTGGTGGCGGGCAGGATATTCAACTGGATAATATTCAGTTAATTGAGCAATCCACAGGTCAAAATATATTAGCTAACAGCAGCTTTGATGCAGATTCAAACTGGTTGGAGTGGAGTGCAACTGATGCTGATGCCACTCATGATAAACTCAGTATTGACGTTAATTACCCGCAAGATGCAAATAATTCGGTGCTGCGTATTTCAGCGCTTGAGGGCGATGGTTTTGTTAACGGCGGTGCGTATCAGGTAGTTGAGCTTAAAGGCGGAGAATCTTATTTATTAAGTGGTACTTTTGCTGATAAAGGCTCGGTTGATACTTGGGCTGAGATTTATTTACTACCGACAGCCCCAGTAAACGGGCAAGATGTAAATGGCTCGGCAATGCCAACGATAGATTTAAATAATTCGTCATTAACAGAGATTGAAAACTATTTTAAATTACAAGCAACCATTGAATATGATAAACACCAAGGTGTAATTGATGCGTTAACCGCAGAACAAGCGCCGGTCATTTTTAACCTACCGTATCGTCCGGTTAATTTATCTTTGGTGGAAGATGAAGCAACCAATACCATAGATTTAATTTGGAAAGCGGTAGATGGGGCAAACTACAATGTTTACCGTTCCAATGTTTCAGGTCGAGATTATCAATTGATTGCTGAAAATATTGAAACCCCTTATTACACAGATACAGAAAAACCAGAAGGCACAACTGGTTATTACACAGTAACTGCGGTTAATACAACGGATGAAAGTTATTATGCTAAAGAAGTTGCCTCTGCATTTTCTGCATTTGACATTCCGGGGCTGATTCAGGCTGAAAATTATATTGCACAAACCGGTTTTGAGCTGGAAAACACCTCAGATGAAGGCGGTGGTCAAAATACTGGTCATGCTCAAACTGGCGATACACTTGAATATTTAGTGAATATAACAGAGGCTGGTGATTATACAGTTGAGTTTAGATTTGCAACCGAAACAGGCTCGCAGGGTTTTGTTATGTCGCTTGACGGTAATGAAATTGCAACAGTTTCAGTGCCAAGTACCGGCGGCTGGCAAACATGGCAAAGTGTTAGCCAAACCATCACCATTGAAACCACTGGCGATCAAACGCTTAAACTAGAAGCGATTGATGATGAGTGGAACTTTAACTGGATGAGATTTAGCAAAAATTAATAAAATTAATTGACCGGTGATAGACGCTAATCGCGCTTTTATCACCGGCAATAAAGGCTTATTGGTATGTATCAGCTAAAAAGTTTAGCTTAAATCTATGCTGATAATGTCGCTTGAAAAACGGGCGATTTTCACAAAAATTCAGTTAATACAGCTAATGAATCCGCCAAGGTCAATTGATTGCTCCTGCAAATGAATCGCCCCGAGTTTGCCAGAGACTCGATAACTTGAAAAAACTAGAATAATGAAAAAATCAAATCGCTATACATTATATCACCATCCGCTAAAGACATTAAACAGTTGCAAGGTTTAGCCATAACTGAATGCCTTGTTGTATGGGTTAAAAGATAACCACTAAATGCAAGTTTGGTTTACCCTGTTTGAGTGTCAACAAAACCTTTAGCGATAGACTATAAATAACGCTTAATAAATTGATTTTTAAACTATTTAACAGTGGTGTGTCATTTAACTGATTCTTTAGTTGTATTAAATAATACCTCTAAATAGGTCTCCAACCTAAGTTTGCAGTTACATTTCCTGAAACTGGGTGAAAATAGAAATATAGCTTAGATTGTTATAAAAAATGCTGATATGTTTATATTAATTTATATAATTGATTCTATAATGATGGTGGTTGTTATGTAATTGTTTTGTTTAATTTAACTGGAAATTGAGACCGCAGAATAATTTGGCACTAGGGTATTTATTTCTAATGAGTAAAAGGATCTTAAATGAAAAATATAAAAAAATAGATTGTTTGCACTCTACTCTTACTGAGTATTAATTCACTTGCCGCAGCAAAAGAACACTTATTCAAAAACGAATATGGTTTTAAAGAGCAGAGTATATCAACTCTATTAAAAGACTCGCGGATAAAATCAAAATATCGTGGCCTGATTAAAGCTACTTTGAAGCAAACCACCAATATACTAGATATAAATCTTCCTCAGGGAACAATCACGGTGGAAAAGAAAAGAGCTCGTGTTAATGAGCAAGGAAATGTCATTTGGCATGGCTCAATACCACAAGCGGAAGTAAATAGTAGCCTTGATAATGATGCTGTAATTATCCAAGACGAATATGGTATTACTGCTTCAATTCATATTGATGGTAGGCTTGTTAAGATAAGGCCTATCTCAAATGAAATTCACGAAATCGTGGAATATGACTTGGATCGTATGCCTGCAGACCACCCAACTGATGCTGTGGAGTTACTAGAAACAAATACTGTTGAAATGCTAATGCTTAGCGATCAGATTTCAACGACACCCTTGGTTAATGGTAATCAAGTCTCCACCAGATTAACTGGTAATGCAAATATGAATACAGAAATTAAAATTCTTGTTGGTTACACTACAGCGACAAAGAATTCATATGCAGGTAACATATCTAGTTTGATAGAATTAGCTGTTGCAGAAACCAATGCCGGTTATTTAAATAGCGGTATTCCCATTGACTTAACATTAGTTCATTCATATGAGCTTAACTATACTGAAAGTGGCTCTTTCAGTAGTGATTTATCCAAATTCAGAAATGACAATGATGGGGTTATGGATGAAGTTCATGACAAACGCAATGAATATGGTGCAGACATTGCTATGATTTTGATCGATAACGATTCATATTGTGGTTTAGCCTCAGGTATTGGCTCTACAGCCAGTACTGCTTTTGCTGCAACTTATTGGGATTGTGCGACTGGTTATTATTCGTTTGGGCATGAAATTGGTCACTTACTATCAGCTAGGCACAATACCGAAGTTGATCCTACAAATACCCCATACCCTTATGGTCACGGGTACCAAAATGGAAATGCTGGATGGAGAACCATTATGTCTTATAATTGCTCCCCAAGCTGTATTAGGATCAATTGGTGGTCTGATCCTGTAAATACGTATGATGGTGCAGTTATGGGAACTGTTTCGACAAATGATAATGCAAGAGTATTGGAAGAAACTGCACCTATCATAGCGTCGTTTAAAACAGCCAGTGGATCGACCCCTAGTGGCACTAAAGTTGCGGAATATGGAGATCCAGTTTTAGGTAATAGTTATAATGGGTGTTCCTTTAATCAAACATATAGTGCCGGAGGTGGTTATACCCTCTATAGGGAGTATAGTATTTCATGTGACACAGGCGTATATGACGTAGGCGTGATAGAAAATATACAAAGTTCAACTTGCAGTTTTGACCCTAAATCGAATGGAATTTATGTTCAAGGTAACTGTAATAATTGGCGAGTTTATATTGAGTAACCCAAATAACAGTAGAAGCTATCAAACAATTCTAAAAGGATATTTATTATGAATACAAGAACGATATTAATTAGCATCGTTTTTATGCTTTTTGGCTGCGATGAAAATTCAGACACTCATGAATTAGTTAATTTAATACAAGACAATGAAAACACATGGCAATCATCAGGCATTAATAGCTATACCTATGTTTATAGTGATATACCAACGGATTGCCCGAATGTAGATCCTTACCCGCCTGTTGAAATTACAGTTGAAGAAGGGGTTATTACAACTCTTTATGTACCCGAGTTAGACACTTTTTTAGAGGCAGAAAATCATAGTTACCCCACAATAAATATGATTTTCGAAAATATGATGAATTCAGCGAATGATATTAAAGGCATACCCACTTTTGATGATACATTTGGTTATCCGACTAGCTATGAGGTTGATTTGACAAGCTCGCAGTGTGATGGGCAAGTAATCATGCTTTCATTTATATAGCCACCATAAATTAATTTTAAAGACACGAACCGTTAAAATATAATATTTTCAGTTGCTTACAGCCATTTATTAACTTGTTCTAGTGGGGTTTTATACTTTGTGTAGTGGCAGAATAATCAGGTGGCCAAATTATTCTGCCACTACAATCTGATTGGTTTGGTCCTGAGCTGCCTTTTGCTGATTATTTGGTAACAGCGAACCCGGATCAAAAAATTGCGATTATTAAATACGCCCGTGGTGGTAGCTCAATTGCTAATAATGCTTCGCGTTTTGGTAACTGGTCGGTGGGTTTTTCGGACGGAAATGCGATTAATCAGTACGATAATTTTTTAACCACAGTTAAAAATGCACTGGCAGTTAGCGATATTGACGGCGATGGCAGCCCAGATACATTGGTACCAAAAGGAATTATTTGGATGCAGGGTGAAGCCGATGCTTGTTTAGATTGGGCGGCGAACGATTATTATCACAATTTAACTGAACTGATGGGACTCATTCGTGCTGCTTTCCACAAAGATGATATTCCTGTTGTATTGGGTCAAATCGCGGATTCTGGCGGCGATCCTAAAGATGGCAAAATGATGGATTTTATTGAAATAGTACATCAAGCCCAGCAGAATTTTGCCAAACAGGATAAAGCGGCAACGCTAGTTAATAACCCATTAAGCTACCAGTTTTTAAAAGATAATTGGCACTATAAAAGCGAAAACTATATTGATTTAGGTCAAGCATTTGCAAAAGCTATACTTAAATTGAATCAAGATTAATGAAATGGTTAATCTTGATTTTATACAAAATATAGAAATTTTTTAAGTATCATTAAGTCGTTACAGTCCAATTATTGTTTTTTGCTTTGTATTTCAACTTGGAATATCGAGTTTCCCAAGCACTTTGTTATTAATAGCACACTCATACTAAATAACCTTAATTATAATGCTGAAAATGGCCCCATATTTAGGTTTATTTAGTATTTTTCAATCCGCCTAAACCAATAGAACCGATTTGGTGCACCATGCTTCAACAAAGTGAAATGATTGTGATACTAAAAACCTAATAAATTCGAAGGAAGTGAAAATCTTTGTTTGCTTAAAACTAAATATTATATAAAAAACAGTACCTTATAAATATTTTTAAGTGTTTTTTATAACTTGGCATTTAGGTTGCTATTAGCTATGTATCTTTAAAATACGAGCTTGTGCAATGATGTTTAAGTTAGTAAAGCAAAACAATGGTGTTGGCAAAGTATCGCTGGTAGGCGCGGGTCCAGGTGATGCAGATTTACTTACAATTAAAGCGTTACGCTGTATTCAGTCAGCGGACATTATCTTATATGACAGATTAGTTAGTGAAGATATTCGTGCTTTATTCCCTTCTACTACACCTGCATTTTATGTAGGTAAAGCAATGGGTAACCATTGTATTCCTCAAGATAAATTGAATGAATTATTGGTCGAAAAAGCTCAAAAAGGTTTTTCAATTTGTCGTTTAAAAGGCGGAGATCCATTTGTATTTGGCCGTGGCGGTGAAGAAATGCTGGCACTGCGCGAACATGGGATTGAGGTTGAAGTCGTTCCTGGTATTACTTCTGGCATTGGTGCAGCTGCGTATAGCGGTATTCCGGTGACTCAACGGGGTTACTCTCAAGCCTGTACTTTTGTAACAGCTTATGCTGAAAAAGACTTAAATATAGACTGGCAAGCTCTGGCTAAATTAAATAATACTTTAGTCTTTTATATGGGGTTAAGTAAATTGCCGGAAATCACTGCACAATTAACTCAATATGGTTTATCTGCTAAAACGCCAGCTGCTTTGATTGAAAACGGGTGTCGCGTAGAGCAAAGAGTCTTCACAGGTACTTTAGCTGGCTTAGAGCGCATCGCAAAAAGTAATAACTTAAAATCGCCAAGTTTAATTGTTGTGGGACAAGTGGTTGAGTTAGCTGAGTCGCTTCATTGGTTTGGTAGTTTAGTCACTGCTGAATCACAAATGACACAATTGTCAGCTTAGAAAGAAGGTTTTGTAAAATGAGCAAACAAAAATTAGTTGTAGTTGGTAATGGCATGGTAGGCCATAAATTTATCGAAAACATGGTTGAGCATCCTGATTATGCTAATTATGAAATAGTGACTTTTTCTGAAGAGCCTCGTTTAGCTTATGATCGTGTCCAACTGTCTTATTATTTTTCGGGTAAAACAGTTGACGATTTAATGTTAACTTCGCCAGATTATTACAACGAAAATGGCGTACGTTTTATTGTTAACGACAAAGTCGTCGCAATTGACTCTATTAATAACAAAATTGTGACGGCAAATGGCCGTGAAGAAGCTTACGACAAATTAATTTTAGCAACGGGTTCATATCCTTTTGTGCCACCTGTACCAGGTCGTGAACAAGCGCATTGTTTAGTTTACCGTACAATTGAAGATTTAGAAGCCATAACCGCTTCTGCTCAAGGCAGTACAGTCGGTGTAGTCGTTGGTGGTGGTTTATTAGGGTTAGAAGCCGCGAACGCACTTAAAAACTTAGGTTTAGAAGCGCATGTTGTGGAATTTGCACCGCGTTTAATGGCGGTACAGTTAGATGAAGGCGGCGGCGAATTATTACGCGCTAAAATTGAATCTTTAGGAGTGGGTGTTCACACCGAAAAAAATACCACTGAAATTGTTAAAGGTGAAACTTGTCGCTACCGCATGAACTTTGCTGACGGCAGCCATTTAGAAACCGACATGATCGTATTTTCTGCCGGTATTCGTCCGCAAGATGAACTAGCCCGCCAATTTAATATTGATATTGGCCCGCGTGGTGGTATTCAAATTAACAACTATTGCCAAACCTCAATTGAAAACATTTATGCAATTGGTGAGTGTGCGTTGTGGGATAACAAAATTTATGGCTTAGTTGCGCCGGGTTATCAAATGGCTAAAGTTGCGGTGTCGCACATTACGGGTGAAGCGGTTGAGTTTACCGGTGCCGACATGAGCACTAAATTAAAATTATTAGGGGTAGATGTTGCCAGTATTGGTGATGCGCAAGCAAGAACCCCTAATTGTTTAAGTTATACTTATCTGGATCAGCACAAAGGGGTTTATAAGCGTTTAGTGGTATCGCCAGATAATAAAAAAGTATTAGGTGCAGTGATGGTGGGCGATGTTGATGCTTACGGTAATTTACTGCAAATGATGCTGGGCGATATTGAAATTCCGGGTACGCCAGAGGCCTTTATTTTACCAGCAATGGAAGGCGCAGCGCCTGCATTAGGGGTAGATGCTCTGCCGGATTCTGCACAAATTTGTTCGTGTCACTCAGTCACTAAAGGCGATATTTTTGAAGCGGTTAAAGGAGGTTGCACCGATTTATCTGGGATTAAGTCGTGTACTAAAGCGGTAACCGGTTGTGGCGGTTGTGCAGCAATGACCACCCAAGTGATGAACGCAGCTTTAACTGAAATGGGTGTTGAGGTTAACAATAATCTTTGTGAACACTTTGAATACACTCGTCAGGAATTATTTGACATTGTACGTAGCAAAAAAATCAAAACATTTGAGCAGTTAATTAATACTCATGGACAGGGTAAAGGTTGTGAAATCTGTAAACCAGCGGTGGGTTCTATGCTGGCAACTCATTGGAACGATTATATTTTGGCTGACGAACATTTACAGCTACAAGATACTAACGATGTTTTTCTGGCGAATATGCAAAAAGACGGCACTTACTCAGTTGTGCCTCGTATGCCAGCCGGTGAAGTGACGCCAGATCAATTAATTGCATTAGGCCAAATTGGTAAAGAGTTTAACCTATATACCAAAATTACGGGTGGTCAGCGGGTTGACTTTTTTGGCGCTCAGTTACACGAATTACCAATTATTTGGGAAAAATTAATTGATGCAGGTTTTGAAACCGGCCACGCTTACGGTAAATCTTTACGTACCGTTAAGTCTTGTGTTGGTTCAACTTGGTGCCGTTACGGCATGTTAGATTCGGTCTCAATGGCGGTATTATTAGAGATGCGTTACAAAGGCATGCGTACGCCACACAAAGTTAAAATGGCAGTGTCGGGTTGTACTCGTGAATGTGCAGAAGCACAAAGTAAAGACGTAGGTGTTATTGCAACCGACAAAGGTTGGAACTTATATGTTTGTGGTAACGGCGGGATGAAACCTCGTCACGCAGATTTATTCGCAAGTGATTTAGATGATGAAACTTTAATTAAATATGTTGACCGTTTCTACATGTTCTATAGCCACACAGCAGATCGTCTGCAACGTACTTCGGTTTGGATGGATAACATGGAAGGTGGTTTAGATTACCTTAAATCAGTCATCATTGAAGATAAATTAGGCATCTGTGAAGAATTAGAAGCTGATATGCAACGCATTATCGACAACTACGAGTGTGAATGGAAAAAAACCATTAACAGCAAAGAAAGACTTAAACGTTTCGCCCACTTTATCAACTCAGATGCAACCGACGATACCTTGGCTTATGTTGCTGAGCGTGGTCAGCCAAGAGCGAGAATTGATATGGCCGCCCGCGCCAAAATTGGCAAAGGCGAAATTATCAAAACACTTGATATAACTGATGTGGCAGAGCCGGTTTAACAGGAGATAAAGTAATGAGTGAAGTTTGGACAGATATTTGTCAGTTTTCAGATTTAGTTAAAAATACCGGTGTGTGTGCATTACATAAAGGTGAGCAAATCGCCATTTTTATCGATGATGAAAGTCAGGTTTATGCGATTTCTAATTATGATCCATGCGGCAATGCGTATGTATTATCTCGCGGCATAGTGTCAGATTATAAAGGTAAGTTAACCGTTGCTTCGCCTTTATATAAACAGCATTTTGATCTCACAACTGGAGAATGTTTAGAAGAGCCAAAAAACTCAGTTAAAACATTTCCGGTCAGGATCGAAGCGGGTAAAGTTCAGCTAGCGTAAATTTATTACTTAGCCGTTAATAATCACAACAGTTTTATATTTTGGGGTACTTTTAGTGGATAACACAACTAAGTTTAATTTATTTTCATTTACTGGAAAAATGAAAATATTACACATGTCATGGATGGCATTTTTTATCACCTTTTTTGTTTGGTATAACCATGCACCTATGCTGGTGGCAATTCAAGAATCTTTAGGGTTAACTAAAGAGCAGGTTAAAACCATCTTAATTTTAAACGTGGCGTTGACTATTCCTGCACGCGTAATTATTGGGATGTTAACCGATAAATTTGGCCCGCGCAGAGTCTACTCTGCCATCTTATTTATTGGTGCTTTTCCTTGTTTTATGTTTGCGTTTGCCCAGTCGTTTGAAGTGGCTGCATTAGCCCGATTTTTATTAGGCTTTATTGGTGCAGGTTTTGTGGTGGGTATTCGCATGGTAAGCGAATGGTTTCCGCATAACGAGCTAGGCACAGCCGAAGGTATTTATGGCGGCTGGGGTAATTTTGGTTCAGCGGCAGCATCATTTATTTTACCTTGGGTTGCATTATGGTTTGGCGGTGAAGACGGCTGGCGTTACGCTGTGGCGATCACAGGTGTGGTTTGTTTAGTGTGGAGCTTTGTTTATTTTAAAAGCGTATCCGATACGCCAAAAGGATCAACTTATTTTCGTCCTAAAAACATTGGTGGTATGGAAGTAACCAGCAAAGGCGATTTTGCTTTTTTAATTTTAATGAAATTACCTATGTATTTTGCGCTGGCGTTATTAACTTGGAAATTATCGCCAGAGGGTGTTTCGCTCATTTCTGCAACCTCAGCCACACTGGCTTATGCAGGATTAATTGCTTTATTTATTTACGACAGCTACAAGGCCTATGATGTAAATAAAGAAATATTTGTTAAACCTGTACCGGAAATTCAGCGCTATAAATTTAAGCAAGTTGCGGTATTAAATGTTTTATATTATGCAACTTTTGGTTCTGAACTAGCTGTTATTTCAATGTTGCCGCTGTTTTTCTCTGAAACTTTTGGTTTGTCAGCAACCGCTGCCGGTATGGTTGCATCTGCGTATGCGTTTATGAACTTAATGTCACGTCCGGGTGGTGGATTAATTTCGGATAAATTTGGCCGTAAAAAAACCTTATTAATATTAACAGCAGGTTTAGCGGTTGGTTATTTTGTGATGAGTTTAATTGATGCAAGCTGGCCAATTTGGGTAGCAGTTGCTGCGGCAATGGCTTGTTCGTTTTTTGTGCAAGCTGGCGAGGGTGCTGTGTTTGCCGTTGTACCGTTAATTAAGCGCCGTTTAACCGGACAAATTGCTGGTATGACAGGTGCTTACGGTAACGTTGGTGCGGTAACATATTTAACTATTTATTCGGTTGTTGATGCCTCTACCTTCTTTTTAGTGATTGCGGCAACTGCTGTTGTTGGCTTTGCTGCACTATTATTTATGGAAGAACCGAGCGGCCAAATGGCAGAAGTGCGCGAAGATGGTACTTTAGAATTAATTAAAGTAAGCTCTTAACAGGTATTTATCATTAAAGCGTTATAGTTAAAACTGAAATTTTAAAAGGCGGAGTTTTGCTCCGCCTTTTTTATCGGATTGAGAATAATAACAATGAAACCTCAGTTAAAAGTTGAATTAGGCGGTTATAGCCACGAGGGCATTAAACCGGTAAATCAGGATGCTTTTGCCGGACAAAACCCAAAAGGGTTGGCGCTAGAGCATAAAGGGGTTGCACTGGCTATTGCCGATGGTGTGAGCAGCAGCGCGCGCTCGCAGGAAGCGGCACAAATTTCTGTCACTCAATTTATAACCGATTATTATGCAACACCGGATAGCTGGAGTGTTAATAAATCATCCGCCAGAGTATTAACTGCACTTAATAGTTGGTTATTTAACGAAAACCATAAAACGCAGGAAGATGCATTAGTGTGTACTTTTAGTGCACTGGTAATCAAATCTTGTACTGCTCATATTTTTCATATTGGTGATAGTCGGGTTTATCGTTTAGAAAAAGATAAACTGCATTGTTTAACCCGCGATCATGTTCATCCTTCTAAAAAAGAGTCAGTTTTAATTCGTGCGTTGGGGATAGATAACCATTTAGAGGTCGATTATCACAGCATAGATGATTTAAAAGCCGGTGATATGTTTATATTAACAACAGATGGTTTTCATCACTTTGTTACTGCCGAGCAAATCACACAGGCGTTATTATCTCATACTCAAACATTGGCAGAAACGGCTGAGCAATTAGTTAAACTCGCCATTGAAAACGGCAGTGACGATAATGTTTCCTGCTTTATTGTTAAAATAAATGAACTCCCGCACGAAGATGTTGATGAAGCGCACCGGCGCTTAACTAAATTAGTGATCCCACCGGTATTAGAGGTCGGCCAAAGCATTGATGGCTATAAAGTGTGTCGGGTACTGTTTAGTGGTACGCGTAGCCATGTATTTTTGGTGGAAGATGAGCAAGGCAAACAATATGCGCTCAAAATGCCCTCTGAAAATTTTCGGGAAGATCCCGAATATCTGGACGGTTTTTTACGTGAAGAATGGATTGGCAACCGTTTGTCGCACCGTAATATTATGCGGATTTTTCCGCGCCCCGAAAACAGTCCTTTTATGTACCATTTATGCGAGTATTTGGGAGGACAGAATTTACGCCAGTGGATTGCAGATAACCCAAAACCGAGTTTAGATGAAGTCCGCAAAATTATGACTGAAGTGGTGCAGGCGATGCGGTTTTTTCAGCGAAATGGCATGGTGCATCGAGATTTAAAACCCGAAAATGTGATTATTGATAAATTTGGCCAAATTAAAGTGATTGATTTTGGCACTGTCTCGGTTGAAGGGTTAGAGGAAATCAGTAGCCCGATTAATGAAACTTGTCCGGTTGGCTCAGTTGACTATATTGCACCAGAGTATTTAATGGGGCAAAAGGGTAATTTTCAGGCTGATTTATATTCTATCGGAATGATGTTTTATGAAATGCTGGCGGGTAAAATTCCATTTAAAATCGGCGATTTACGGAATAAGATCCCCAAAAATTATCACTACTGGCGTTATGAATCTTTATTAATTCAGCGGCCGGATATGCCTAAATGGATCGATGTTGCATTGGAAAAAGCCTGTCAGCCAGATCCTAATTTACGATACACTTCGTTTTCAGAATTTTTAGCTGATATTGCAACACCCAATCAAAATTTAATGCGTAAACACGAAGTTCAGCCTTTAATTAAACGTGATCCGCTGCAATTTTGGCGCGGAATTAGTTTGGTTTTGCTGTTAACTCATTTAATTTGGTTATATTTGTTGTTAAATCCGGCTTAATGCAGATAAGCCGGATTATTTAAGCACTATGCAACCACTGATTGGCCTGAATAGCTAGTGCTTGTTCTATTGGCACTGGGCGCGCAATAAAATAACCTTGGGCATAATCTACGCCCAGTTCAGCCAGCATAGTGAGAGTTTCTTTATCTTCTACAAACTCAGCTACCGATTTTTTACCAAGAGATTTTGAAATATCATAAATTGCTTTAACCAAAGCTTTATCAATTGGATCGGTTTTCATATCTTTGACAAAAGAACCGTCAATTTTAACGCTTTGTGCCGGTAGCTCTTTTAAATAGCTAAAGGTGCTAAAACCTGTGCCAAAATCGTCAATTGAAAATCCACAGCCTAATAAAGTCAGGCGTTCGATCATGCGCTGAGTGGCAGATAAATTACTCAAACTGGCGCTTTCGGTTAATTCAAATATTAAGCGGGTAGGCGATACATTATATTGAGCCAATTTTTGCTCAATTAATGGGCTTAAATTTTCATCACTGAATGCATGGGCAGATAAGTTAACCGCCAGTTTTTTTAATTTGGGATATTCGGCCAGCATTTTTATTGCTTTAGCAACTACTTGATGATCAAGCAATTTAATATCTTCGCCGCGTTCAAGTGACGGAATAAAATGCCCGGGGAAAATCACTTTACCGTCAATAATTAACCTAACCAGTGCTTCATAATAAGCGACTTCGCCAGTGGCAATTTCAATTACTGGCTGAAAATGCAGCACAATATTATCTTTCGCAATGGCTTGCTGAAGCTGGTGAATCCACTCAATGGTATCGCGTAGTTTTTCACTGTCTTTATCATCTTGCGAATAAATATGTACTAAATCACGGCCACGGCGTTTTGCTACATATAAAGCAATATCCGCTTGTTTTAAATATTCATGGCTGTTTTCTTCGCCGCCTGTAATGCATACCACACCTATGCTGCAACTGATTTTATAAACCTGTTCGTTAAACTGAAAATGGCTGAGTTTTAATGCCTGACAAATTGATTCGGCAACTTCGTAAGCTTCAAGGGCGCTGGTATTATGTAATAAAACAGCAAATTCATCGCCGCCAATCCGGCATAATAAATCGTTTCTGCGAATGCGGTTTTCAATCACTTTGGATACTTCGCGTAGTACAGTATCGCCCTGATGATGGCCTTGAGAATCGTTAATCACCTTAAAGTGATCTAAATCGATGTACAACAAAGCATGGTTTGCTTTTGCTTTTTTAGCTTCTGCTGTTAATTTAGTTAGTTCATTATCAAAGTGATAACGATTATGTAAACCTGTTAAAGGGTCGTGTAGAGCTAGGTGCTCTAGCTTAAACTCAGCTTCTTTGCGTTTACTGATATCATCTATAGTAGCGGTGATAATAAACTGATTATAATTGTGTTGAGTTGCGCTAAATTTAGCCTCAACCCAAACTTCATGGCCTAATTTGTGTTCAAGTTTAAATTCTAATGATGAATGCTCAATATTAAAGCTCAGCAGTTGCTCTATTTTGGCTTGAGTTGAGTTTGGACTGGTATCTAATTTATCCCATAAAAAATGTTTTAAGTACTGGTTCTGACATTCACTAACTTTATAACCAGTTAAAGTTTGCCACGCTTTATTTAGAAATTGGATTTGACCCTGTTCATTGAGCTCTACGATCGCGGTAGTTAAGTTATTTAGGAGTTGTTGATGGGCATAAGATATTTGTCGGTAAGCTATTTCTCTCTGTTTTAATTCATTAACTTTATCGGCAAATTGCTGGTTACTGATCATAAAATCTTCGCGGCGTGAGGCTATTTCACATACTTTTCGAAGCTGATCAGCTCTAAAAGGCTTACTGATAAAATCCGCAGCGCCCTGAATAATCATTTTTTCGGCTAATTCAATTGTACCGTGTGCTGTCATCACAATTACAGGTTGCGCTGGGTTTTCCTGTAAAATTTTGGCTAATACCTGCTCACCCGACATGCCTGGTAACATTACATCCAATAAAATAATATCATGCTGTTTTTCACGCCAGAGTTTCAAACCCAGCTCTCCGCTATCAGCAACCTCTACATCAAATCTTTGTTTTAAGATTCTTTCAACAATTTCTTGAATTTCAAGGTTATCTTCAATAGCTAATAATTTTACTTTGTTATTTTGTACCAGATTAGAAGACATTGCATCTGCTAGTAATTGAGGTAATTGAGCTACTTCATTAAACGGTAGCATGAAGTTTATGCCAAATTCACGAGCCGTGGTTTCTGCAATATGTTCACACCAAGTAGAAGCAACAATAATGATCGGAATATTTTCGCTGCATCTAAAAATACCTGAACGTATCATTCGTGATAAACGCCAGCCATCAAAACCATCTATATCAATATCTGATATCACAACCTCAATAGGGTACTGGCGTAAAAAGTTGATAGCTTCAGTTGCACTTGAAGCATTGATGATTTCAAAAACCTGACTGTGATTAATGTGCGAGATCAAGATTTGAGTTTGATCTGGGTTGCTATTTACTAACAATAGCTTTATTAATCGGCTCATTTCAGTAAATATTCCGAATTTATTGTTATTGTTTTTTTGAAAATTGAATAAAGGCTGTTCATTACGTAAGTTAATAACCAGATTATATCGCCACATTTGTTAAATGAGATTAACAAATTTTTATGCTAAGTGCGAGTTAATAAATGTATGCTTTAAAGTATTGTTTATTAAAATCTTTTTTTTAATTTAAGCCATGAAATATCAAAATCCGTCAAAGTGGAATAAAAATTGTAATAGCTGAGTCAGATGCTTTTGGATTTTAAGTTTTTCAGTGAAAACTGATAAATTTTTGACGATATTAAGGTTTATTATGTTTAATCCGCGACATTTACAAGTTAAAGACTCTATTTTGCGTGCTATCTTCGTCGGTTTAATGACGCTTTTGGCCGCTTGTTCCGGATCTCTGGAAAGTGAAGACACCTCAGATAATACCCAAGACTCGTCACTCAGAGTGTATTTTAATGACGATATTGATTTGCCAATTGGCAGCCCAGAATTTGAGTTATCAGCGGCGGTTAAAGGGATAAATCCACCTTTTACTTACCTTTGGTCAGCCCAACCAAGCCGGTTTAATAGTGCGCTATCGGCTAGTGATACTGAAACAGTGATGTTTATGATTCCTGAAAATCAAACTCAGGCTGAGCAGGTTTTAATTACGCTTAAAGTGATTGATGCCACAGGTAATAGTAAAACTGATCAAATGTTTATTAATATCACAACTGATAATTCTGTGCCTATTACAGAATTTACTTTAAATGATGAAGACGGTGTTATTGACTCAGGTAAAGGTTTTAGTTTTGAAGCAGACTGGATTGATGCTGAAGATGGAGAACTGGTTCAATCAGCTAAAGTCTCAGTTGAACAAATATCCGGTGTAACATTAAGTGGTTTACCTACTGATGGTATTATTGCTGATTTTCCGATTAATGAAGGTATTACTCCGGCAATTGCCTTAATTACGGATGGACAGTTGATTAATTCAAGCTCTAGTTTAGCGACGTTAAAATTTACCTTAACAGTGACTGATACTTTAGGTGGGGTAACTACTAAAAATGTTGAAGTTGACATTTTACCAGCAATTCAATCAGCGCCAGTTGTTAGTGCTGGGCAAAATCAAGTTGTTTATCAAGGGCAGCAAGTCAAATTAACAGGGTCGGTTTCAAGTGGTGTTAGTACACAATATAAATGGACTCAGACGAGTGGTAATTTAAAATTAAATTTAGTTGGTACAGATAAAGCTAACTTAGAGTTTGAAGCACCGGATGTGACGGTCGCTACTACATTTGAACTGCAATTCATGGCAACAAATATTAGCAGTAATCGTCGAAACACAGATTTAGTGTATGTTACGGTTTTACCTATATCAGCATTTGATGGCATAAATGATACAGGTATTACTTATTGTGCCGATGCATTGAGTAATGTAAAAACCTGTCCAATTAGTAATTTTCCACGTCAGGATGCTGAATTTGGGCGAGATCCGGCCAATAATAATTTAACTTTACAGAAGTTTGGACAAGGTGAAGCTGGTTTTGATTTTACTTTAATAGATGATGCCGGCGAGGAAGTTTTTAGTGATAAAGCACCAAGTTGTATTCGTGATAATGTGACCGGATTGATTTGGGAAATTAAAACCGACTCTGGTATTCGCTCACATACACATACTTTTACTTGGTATCTGCCAGGTGATTTTAATGGTGGTGATGAAGGCGTAGCAAGCTCACCTAGCAATGCTGACTATATCGCAAGCTGTACTTTAAATTCTCAAATTACCGCCTGTAATACCCAAGCCTATATCGCTGCAGTGAATGCATCAAATTTATGTGGTGCAAGTGATTGGCGTTTACCCACAGTCAAGGAGCTAGTTTCTATTTTAAATTATGGTCAGACTAATAATAAAATGGCATTAGGCGTAAATGGCAAAGTTTTATGGCCAAATCATGCCAAGCCAGTTGCCAATGCCAGCCCAAATATTCCTTACTGGACTAGGTCATCTAGTTTATTTGGTGTTTCATCTCCAACATCACCTATTGCACCAAGAGCTTGGGTGGTTGATTTAGCAACCGGAGACGAATATAGCTATAAAAAAATAAATGCTGCAGCTGTACTGTTAGTGCGATAAAGACTGGATAAAAGTGGAGAAATCAATGAAAAAATCAATTTTAATCACAGGCATTTTATCTATTAGCGTTATCAGCCATCAGGTTTATGCATTTTGTAGTGATACAGTTGAAGCAACAGTAAACGAAGCCTTATTTGTGGTGGATGAAGAGTTAGGTGTAGTGACCGATGCAGATACAGGGCTGATGTGGTCAATTTGTAATTTAGGTGAAACTTGGTCGGCGGATGAAAAAATATGTAATGGCAGCGCTAAAAGTTATATTTGGCAAGATGCACTAAAACAATCCCAACAAAACAGGGTTGCTAACTTTTCTGATTGGCGTTTACCAAATATTAAAGAGCTTATGTCAATAATTGAACGTCAATGTGCAGAACCTGCTGTTAATTTGGCTTTGTTTCCAACAACTAAAAATGAACCTTATTGGACTTCTACCCCTGTATTTAACTCAAATTCGGACAATCAGGTTTGGGCTGTACAGTTTAAAGAAGGTAGCAATCACGAAAGTTTAAAGTCCCGTACAGCTTTAACTAGATTGGTGCGTAAAGTTACCGCTACAGAATAATAAAAAGATAAAGTTGAAATATGACTTTATAGCAATATTTCATCTTTATATAAGTAAATGTTATGTATAAAACATGTTGTTTAAATGGTAAATTAAATACTATTTACTAAATTTAAACCAACGGATTATTTATGCCTTTAGGCAACTAAGTTAATTAAGGATAAATCTTATGGACTATAAAAACTTAGCGTCTCACGCGAAACCAGTCAAAAGTCATGCACCAGTCACTTGGTTTTTAGTT
The DNA here is from genome assembly GCF_025515275.1 of Catenovulum sp. 2E275. Taxonomy (GTDB): domain Bacteria; phylum Pseudomonadota; class Gammaproteobacteria; order Enterobacterales; family Alteromonadaceae; genus Catenovulum. The sequence continues at coordinate 41,464 of NZ_JAOPFU010000017.1, forward strand.
TTAAGTGCTCCTATTTTTATTGCAGTTTTATTAGTTTTATTTGTTCCAAACTTAAATATAACTCAACAAATCTTAGTCATTTTATGTGGTTTAGTTATTTTACTTGGAGCTCAGTTATATAAAGCATATAAGGAATATAAGGAATACATTCAGGCACGCAGTTAACTACTCAATTGGAGACGACTGTTCGGGTGTTGTTTTAAAATAATATTTGGGTATTTTGAGTTTTAAATTAGAGTTTGGACTGTTATTAAAAATCACTTTAGGGGTGTAATTAACCCAGTCGGTTTGTTTGCTGATTTTTAACTCGTCATTAAATTCTAAAATGGTAGTAAAGCGCCAAGGTCCTAATTGTACGCCCTGATAAATAAAAGGCATAAAATAACCTTGGATAATGGCTTTGTTTTGATCAAAACTGATTTGCTCTGTTACTAAATGACTGGCAGAGCGGCCTAAAGAAAAATCAGGATCTTCCCAGTTTAAATAGGTTTTAATCGCTTTACTGCCTACAGCCTGCTCACCTCTTATGACATCTTCGATTACGGCATCTGCAGCATAAAAGCTTAAAAATAATTCAAAATCTTCACGAAATGCATAGGTTTTTAAAAACAAAGAGACTTTTTGCTGTAAATCTTGTTGGCTAAATTGCGCTTTTTTTTGGGTTGATTGACAAGCGCTTAGCACTAAAATAAAGCTGCTGATAATGCAGGTTAAAATGATTTTTTTCATTTAGACAAAAAGCTCCAGTAAATCATTTAAATATCTGTGACCATGTTGAGTCACTTGCCAATGTGTAGTGGTTTCTTCGATTAGATTTAAATTGACTGCTTTTTGCAGCATAGGTTCAACGCTCGCTAAATCCATTCCGGTGAACTGACTAAATTCTGCTTTTGGGCATGCACGTTTTAATCTAAAGCGATTCATAAAGTATTCAAAAGGCATGTCGTCAGCTTCGATATAACGGGTGTTGTAGGTATAATCCTGCGTTTTATCTAAATATCCTTTAGGATGTTTTACTTTTTCATAGCGCAAAATTTGGTTAGTTTTTGGTAGGGTAATTTTACCGTGCGCACCACAACCAATCGCTAAATAGTCACCAAATTGCCAATAATTTAAATTATGTTTAGATTCAAAACCACTCTGGCAATAAGCACTAATTTCGTATTGCTGATAACCATGTTGAGCCAATAAAGCTTGCCCCTGAGTTTGAATGTCCCACAAAATATCATCTTCCGGTAATTTTGGCGGACGAGAAGCAAACAAGGTATTTTCTTCAATGGTCAACTGATACCAAGAGATATGCTGGGGTTTTAAATCAATAACTTGTTGTAAATCAGATAAGGCTTGTGTCAGTGTTTGGTTTGGTAAACCATGCATTAAATCTAAATTAAATGAGTTTAAGCCAATTTCACCTGCTAACTTGGCTGCACGTTTAGCTTCTTCCGGGTTATGAATACGGCCTAATAAATTTAATTGCTGGCTTTGCAAGCTTTGCACTCCAATTGAAAACCGGTTAACCCCAGCTTGTTTAAACCCTTTAAATTTTTCAATTTCAAATGTGCCCGGATTCGCCTCAAGTGTTATTTCACAGTGCTGAGCCAAAGGTAAAAGTGCTTTTACGCCAGCTAAAATTCGTGCGATTCCGGCGGCACTAAAAATACTCGGTGTGCCACCGCCAAAAAAGATACTTTGAATAGACCGCCCTTGAGCCAAGGCTAAATCTTGTTTTAAATCATCCAGTAAACAATCAATATATTCGTCTTCCGGAATCGGATTTTTCACCGCATGCGAATTAAAATCGCAATAAGGACACTTTTGCACACACCAAGGAATATGAATATACAGGCTTAAATCGGGCAGTTGCAGCATTTATAAAATCTGACCTAATTTTTGTTTTAATAAAGCCAATGCTTGACCACGGTGGCTAAGCATATTTTTAGTTTGTGGCGGTAGCTGTGCGCTGGTGCAATTTTGTGCCTCAAGCCAAAAAATAGGATCGTAACCAAACCCGTTATCACCTTGTGGTTGCTCGATAATTTGACCTTCCCAGCTACCCTGACAAATTAGCGGAGTCGGATCGTTTTCATGGCGCATATAAACTAATACACACTGAAACCGTGCGCTACGCTGCAAAGCTGGGACGTCTTTCAGCTCAGTTAATAACTTTTGTAAATTGTCTTGGTCATTGGCATTTTCACCAGCATAACGCGCCGAATAAATTCCCGGTGCGCCATTTAAATAATCAACTTCCAACCCAGAATCATCAGCAATCGCCGGTAAACCTGTTTGTTTACAAGCGTTGCGGGCTTTTAATATTGCGTTTTCGACAAAGGTGAGTCCGGTCTCGTCAGCCTCTGTCACATTAAATTCAGACTGGGCCAGAATTTGAACCTTGGCATCCGCCAGCATTTGGTTGAGTTCTTTGACTTTACCTTGGTTACCGGTCGCTAAAACAATTTTTTTAATCATACATTTTGCTCTGTTTGTTCATAAATAATACAAAGTTGGGCATGTGTTTTGTATTTATTTAATTTGCTGCGCAGTATACTGTTATCCTTAATGAATACCAACTTTGTACTATCCGCAATGGTTAAGCTTAAAAGGAGTCTTTATGTCGATTAAATTATATGGTTCAAAAACTTCTCCGTATGTTCGTCGTATTCGTATCTTGTTAGAAAACCAAGATTTTCAGTTTGAACTGGTTGATTTATATAACGATGAGGCAAGGGCACAATATGCTTTGTTAAATCCACTTAAAAAAATGCCTATGTTGGACGATAATGGCCAGAAAATTTTTGATTCGCATGTGATTGCTGATCATATTCAGCAAAAATTTAATTTACCCAAACCAACCCTTGCGCAGTTAAATTTAGTGAGTGCGGTTGATGCGGTTACAGATTCATTGATCATTTTGTTTTATGGTAAACGCTCTGAATTTGAAATCAGTAAAGATAAACTGATTTTTCAATTACAACTTGAACGCATACCAGATGTTTTAACTTATTTAGAAAAAGAAGCGGAAACAGGAGCATTTGAGCAATGGCATTATGCCAGTATCGCGTTAATGACACTTATTAACTGGATTGAATTCAGAAGCTTATACGACTTAACGCCTTATAAAGCATTATTAAAAGCAGTTGATTTACATCGTGATAAAGCGATAGTGAAAGAGACTATGCCGGAATAAATTTTAAAAAAATGTTTAATTATATAGTGTGAATTTAAATCTGGTTCGTTTCATATTTGATCATGTATTTTTAACAAGGTGTAAATATGAAATATGTTTTATTGGCTGTGCTGACTTGTTTTAGTATTGTGGGATATGCGCAGCCAATTACTTCAACTCTCTATATTAAAACAGCAGGGAATCCGGCAAAAAATTATGCTGTTAACTGGCAGGTAATTGGTACTGGTAAGTGGCAATTAAAAAGCCAATTTAATCATTTAGATATTGTTGTAAAACAACAAAAAGATAGTTATCAATTTTCAATTCAAGCTAAACAAAGCGTTAATTTTAATCTGCAAAATTTTTATTCAACGGCATTTCAATATGATCAGGTTGAATTTTTAATGCCTGGGTTGTGGTATAAAAAAAATGCACGTTCTTCATTAGGTGCGCCGTCTATTTACGAAGCCCAAAACTGGAGCTTTAGAGAGGACAGATTAAGTACACCATTAACCGGTTTATTCGATACTCAATCAGGTTCAGCCATTACTATTTTACGGTTAGATTCACTCACTCAAGAGTCACTGGCGGTGCCAGGTATTGGCGAAATGATCTTAAATACTCATTCCGATTTGGGCAGCTTAGGCTTTGGACAAACCGATAAAAATGCGTATTTACAATTTGGCTATCCGTATCAGGAAGCACCTAAAACTTATTTGAGAAAACTTACCTTAGCGCCCGAAACTATGGCTTTTGTTAGTTTAAATAAAGGTGAAAAAATCACTTTAAATTATCAGATAACAAAAAGTAAAACGGAAAATTTTTCTCATTTTGTTAAACAAACATGGCAATACAGTATAGATACCAATCAGCCTGAACCTTTAACTAATGCAATGGCAACTAAAGAGGTCAAAGCGCAATTAAGTCAATTTTATAAACAAAGTTTTTTAACACATGATGATCTTGCAGGATTCTCCGGTGTGCATTTAAGAACAGATATTGCCGAGAAAAAAGCATTTTTCGAAATTGGTTTTGTTGGCCGGGTATTGCTTAATGCGTTTAATGCACTTGAATATGGTGAGCAAGTCAATGATCCGCAATTGGTAAAAATGGCTGAACAAATATTTGCCAGTTATTTAGCAAGTGGATTTAATCAGCAAGGGTTTTTAAGAGAAGTTGTTAACTATGAGCACCCTAACCCAGAGTTAGCCAATACATTATCTATTCGCCGACAGTCAGAAGGTATTTATGCTGCGCTGTTATATATGCAGTATCAAAAACAAAAAGGGGAAGACGTAACATTATGGGAGCAAAAGATCCGGCATTTGTTAAATCAGCTTAAAACTCTGCAAAATAAACAAGGCGCATTCGCGCGTAAATTTTCGCCTGAATCAGAGATTATTGATGATGCCGGTGGCAGTAGTCCGTCAGCCGTTTTAGCTTATGTGATGGCATATAAATATTTTAACGATGTTCAATATTTGGATGTTGCACGACATACAGCCGATTATTTAGAGCATGAAATTGTGACACCTGCGGAATATTTTTCGTCTACTTTAGATGCTAATTGTGTTGATAAAGAAGCGGCATTTTATACCGCAATGGCTTTATATTATTTAGCTTTGGTGACAGAAAATTCAGAGCAACAAAAATATATAAACTTACTTGAGCAGGCTAATTATTTTGTCATGTCATGGTATTACACCTGGGATGTGCCATTTGCTAAAGGGCAAATGTTAGGAGATGTTGGTTTTAAAACCCGTGGCTGGGGTAATGTGTCGGTTGAAAATAATCATGTTGATGTCTTTATTTTTGGCTACCTTGATGTTTTGAATTGGCTGGCTAAACAAAATGGCGATCAACGCTTAATTAATTTTGCAAAAGTGATTGAATCTTCTATGAAAAGCCAATTATTACCACGTAAAGGACAAATGTTTAATATTGGCAAAGTAGGGTATTATCCAGAGGTTGTTCAGCATACTAATTGGGATTATGGTCACTTTGGGAAAGGCTTTTACAACGATATTTTTGCGCCGGGTTGGGTGGTTGCCTCATTATGGGAAATGCTAACCCCAAATCGCGCAGCGCAGTTTTTACAGCCAGAATAAGCTAAACGGATTTTTAAGCGATTAAATTAACATTTTTGATAAATAATTTATAAATTATGTTAATTTAATCAATCCCGTTATTTCAGCCAGAGCTAACAATTATTCAATGAAGCTGTTAAAAACGAATATTAGTTCGTTAATTTTGAGTTTATCTGCCGCAATCTATAGTTTTACCAGCGCAGCAGCCGATGCAGGAAAAATTAACTTTAATATTACGGAAACTAGAGCTGAATTATCTTTATTGCAGTTTGCCTCACAGGCCAAGCTGCCATTTTTTATTTCTTATGAGCTAGTCAATGGAGTTAAAACTAATCCTTTAGTTGGTGAATATACACTGAGTGAAGCCGTTTCTGTATTATTTAATCAAACCAAACTGACCGGCGTTATTGAACACTCTGGTCGGTTTGTTTTAAAAAAATCCCAGCCTTTACCTCAAATCGAACTGACTTCAAACAATGAAAATACCCATATTATTGAACATAAACCTGAAAAAGAGCAGGTTGAAACTATCCAAGTGGTTGGTTTGAATAATGATTTACCTAATTATTTGCAGGTGAAACAAGTTACTGAAGAGGTGCAAGAGCGCATTGGCCGTTCACAAATATCAGCCCAGCCAGCTAAAAACTTAACCGATAATCTGCAAAAAAGTGTAGGGATTTCAATTGCCCGCAGTATAGGTGAAGGGGGTGATGTTTCTGTGCGAGGGTTTGGGCCTGATTATAATGTAACAACAGTAAATGGACGTACGATAGCCACAAGCAAAGAAAGTCGTAATTTTGATTTTAGAATCTTACCCAGTGATTTTGTAAAAAATATAGATATTGTTAAATCTGCGCCTGCCGATTTAAGTGCTGGCAGTATAGGGGCTAATATTGATATTACGACTAGCCGTCCATTTGATTATGATGGTTTACATATAGATAGTCGCTTTGGTTTAAATACTAGTGAATTGCGCCCTGAATACGGTACTCACTTTTCTACTTTATTTAGCAATACTTTTTTTGATAACCAAATTGGGTTTATGTTTGGTGTATTACAAGACCGATCTTTATACCGGGTAGACAGATATACGACTCAGAGGTTAGCTCAATCTAATATTCTGCCAGAAAATTTGCAGTATCCGGTGTTAAATACAGAAGGTGAAACAGTTGACGTCGAAACGCTGCGTAGACCTCTTCGGATGATTTTTGATGTACAAAACGGCGAAAAAAGAAGAGAAACAATTAACTCTGTGCTGCAATGGAAAAATGCAACCAGTGGCTTGCATACACTGGATTTAATTTATGCCAGATACCGGCGAGATTCGTTTTCATCCGGTGTACAAATTCCCGGCCAATCGCCTAATTATAAAAATGTCGTGGTTGATAAAAACAGTACCTTAGTTCAGGCCGATATTTTTGATAATAATCTCGATGCTGTATTTGAACAGCAAGTGGAAGACGTTGAAACCTTAGCGTTAGGTTACAACATTAAATTTAATTGGGCCGGGTGGTGGTACAACTTTGATATGTCACATTCAACCGCTTCGGCTTATGAAACCTTAAATGCGTTAATTCCGCATTATGTTGGTGGGGAAAATAAAATCATACATTTGGATTTTTCACAAAGTGATATTTTGTCGGCTACGACCAATATTCCTTTGGGTGATAGAACACAAATTGCAGCACACTGGAATGGCCGGCTCGATTATTATTTAAAAGATGAAGTTAACGAAATTAAACTCGACAGCCGTTATTTGTTTGATGAAGGATTTGTTGAAGAGTTAAATTTTGGTATCGCTTATTTTGCAAGAGATAAATCGCATGACCAATATAAATGGAATGATGATTATCAATGTGCGCCTTGTGGTGGTTTGATCGATTTGCCTAATTATTTATTTAAGGTTGTTGAATATCCTAACTTTTTAGAAAACGCTGGTGGGAGTCGGCCTAATCGTTGGTTAATGCTGACAGATGTTGAAGCTTATAATTTAAAAATCCAAAATATTATGGAGGAGCAGGGGATAGTCCCAGATGGTGAAAAATGGAATCAAACATTATTTGACCCCTCGGCGTCATATCAAAACCATGAACAAAATTTATCTTTATATTCTAAATTAAATTTTACCGGTGAAGTTGAACAGTTTGATTGGCGAGCCAGTATTGGCGCAAGGTATTTAACATTTAAAAATATCTCAGATGGTTTTATACAACAGATTGAACGTATTGATATTGATCCTAATTCAAGTGATCAGGAGCTTAGGCTAAAGCTTTCATACAGTGAACCCCAACCCGCGCAGGCTAAATCAAATAGTTATTATTTTTTACCCAGTGCTAATTTAGCGCTTAATTTTCATAATGGTTATCACTTAAAAGCGGCAGCCGCAAGAGTGATTAGTTTTCCGAAAATTGAAGAGTTGGGGATTAATAAAAAATTTACCTCTGATGATAGCGGCACTGTGTTGTTAAGTGGTGGTAATCCAAACTTAAAGCCTTATTCGGCCACGCAATATGATTTAGCGCTGGAGTATTATGCTGATAAAGGGCACGCTTATTCATTAGCTTTTTTCCATAAAAATATTGATACTTTTATTTCGACTTCTAGCTTTGAGCGTCCTTTTCAGGGGGAAGTCAGCGATGAAGTTAAACAAAGACGTGAGCAAATTGTTGAGTTGGTTAATACCAGTGAAAACATTTCTGGTGGTTCTATTTTAGGGGTTGAGTTTTCATCGCGTTTTAATTTAGTACAGTGGTGTTCGGTATGTGAAAGCTTTACAACAGAGTTTAACTATACCCAAATTATCAATAATAAAATCAACTCAGATCCAATTGACTTGGTAGCGGTTAAAGAACCGGAAAATATTATTGAAGGTTTATCTGAGAGCGCATTTAATTTTAATCTGGATATTAATTTTGGTGGGTTTTTCAGCTTTTTTTCGTATAGCTGGCGTAGTGATTATTTACATGCAAGACAAGGTATACGAACGGGTGGCATACCGGAACACACCGAAGCATCAGGGCAATTAGACGGACGTTTAGGTTTTAAGTTTAATCAAAAGTTTGAAGTTTTTTTAGATGCGTTTAATTTAACCCGTTCTGCGCATTTAGAATATGCCGATGTGCGTAGTCGGGTGACTCATTTTGAGGATACTGGGATCAGTTATCATTTGGGATTAAGAAAACGCTGGTAGTGTATTTTGGTTTTTGAATCGTTAATACAATAAAGCCGGCTAAAATATGCTTGAAATAGTTTGGGTAAAATAGAGTCAGAGTGACAGTTGAGTATTTAAATGAGTAGTAAAGAACAAATTTTTTTAACGCCGTTTATCGCGCTGCGAAAGAGTATTTCGCATTATGTGTCGCGTATTGTACCTCCGGCGGATGTTGAAGACATAGTGCAGGATACTTATGTCAAACTCTGTTCTATAGAAGATAAAGACCCTAATAAATATAACAAATCTTTTTTATATACAGTGGCAAAAAATTTAGCGCTGGATCATTTAAAAAAGGCAGATAATAAGCTCACAGATAAAGTTGAAGATGAAAGTGAGTACCATACAGAAGATAGCGATAAGTTATTTGATGAAGCCGTAACCAACGAACAATTTGGCCAATTTTGTAAAACTGTGCAGCAAATGCCAGCTCAAAGCCGGAAAATTTTTGTGCTGCGAAAAGTGTACGGATTTAGCCAGCAGGAAATCGCTGATCAGCTAGGGATTAGCGTTAATACAGTATCTAATCAATTAGTGAACGGAATGAAGCAGTTTAGTAAACTCCAGCAAACTCAATTAACCAATCAGCAAAATAGTCAATCTATTCAGCGGGGTCATTATAATGAAAAATAATGTCATTCAAATGTCTCAGCATAGCGCCTATTCACAGGACAAAATTGATGAGCAGGCTCTGCACTGGCTAATGGAATTAGATCGAGGTGATATGTCTGAATTCAGAAAGCTTGAGTTAGTGAGTTGGATTAATTTATCCGATAAACATAAGCAAAGTTTGCTGGCACATGCCAAATTATGGGATGAATTAGATGTATTATCTGAACTAGCTGACATTATTCCTTATCAGGCTCAAAATACAGTTAAGAAACCAAAATATTATTTATATGCAGCTTCGGTTGTGATGGTTGTACTTATGGCTGCATTTATTAGTTATTTTAGCTTTATGCAGCAACCACACATGCAGCCGGCGAATCAAATTGCTTTTAAACAAAGCTATCAAACAGAAAAAGGGGAAATTAAACAAATTAAATTGCCCGATGGTTCACTGCTAACATTAAATACCGATAGCCGAGTCACTGCTCAATTTGATCTTAATTACCGAAATATTGAGCTTGAACATGGTGAACTTCATATCAAAGTTGCTCATAACAGTGAAAAGCCACTAAATATATTAGTAGACGATAAAATGATTCAGGCGGTTGGCACTGCATTTAATGTTCAGTATTTAGCTAAAGATGATATTCAGCTGATAGTATCGGAAGGCAAAGTCATGTTGGCACAAAATAAATTACTTAATGATAAAGTTAATTTTGCCAAATTAGACAAACCTTTAAATCAAACTTTATTAGTGCAGGCTGGACAAAAACTGGCAATTGATGATGCACACTCGATCAACAGTTTAAAAGCTTTAGTTGAAGATATTTCTGCTAATTTAGAGGTTAATTTATCTTGGTTAAGTGGGAGTTTAACATTTTCTGGCGAGCCGATGGCTGAGGCAATTGCTCAGGTAAACCGGTATTTAAAACATCCAATTCAATTAGCGGATGAAGTAAAATCCATTCGGGTAATTGGCCGTTTTGAACAAGGTAAACTGGATAGTTTTTTAAATGATTTACAACGTAATTTTGAGGTTCGTTTATCTCAAAATTCAGCAGGCGAAATCTTTTTAAGTAAAAAATAAATTTTTTTAGATTTGGCTTAGTGCATTTTTTTGAGTCAGTCGTTTTATGTAGTAGATATGTGAATATCTAATTAAATAAATGTTTATATAATGATTTTTTATTTGTCGCTAAACATTTAAAGTTAATACATAAACGATAAAGAGAAGAATATGAAAGCTCCAAAAATGCACTTTAAATTTTCAGCTTTAGCGCTGGCAACTCTCACCGCATTTTCTGCCCAACACAGCTATGCTGCTCAAAATGAGCAGGATAGTGCCGAAAAAGAGCCCGAAGTTATTATGGTTACTGGCCTGAGAAACAGCTTAGGTATGGCAGCCGATCTTAAACGCTCATCAGATTCTGTTGTTGAATCAATTGTTTCAGATGATATTGGTAAATTCCCGGATACGACAACAGCCGCTGCACTGCAACGAGTACCTGGAATTCAGGTGGTGATGGGCGATAATAACGAAGTTGTTAGCCCTCTTATCCGTGGTATCGGTGATATCTTAACTACATTGGACGGACGTGAAATTTTCACAGGTGTTGGCCGTGGTTTTGCTTTTCAAGATTTACCGGCAGAAGCTTTATCTGGAGCCGATGTTTATAAATCTAACACAGCTGATTTAACCGAAGGCGGTGTTGCTGGTGTGATTAATTTAAAATTACACAAACCGCTTAATTTTAAAGAAGGTGTCACTACTGCGTTAAATGCCCGAGTATTTAAAGGCAGCAATGAAGACTCTGCCAGCTATGCAACCGGTGCTTTAGTTTCTAACCGTTGGACGAATGGGGAAGATGAGTTTGGTGCATTATTAAATGTTTCTTATTCAGACATTAATTTTGATCGTCCGGTGTCTTTTAACTGTGATCCTCGTTCTGGAAGTAATGGTCCTGCCGGTGGTGACGGGGTTATTTTACCAACTTGTGTTGGTGGGGTAAGCCAGTACGGTGATTACCAAAGACCTCAATTTAATACAGCACTACAATGGCGGATGCCAAGCGGTTTAGAGTTATATTTAGATGGTATTTACACTGAATATAAATCGCGTTGGGAATCTGACTTTGTTTTCTCTGATATTTTTGCTGCACAAAGTATTACCAATGTGGTTCCTTCTTCAAATTGTGCTCAGTACAGTATTGATGGCGCTGGTTTTTATGCAGCAGAAAATGGCGAAATTCAAGATTTATGTATTGCCGAATCTGCTACGTTTAATAATGTTCCGGGCTTATCAAGCACTCAAGCAAAAGACAGCGGAACCGATCAGTTTTTAATTGGCACTGGTGCTCGTTATAAGCAAGATGATTATGAACTGGATTTTGATGTATCGTATCAAAGATCACATACGCATAACCGGACAATTATTGTTGATATTGGTAAACAAATCGACAGAGTTGATGTTGTGGTTGATGCTGGTGGATATGGCACAACTAGCATGCCGGGCGATCCGTTAAGTAATGCGGATGACTTTAGATTTGCTAATGGCTTACATCAGGATTTAAACGATGCAGTAGGTACTTTATTTGCGGTTGAAAGTAACGGTAAATATTATTTAAACGATGGGCTATTCAAAGAGCTTCAATTTGGTGCCAGATACGCTGATCGTGAATCTGTATTTAGAGCGAATGTAGCGGGTGGACCTGCTGCACCGGGTGGAAACCGAGTAACTTTGGTTGATTCGGTTGGTTTACCTGATGACTTTTTAATACCATCTCCAACCAGTATTCCGTACATTAACGGTGGTCAAAAATGGATGACACCTGACCGAGACTTTTTATTAGACCATACTGATGTGCTACGCGAAATTTATGGTGCAGAACCGGGTGATCCAGATTGGGCAGCGGAAAGAAACTATGATGCGACAGAGCAAACCCTATCTGCTTATTTACAAGGTAAATATGCAGCAGAGGTTGCTGGATTTTATGTGGATGGTTTAGTTGGTTTACGTGCAACCCGAACCTCGCGTGATTTAACCGGTACAGGTTTAGTAACGCCACAAGCAACAGATGAAAATCCAAACCCAGTAGCTGAGCCAACTACTGTGACTAACTCAACCAGCGATACCAGCTTATTACCAAATATAAGTGCACGGGTTGAATTGGTCGATGATTTACAATTACGTTTAACCGCAGCTAAAACAATTTCGCAACCGGCATTTGGTGATTTAAATCCGGGTTTAACTTATCAAGTTCCATTAAATGCTAACGTTCGTCCAAATGGTAGCGGCGGTAACCCAGAGTTAAAACCACAAAAGTCAAACGCGTTTGATGCAACGTTAGAATACTATTTTGCACCAACCAGTTATGTGGCCGCTGCTGTTTATTACCGTACGCTGAAAGACAGAGTAATGGTACAAACTACAACAGAAACAATTGACGGTATTGAATATAATATTTCCCGCCCACGTAATGCGGCCGATGCCACGTTACAAGGAATAGAATTATCAAGTCAGTTATTTTTAGATTCAGTTTACAAAAACTTACCTAAAGCGCTTGATGGTGTTGGGGTTATGGCTAACTTCACAATTGCCGACAGTGAAATCACTACCAAAGGTGATCCGCTCGAAGGTGAACCATTACAAGGGGTTTCAAAGTACAGCTACAACTTAGGTTTATTGTATGAAAATCATGGTTTTACCGGACGTATGGTATATACCTTCCGTTCAAAATATAGTGAAGCTTTATTAAATACAATTCGTCCAGTTGGCGATGGTCCTCAATTTAATATGGTAAAAGATACGGGTCGTTTAGATCTTTCATTGGCTTACGACATCAATGAAAACTTTACGGTATCAATTGATGGTACAAACTTAACCGGTAATAAATATTACAGCTATTTTGAAACCACTGCTTTCCCGCATGATGTACGCGACGATGAAAAAACCATAGGTATGAGTATTCGCGCCAAATTCTAAGGTGTTCTCCCACACAAGTGGTTCAGCTTTTTACAGGCTGCGCCACTTTCTTTTAATTTATAGTGGAACTGAATTATGAAATTTTGTCGTATTTTATCCGCAGCAGCGCTTGTGATTAGTACGTTAAGCAGCACATTGAGTTTTGCCGGCCAACCAAATCCACCGGGGCAAGTTAAAGCAGGTGAACAAGCTGTTAATCAGGCTTACCTGTTTGCACACATGACGCATGAAGATTATGGCCGTTTATATTATTCGGTAAGTTTAGATGGTTTACATTGGTATAGATTAAATAATAGCGAGCGTGTACTAAATGATTATCAAGGTCATCCTGACATTACTAAAGGACCAGGTGGTAGTTACTATATTGCCGGTAATACCAGTGATTCATCGCCAGAAATTAATATTTGGCGTTCAACCGATTTAATTAGCTGGCATAAGCATTCAACTTATACGCCTAATTTAAACGTAACTCCCGATTATCAGCCACTTCAGCGAATTGGTGCGCCTAAATTATTTTATGATAATGACAGTCAGCAATTTGTGATGAGCTGGCATACTCCTCACTTGGAAGGAACCAAAGCCGATCCTGAACGTTACTGGAATAGCCAGAGAACTCTGTATGTCACATCTAAAGATTTAAAAACCTTTAATTCTGTGCCACACAAATTATTTGACTGGGATATAGGTACAATTGATGTATTTATTCGTAAAGCACAGGGTAAATATTGGAGCATTATCAAAGATGAACGCTATCCGACCTTAGACTGGCCAACAGGTAAAACTATTCGTATCGCCAGTTCAGATAACTTATTGGGTCCATATACTAATTTAAGCGCGCCGATCAGCCCTAATTTTAGAGAAGCGCCTATGCTAATTCCTTCGCCTAACGGTAAAGCTTGGTATATGTATTATGAGCAATATCCGGGAGTATCTTACGGTTTATCGGTTGCTGATGATTTAAATGGGCCTTGGTATCAAATTTCGGGTTATACCTTTTTTGCTGATTGGGATAAATACTCAATGCCAGCTCAGTTAAGACATGGCTGCATGATTACGATTTCTAAAGCTGAATACAGCAAGTTGGTGGCTCAGTTTGGCATAGATAAAAGTGGTCGCTGAGGATTAAGATGAGTAGCACAGTGACAATGTTCAAATCATTAAAATTAATGACTTATTTGGGTTTTCTGGTGTTATCTGGTCAAAGCTGGGCAGATAACAAACAAGTAAACTGGTCAATTCAAAAAGAGGTTATGTTGACTCAATGGGGTGAACAAATTACACCTCAAAACGCATGGCAACAATACCCAAGACCTCAACTCAAGCGGGATAATTGGCAGAATTTAAATGGACTATGGCAATATGCTGTCGTTGATCGCAAAGCCAGTGAACCTAATAGCTGGGATGGTCAAATTTTAGTTCCTTTTGCTATTGAAAGCCCGCTTTCAGGCGTTGCTAAACGTTTAAACCAGCAAGCACTTTGGTATCAAACAGAGTTTAATTTCGATTTAAATTCTGCCCAAGCACAGATTTTGCATTTTGAAGCAGTTGATTATGCCTGCAAAATTTGGCTGAACGGCCATTTTGTTGGGGCGCATCAAGGTGGCAATTTACCTTTTAAACTGGATGTTAGTAACGCGATTCAGCAAGGCTCTAATCAATTGGTTGTAAGAGTGATTGATGATACAGATGCGCCCGACAGATATCAGTTACGAGGTAAACAAACTCAGGATAATCGGGGAATTTGGTACACACCTGTTTCTGGTATTTGGCAAACAGTCTGGCTTGAAAATGTCAATCCAATACATATCGACTCAATAAAAACACAGGCCGATGCTAATGGCCGGTTAAATATTAAAATGAATTTAGCCGGAGAACATCAATCCGTTACGGCCAAATTGCAGGTTTTATTTAACGGGCAGCCTGTTACATCGGCAGTTAGCCAAACCGGTGAGTTTAACTTAAAAGTAGATAATGTCAGCTTGTGGAGTCCGGCTAATCCAGCTTTATATGATTTAAAAATCAGCTTATTGGATAACAATAATCGAGTGCTTGACGAAGTGACTTCGTATACCGGATTTAGAAGTATTGGCCGCCAACAAGATGCAAAAGGTAACTGGCAGTTTACGTTAAATCATCAGCCAATATTTCACTGGGGGCCTTTAGATCAAGGCTGGTGGCCGGATGGTTTATTAACACCACCAAGCGAAGCTGCGGTTTTATACGAAATGGATTATTTAAAGCGGGCTGGCTTTAATATGATCCGCAAACATAAAAAAGTGGAATCACGCCGTTATTATTATCTGGCTGACAAATTAGGCTTTTTAGTTTGGCAAGATCAGGTTTCGGGTGGGGTTGATAGCAATGGTGGCAAACAGGAATGGCCAGTTTGGCATCAGGCTTCGCAAACTTATTCTGACAGGCTTAAAGGTGAGATTGAAGCTGCATGGCCATACTGGGCACACCAGCAATATATGACAGAGCTAAAAACCATGATGGATACGCTTTTTAATCATCCGAGCATTGTTGTATGGACCACTTTTAACGAGCGTTGGGGACAGCATAATACAATGGCGGTTGGTGAGTTTGTCGAACAATATGATCCCAGCCGGCATTTGAATATTGCCAGCGGCGGTAATTTTTTCCCGATTGGTGATATTGCTGATGCGCATCATTACCCTGAACCCAAATTTTTATTAGATGCGACTGAGTTTGATGGCTATATCAAAGTTGTAGGTGAATTTGGCGGACACGGTTGGCCGGTACAAAACCATGTATGGGCACCGGAGCGGGAAAAAATGATTTATGGCAACATGCCTAAAACACTCAACGAATATCAAAGCCGTTATATTCGCTCAATTACTAATTTAGCTAAGCTTAAACAGCAAGGAATTTCTGCTGGGGTATATACCCAAACCAGTGATGTGGAAACCGAAATAAATGGTTTACTGACTTATGATCGTAAAGCAGAAAAAATAACCGCTGAGCAGCTTTATAAAATCCATCGTCAGGCAGGATTAATTAAATAAGCAGAACAGAGTGAAAATGCCGTGTTTATACTCGGTTCTGCTTAAACAAAATTTCAAATACAGGTATTAATATGAAAATAAATACATTAACTAAAAATATTATGTTGGGTTTAGGGTTTGCTGGGTTATTAAGCAGTGCTCAGGCTGCCCAATTAACAATTGATTCAGTTGTGATTGATCAGCAAAAACAAAAAGTTGCTTCAAAAATAACTCATCAAACTCAAGCTCAGGTTTTACTGGCTGAGGCTAGAGCATCGTATCAAGTTACTGCTGAACTGAGATTAGATAAACCCGGGCAGGCTGGATTAATTTTTCGCTCATTCGCGGGTGAGCCGGGTTATATGACAGGTATTGATACGCAAAAACATACCGTATTTTTAAAAACGGCAGATAAAACCATTACTGAAAAAACGTTAAAAATAGAAACAAATCAATGGTATCAATTAAAGCTATTAGTAAAAAATAATCATTTTGTACTGTATTTAAATGACAAAGCAATTAACGCGGGAGATTACCCAAGTTACGATGCGATTGATAATAGTTATAGCTCTGGTCATTTAGGGTTATTTTCAACGTCGGATAATGCCAGTATTCGCAATGTAACAGTATCTGATTACCAACCGCAAAATAATCAGGTAACTTATACGAATCCGGTGCAATTAAACTGTGCGGATCCGGGCATTTTAACTTATCTGTCGACTTATTATGCTTATTGTACTTATACGCCAGATTACCCGATGATGCGCCGTGGGATTCGCTTGTATACCTCAAAAGATTTGGTGAATTGGCAGGATCAAGGGTTTGCGCTTAAAAATGAAGATTCATGGGGAACATCACGCCACTGGGCACCTGATGTTATTGAGAAAAATGGCAAATTCTATATGTATTATGCAGTGGATGAAAGAATTGCAGTCGCTACTGCTGATTCACCCATGGGGCCTTTTGTACAGCAGGTACAACAGCCAATGCAGCCAGATTCAATTAAAATAGATGCGCATGTCTTTACTGACGATGATGGTAAACAATATTTTTATTATGTTAGCTTTGATAATGGCAACCATTTATGGGGCGCTGAATTAAACCAAGATATGATGTCAGTAAAAGAAGACACGATTACACATTTAATTGCCCCAACCGAAACATGGGAAACCCACATGGCTAATGTGGCTGAAGGACCTGTTGTGATTAAACATAAAGGTTTGTATTACATGACATACTCTGGCAGCCATTTTGAAAGCCCTTATTATTCAATTGGTTATGCTGTCGCTAAGCATCCACTAGGTCCGTGGGAAAAATATAGTGGTAACCCAATAATGAAATCAACCACTTATGCTCATGGAACAGCTCACCATAGTTTAGCTAAATCACCTGATGGAAAAGAATGGTTTGTGGTTTATCACCAGCATTACAGTTTAACTCAAACCGAACCTCGTAAAATATCTATCGATAGAATGCGTTTTGTGCCGCAAGAAAATGGCCCTGATATTTTGCAAACTTGGGGTCCTACAGTTACGCCTCAGCCGATGCCAAGTGGTGTAGTTAAATAGCCCTTTATTTTAAATGTTAATAATCCCTGTTTAAAATAATATATTTTGAGCAGGGTTATGTGAGGTTCTCATGCTAAAAATAAATTATGCAGCGCTAGCATTAAGCTGTGCTTATGCAATGCTATTAAGTGGCTGCCATCAGGCAGATATCAACGCATCTAAAAACTTAGTTCAGGTTTCGGTTGAAGATTGGGGTAAGGCAAATAACCAAACTGTTCATTTATATACTTTAAAAAATGAGCAAGGGATGACAGTAAAAGTTTCTGATTGGGGTGGGTATCTTCAGTCGATTAAAGTGGCAGATAAAAATGGGCAGTTCGAAGATGTATTAGTCGGTTATGATAGCTGGCCGGAATATTATAACGATTGCTGTTATGCAGGCCCAATTGTTGGCCGTTTTGGTAACCGGATTGCGGGTGCCGAATTTGAAATTGATGGCGTGAAATATTCTTTATCTGCTAATGACGGTGGCGAAAATAAAGATATTAATCAACTTCATGGCGGCTTTAAAGGGTTGCATAAAAGACTATGGCAAAGTGAAGTGATACCCAATGGAGTGCAGTTAAGTTATTTGTCTAAAGATATGGAAGAAGGTTATCCGGGCAATTTACAAATAAAACTAAACATAACATTAGACAATGATAATGCATTGAAGCTGGAATATTTTGCGACTACAGATAAAAAAACGCATGTTAATTTAACTTCACATACTTATATTAATTTAACCGGCGATATGAAATCAGATATTGAAAATCATATTTTGCAAATTAAAGCCGATAAAATAACCCCAGTAGATCACTATTTAATTCCAACAGGTGAATTAGCAAACGTGGTTGGTACACCATTTGATTTTACTCAGCCTAAAGAGATTGCCCAGGATATTCGTCAATCTAATCAACAACTAAAGTTTGCTGGCGGGCAGGATAAAAGGTTTGGTGGCTATGATCATAACTGGGTATTTACGGATTATGATGGTAGCTTAAAAAATCAGGTGAGCTTATATGAGCCGCAAAGTGGCCGTTTACTTGAAATTTATACTCAGGAACCTGCTATTCAGTTTTACTCTGGGAATTTTATGGATGGCACAATGACAGGCAAACAAGGTAAACCGGTTTTGTTTAGATACGGTTTAGCACTTGAACCACAGCATTTTCCGGATAGCCCTAATCAAGCCAACTTTCCATCTACTTTGTTAAAACCGGGTGAAACATACCATACCGTTTCAAGTTATAAATTCAGCGTAAAATAATTAAAAGAGGCAATCAAATGTACCATAAAAAAGCATTAATCGGTTTATTACTCAGCTCAGTATTAACCGCCTGTAGCAGTTCATCTGGCTCGAAACCTGCCGATACGTCAACCCCAGATACAGATGATAAGCTGACGGTTCAGCAGCAATGTGAATTAGATACTTTTACCAATGCTGAGCAGGCGGCTGATATTCAAATTGAGTGGCAGCAGGATACGCTTCAACATGTTAATTCCGGCGTTTATTCCCGAGTACATAAATTATCTGACGGACGTTTAATTTTAGTATATAGCGATGGTCCGGCTGTGGTTTATCGTATTAGTGAAGATAATGGTGATACTTGGTTGGCAGAGCAAACCGTTGCCGGTGGGGGCGAGTTATACAATTATACGAATGCTGAATTTATTGAATTAGCAGATGGAAGCTGGGTGTATGGCTGGAATGCTAGACCTAAAAATGAAAATGGGGAAGAAACATTTCAGATTAAACTGGCTATTTCGTACGATAAAGGTGAAACATGGCAAGCTGAGCAATTGATATTTTCAGCTGCTAATAAATTTGATCAAGGCGCATGGGAGCCTGCATTTTTGCAATTGCCATCTGGTGAATTACAAATTTATTTTGCTAATGAATTCCCGTTTGGTGGTGCCAGTCACGATCAGGAAATCAGTATGAAACGTTCTTTTGATAATGGGGTAACCTGGGGTGATACTGAAACTTTATCGTATCGTCAAGGCAGCCGAGATGGGATGCCTGTACCTATTTTATTAAATGACCAGTCAGAGATTGTTTTTGTGATTGAAGATAACGGTATTGCTGGCGAATTTAAGCCTGTCACGATTCGCTCTAGCTTGGCTGATAACTGGATGTCAGGAGTTGTTGATGCTAATAGTGATAAGCGTGAACATGCATTGAGTCCTGAATTTCAGCTCGACTATGGCATTTATGCAGGTGCACCTTATATTGCACAATTGCCAACCGGAGAAACCATTCTTTCAACACAAACCTCACAATGTCGCAAAGGTACATTGGCATTTATGCGAGTTTATTTGGGGGATGATACAGCTCGTAATTTTGCTTATCCAACCACGCCTTTCACTACCGATTTAATTAAAGAAAATGGCGAATCTTTATGGAACGGCATCACCGTTTTGGATGAAAACACCATCATGGCAACCAGCTCGGTTAATACCGGAGATCCAGCCACACCAAACGGTATTTATGTGGTTAAAGGCAAAGTAATTCGTAATAACGGTTAAATTAATTTCATATTTTATAAGTCTTTCAGCCCACAAAGTTTAGTTGTGGGCTGGTTTTAGGCCGCTTAATTTCGGTTTAGTCATATTTGTTTTCAGAGCAATTTAGGAGGTGAATTTATAAAATTTCTATTGGGGGAACAGTTAGAAATTTAAATTAACTATTAAAAGGTACAATTATGAAAAAAATAATCAGTTTGTTATGTATTTTGCTGTTTACTCAGGCACATGCAGCAGAAAATTTATTTGAAGATGAAACGTCTTTTTATCCAAGAATGATCCGATTAGCACACAATGGTGCTGCTAATAATACCCTGATTGCTAGCTTTGATGTGATCGGCGCTGGCTATATTTACAAAAGCACAGATGATGGTGAAAGTTGGAGTAAAATCTCAACGATAACAGAAAACGGATTTGCTAATACTTGTTGTAGTGAACTATATGAAATGCCGGTGAATATGGGAAGTATATCTGCCGGAACCTTGTTTTGGGCTGTATCAGCACATAATGGCACTCCGCCAGCTAACCGTGAAATTAAAATATATAAAAGTATCGATCAGGGACAAAGCTGGAGCTATTTTTCATCCCCGGTTTCAGGTTCAACAGGTTTGTGGGAAGCTGAATTTATTATTGATGACTATGGTCGGTTAGTAATGTATTACGCCAGTGAAGAGCATAAATCTAATGGTTACAATCAACTTATCGCCCACAAAATATCGACCGATGGCGGCTTAACTTGGGGCAATGAAATTATTGATGTGGCAATGAATGATACGATTCAGCGTCCAGGGATGCCGACCATTACTCAATTACCAAACGGTGATTATGTTATGGTTTATGAAATCTGCGGCGCGACTTATCACTGTGATGCTTTTTATAAAAAATCGACAGACGGGCTAAATTGGGGGGCGATAGCTCAACCCGGGACTCGAATTGAATCTGTTTCAGGCCATCATTTTTCTCACGCGCCAACGGTTACTTGGGTTGATAATGGCACTATCAATGGCGAGTTGGTTGTAGGTGCTCAGGTATTACGAGACTCTGCTAATAATGATGTTTTTAAACAACACTCTGTTTATATGGTTAATAGTACCAATGGCGATGGTTTATGGGCAGAGCGAGCAGCACCTTTATTTGTTCCAAGCGATGGTACTAATCCGTGTAATAGCTACAGCCCTCAGTTTTTGCCTAGATTAAACGGTGATGAAATTATACATATGACAAACAAAGAATGCCGTATGTATTCTGCAATTGCTGATTTTAATATACCTGTTAATGATGGTGCTTACCGATTAATAGCTAAACATAGTGGTAAAGCGTTAGATGTAAGTGGTTGTTCTATTGCAAGCGGTGCCAATATTCAGCAGTGGCCATGGACGGGTGGTGAATGTCAGCGCTGGAGCCTTGAATATTTAGGTTCTGGAGATTACAAAATAACGTCAATCAATAGTGGGCAGGCACTTGAAGTAAGTGGTTGTTCAACGCTTAATGGCGGTAATGTACAGCAATATCCTTGGAGTGATGCAAATTGTCAGAAATGGAAAATTGAGCCTACAGGCAATAACTTTTACCGGTTAGTGAATAAACATTCAGGAAAAGTTTTAGATGTAGATACCTGTTCAATTAATGACGGACAAAATGTTCAACAGTGGGAATGGTTAGGGGGTGATTGTCAGCAATGGAAACTTGAGCCCGTTAGCCCCAATACCATTGATGCTGGTGAATATAGCATTATATCTAAAAACAGTAATAAAGTTTTGGATGTGAGTGGCTGTGGAGCATCTGCCGGAGATAATGTTCAGCAATGGCCATGGAGCGGGGCTGACTGCCAACGTTGGCAATTAACCGCCACCTCTGATGGTTTTTACCAAATTATCTCTAAAAATAGTAATTTAGCATTAGATGTAGATGCCTGTTTAGCTGTTGATGGTCAAAATGTTCAGCAGTGGTCTGTTTCCAATGCTGATTGTCAGAAGTGGGGAATTGAACAAGTTGAAGCGGGTTATTATAAAATATTTTCTAAAAATGGCGGTAAAGTTTTGGATGTGGACGCTTGCTCAACATTAGATGGTGCAAACGTACAAACTTGGCAGTGGATTGGTGGAGACTGTCAGCGCTGGAGTTTTAATCCGTTGTAATCTTCATTGATTAAGAACATCGTTAAGCCTTTCCAATCGAAAGGCTTTTTTATCCTTATTAAATAATCCCAACATGCAATTTTAATTTGAACGGAAAATACCACCATTAAAGATTTATGTAATATTTTGGTTTTTATTTTGTTAAAGTTGATCGTGTTAGATAGGAATAAACATAATAATAAGGCGGGGTTATGCAATCTGTGTTTTCTTCATCGGAAGCGGTTTATATTTTATCGGTTGGTTTTTGTGCCATTGCATTGTTAATTTTGCTGATTATTCGGCTGAAATTACATGCTTTTATTGCATTAACCTTCGTGAGTCTATTAACTGCATTGGCGACTGGGATTTCAGTCAACCTGATTGTGCCAACTATGTTATCCGGGTTTGGCAGTACCTTAGCTTCGGTTGCTTTGTTGGTTGGGCTGGGCAGTATGATTGGCAAGGTGCTTGAGCAAACCGGTGGAGCAAAAGTTTTGGCCGAAACTTTAATACAGCGCTTTGGTGCACAAAAAGCGCCGTTTGCATTAGGGGTTGCATCTTTAATGTTTGGTTTTCCAATATTTTTTGATGCAGGTTTGATTGTTATGATGCCTATTTTAATGAGTGTTGCGGCACGTTTGGGTGATTCGCCACTGAAATATGCATTGCCTGCCGCTGGTGCTTTTGCGGTTATGCATGCTTTTGTGCCGCCGCATCCTGGGCCAGTTGCAGCCGCTGAATTATTAGGTACAAACATTGGCCTGTTATTAATTATTGGTTTATTGATTGCAATACCAACTTGGTACTTTGGCGCTTATTTATTTGGTTTATATGCCGGTAACCGATTTAATATTCCGCTCTCTAAATTATTTATTAGTCAAGATGCTGATCAGCTGTCAGTTAATAAATTACCCAGATTTACTACTGTTTTAATGCTTATTTTATTGCCGGTTGGTCTGATATTTTTGGATACCGGATTAAATACACTTAGTGTTATGGGGGTAATAAACAGCGATAACCCGTTAGTTTTAATCTTACGTATGTTGGGTAAAACCCCAGTTGCTTTATTAATTACGTTATTGCTTTGCTTAATTATTTTTGGCAAACAATATGGTAAAGAGAAGTTAGAAAAATGGTGTGGCGAATCTTTAGCACCTATTTGTGCTGTTATTTTAGTCACAGGGGCAGGCGGCATGTTTGGTGGTGTGCTCAGAGCCAGTGGCATTGGTGATGCTTTGGCTAATCTATTATCCAATATTGGAATGCCTGTTATTGTAGCTGCTTTTATTATTGCTACTTGTTTGCGAGTTGCACAAGGCTCTGCCACTGTTGCTTTAACGACAACCGCGGCTTTGATCTTACCTTTGGTTGCCCAAAGTACATCACTGAGTCAGTTCGATTTATGTTTTATTGTGATTGCAATCGCGGGTGGTTCAACCGTGTTATCTCACTTTAATGATTCAGGATTCTGGTTAGTATCTCGCCTGTTAGAAATGGATGAAAAAACAACACTAAAAACATGGACTGTCATGGAAACCTTATTAGGCTTAATTGCTTTTATCATCGCCTGGAGTTTAAGTATTATATTTTGAATAGTTTATGAGTTTAGTATGTAGTTTGCCATGGTAACCACCGACTGCATATATGTGGGAAATAATACTAAATCTTTAAAAGCCCAAGCATTATAAATGATCTAAAAATGCTTTGGCGATTACAGATAAATGATGCTTGCGGCAAATAAATACGGTTTCATCCATTTTGTCGCTGCTGATTTCACTTAATTGTAAATCAAATAGCTGAGCTGCCACTCTGGCTGTTTCAGAGGTTACAATTGCATTGCCTAAGCCTTGTTTTACCGCATTAATTAAATGAAATAACGAGTCGGTTTCAAATACTGGGTTAATCACCAAACCCTGATTAATAAACACCTGATCAATGCTTTGCCTAAATTGCATATTTTTATTGAGTAAACACAAAGCTAAAGTTGCAGTTTGGCTGAGTGAAATCGACCCGTTTTGTTGGCTGTCAAACGCTAACTCTTCTTTATGTAACACAGCTAAGTTATTACATCCTTGCGGATAAATATTTAAAAAGCTGTGGTGTTTTAATAATTCGTTATCGGCAAAACCTAACCCAATATCAATATTATGCTCAAGCAATTCATCAATAATTTGCTGGTTAGTCATAACCGCTAAGTTAATTGTGATTTTTGGGTATGCCTGATAAAAACGTTTTAGCAGCGGCATGATATCAATATTCGATTGCGGCACTATGCCAAGTTTAAGTTGGCCACTTAACCCTGACTGCATTTGGCTAATTTGCTGAATTAAAGTTTGCTGCTCAAATAATATATTTTGCGCGTGTTGTAAAACCAGTTCACCTTGCTCAGTTAACGCGACAAACTGGCGGTTTCTAACCACTAATTCAGCATTTAATGCTTGCTCTAATTTAGCAATACCAGCCGATAACGTAGGCTGGGTAACATGGCAAATTTGTGCTGCTTTAGCAAAATGCTGAGTTTTTGCCAGCGTATAAAAATACTCAAGGTGTTTTAAGTTCATCTTAATTTTTATCTTAGTTTTAAAAAGTATTTTTATTTAAAATATCACTTTTAATAGATTTATTCTATTAAGCGATAAAATCAATTCATTGGCTGGATATCGCTAAATCATCTAGGATTAAGCTTATTATTCCGCTCGTTTAAGATTTATATGCAAGTGCTTGTTGAAGAAATCGCTGCTGCTATCAGTATTAATCAGATCAATTATGCCGTTATGATGATTACGCCGGATGATATTGATGATTTTATTGTCGGCTTTTTGTTTAACGAGCAAATTATTCAGCATAATTACGATATTCAGGATATTGAAACCAGCGAAAATGCGCTCGGTTTAGAAATTAATGTCACTTTAGCTAACCGCTGCTTGAGTCAATTTAAACATCGTCAACGACAATTAAAAGGCGCAACCGGTTGTGGTGTTTGTGGGGCAAGTGCACTTGAATATGCGTTTCCTAAACTTAATCCATTAAAACAACATAATCCCTATACAATTCAAAACCCGCAGCACTTAAAACAGTCATTAGCTCATTATCAGCTAAAAGGTAGACAAACCGGCGCAATTCATGGCGCTTTTTGGCTGGATCAAAATAATCAAATTTTAGCCTGCCGTGAAGATATAGGCCGCCATAATGCACTTGATAAATTAATTGGTTTTATTGTTCAAAAACCACAATCACGCTCAAAATCAAGCGCTGAGCTAAGCCAAAACCTCGCGCAAACTGCATTATTAATTACCAGTCGGTGTAGTGCCGAGCTTATTCAAAAAGCGGTTTGTATTGGTATTCCAACTTTAATTAGTTTGGCTTCACCCAGCCAGTTAGCGGTTAAATTAGCTCAGCAATATCGGCTTAATTTGGTACATATTCCAAGGCAGGATCAACCAATTGTTTACCCGGCCACGACACAAACTAACACAGTACAAAATAATTTATTAACCAACGCAGAGTAAAAATGAGCATTCATAAACAGCCAGAAAAAGCGGGCGGGCTAGCATCCGTTCAATCAACCATTAAACATTTAATGCAAAGTCATAGAACAAAAGACAACATTAAAAATTTATTGCGGGTAAATCAAACCGATGGTTTTGACTGCCCGGGTTGTGCGTGGGGCGATAATACTCATGGCGCTTTTCAGTTTTGCGAAAACGGTGCGAAAGCTATTGCGTGGGAATCAACCGATAAACAATTAGATAGCTCATTTTTTAAAACACACAGTGTAAGTCAGTTATTAAAACAGTCCGACTATTGGCTTGAATATCAGGGTCGCTTAACCGAACCAATGCGTTACAATCACCAAACCGATCATTATGAACCAATTAGCTGGCAGGGCGCTTTTGCGCTCATTGCTGACAAGCTAAAACAATTAACTGATCCGAATCAACTTGAGTTATATACCTCAGGCCGCGCCAGTAACGAAGCTGCGTTTTTATATCAATTATTTGGCCGTTTATTTGGCACTAATAATTTTCCTGATTGCTCAAATATGTGTCACGAAGCCAGCGGCGTTGCGCTTACTCAAGCAATTGGAGTTGGCAAAGGTACTGTGGTTTTGGATGATTTTGAGCAAGCCGATGCAATATTTGTGTTAGGCCAAAACCCCGGTACAAATCATCCACGAATGATGAATGCGTTACGCAAAGCAGCCAAACAGGGCTGTAAAATAGTTAGTTTTAATAATTTAAAAGAAGTCGCCCTTAAAAAGTTTGCCAGTCCACAAAGCCCCACCGAATTATTAACCCCAATGGCAACACAAATCAGTCATTTATATTTAACGCCTAAACTGGGTGGCGATATGGCTGCGCTACGTGGGATGGCAAAATGGATTTTTGAACAGCGCAGCAAACAAATTAATCGTAATTTTATTCAAACACACACTCATTATTTTGATGATTATCAAAAAGTTGTAACTCAAACCAGCTGGCAAAAAATTGAACAGCAATCGGGTTTAACTCAAGCTGAAATTGCACAAGCCGCAACTATTTTTATTGAGAGCAATAAAGTAATTAGTTGCTGGGCAATGGGCTTAACCCAGCATAAACACTCGGTTGATACCATAAACGAAGTTGTCAATTTACATTTATTAACCGGTCAGATAGGTAAAGCCGGAGCTGGGTTATGCCCAGTTCGCGGCCATAGTAATGTGCAGGGCAATCGCACAGTTGGGATTAACGAAAAACCATCTGCCGAATTTATTCGGGCACTTGAAAAAATCACTCTAGTAAAATTACCAACCGCACCCGGGCATAATGTTTATCAAGCTTTAAAAGCTTTGCATCAAAAAAATAGCAAAGTATTAATCAGTTTAGGTGGCAATTTGGCACAAGCCGCAGCCGATACTCAATTTACTCATCAGGCAATAAAAAATGCTGAGTTAAATGTACAAATTAGCACCAAATTAAACCGCACCCATTTATTAGTGAGTCAGGATGCTTTGATTCTTCCTTGCTTAGGTAGAACCGAAAAAGACAATAAAGTCAGTGGATTACAAAAAATTACAGTGGAAGATACTTTTTCAATGGTGCATGCCTCAAAAGGCATGACAGATCCAATTTCAGCTAATTGTTTATCTGAAACCGAAATTATTGCCCAAATTGCCCATGCTTGTTTGGAGCAAAATATCAACTGGCTAGCGCTCAAAGACGACTACAGCAAAATTCGGGATTTAATGGCTAAAACACTGGCTGGTTTTGCTGATTATAATCAAAAAATAGAACAACCTGCGGGTTTTCACTTAACCAACAGTGCAGCACAACTCAACTGGCAAACCAAAACTAAACGGGCTGAATTTGGCTTTAATCAACTACCTGAACATATTTTGTCAGACTGCTACAGTGAGCAAATAAATAACAAACAGGTTCAGTTTGTTTTGCAAAGTTTGCGTTCACACGATCAATACAATACCACCATTTATGGGATGGATGACAGATACCGAGGCATTCAGGGCGAACGAAGAGTATTGTTTATTAATCAACAAGATGCCGAACAACTGGGTTTATCACAAGGTGATAAAGTAGATATACAATCAGTTTGTGACCAAGGTATTTTACGCCAAGCGCATAATTTTAAAATTGTTTATTATGATATTCCACGCGGCAATTTAGCAGCTTATTATCCTGAAACTAATCCGTTATTATCAATAGAAAGTATTGGCGAGCATTCTTACACACCAACATCAAAATCGATTCCGGTTAGCTTAAAACAAATAACGGATAGCTTAAATATCAATGTAATCAGTTAAATATCGACTTTTAAATATAGAGCTGTAAGGTGTCGTTTTGGCCTGCACACGAATTAAACTTGATATCGCAATACACACCAAAACCCCTGTACCAAAGTCTGTTTAAAGCAGCGTGGCAAACCTTAACTAAATTTGCCAACAATAGAAAACAAGGCCAACTGGGGGTGACTTGTGTATTGCATACTTGGGGAGAAAATTTAAGTTAGCATATTCATCTGCACTGTTTGATACCTGCAGGCAGCTTAAATAGACAGCAACAATGGCAAACCATCAACAAAGATTACCTTTATCCGGTAAAAGCCTTATCCAAGGTATTTAAAGGTAAAATGTAAGCGGAGCTCAAGGCCAGGCAGTGAGTTTAGAGGGACTGAGTATTCCGAAAACATGGTGTGTATACACAAAAGCCTGTTTAAGCAACTACTCAGTTACCTTGCCAGATATACCCGAAAAGGTGTGATGTCCGAATCAAGGTTAGTCAGGCAGATAGAAAACTCAGTGAGCTTTAAATATTAAGACTATCGAGACCATGACCGAATAAAGATAATGGCATTAAAAACGGATGAGTTTATTCGGCGCTACTTGCAGCATGTGTTGCCTAAAGGCTTAATGCGAGTGCGCCATTATGGTTTTTTAGCGAATGCGTGTCGCCGGCGTAAAGTGGCGTTAATTAAAGACCAGTGCAAAACCGGCGCAACCGGTAAAGCAAAGCCGGAAACAGGCAAAGAAACATCATGGCCTTGTAGGGAATGTGAATTAGGGGTGCTTAGACTGGTGAGTATAGTATTACCAACACGCAAATTAATAGCATCACCATTAACTGGCTAAAATTTTTAGGTTAATAAAATCAATATTCTAACTTCGCTTACGAGCAGGATGAAGCCTTGCTGCGCCATTGAAAAATAAAGTTGCAATCGGATGCTTAATTGGCTTAAATTGAAGGGAATTTAACGTGCAACACCCAGTTTAATGGATTAATAAAATGCAAATCACAAGGAAAGAATCAGGCATATCGACTCGGCTTGAAAAAGCAAATTCCTTTAGCATAAATCAAACCAAAGAACTGCATCATTTGCCCGTTCAACAAATGATTCATTCACACAAACTACGTGTGAATGAATACTAAAGCGTTAGAACCTATGAGTAAACTTCTTACTATTATTACTTGTTTGATTGCTTTTAATATCTTTGCAAATCAAGATCCAAAAGTCGAAAAGGCATTAACCAGACATTTAAATGAACCTCAACAAAATTACGAAATTTCATATTTCGATTTTAATAATGATGGAGTAGATGACGCTTTTGTTTATATGAACAATCGAAATTGGTGTGGCTCTGGTGGTTGCACTTCATTTGTATTTCAGGGTGAAAAAGGTGAATTCAAATTCCTGTCTAAAATTATGATAACTAAAAAGCCTATACTGGTTTCAAAAAATACCTCAAATGGTTTTCATGATCTCATAGTTACTACTGGCGGTGTTGGCAGAGTTGTATTAGCTTTCGATGGTGTTAAATATCCTCTTAATCCATCTCTACAGCCCAAAGTAAACAATCAACAATTAGTTAACGGCACTGTCATTCTAGAGTAGCGCCATGTAAGACGGAAAAAGAAAAGTGCAACGAAAAGGCAGATCATGTATATAAGAATGACACCTGCTATACAACGTATGAAAATACTTTTGGGGCTGATTGGTTAATTAAAAAAGAAGGTTTAGATGCTTGGGCGGCTAGTTCAAGTCTTAGAAATTCCTCAGCGACTGGTTTGGGTACAGAGCAGACGTTAACATATTACCGAATATCTCATTTTGTATTCGGCGCAACCAGATCTACAACAACTGTCTTTGATGTAAGAAACTTCAAATTAATCGATGATGGATGCAGTTCATTTGTTTACTAAGGATATTGAATGAAATTAATCGCAATTATTATATTTTGTATTGTTTTTTATTGTATTTTGGGTTTTATCGCTCATCTCATTAAATTCATGAATAATTTAGTTAAATGCAAGCGGTTAAATTGGATAAATCTTGTCTTTAGTCTTTTGTATTCTGGTATATGTTTGATCTTGATTACAATTATTTTTGACCGCCCAGAGCTTTTTGACATTGAGGTTGTTCCGAATAACCATATGATTGAAATGTCAGATTTGGATAATTCCAACAACTTTCACAGTGCTACATTATGATTTATAAGGAATTTAAAACTAATCAAGTTCAACGTCTAAGTATTACTAAACTAAATTTCTGGTGGAACTTGAAACTCTTATTGCCAAAATACATTAAAAGTAGTTTTTATATACTCAAAATTAAATAATTTTGTATTGTACAATGCAAAATATATCTAGCAGAAATATCAAGTCAGCAATTTCAAAAAAAGAGTACAGATTCAATTTATCGAAATGGGAAAGAAATAAATCTTAAAGATATGCATTTCACTATGTCCAATAATCCTTATTATTGGACATAGTGTATTTATAGAATTAGAATAGGCTTATTGTATTTTAGCTTTGAGTTTATAATGACAATACCTAAAGCGATTCCTTTGTTTCCATCCTATCAAGAGCTTAAAGACTTTGATTGGAAAAACTATTCTCAATTAAATGAGTTTTTAAATCGTCATCCTGACTGGTATCGCCAGCACTGGAATTGGGCTAAAGACTATTTGATTTACTTGGGCCGTAATAAATCTGAGCACACATACATTCGCTTTCGTTCAGATATTGAAAAGTTTCTTCTGTGGTGCTTTTTAATGACTGAAAAACCGGCGATTGAATGTCGTAAGACTGACATCCTTGATTATTCCGAGTTTTTCTTTAAGCCGCCACAATCTTGGATTGGACTAACCAACTCGGATAAGTTTGTCATGATTTCGGGTGCCTTTGAGATAAATCCACAGTGGAAACCATTTCGATATATATCTGAAGGCAGCGATGTTGATAAAAAGAAATACAGGCCTTCACAACAATCCATTCGAGCCATGTTTGCCGCTCTTAGTGGATTTTATACTTACTTAATGGAAAATGAAATCGCACTTGGTAACCCTGTTTTGTTGGCAAAAAAAGACTGCAAACGCTTAGTCAAAGATGCTCAAATCAAAGAAACAAAAAGGCTCGATCAGATACAGTGGGAACTTCTATTGCAAACAGCTGAAAATATGGCTTCCGATGATCCGATATATGAACGAAATTTATTCTTGATTGCGGCGATGAAAACCATGTTTCTGAGAATTTCAGAGCTTGCTGAGCGCGATGATTGGATCCCAATCATGGGTCATTTTTGGCAAGATGATGACAAAAACTGGTGGTTAAAGATATTTGGTAAAGGGAAAAAAATTCGCGACATTTCAGTACCGGATAGCTTCATGCCTTACCTAGAACGCTATCGCCTCTGGCGAGGGTTACCGGCATTACCAGGCCGTCAAGAAAAACAGCCTATTGTTGAAAAAATTCGTGGCGTTGGCGGTATGAGTGGACGTCAACTAGCTCGATTGGTTCATCAAGTATTGGATACAACGTATGACAGTGCCAAATCAACATTTGGTGAAAAACATGCTCAGATCTTTAAAGATGTATCACCACATTGGTTGAGACATACTGGTGCAAGTATGGAAATTGAACGTGGCCGAACGTTGAAAGATGTGTCTGAAGATTTAGGCCATTCCAGCATGGCAACAACTGATTCAGTCTATGTACAAAGCAGCGCAAAAAAACGAGCTGAAAGTGGTAAATCTAGGAATGTTTGATAAGGTTTTTGCACCATTAGGCTGAAAATTTATAAGGAATTATAATCTAACAAAGTTCAACATTCATAATGTTACTAAACTAAATTTCAGGTGGAACCTAAAGTTCTATATCAAAAATGCATTAAAAGTCGTTTTAATATAATCAAAATAAAATAATTTTGTAATGTACGTTATAAAATATTTCTATTAGATATATTATATTCAGATATAACGTATTGAGCTTGCCTGCCTCTCAACATCATCGAATCATGTCACAGCTAGAAAGTGTAACGGTCAACTAAATTTGGAGATATGTTTAGGCACTTTTTAGTAACTTCTGCTCATATTGAACAGGTGAAATATTTCCCAGCTTATAGTGTTTCCGTTTTTGATTAGGTGAGTTATGAGGACGCCTACTTTGGCTATGGAGGCCATCAATTCCGTCTGCTGATAACGCTTCCACCACTTTCGTAGTGTTGGTCTAGTATGCCACATCTGCGGCATACTAGACCTGCATCATTTGTTTCTTCGTATAGCCTAACCCAAGTAAGCCGTTGTTGAATTTCTCTGCTAATAGATAGAGATTATATTGAAATGATGTCTATGAATCACACAGTTTAGTAAACAACAGATAAGTCCATAATTTTATGGTTAAAACAGCCTCAAAGCTCAGCATGTGGACCAAATACTTCGTAATGAATATTGGCTTCATCCACCCCTAAAGTTAACAACTGCTGTTTGGCAAATCGCATAAACCCAACCGGTCCGCACAAATAAAAATCTGCGCTATTCATTGGCAAAGTATCTGCAATTGCAGCAATATCCATAAATCCATGATGCTCATAAAATCCTTTATGTAATGCTTCCAGTTTATAATCTGCATGGTTAGTATCCTGATACCAAACATGGTTAGTTAAACGCAGTTTTAATGCCATCGCCTCGTTACGGCGTTTAAAACTGTGCTGATAAACATTTTGGCAAGCATGCAAATTATAAATAGATTGCGAATATTGAGCATCCAAAAAGGTTTCAAGCATGGCTTGCATGGGCGTTAAACCCACTCCGGCTGAAATTAACACAACCGGAGATTGTTTATCTTCAAAATAAAAATCGCCACTTGGTGCAAATAATTCAACCTGATCACCTAATCGTAGGCCATCATGTAAATAGTTAGAGACTATCCCAGGTTGCTCAATAATTTCTCGTTTTACTGAAATTTGATAACTATATTTATTCGCTTTGCCAGATAAAGAATATTGCCTAACTTGGCGATAATTTTGCCCCGCGACCGATAATTGAATACCAATGTATTGGCCCGGCTTATATTCAGCAACTAAACCACCATCAGCAGGTTCAAATACCAAACTCTTAACCAACTCTGATTCAATTCGCTTTTCAACCAGAATAAATTTGCGAGCACCTTGCCAACCACCTTGTTTTTGTGCCGACTGCTGATACAAATCTCCCTCAATCCCAATAAATACCTCTGCTAATTGCTGGTAGGCTTTGGTCCAAGCCGCTTCCAACTCAGGGGTAAATAAATCACCGGTTAGCTCTCTAAAGGTTTCAATTAAATGATGACCCACAATTGGATAATGCTCGGCCTGAATATTTAAGCTGGTATGTTTATGCGCAATCCGGCTAACCGCTTGCTGTAGTACAGCTAAATTATCAATATTTTTAGCGTAAGCCAGTACCGCATTAAATAATGCGGTTTGCTGTGTACCTTTAGCTTGGTTTTTTAAGTTAAAAACATGCTTTAATTCAGGGTTATGCTCAAACATTCGCTGATAAAAATGCGAGGTGATCGCCGTATTACCAGACTCCAAAATTGGAATGGTACTTTTAACAAGTTCGATTTCAGATTGAGTTAACATATATACTCCAGATATAACCAAAATAATAAAAAATAACGATAAATAACAAAGGGGTTAAATTAAGTTTTGAATTTATAAACGAGCGCGAATAAGCACAGGAAAATAAATCAGAGCAAACAATAAAAAGCTCACGCTCCACAAAATGGCACTCAAGTTCCACGCCCATAAATGCATTAGCAGTAAAACCAAAACAAAACGCACAACCACCGCAATTAAAATAAAAGCAAATGCAAAACTGATTAGCCAATGAGGCATAAGTGCTCGGCCTGTATGACCAAGCGATACCCGCGCCATCATGGCTAAGATCATCGCGCCAATAGCCCCCACGGTAATAATATGCAGCGCATCAGCAAATCTCAGTTCAATAAAAAAGTAACTTAAACCCAAGCCAATCAACCCCAGCGCTAAAGCTAAATAACTTAAATGTAATGACCAAAGCAGAGGAACAGAAAACGTTAAATGTGTTTTCCAGTGGGCAAATCGATATAAATGAATTAAACCAGCACTAATAAACAAACCGGCAGGCACAACAGATAGCTCAACAATAAAACTGATAAAATAAACCACTGCCGCCAGTAAGGTGATAATCAAAATGGCAATATCTAAACCAGAGCGAGTTTGGATATTAATCCCTCTAGGCTGAAAAATATGTGCAGCCCCTCGATTGGTAAAAAACGGAATAACCCGTCCGGCTAATACACTAATAATCACAGTAAAAAATAAAATGGCGGTACGAGCTAAATGCAATGCCAGTTCACTATGACCAAGCCATGCACTATAAAGAAATGCAGCATTAAACACGGCAATAAAACTCAGTAGAGCAATAAAAATCATTTGTCGGTTTTGCTGTGCTTTAATAACTAACCGAGCAAAACTAACAATAGCAATTAACCACCAGCCAAGTTGCGCTACAACGCCAACTAGCACCCACTCTGCTTGATTTTTCCAAAATGCAAACCGGGCAATAAGCCAGCAAGCTGTTAATAAAATTAATCCCCAACCATGTAAACTTCTCAGCCCAGTCCAGGTTTGCACCGCGGTTAATAAAAAACCAACAGCAATAGCCAATGCAAAACCAAAAATCATTTCGTGTACATGCCACAGTAAAGCGGGCAAATGCAGGCTACCGCTATAAACAATTAAACCGTTAATTGAAGCAATCCATACCAACAAACTCAGTACAGAAAAAACCGAAGCCAATAAAAACATTGGGCGAAAGGCAAGATCCCACAATGGCAATTTAGCGAACCCTGTAGTGCCATACTGTGGTGAATTGTCTGGTTTGTTATCCTGTATTTGCATCAGTGGAACTTTACTCTTAGTCATATTGATTTCCTGTTGGCTAAGCAATTGGCATCACATTTATGTTTTATTACCTTGTATAGAGCAAGCTATGTACCATAAGTTTTAACTTATTGATTAAGCTATATAAATAAAATAAACCTTAAATTAAACCCAATAAAAAAGAGTCAAAAAGACACAAACAAAACAAGTCAAATAGACTCTTTTAATTCTTTTTGATAAAGTGCAGAAAAGTGCTCACAGAGACAAAACATGCCGGATATTTCAGCCAATAGCTTAATTAAGCTTGCATTAGATTTAAGCAATAGCTTAACCGCCACCGACAGGTTTGAGCGTTTGCTTAGCATTATTTGCCAAACCATAACCAATGACGCAGTGGTTCTATTAAAATATCAGGGAGAAGAGCTAAAACCCTTGGCTCAACAAGGCTTAACCAAGGAGGTACTTGGCAGGCGCTTTAAAATTAATGAACACCCAAGGTTTAGTCAGATTTGTCAGGCAGATGAACCCATTCGTTTTCCGAGTGATTGTGAACTACCCGATCCTTACGATGAAATGTTGCTTGCTCAGGGCGGAAATTTACCCGTTCATGCCTGCATGGGTTTGCCATTAAAGGCAGACAATCAGCTATTAGGCATTTTAACGCTCGACAGCATGACACCCAACGCATTTGATGAGATTGCCCAACACACGTTATCACTCATCAGCGCAATGTCGGCTGCAACCTTAAAAACCGCGATGCTAATTCAACAGCTCGAATATTTATCCAATCATAATCAGCAAGTTGTTGCAGAACTCACCCGCGAAGCGCTCACCAAAGATGGCGGCGAATTAATTGGCGATAGTCCGGCGATGAATAAACTGAAGCACGAAATTAATTTATCAGCACCGTCAGATTTTACGATTTTAATTGAAGGGGAAACCGGCACTGGTAAAGAGTTGGTTGCACGCACATTACACATGCAATCCAACCGCGCAACAGGTCCTTTAGTTTATGTTAACTGCGCAGCCTTGCCTGAAAATTTAATTGAAAGTGAATTATTTGGTCATGTTAAAGGGGCTTTTACCGGTGCAGAAAAAAGCCGAACCGGTAAATTTAGCCTAGCTAATCATGGCACCATTTTTTTGGATGAAATTGGCGAATTGCCATTAAGTGTGCAAAGTAAGTTATTAAGAGCACTACAAAATCAGGAAATTCAACCAGTCGGCTTAGATAAGACAGAGCAATTAAATGTACGGGTAATTGCAGCCACTAATCGCCAGTTAAAAGAGGAAGTGCTGGCCGGACGTTTTCGGGCGGATTTGTACCACAGATTATCAGTTTTTCCAATTTCAGTGCCACCACTAAATCAGCGCATTGGGGATGTGCCTTTATTAGTTGGTTATTTTATTGAGCAAACTCGGCGAAAATTAGGCATAGTTCAACTGGTTTTATCAAACGGTGTTATGCAGGCGCTTAAAACATACCATTGGCCGGGTAATGTAAGAGAACTCGAACATACCATTAGCCGTGCGACACTCAATGCACGCAGCCACAGCAATAAAAGTATCGTAAAAATAGAGCTAAACGACATTCATTTATTATCAAATAATCAAACCAATTTAACTAATCCTCAAATAAACACAGAGCCTAATTTGCCAGTTCAACCGTCAGTTAATTTACCTGAATTAAGTTTACGCCAAGCAACCGAAAATTTTCAGGTTAACTTAATTAAACAAACCTTAATTGAGCATAATATGAACTGGAGTTCGGCCGCAAAACAACTGTCCACCGACAGAGCTAATCTG
>NZ_JAOPFU010000018.1 GCF_025515275.1 Catenovulum sp. 2E275
CGCACAAAAAAATTCTCGTTAGAAACCATGTGGAATTATAAGGTTAAATAATTCAATTAGTTAGAATACACCTTAACCCGAGTTGAGGTTAATTATTATAGAACCACAATAAATAAGCCTGAAAACCTAAGTACAACACACTACAACCAATTGCACCTATTAAGCCCCAATAGACTAATTTTAAAAAGAGTTTAACCGGATCATTATTAACTGAACTTCTACTACTCATTTTTTAATACCACTAAAAATAAAAAACGGAATCAATTGTTATTAATTCCGTTTTATATCACAAATATTAAAAAATTAAATAATAAAATTCTAACTAACCAAAATTTAATTATTCAGCTGAAATAACAGTTAATCCGCCCATATAACTTTGTAAAACAGTCGGCACTTTAATTGAACCGTCAGCTTGCTGATAATTTTCTAAGATCGCAACTAAAGTACGGCCTACAGCCAAACCAGAACCATTTAATGTATGTAATAATTCCGGTTTTTTCGCACCTTTACGACGTACTCTGGCTTGCATTCTGCGTGCCTGAAAATCACCCATATTTGAACACGACGAGATCTCTCGATAACAGTTTTGTGCCGGTAACCAAACTTCTAAATCGTAAGTTTTAGTTGAGCCAAATCCCATATCGCCAGTACATAAAGCCATTTTTCGGTAAGGTAACTCTAATAGTTGTAATACCTTTTCTGCGTCTTGAGTTAGGCTTTCTAATGCATCAAATGCATCTTCTGCTTTCACTAACTGAACTAACTCAACTTTATCAAATTGGTGCTGACGAATTAAACCACGGGTATCACGACCTGAAGAACCGGCTTCTGAACGAAAACATGGGGTATGTGCGGTTAATTTAACCGGTAAATCCTCTTCTTCAAAGATTTCGTCACGCGCTAAGTTAGTTAATGGAACTTCAGCCGTTGGAATTAACATTAAACCATAACCATGCTCAGTTTCAGCCTGAGTATGAAATAAGTCTTCACCAAATTTAGGTAACTGACCCGTGCCATATAAACTATCAGCGTTAACTAAATAAGGTACATAAGCTTCCTGATAACCATGTTGCTCTGTATGCAGGTCTAACATAAATTGAGCTAAAGCTCGGTGTAAGCGGGCAACTTTGCCACGCATAACCACAAAGCGAGAGCCTGATAATTTAACACCACTTTCAAAATCCAGACCTTTATTTAAACTTTCAGCTAAATCAACGTGATCTTTTACGGCAAAATCAAATGCTGGAATATCGCCAAACCGGCTCACTTCAACATTATCATTTTCATCTTTACCAACAGGTACAGACTCATCCGGCAGATTAGGAATGCTTAATGCCAGTTGATTCCACTGTTCTAATGCTTCCGCTAACTCAACTTTGGCTTGATCTAACTGTTCACCTAAATTACCAACTTCGGCTAATAAAGGCGCAATATCTTCGCCTTTGGCTTTTGCCTGACCAATCGATTTGGAGCGCGCATTACGCTCGTTTTGTAGTTGCTCTGTTTTTACCTGCAAGGCTTTGCGTTTTTCTTCTAATTGCTCAATTTGCGCAACATCCAGCGCAAATCCACGATCTTGTAAGCGCTGTGCAGTTTGCGCTAAATCATTACGTAAAAATTTAGGATCTAACATTATTTATCCAAATATCTCTTAAATTTTAGTTAAATTTTATGCCGGCTAGTTTACTACCTAACCAAACAGCAAATAAACAAATACCCACATTCAACAATACATTCAGCACAGCTTTAAACCACGCACCTTGTTGAGCCAGTAATAAAGTATCCATTGAAAAAGTAGAAAAGGTTGTTAACGCACCTAAAAAACCAATGCCGATAAAGGTTTTCCAAGGCACCAACTGAAAATAACCATGGGTTATCAGGGTATATAACAAACCAATTAATAGTGAACCTATTACATTGACCAGTAGTGTACCAAACGGAAAGCTTTTCCCAAACCATACAAGCATTAATTGCGACAGAAAATATCGCAAACATGCACCAAAAGCGCCACCTAAGCCAATAAATACATAAGTCATTGCACTATTCATAACGTTTTTGCTCGCTGTTAGCATCTAATCCAGCTAAATATGCAAGCTTTTCACCAATTTTTTTCTCAAGTCCGCGCTCACTCGGAAAATAATATTGCGTCTGTTTAAGCTCTACCGGCATATAAACTTCGCCCGCAGCATAAGCGTTATCTTCGTTATGGGCATAGCGGTATTCAGCACCATGACCTAACGATTTATTAATTGCCGTTGGTGCATTTCTTAAATGATAAGGTACATCATAGCTGGGCAGTTCACGGGCATCTTTAAGCGCGGCTTTAAATGCGGTATACACAGCATTACTTTTTGGAGCACAAGCCATAAAAACTGCGGCTTGCGCAATTGCCCGTTCACCTTCGGCAGGTCCTACTCGGGTAAAACAATCCCAAGCATTTAATGCAATTTGCATCGCTCTTGGATCTGCATTGCCAATATCTTCAGATGCAATCGCCAATAATCTGCGCGCCACATATAAAGGATCAATTCCAGCACTTAACATTCTGGCATACCAATAAAGCGCAGCGTCTGGATCTGAGCCGCGAACCGATTTATGAAAAGCTGAGATTAAATCATAATAAA
Source organism: Catenovulum sp. 2E275 (assembly GCF_025515275.1). Taxonomy (GTDB): domain Bacteria; phylum Pseudomonadota; class Gammaproteobacteria; order Enterobacterales; family Alteromonadaceae; genus Catenovulum. The sequence goes on from NZ_JAOPFU010000018.1 coordinate 2,625, forward strand.
GATCGCCACCTTTATCAGCGGCCACAACCCGATATTGCAATAAAGTTTCAATGTGCTGCTGTAGAACCAAACGCTCACCTTGTTCATTTGGTTCAATTAAATCGGTTAAAATTTCAAGTTGATTTAATAACTGACGCGCATCGCCAGCAGCATAATCAATTAATTGTTCTGCAATTTTGTCGGCAAAGGTTAAGCTAGCGGCATCGCCACTTCGTGATGGATCTTGTTTAACCTGCGCCAGCAAAGCCATTAACTCTTCCGTTGAGTGTTTTTGTAATAAATAAACCCGCGCTCTTGAAAGCAAAGCACGATTTAACTCAAATCCGGGATTCTCAGTGGTCGCACCAATAAAAATAACTGTGCCATCTTCAATAAAGGGCAAAAATGCATCTTGCTGTGATTTATTAAATCTATGCACTTCATCAACAAACAATACCGTTTTACGACCACTTTGCTGAGCGGTTAATCTGGCAGAATCTATCGCAGCGCGAATATCTTTTACACCGGCTGTTACCGCCGATAAGCGTTCAACATGCGCATCAACATAACGTGCAATCAACTCAGCCAGCGTTGTTTTTCCTGTACCCGGTGGCCCCCATAAAATTAATGAGTGCACTCGTCCGGCCGTTACTGCTTTATATAAAGGTTTATCTTTGGCAAGAATATGAGATTGACCAATATACTGGTCTAAACTAACTGGCCGCATACGTGCGGCCAGTGGAGCATTTACACTGTCAAATAAGCCCGAATCAGCGGCGTTGGTCATCTAGCTCAACACCCTCGGGTAATTCAAAAGTAAAATGTCCATTTTCAAAATCCTGACTGGTTTTAGTCACAAATTCGCTGAAATGATAGCGGCTGGTTTGGCCTTGTTTATCTAATATTGCTAGCTCAGCCAAAGCATTATCCTTGAGAGTTAATTTAACCTGAGCAACATGCGCTTGCTCATCGGTTGTTAAAATCACATACTCGTTTGCAGAATTTTGTTTAATTAAATATTGCTGCCACGCGTCTGACTCTGGCTTTAACAATAATAAAATAGGGTTAGACTGCACCGTGTCTTTTAACCAAGTTGCAGTAACTTGCTCAACAAATGGGTCATAAAACCAGACAGTTTCACCATCTGATTGTAATGTATTTTCATTAGGCTCTGCGGTGACCCATTTAAATTTATCCGGTTGAATTAGCTCAACATAGCCAGTTGCACTTTGCACCACTTGGTTATTAACATCGGTAACTTGCTGGCTGAATTGAGCACTAAACCCAGATAAATCTGCTAATTTTTGTTTTAACGATTCAGTTGCCGGATTTGCCGCGACAAACTGACTGAAACATAATGCAAAAGTAAAAACTATTTTTTTAATCATTTATTAATCCAATCTCGGGGGCGGCGGAGCTAATACTTCACGCGCGCCATTATGACCTGCTGATGTTACGACACCTGTGGCTTCCATTTGTTCCACTATGCGAGCGGCTCTATTGTAGCCGATTCTGAATTTGCGTTGCACACTTGAAACTGAAACTTTTCGAGTTTCAGTAACAAAAACAACCGCTTCATCATATAAAGGATCAGATTCTTCATCCGCCATCATTTCGGCCTGCTCTCCCGGTAGTAAAGCATCTTCAGATGAATCCCCGCTTAATATATCCTCTATATACACAGGTGTTCCACGCGCTTTCCAGTCGGCAACCACAGCATGAACTTCATGATCGTCAACAAATGCGCCATGCACACGGGTCGGGACACTGGTTCCGGCAGGTAAGTACAACATATCACCCATACCTAATAAAGTTTCAGCCCCTTGCTGATCTAAAATGGTTCGGGAGTCGATTTTAGAAGACACCTGAAACGCCATTCGGGTTGGAATATTTGCTTTAATTAAACCGGTAATCACATCAACCGACGGTCTTTGTGTCGCTAATACTAAATGGATGCCGGCGGCACGTGCTTTTTGCGCGATACGGGCAATTAATTCTTCAACTTTTTTACCAACAATCATCATCATGTCGGCGAATTCATCAATAACCACCACAATTGCTGGTAGTTTTTCTAAAAATGGCGCTTCTTCATCCATACTATCGCCCGGTTTCCATAGTGGGTCTCGAATCGGATTGCCATTTTCTTTCGCGTCTAAGATTTTGGCGTTATACCCTTTCATGTTTCTAACACCTAACGCAGACATCAGTTTATAACGACGTTCCATTTCACCAACACTCCAGCGCAGCGCGTTGGACGCTTCTTTCATATCGGTGACTACTTCACATAATAAATGCGGAATGCCTTCATAAACCGATAACTCAAGCATTTTAGGGTCAATCATAATCAGGCGAACATCTTCAGGAGTGGATTTATATAACAAACTTAAAATCATCACATTCACCCCAACAGATTTACCCGAACCTGTTGTCCCCGCAACCAATAAATGCGGCATTTTCGCTAAATCAACCACCACAGGTTTACCGGCAATATCCTGCCCTAATACCATAGTGAGCGGAGATTTCGCTTTTTCAAACTCTTCGCCTTCAATCACCTCAGATAAACGCACAATTTCTCTGTGCTTGTTAGGTAACTCTAAACCGACATAAGATTTACCCGGAATCACTTCAACCACCCGCACACTCACTGCGGATAATGAACGCGCAATATCTTTAGATAAATTAGTGATTTTAGACACTTTTACCCCAGGCGCTAAATCCAGTTCGAGTCTGGTAATAACCGGCCCTGGGTACATGCCAACTACTCTGGCTTCAACCCCAAAGTCTAATAATTTAGCTTCAACTAAACGACTTACCGCATCCATTTCTTCTTGGGTAATTGGATTTGCAGCTTTGTCTGGTCTGTCTAGTAACTCAAACGAAGGCAAAACAGTCGTTGGCTTTTGTGGCTGCTCAGCACTGGCATTAATTAAGTCATTTAATTGCTGCTGCATTGGCGATACCGTTTTAGCCGGTGATGACTCAGCCTGAGCTTGTGTCGAATCTGGTTTAGATTGCGGCTCAGGTTTAAATTCGGTTTTGGCTTGCAGATCCGCTTTTGGTGTATTTTGTGTTTGTTCCAAAGGTAAGCGGGTTTGCATTTCGTCATCGTCCAGTTCAGGTAAATCCCCTATCACTGGCTCTGCATACGTTTCGTCTTTAGCTGAATTTTGAGTTGCTGGCTGAGATTCGGTTTTATCGCGCTTAAACCATTTGCTAATCGTATTAGTTTTTTCTTCTGGATGACGGGCTTTATCCGCGGCGATAGATTCTTCAGCAGAAAAAGTCATTTCTTCAGCATCGGCGGGTTGTTGGCTTTGGCTAAACTGATTAAAAAAGTCATTGGCCAGCTCAGCGTCTTTATTTTGCTGATAACTAATTTGAGCAGTGTGAGCTTTATTGTGCTCGGCTAGTTGAGCTTTTTCTTGCGGATCATCATCTAATTCAATCACTAAATGATCATCCTGCTGTTTATCTTTAGTCCAACCCAATTCACCTTTACTTAAAGCTTGTAATTTTTGCCAGATAAAACGGCCAGCTTCAATTAAATATTCACCGGTTTTATCGACTAAATACAGCCATGAAACGCCAAATAATAACGTTACCCCAGTACAAAAAAAGCAGAGTAATAATAAAGTCGTACCGACAAAATTAAAGTAAGGTAATAAAGATTCACTGATTAAATCACCAAGTAAACCACCGGATGAATAATCAAATAAATTACTTAAATTCATACTCGCAAGCGAGGTAGTTGAAACCAGTAATAAAATAAATCCAATTATTTTTAAGCCTAAAGCTAAAAAGTCAATTTCAAAAAAGTTTGGTTTTTTCTGAAAAATAGCCCAGCCTAAAAAAGCTGTCGCAATTGGCACTGTGTAGGCAATAAACCCTAAAAAGAAAAATAATAAATCAGACAGCCATGCACCTGCAGCACCCGCTAAATTATTAATTGGCACATCATAACCAGACTGACTCCAACTTGGGTCGAGCGGATTAAATGACACCAATGAAATAAGTGTAAATAAAGCACAACCAGCAAACGTAATAAGCCCGACTTCGAGCAACCGCTGGATACCTGTTAATGATTCTTTTTGCTTGATACCGTTCAAACTATTTTTATACCTTTGTTGAATCTACTGCCCAATCTGACTGTCCTATTCTAAACAGGATTGAGTTAAATTCACATCCTTGTTAAGCAGTTATTGTGATCCATCTTTAAATGATTTTTAAAATCTTATCTTATTTCACCTAAACTTAAATTTAAATAAACCATTATTCAGTGGAGTCGGTATGCAAATAGGTATTCCTAAAGAAATTAAAAACAATGAATACAGAGTTGGTTTATTGCCTCAGTATGTTGAGCAACTTTGTCAAAATGGACATCAGGTTTGGGTTGAACATAATGCAGCAAGCGGCATTCAGATAACAGATCAGGATTATCTAACTGCCGGAGCTAAAATAGTTGATCAGGCAGCGCTTTATCAACAAGCTGAGTTAATCGTAAAAGTAAAAGAGCCGCAGCCAAGTGAATATGCATTACTTAACGCCAAACATATTTTATTTACTTTTTTACACCTTGCCGCCAGCCAATCGCTGACACAAGCATTAACTCAAAGCGGTGCAACTTGTATTGCTTACGAAACCATTGAACTGGCTAATGGCCAACTCCCCTTGCTCTATCCAATGTCTGAAATTGCCGGACGATTATCGATTCAGGCCGGTACTCACATGCTTGAAAAAGCACAAGGTGGCATGGGTAAATTATTGGGCGGTTTAGCTGGTGTTGCTCCCGCGCATGTGGTTATTATAGGCGCTGGTATTGTTGGCCAAAATGCATTGCAAATGGCATTAGGTTTACAAGCAAATGTAACAATTTTAGATACCAATATAGAAAAACTCAGATTAATTAAAAGCCAATATCCGACTCAAGTAACTTGTTTATTATCTGATCCGGTTAATTTAAAAGCCGCAGTTTTATCGGCCGATTTAGTCATTGGTTCGGTTTTACAGCCGGGTAAAAAAGCCCCTCAAATTTTACCTAAAAGCTGGCTCAAACAAATGCCAAAAGGGGCTGTTTTAGTCGATGTTGCTATTGATCAAGGTGGCTGTTTTGAAACCTCTAAACCAACTACACATCAAAACCCAGCTTATATAGTCGATGATATTGTGCATTATTGTGTTGCTAACATGCCGGGTGCAGTGCCTTTAACAGCGACTCAGTCGCTCAATAATGCCACCTTTAAATATATTAAAGCGATTGCTGATTTAGGGTTAACCCAAGCTTGCAATACTTTTAACGAATTAAATTCTGGTATTAATATTCGCCAGAATAAAATTTGTCATCCAGATATTGCTGAAAGTTTTGGGTTAAAGATTTGATTCAGCCAACAGTGTTTTTAATGACTCTACAGGCATAGGTTTAGCGTAAAAGTAACCCTGAATACAATAACAGCCTTGAGCTAATAAAAAGTCACTTTGCGCCTGACTTTCAACTCCCTCGGCTATTATCTCAAGCCCAAGCTTTTGTGCCATTGCAATAATTGCACTGGTGATTTCCACATCCTGCTGATCGGCCGGAATATCCCGAATAAACGTGCGGTCAATTTTAATACAATGAATTGGGAACTGTTTTAAATAAGCCAGTGATGAGTAACCCGTGCCAAAATCATCCACCGATAAGCGGCATCCCAGCGCTCTTAACTGCTGCATTACATCAATAGCTTGGGTGGTATTTTCCATTAACACGGACTCAGTTAACTCAAATTCAAGCTGCTTTGGTGAAACTTGATATTCAGCAATCACATCATTAACCTGAGACAAAAAGTTTTTAGCAAAAAACTGACTGCCGGATAAATTAACTGAAATCCCTTCAATGCCTAAACTCGTTAAAATACCTTGAGAGTTGGTTAAGTGTATACACACCTGTTTTAATACTAGCAGGCCTAACTCATGAATTAATCCGGTTTCTTCTGCTAATGGAATAAATACATCCGGTGGAATAAAACCATCTTCTTCATCAATCCATCTCACCAGAGCCTCAGCCCAATAAAATCGCCCTAAAATAGTATTATATTGAGGCTGTAAATAAACTTGTATGACTCCACTAGTCAAAGCTTTTTTCAGTTTTTGCTCTAAACGAATTTTATTTTTTATTTCAGCATCTAGCGTATAACTGAAATAAACGGCTTGATTACGGCCAAAATCTTTAGCCTTATATAACGCAATATCTGCATTACGGATTAACTCCATGCCGGTTTGCCCATCTTTAGGATAAACCGCAATACCGATAGAAGCTGTAACATCCAGCAGAGAGTGATGCTCCATTGGAGTAATTAATTTCGCCAGCATTTCATGAATAAGCTTATCTAACTTTGGCAATACTGAAGCATCACGGATTAAAATCATGAACTCATCTCCGCCCATACGTGAAACTAGATCTTCAGAAGAAACTAGCCGGGTTAACTTATTCGCTATTGTTTGTAAAAGCATATCCCCAGCTTCATGCCCTAAACTATCATTTACTCGTTTAAAGTGATCCAGGTCCAGCATCAAAACTGCCATAGTTTGTTTTAATTTTGCAGCATTAGCCACTTCTAGCTGTAAATGATCATTAAAAAAGCGACGGTTAGCTAAACCTGTTAGAGGGTCCTGAAAAGCTAATTTTTCGAGTTCAGCCCGTGCTTGTTTTAATTCTGTTACATCTAATAAAGAGCCAATCGTGCCGGTAAACCCATTAGCTTCAAGCTGTACAGGTGCAAGTTGCTCTAAAAAAGTTTTAACCTGCCCACTATTAGAACAAAATTGATATTCTACAATTTTGGGTTGGATATTTTCTCTATTATCATCAAGTGTGTGAACAACACGGGATAAATCTGATGCTTCAATTTGCTGGAAATAATCTTGAATATTAAGTGGCAATTGCAATTGGGTCATTTGCTGCCATTTTTGATTTACAAAAAGATAGTCATCGTTTTGATCACGTAAAAATATTCCTATAGGTGCATTTTCGGCTAAAGTTCTGAATCTCTGCTCTGATATTTGTAACTTATTATGCTCTTTAGCCAAGCTATTCAACATATTATTAAATACATCGACTAAAGCACCAACCTCATCATTTTTAACTTTTTTTGCTCTAGTTTCAGAAAATACATTTTGAGTAATACTGAGTGCGGTACTATGGAGTTGTTGTAAAGGTGCAAGTACTCGCTTTAAAAAATGTTCAGTTAATACATAAATAGTTAATAAAGCAATCACCAAAACAGCAGAAAGCATAGCTAAAACATAGGTTTGCGTGGTTGTAACATAATCCAAGTTAGATTGAATAACTAACATACCAATTAGTTCATCATGCTCAACCACAGGCAAAGAAAAAGTTAAGCTATCCTCTGTAAATTGATGAAAAGAGCGTACAGTTAAAGTTGTTTGATTCTGACATTGCTGTAGTTGAGGGTGAGTAGAAAACTCAGCAAAGAAATTTCCTTCCTGATTATATAAACAAATTTGTTCGATAGCTGGATGGTATTTAGCCGCAGATAAATTCACCGTTGCTGTATTTTGATCATTAAAGACTAGAGCAACTGTAGTTCGATTAGCTAAAATCTCAGCGATTACATTTAAATCAGTTAATAATTTATCTTTTACTAACTCACGTTCAACGTAAGACAAAACACTACCCACAGTTATAAAACATAGCAATAAAACCAAAGCTAAACGTTTTATAATAGACAACTTCAAGGATTGTCGGGGCTGTTGCATGTTATTTGCCCTTAATCTCGCCAGCCAATTCTAATAACGAGGAGCTAAATACAACGTTATTATCTTTGGCTTGCTTTAAGTTAACTTTAAACCCTATACCGTTGTTTCTTTTATAGATTTCTATAGATGAAAAACTTAAGCCACTAGCGCACCCATCACATACAATCAATTGTTTTTGTAAGCTAGCACTCAAATAGTTTTCAAAGAGCTTTTGGTTTGTATTTTCACCACTAATAATGACATGACATTTAACTGTGTCATCTATGCTTTTTTCGTATTTAGTTAATCTTAACTGTTTACGATTCACCCTTAGTCCAGATATCACCGAACTCAACTTAGCTTCAACAAAGGGAGAACCAACAGTACAGACTTCAATTTCCCTGTCATTATCAGTTAAGGGCAATTGAGTATATCTTAAAATACCAATTACCATCGCAGCCCGGAGGCTTTCTTCATCAGGCTGATTAATTAAAGCTTGTGCAAAGGGCACAAATATAAAGTGCAGCAATAAAATAATTAATTGTATCTTTGTAAAAATACGCCTACTTTTCATCCTTTATCCATTAATAAGCTGAAACGACTACAAAATCCATCTAAATGTTTCTAATCTTTAATCCACTTAGTGTAGCAAGCAACCCTAATTGTTACTAGCTGGTTTAAAAAAATTGAAGATAAAAGTTAATTTAATTCATGGTTTACTTGGCTTGCTAGTCGAGTTAATAGATCAGCGGTAGAGTCGACAAAACTTCTATAACCAGCTTCTAACTGTGGTTGCTGAAAATTAAAATAATGCCGTTCGATTCCGTCTGTTTGGTGTTTTTCAATCCACCAATAACCCGATAAATAGACTTTCCCATTAACCGAACCATATAAACGCTCAATTTCAATAATCAGTTTAGTTTTATCTAAACGCTGAGGCACTGTTAGCTGTTTTAAAAGTTGCTTGCTCATATAGCGATGAATTAATAACTCAAGAGGCTCTGCCCATCTATGATAATGAGCGAATGTTAACTCGCTTTGCTCATTTTCAATAACCAGTGAATCTTGTTTCAAATATTCAGCAACATTAATCTCTAATTGAATATTGGATGTAGTCTGTTCCAAAGATTGGTATGGCAAAAGATAATACTTAATCTGAGGGGGCTCAGAAGCACAGCCGAACAAAAAACAACTAAAAATAACGACGAGTAAGCCTAATTTTCTTTTCATTTATCACTCCCAGGAATTAAATCTGAGTGTTTATCAGCCCCAAAAATAACTGAGTTCGGTTTTTGCTCAACTTTATCGGCAGCCCGCTGTACACTATTAAGCGTTGATTTTAATTTCAATAATGTATTATTTAATTCATTAGTTAACCCTGAATCAGAGGTTAAATTATTTAAACTGGTTTGTGTCGCTTCAATTAACTGATTTAATTTAACCGGCAACTCGTTTAATGCCTCTGAGCCAACAAAATTATCAGTTGACTGCACCAGCTTATTTAAACTGTTAACCGTTTGCTCCAACGAGCTAACGGTTTTATTCACCCCAGCCAAAGTTTGGTTAATTTGTTCAACACTTTGTTCAAGTGGCAATTGATTCAGCTTATGTGTAAAAGCTGTCATATTTGATATTAAACTATCTAAATCATCCGCAGTGGTTGGAATACTGTGATAACGCCCAACTTTTTGCATTGTGCCGGCGGCCAGATCTGGATAAAAATCTAACTGAATAAAACTTTGCCCTGTTACCAAACTTCCAGTTTTTAGTGCAGCTTTTAAACCTCGATTAATGTGGGTTCTAAGTAGTTTGGTTAATTTATCGGCCGATTTAGGACCATCTTCATCTATCATTCTGCCCGGATCTATTCTAATTAAAACCGGTACTTTAGGGTTTTGTGCTTGCTCAAACTGCTCTTTTGGCAAATATTTAAAATCAATATCAATTACGCTACCAACTTTAATGCCTCGATATTCAACCACTTCACCCACATTGAGCCCTCTAACTGAACGGTCAAACAATAGTAAATAATCAGCTGAATATTGATACGGATGCTTATCAATAGATTGTCTGTCTGCATATAAGGTGAATTCAGTTCCATCAACAACTTGCCGCCCGGGTTTAGCAAATTTAGGCAAGTCAAATGCTATCCCGCCAGTTAGCGTTGTTTCCATCGCATCAGTATGCATGGCAACACTTTGCGCATTGATGTGTAATGAAATTCCACTCGCATTATAAAATCGGGTATGGCTTGTAACCATTTTGTCATAAGGCGATTCAATAAATAAGCTAGTTTTAAGCTGGCTTGCGTTTAAAATTTCAATTTGTGTTACTTGTCCAACTTCAAACCCTTTAAATAGAACTGGATCACCCGCATTTAATGACGCTGCAGAATCACTAATTAAATAAATATTTAAGCCTTTTTTATTAGCTGGTGTTAATGGAGGGTTCTCTAAGCCAATAAAACTGGTTTTCCCAGGATAATCATTGCCCGGCTCCAGCTCTATATAGGCACCCGATAGCAAAGTCCCTAAACCGGAAATACCTTTTGAACCAACTCTGGGTTTAACCACCCAAAACTGAGAGTCTTGGCGTAACAAATCCTCAGCTTGCGATTTAATTCTCGCCAATACCCTGACAGTTTTCAGATCTTGATTAATTTCGACCTGAGTAACGACCCCAACTTCAACATTGAGTGTTTTAATTAAAGTTCTACCAGCTTCAATCCCTTCAGCACTTTCAAAGCGTATTTCAATTTCGGTACCACGTTGCATATAATGCTGCACAACAAACCATAGACTTACAACAATCGCTATCAGTGGAATAATCCAAACTGACGATAAACGTGTTTGCTTTTTTATAATAGGATTATTCATTTTGCTCCTAAAGTTTACATCTAATGATGGTCTTCATCCTGAGTATCCCAGATTAATCTAGGATCAAACGCCTCTGCTGCTAGCATGGTTGCAATAACAACACCGGCAAAAGCCAATGCAGCTATACCGGGCTCAACAATTAAAATACCGCCTAACTGTAATAAAGCCATTAAAATTGCAACCACAAAAATATCTATCATCGACCAGCGTCCTATCAGTTCAGTGTACTTATAAATCACTGTGCGTTCTTTTTTATGTGTTTTCAGTTTAATTTTAAGAGAAAAGCATAGCCAAGCCAAAACCAAAATTTTAGCTATCGGAATCACTACACTGGCAAAAAAGATAACTAAAGCAATAAAGTAAGAACCTTGCTGCCATAACTCTATTACCCCGCCAACAATAGTATTCGGTTGACTACGTGTGAACGCAATTGTTGTCATAACAGGATATATACTGGCCGGAACATACAGAATCATAGCCGTTAATAACCAAGCTAATGTTCTCTCATAAGAGCGTCTTCTTCTAATATACACAGGCTCATCACAAGTTTCACAACGCAGAGCTGAAGTTGGATTTAAATGATGACAACATAAACACAGCATTAGGTTGGCTGATTTTGCTGTTTTAATCTCTCGTGACATCTTACTTTTTCCAAATATTGCCAAAACCTACGTCTATCTAAATTAGCTAGGGCTGAGGATAAACAAATACTAAAACTAATATAGCCCCATAAACCAATTCCAAATTCAATATTTGCCATTGAAGCTAGCTTAGTTAAACTGGCTAAAACAGCAACTAAATAAACATCTACCATACTCCAGCTTTTCAACTTAAAAATATAACGTGCGATCCAGCAAGTTCCAATAGGTAAACTACGCATAAATATCATTGGCCACAATATATAAACCAGACCAATTAATAAAAGGAAAGGAAGCAAAAGCACTACAAAAAAGACTAAAACAGCCAGCAACTCCTGTCCATGGTTCCAAAATTCAAAGCTGGCTTGCCATAACAGCATTTCATTTTGTTGCCCTTGAACACCAATTGATAAAAATGGAAACGTATTGCTCAAAATAAATAAAAATATAGATGCGATCGAAAATGATAAAGTAAACTGTAAGCTATATTTAGGCCTGTGACTTACTCTGTGTCCACAACGTGGACAAAATGCACACTCATTATGACTCAAAACGGGGGCATTTAATAAATAATCACAATGTTCACAGGCGGTATATTGCTTCACTTAAAAATACCCACGTATTCGTCCAATAAATGAGCCACTTGAATAACAGAGGACTGTCCTATCTCAATTGCTTCTTCTGCTCGATTGAACTCCATAATACCAATATGTCCAACTTTAGGTTGAATTAGAATATCTGGTGGATCGGCGGCTAAACGGCTACGAGTAATGCGATTTTGCATTATATCAATTGCCCCATTTGCAACAGCCATAAAACCAGGAGTTGATGGGCCGCCAGAATTTCTCTTTTTAATGATGTTTTCAATAAAATTTTTGCTATTACCTAATAAATCTTGAAATTTATTAGGTTGCTCCTGCACTTTCTCTTCTGTCGCATCTTTATACAAAACATCGTGAGGATTAGTCAAAGGCTGTGGTTTTCCTGAGTTTAAGTCTATTGCGATCACATGGGTTGCTCCCATAGCGCGACATACAGAAACCGGAACAGGGTTGACAACAGCACCGTCAATCATCCAGTGCTGATTAATAAACTGCGGCGCTAAAACCCCCGGAATCGCACAAGAAGCCCGAATTGCATCTAATAAAGAGCCTTCATTAAATACATGTTCTCGCCCGGTATAAAGTTCAGTGGCAACAGCTGCAAATTCAGTAGTGCAGTCTTCAATTTTAGTTGCCCCCATAGTTGCCTTTAATTGGGAAAATAAACGTCCACCAGATACAACACCTCCCTGTCCCATTCCCCAGTCTAATAAACGAATAACTTGCCAAGTATCTAAAGTTCTCACCCAAGTTTCTAACTCTTCGAGCCTTTGAGTACAATAAGCAGCTCCAACAAGAGAACCGATTGAGCAACCCACGACTAAATCTGGCTTTAATCCCATTAAACTAAGCTGATTTAAAATACCTATTAGTGACCATCCTCTAGCGGCGCCACTACCAAGCGCAAGCCCTAGCTTAGCTTTTTTAGTTGTTTGCATTTTTCACCCCTTACAAAAAATTAACAAACTAAGCTCATCAAATTTTTTTATTTAACAAAACACTTGATTTAGCCAAAATAAAATTAGATTATCAATTTGTCAGCTAAAAATCTTGATATATAAGAACCAGCCTGCAAATATTTATTTATGACGTAGTCTCCTAATATATTTTTTATTAACTACAATAAAAATAAACCGCTTTACATGGAATAAAAGATGTTTTTTTACGCAGCAAGACAGCCTATCTTTAATAAAAATAAAGAATTATTTGCATACGAGCTTTTATTCAGAGATAGCATTATAAATGCATTCCCAAATATAGATGGTGATCAGGCTACCTCAAAGCTAATAGAAGGAAGTCAGTTTAATCTAGGGCTTGAAGATTTCACAGATCATCACCCTGCATTTATTAATTTTTCAGATGAACTTATTATCAAAGGCTACCCTCAACTCATACCTAATGATCAGCTGGTTGTTGAGATTTTAGAAAACGCACGACCAACAAAAAAATTATTACAAAGTGTTATTGAGCTGAAAAATGCGGGTTATAAAGTAGCTTTAGACGATTATGAGCACAACCCGGTCTGGCTTCACTTTTTTCCTTATGTCGACATAATTAAGGTTGATCTTAGAGCATCATCTGCTGAGCAAATATTAGAAATCAAACAAGCTGCCAGTGCTTACCCAATAGATCTATTAGCTGAAAAAGTAGAAACCTATGAAGAATTTAATGCCGCTATAGAATTAGGTTTTAAGTATTTTCAGGGATATTTTTTCAGTGAACCTGAAATGATGCAAAGTAAAGCCTTAGCACCTTCTCAATTAAGCTTAGCTGAACTCCTATACGAATCATCTAAGCCTGAAATAGATTTAGACACTATTATTGATATTTTTCAGCGTGATGTCACGTTATCCTTTAAATTGCTCAGATACGCAAATTCAGCCATTTTCAAACGCAGAAATGACATAGAAACCATACGACAGGCAATTGTTGTTCTTGGGCAATTAGAGCTTAAAAAGTTTTTAGCTGTATTATTTGCAGCTCAAATAAATACAACTAAACCTATTGAGCTTGTCCGATTATCTATGTCTAGAGCTAATTTTTGTGAGGCGATAGCCAAACATCATGCTCAATTGCGAGACCCTTCAACAGCTTTTTTAAGTGGGATGCTATCCGTCATTGATGCCATTTTAGATGAGCCAGTAGAAAGTGTAATGAATAAATTACCTTTATCTGAAGATATTAAAAATGCTTTGATTAATAAAAAAGGGATCATAGCTGACTATTTGAGCCTAGTAGAACATTATGAAAAAGCTCAATGGACAGAAGCTAACTTACTCATAAACAAGCTTGATTTAGAACCGGACCAAGTACCGGAGTTTTATAATACAGCTATTCAATGGGCTAGTGAGCACGCGGCAAAAATTGCTAATTAATAAAGTAACCCTTGTTCAAACTTGTCTGGTTTGACTAGCGTTTAAAGCCGTTATTAACTATAAATTAGAGAACAAATACAACTCTAAAAATACAGGTTTGGGTTTGTGCCTACTCTGTCAGGAGATAAGTATTATGTTCCGGTTCTTTGCTTTCCTATTTTTATTGCTCTACTCCACCTATGTAAATGCGATTAAAATTACTTTTGTCTTACCATCTTATGAAGAGCATACTTTTTGGTTTTATGTTGCTGATAATATTAGAGGAATAGCTAAGCAAACGCCTTACGAAGTCGATATTATTCACATCGCAAACAATAGATTTACTCAATTAGACGTCATTACTCGTATAGTCAACTCTGACGCCAAGCCTGACTATTTGGTGTATCGACCATTTATCAATGCTGGTTTACATACCTTTAAATTCTTAGAAAATAAAAAAGTAAAATTTATTACTTTAGAGCAAGTACTCACTGGTAATCAAAAACTAGAGGCTGGTGGTCCGGGTGAAAAATTTAAATATTGGCTTGGAGTAATTGATTACGCTCAAACTCAAGCTGGCGAATTATTAGCGCATACTTTGATCAAGAGCTACAGGCAAATCCTACCCGAAAAGCCAGTTTATATTACTGGCTTTAGTGGTGTTCACGATGCATTATCAGAGAATAGAAATAAAGGGTTATTAAAAACCGAGAATAAACAATTAAATATTTTTGTGAATCAAATTTTTCAAATGAATTTTGAACGAAAATTAGTTGCAGAACGTTTTGACAAAGTAGTTGAGCGTTATCCAAATACCAATACTTATTGGTGTGCCAGTGCCCAGATGGCATTAGAAACCCTACACCAGTTAAAAAAACATCCACTACATGCTAATCATTATATTTCCATTGGTGGCTTTGATTGGTTACCAGAAGCAATAGAAAAAGTCGAGAGTGGTGAATTAACAGCTCTAGTTGGTGGCGCATTTTTAATGGGTAGTAAAGCCTTACAATATATTTATTATTACGAGAACGGTATCAACAAATTTACTCAAAGTGAAACCATACCCTTTGAATTAATTATCCAAGATAATGCATCTGCTTATTTAGATTTTATTAAAAATAAAAAGTGGAGAACAGCAGATTATTCGCCTTATTTAAAGGCTGAACAACCAAAACCTTTAACCGTTGAATCTTTAATTAACCATTTTTAGCGTCTTTGATATTCCTTGTCTATGATTAAAATAAAACCAATAACTTGGAATGATTTAAATGGAAAAACACAGCTTAAAACTAAAACTAATACTCGCTGTCGTGATTATATTTATTACCTCAATGGCTATTCTAATTTGGTTTTCAGGACGCAGCCTCAACCATAACCAAATATTTGCTGAACAAAGTATGACATCGGCTTTAACTAAACAGGCGAAGCATATTTTATCTTCGGTTAACGATTTAACTCAGCAACAAATTAGTGCCTTCCTTAATAAAGCAATCTCCTCCACTCTGGTATTAGCAAAACAGTTAGAAAACACTGCCATACAAAATTCTGGCTCCCCTCTAACCCGACAGCAAGTCAAAGATATTACACTCAGTGCATTAAAGTCTAACCCCGATATTAGTGCTATGTATGCTCAGTTTGAAGCCAATGGTTATGATAATGCTGACATTAATTATGTTAATGATCTGTCTGTTGCATCAAATACAGGCACTCTGGACATTTATTGGGTTAGAGAAACTGATGAATTTGTTTTTTACCCCACTCAAAATGTAAATGAAAAATATTTAACCACAGCAGATGATAATGGTGTCAGAGAAGCTGAGTGGTATTTGTGCTCTTATGAATCTGTTCAACCTTGCCTGCTTGACCCTTACCTGTATCAAATTAGTGAAGGTAATCAGGTTTTAATGACAACTTTTACTTCGCCAATAAAATATAATAATCAGTTTTTAGGGTTAGTTGGAATAGATATTAATTTACCCGTTATCCAGCAAAAATTACAACAAATGAAAAAATCTATCTATGATGGTGCTGGTAATATCACCATTGTAAGCCAAAAAGGCTTAACTGTTGCCTCTACTTTATTTCCAAAAGCGGTTGCCAATCCACTTAAAAAATCTTCAGCCGAATTAGCAGAGTTAAGCCAAAAAACCGGTTTTTTTGAACAAAATGGTACTTGGTATGTTATTTCATCTATAAATGTCAATCAGGTTGGCGATGTCTGGACAGCTATTATCAGTATTGATCAAAAAACCGTATTAAAACCGGCGACCGATCTTAATTTGGCGCTGGAAGAAGAAGTTAATGAGTCGGCCATTGCGCTTATTAGCATCGGGGTTTTAGCCATTGTTATTGCCGTATTATTAATTGGTTTGTTAATTCAAAGCATAGTGCGCCCAATCAAACAAGTTGCACTTAGAATGGATGAACTTTCTTCAAACGAAGGTGATTTATCACAAAGATTACCCAACCAGCAACATGCCGAATTGCAAGCATTGGCCGAGGGCTTTAACTTATTTGTTGTTAAATTACGCGAAATGATTATCGCGATGAAAGCGCAAAAAGATACTTTATTGGATGTCTCTCATGATATTGGCGCCAACTCCAAAGCGGTTGATCACCAATCACATTTACAACAACATAAACTCGACAGTGTTGTTACTGCCATGACAGAAATGGCAGCATCCGCCACAGAAGTCGCACAGCTTGCACAAAATACCGCAGATTTAGCTCAGCAAGCCAATGTGAGCATTAGCCAAAGCCAATCAATGCTAGATAAAAATACCCAAAGCATTAATAAATTAGATCAGGAAATGACCTTAACCACAGAGCAAGTTGGTTTAGTCTCGGCGCGAACTCAAGATATATTTGGCATCTTAACAACCATTAGAGCCATTGCCGAGCAAACTAATTTGCTAGCGTTAAATGCGGCTATTGAAGCTGCTCGTGCTGGTGAAATGGGACGAGGGTTTGCAGTGGTTGCAGACGAAGTCAGAACCTTAGCCGCCCGCACCCAAGAATCCACCGAAGAAGTTGATGTACTGATTAAGAACCTACAAAAAGAAGTAGAAACAGCAGTTAATCAACTTAATTTGAGCCGCACTCAAATGAAAGCGACAGTCACAGATACCCAAGCCGCATTTGAAAGTTTAGTTACCGCTGTTTCTCAGGTTCGTCAAATTGATGAAAACACCACTCAAGTTGCCACCGCTGCTGAAGAACAAAGCATGGTGAGCGAAGATATCAGCCGTTCAATAACCGAAGTCGGCGATGCCGCAAATCAATTAGTTGAACTGGCTAAAACATCCGCTCAACTGGCTCAGCAAAGCCATTATGCAGTTGAGAGTTTAGACCAGCAACTTAACCGGCTAAAAGTGTAAACTCAAGCAATCTGAAAAAAAGCGACTTGCTCTTTAGTTTTGTGACTCACTAAATTCATCTCATCACTGTATTGTTTGGTTTGTGATGCAATGGTTGCTGTTTTATCTGTCAATGTTTTTACTGTATGCATATTTTGGCTAATATCAGCCGCCACCGCACTTTGTTGCTCGGCGGCTGTGGCAATTTGTTGAGTCTGGCTATTTAATTCATTAATCATAGTTAAAATATCAGACAAAAGCTGATTACTTTCAACTACACTCACTTGAGTTTTTGAAGCGATTTCACTGCTGTCATTCATCATATTAACTGCGTTATCACACGCTAAACTTAATTGAGCCAGCATAGCTTCAATTTCACGCACTGAAGATTGGGAACGCTGCGCTAAATTCCTAACTTCGTCTGCAACGACTGCAAATCCGCGACCCATTTCCCCAGCACGAGCAGCTTCAATAGCCGCATTTAATGCTAATAAGTTAGTTTGTTCGGCAATATTTCTGATCACATCTAAAATACTTTCGATTTTAGTAGATTCATCCCTTAATAAATTAACAACCTCAGATGTTTTAATTAGATTCTCAACTAAATGAACAACCGCTGCTTTGGTTAGATTAGCTGATTCTATTCCCTGATTAGCCACTTGTGTCATTTCATCAGAAGTCAGCGCAGCCTGTGCGGTATTATCAGCAATATTTTTACTGGTGGCAGAAAACTCCTCTATTGCAGTAACCACCTGAATAGTATGCCCAGAAACATCAACCGCTGCTTGGGTAATATCCTGATTATAATTTAATAAAGTTTGGCTATTACCGTTTACAATATGGGATGATTCATTTATCGCTGATAGAGTTTGGCTCAAATGAGTTAAACTCGAATCAAGCGCACGGCCAAGTTCTGCAACTTCATCACTTCCTTGCAATAAACATCGATTATTCAACTCACCTTTAGCCATGGCTTGTGCCACATTTTTTACTTTTTCTATGCCCGATTTTAAGCCATTAGCAATAAAAGCACTTAATAGCCAAGCAGCAATTAACGCAATAACAATAGAAATGTAAAACACATAATTAGCTTGCTCAATGGCTTGATTTGCTAACTGGTTTTGCTGTTCTGCTAAAACCTGATTATCATGGCTAAAATCTGCTAAAAATGCATTAAGTTCACTATAAGCATTGATAAAATCAATAAAAGTTAAATCGTCTGCTTTATGATCAGGCATATATTTAACCGCATCTAAAAAAATTTGAGCATTGCCCTGAAAATTGCTGATGTAATATTTGAGTTGGTGCAATTTACTCGCATCCCCTGAAAACTCAGTAGTAAATCTATCTAGTAATTTGGGAGTCGTTTCAATATCTTGTGCGATCTTAAGTTCTAAATCCGCTACCTGCTCCTTAATATCCAACAAATAAACGATTTGCAATCCGCGAATATTCACCATGAGATCAGATTGCTTAGCTTTAATTTCATCAAACAAATTCGATACTAAAAAATTTTGCTGATAAAACTGATTAAAATTGCCCGCTATCTTGTCATTTGCCAGCTTGATAAAAGCAAGTGAGATAATAAAAATAACAGAGATGATACTAACTAAAATTAAAATTTTGGTTTTTATATTAACTTGATTCATTTGCATGATACATCCACAGCGGTCTACTTAAACCGGCTTAAATAATTAACAATAACTTGTGCCGTTAACTCTGGTTGGCTGACATGCGGGGCATGACCGGTATCTAAATTAACGCATTCAGCGCCAGGTACTAACTGTTGCATCATTTTTTGTACCGGTAATTTAACCGATAAATCTTGGCTACATTCAATATATAAACGCGGAATTTGACCAAATTTATTCCGACTCCAGTTAGCTTCAATCGCTAAACCGCTAATGACCTGAGGCGTTAACTGTTCTGCTGCATTTAAAGCTTGCTCAAACGGCATATCATTTAAAAAAACGTTGGCGCCAGCTTGTGGTGGAACCTGACTAACCACATAGTCCTGATCCCAAACCAAATGCTTTTCGATACCAGCATAATCCTGACCTTGGTCTTTGAGTTCTTCCAATAAAGCTTTAAAAGAGAGTCCGCTGGGTAACATCATGCCGGCTAAATAAATAACCGCAGAGATTTTGTCAAAACAGAGCTCTGCCAATTGAGTTGCAACCACGCCACCGCCAGAATGAGCTAGCACAACTATTTTGTCCTCTGCTGGATTAAATGCTTCAGCTTGCTCTATTTTCAGCACTTGCTTAGCAGCGGCCATCACATAACTTTGCATATTAATATTATCCGCGCCGACATCCTCTATCGTATTGCCAACCGAGCCATTGCCCGGTAAATCCAAAGGATAAGTATTAATCTGAGCTTGTGTTAAATAAGGTAATAATGCTTGCCACACCCAGCTTCCCTGCCATGCGCCATGAATTAAAATTAAATGTATTTTCATAAGTTATTTATCGGACTAGTAAGTCCGGTTTAAACGAGAAATCATATATTCACTGGTCGTTACCGGTGGATATTTCGCCGGATTATCTGCACTCTGGCAAGATTCAATACAAGAGATCACTTTATCTTTATTTGGACTGCAAAAATAAGCGATTGAATACCTATCTTGGCGAATACTTTGTTCTGGCTGTTTAACCCTATGCGGATTAGACAATAAAACATCGTTGGTCCAACGCTGCATTAAATCTCCGGTATTAATCACTATAGTGCCGGGAATAGGTGTTGCCTGAACCCAACCACCATTGCGGGATTTCACTTCTAAACCGCCAACAGCATCCTGAAACAATAAAGTAATACCGCCATAATCTGTATGGGCTCCCGCGCGATTTTGCGAAGCTTCCAGTTCATAACCTTCAGGCAATGCCGGATAACGCAATAACCTAAACGTATGCTGATGTTTATTATGCGCATCAACAAAAAAGTTAATCGGCTCGTTTAAAGCCAGTGCAAATGCTTGTAAAACAGAGTCTGCAACCTGAGTACACTTTTGCACAAAGTCTTTAATTTCTGTTTTAAATTCAGGATAAACTGTTGGAAAATAATCTCTATCTTCATCTGTCTCTAAATACATTGAGGCAATATTGTAGGCCTCTTTTAAATCAGGCGCGGTAGATGGATCAAGACTTTCGCGTTTTACCGCAATATAACCTTGGTTGCTTTGTGCATTTTGCCAAGCCAATTTAAGTTTTTCATCTTCCGGTAGGGCAAAAAAACGAGCGGATAATGAAAATGCTTTATTAACCTCTTCATTGGTTAAACCAAAACCAGATAAATAAAAGAATCCCTATTCTTTTGAAGCCGCTAAAATTTGTGCGGCAACTTGCTGCATTGCCTGTTTATCACCCGTTAAAAACGGTGCAAAATCAATCACAGGTAAACTTTGTGTCGACATCATATTTTTCTCTATCATGAATTTAACTAGTGCGGCGGATTAATATACCTACAACAATTTGTCTTGCCTCACGCATTTTTTCTCCGGCTGAAATCAAGCATCTTGAGGTGGCGCGGGTATATAACCGCCGCTATTTTTTATAAGTGATGTTTTTTATAAATGGTATTTAGCCATAATGCTCCATACACTTTCATCGGCTAAAAATGCGCTGCCATACTTGTTATTCCAGTATGAATACTCAAAACCGACTTCTAGTTTAGATTTCGTCATCCCTAAATAAGGGCTCACATTCAGTAACAATTGAGGATTAAAATGGAAATCCGATTCGTGATCCGATTCAGCTGTAGACCAATCAATATAACCAGCAAAACTAATTTCAACGGCATCAATTGGTAAAACACTTCCCCAAACAACACTTAACATTAAATCATTTTCGGTTGATTCATTAGCCGAATATAAAAACCGTGTTTTTACATATTTAAAGCCCGGTACACTCCAGCCTAAACCAAATCCATACTGATAGTTATCATCTTGTCCGGTTGCGCCACCACCATATTCATAAGTACCAGATAAATACACATCGTTAATAGGGCCAAACTTTAATTCACTACCAGTTAAATAACTTAAACTTACATCCGGCGAAATTTCACCATAAATGGTATTGGTATTATCTGCGGTATCATTTTTTTCGGTGCGATCCATAAACATAAATAAACCACCCCAGTTATGACCCGAAGCATGCTCTAAAGTAATCACAGTATTTTCGGCGCTATCACTATAAAAATCTGAATGATTTTCACCATGTAGCCAAGAAAAGCTATTGTCACTCCAAAAAACCTCTGCCTGTGCTGCTGGTAAAACGCTAGTAGCCAAAACACTTGATAAAACTAATTTAGGTAATGTTTTCATAATTTTTCTGCCTTTTATAAATGCGCTAATCAATTTTTAAATTTTTTTAATTAATTCTTATTGGTTTTATAAACCAAATAAATAAGGGGCTTTAAGTTATTTTAATTTGCCGTCGACACCCTCCACGTAATAATTCATGCCTAACAAAGCTTCATCAGACATAACTTCACCTGATTTTAAAATTAACTCGCCAGCCTGATTTTTCAGCGGCCCACTAAACGGGTGGAATTCTCCTGCAATAATTTTTGTTTTTAACGCTTCAACTTTACTAACTACCTCAGCCGGTACTGCTGGGCTAAATGGTGCGAGTTCTGTCATGCCACCAGCAAAGCCTTGCCATACATCTTCCGATTTCCAAGTGCCAGCCAATACTTGCTCAACCCGTTTTTTATAAAACCCTTTCCAGTTATGTACAGCTGCAGTTAAGTGTGCTTTTTCACCGTATTCGCTCATGTCAGAGTGATAACCAATTGCATAAATGCCAGCTTCTTGAGCTGCTTGTACTGGCGCTGGTGAATCGGTATGAAAGGTAATTACATCTGCTTTTTGGTCAATTAAGCTATTTGCTGCTTCGCGTTCTTTAGCAGGATCAAACCAAGTATTCACCCAAACCACTTTAACTTTGGCATTAGGTTTTACCGAGCGTACACCCAAAGCAAATGCATTAATCCCGCGTACCACCTCAGGAATCGGAAACGCACCAATATAACCCACTACATCAGTTTTGCTCATGTAACCTGCAACCACACCGGTCAAATAACGCGCTTCATAAATTCGGTCAAAATAAGTACCAACATTATCTGCTCGTTTATATCCGGTAGCATGTTCAAACTTCACATTCGGAAAACGTTTAGCGACTTTAATTGTCGGGTTCATATAACCGAACGAGGTTGTAAAAATCAGTTCGTGCCCGCTTTTTGCCAACTGAGTAATGACCCGCTCAGCATCCGCCCCTTCGGCCACATTTTCAACAAAGGTAGTTTTAACTACGCCCGGAAAAGCCTCTTCTAAACTTAGCCTTGCCTGATCATGGTTATATGTCCATCCGGCCTCACCCGTTGGGCTAACATAAACAAAACCGACTTTTAGTTTTTCTTGCGCAAAGCTTGAAGCACTCGCTACTAAACCAAGCGCTAAGCCAACTACTTTTAATGCTTTTTTCATAATTGAATCTCCAATAACATTAATTGTGGATTTAAAGTTTGCTAGCTTTATACGCCGTTGCATAAAGGAAATTTAAAGATAAGTAAGTACACACTTTTATTTTTAGATTAGTTCTGCCTCCTGATTAATTTTGTGCGTTTAAAACGAATGTAAAATTTGTATTGTAAAAAGGGCTATCGAGTTTTATGCCAAGGTTTACCAAGTGCAACAGGTTCAAATAATTTAAGTTTTTCGCTGTTACGGCTTAGTACCACCAAAACAATTAACGTGGCAGCATAAGGTAAAATCGCTAATAGGTTAGATGAAATTGAAATCCCTAAACCCTGTGCAAATAAATGCATAATGCTGGCAAAACCAAATAAATAAGCGCCTAACATCACCCGCTCTATCCGCCAGCTTGCAAACACCACTAAAGCCAGTGCAATCCAGCCTTTACCAGCGGTCATGTTTTCAGTCCAAAGCGGCGTATAAGCAATTGATAAATAGCCACCAGCAAGCCCAGCCATAGCGCCGCCAAACATCACAGCTAAATAGCGAATTTTCATCACAGGTAAACCTAAATTACTACCAACATCTGGGTTTTCACCGGCGGCTCTAACCGCCAGCCCGGCTCGGTGAGCACGGAAAAAAATGTAACAGCCAATCACCATAAACCAGCTAAAATAAACCATTGCATCCTGAGCAAATAAGGCTTTGCCAATTAATGGAATATTTTGCAAAATTTCAAACCCAATCGTTGGTAAAGCTTCAATGGTTTTTCCTTCGTAATCCGAGCCAATAAAAGCAGATAAACCCGTACCAAAAATGGTCAGCGCCAACCCAGTTGCAACTTGAGTTGCATTTAAATTAAGCGCCACAAAAGCAAAGATTAACGAGGCCAATACGCCACTTAATGCCGCAATCACAAACCCCAGCATAAAGCTGTCTGTATGGTAAACCGCAATAAATCCAGCGACGGCACCTAACAGCATCATGCCTTCTTGGCCTAAATTTAATACCCCACTTTTTTCACAAATCATTTCACCCAAAGCAACTAATAATAATGGTGTTCCGGTTCTAATCGCGGCATATAAAATATTGGTAATTAAGTCTATATCCATTTTATTGAGCCTCTGTTTGAGTTGGGTAAACACGTTTTTTAACTGAGTTAATGGGAGGTAACTTTATTTTGATCCGGTAACGAATTAACACATCAGATGAGAGTAAATAAAATAAAATTAATCCCTGAAAAATACCGGTAATGGCGCTGGGTAAAGCCAAAGAGATTTGCGCCATTTCACCACCCATAAAAATGAGCGCCATCAATAAACCTGCTAACGTAATTCCTAAAGGGTGAAGGCGACCTAAAAACGCCACTATAATCGCTGCATAACCATAACCGGGAGAAATGCTCGGAACGAGCTGACCAATCGGACCACTGACTTCACTCGCACCAGCTAATCCAGCTAACCCACCACACACCAATAAAACCAATGCGGATAATTTATTCTGGCTAAACCCAGCCATTTTGGCAGCGGCTTTATCCATCCCTAATACTCTAATTTGAAAACCGATAAAGGTTTTACTAACAAACACCCAAATAATAGCCAGCGCCAGCAGAACAAACACCAACCCTAAATGCAAGCGAGTGCCTTCAAATAACACAGGTAAAATCGTGCTTTGAGCAAATAACGCGCTTTCCGGAAAATTAAACCCTTGTGGATCTTTTAACGGCCCATGCACAGCCCAAACCAATAAGTTAAGTGCAATATAATTCAGCATTATGGTGACCAGTATTTCATTACTGTTCATTTTTAATTTTAAAAACGCGGCAATCCCAGCCCAAGCTGCACCACCCAAAATACCGGCCAACAAAGTTAACGGCATAGCCCAAATTGAATCTGAATGAACAAATTGAAGCGCCATGGCTGAGCCAATCAAACCACCCATTAATAGTTGACCTTCAGCGCCTATATTCCAAACTGACGCTCGATAACACAATGACAAACCATAAGCGCACAATAAAATGGGAATACATTTAACTAACAGCTCACTGATTCCGTACCAGTCTTCAATCGGGCTAATAAAAAAGATATAAAGTGCTTCAACCGGATTTTGTCCTAAGCTACTAAATAAAATTGCACCAGTAATTAAAGTTAATACCACAGCTAATATCGGTGAAAAATAAGCCCAGTGTTTTGATGGCTGCGCTCTTGCTTCTATTTTTAACATTAAGCCGCTTCCTCCCGGTTTTGTTGCTCAGTCATAAAGTCTCCAGCCATCCAACGTCCTAATTGGGGCAAAGCTAAGTCGTCAGTTGGTAAAATCGGCGAAAGCTGGCCGTCACATATCGCACATAACCTGTCACTAATTTTATAAAGCTCATCTAAATCTTCAGAAATCACTAACACGGCACAGCCTTTATCACGCAAATCCAAAATAGCTTGATGAATCGCAACCTGAGCGCCAATATCAACCCCCCATGTTGGATGCGACATTAATAACAATTTAGGTTGTTGCTCAACTTCGCGGCCAATAATAAATTTTTGCAAATTACCGCCGGATAAACTGGCAGCATGAGTATGCGTATTCGGGGTTTTAACTTTATATTTTTGAATTATGTTTTGAGTTAACGCCACCACTTTACGCCACTGCAAAAACCCTTTATTGACCAAGCCAAAATCAAAACTGGTTAATAAAGCATTTTCTGCTAAATCCATTTCCGGTACAGCGCCGCGGCCAAGTCTTTCTTCTGGCACAAATGCAACACCCATTCTTCGTCTTTGCATTGGCGATAAAGCATTAATACAAGTTTGTTCAATAAAAATACTCTGTGCGGTTTTATCAGTAGTTTCACCAGACAAAGCTTTTAATAATGCCTCTTGTCCGTTACCGGCAACCCCGGCGATCCCTAAAATTTCACCTTTATTAACCGTTAACGAAATATTGTTAAGTGCAATATCAAATGAACTTGATGCAGCTTTTGATAAATTAGTCACCTTTAAATAAGCCGAATGGGTATAGGTTCGGCGAGTTTGGTGATTTATTTCAACACCATCGCCCACCATCATTCGAGCCATCGCATCCGGTGTTTGCTGTTTAGGATTACAATGTCCACTCACTTTACCGCCGCGTAAAATAGTTGCAGCGCTACAAATCTCTGCAACTTCATGTAATTTATGGCTAATAAATAAAATCGAGCAGCCTTCGTCACTTAATTTTTTCAGCGTAATAAATAAAGCATCTACCTCTTGTGGCGTTAATACCGAGGTCGGTTCATCCAAAATTAGTAATTGAATATCCAATAATAAACAACGCACAATCTCCACTCTTTGGCGCTCACCAGTCGATAAAGTAGCCACTCTGCGATTCGGATCTAACGGCATTTGGTATTTATGCGAAATATCTCTAATCCGCTGAGCTAAAGTGCTGCTATTTCCAGCTTGTTTACCCAGCGCAAGCTCTATATTTTCTTTAACGGTTAAAGTTTCAAATAAGGAAAAATGCTGAAATACCATGCCAATGCCTAATGCTCTGGCATCTGCGGGTTGATTAATTTCAACGGCTTCACCATTAAACAAGATAACCCCTTGGTCAGGTTTAACCACACCATACAAAACTTTCATTAATGTGCTTTTACCTGCCCCATTTTCACCTAATAAAGCATGAATTTCGCCATGCCCTATCTCAAGCGAAATATTATCATTTGCTTTACAACCCGGATAAGACTTTGAAATTCCCTGCATTTGTAGACGCTTTACATTATTCATTATCTTTTCTCTTAAAACCATTAAATTGACCAATCGGTCAGTCATGGCATAATCAATGCAAGAAGTTGACCAAGTGATTAAGATTTTTTTCAAATATTTTTAAAAGCCAATCAAATTCAGCATCTAACTGCTTATTTTTAAAGGCTTTAAATAAAAAAGAGAGGTTAATGTGATTCAGTTTCTTTTAAACCAAGACTTGATAGAGCTGGAAGCGGTCGCACCAAGCCTTAGCATTTTGGACTGGTTGCGCACCAACAAAGGGAAAACCGGAACAAAAGAAGGTTGTGCCTCTGGTGACTGCGGTGCTTGTACTGTTTTGATTGGCGAAAATAAACAAGGCAACTGGCAATATAAAAGCATTAATGCCTGTTTAATGTTAGTTGGCAATTTACATGGCAAACATTTAGTAACCATTGAAGCTGTTAGCCAAAACGCATTTCCAGAGTTTGACGATTTGCACCCTGTGCAAAAAGCTATGGTTGAATGCCACGGCTCGCAATGTGGTTTTTGTACACCCGGTATCATTATGAGCATGCTGGCACTTTATTTAAACCATACCAGCTACCCTGGAAAATCAACCGCAATTCATGCACTAGGCGGAAACTTATGCCGCTGCACAGGGTATAACCCAATATTAAAAGCTGTTGAAAAATGTTTCGATTACCCAAGAGCTAACTTTAATTGGCAGGCAGAACTAACACTGTTAACAACTAAACTAGCTGAAAATGCGATACCAAACTTAACTAATCAAAATTGTCACTTTTATCTGCCACAAAATTTAGCGGATTTAGTCAAATTAAAAGCTCAAATGCCAACTGCACAATTAGTGGCTGGCGCAACCGATTTATCATTAGCGTTTACCCAGCAGCTAAAAACACCACAGCAGTTAATTTCGGTGAGCCAATGCCAGCCGTTAATTGGCTATCAACAAAACCAAGACGGTATGTTTATTGGTGCGGCAACGCCTTATGCTGAATTTATTAAACAGTTTTGCCAAATCTATCCTGAAAGCACCGAGCTATTTAACCGCTTAGGTTCAACTCAAATTCGTAACTCAGGCACATTAGGCGGCAGTATTGGTAATGCTTCTCCAATTGGTGATCCAGCCCCTTTATTAATTGCCTTAAATGCAAAAATTGAATTAGCCAGCGAACGTGGCAAGCGAGTTATAGCGTTAGAAGATTATTTTATTGCTTACAAAACCACTCAATTAAAACCAGATGAAGTGATCAGCGGTTTTTATTTACCGCCGCGTCCACTTAATTTAACCCTTGCCTGCCACAAAATATCTAAACGTATAGAAGACGATATTTCAACCGTTTGTTTGGTGATGGCGCTCACCACAGACAATCAACACATAATCACAGCTAATATTGCATTTGGCGGCATGACGGCGATTCCGGCAAGAGCTAAACAAACCGAAGCAGCTTTAATCAAGCAACCCACAGAGCTTGCAACTTTTAAAGCTGCCGCTAAGCAAATTAGCCAGGATTTTTCACCGCTATCCGATGTCAGGGCATCTGCCGAGTATCGGGTAAAAGTCAGTGAAAACCTGTTAATCAGAAGTTGGCATCAAACTTTTGGGCAAATCGAAATACAAAAAAATCATTCAGACAATATCCAGTTACCAGCGACGAGGGTTCAACATGCGGCACTTTGAGATCAATCAATCCGAACTTAAAACCAGTCAGGTCGGACAATCGAAAAAACATGAAAGCGCAGTAAAACAAGTTTCTGGTACGGCCCATTATATTGATGATAAACCACACCCAAATGGTGGTTTACATGCCTACCCTGTGCTGGCAACCATTAGCTGCGGCCATATTTTGTCTATCGACAGCAGCCAAGCTCAGGCGGTAAATGGTGTTGTCACCATATTATCCGCGGCAGATATTCCCGGCTCTAATGATGTTGGCCCTGTATTTAAAGGCGATATTTTATTAACCGACGATAAAATTGAATATCACAGCCAGCCGGTTTTATTAGTTGTTGCACAAACGTATGAAATTGCTCGCCAAGCTGCTCGTTTGGTTAAAATTGAATATAAAAATGAAACCCCACAATTAGATATACAAGTTGCGATTAAAAATGAGCAATGGGTTAGACCGCCCCATGAAATGAAACTGGGTTCAGTGGAAACTGAATTACCAAAATCAAAACATCAAATAAGCGGCCAAATGCACATTGGCGGTCAGGAGCATTTTTATCTGGAAGGGCAAGTCAGTGTTGCAACTCCAACCGAAGATGGCGGTATGTTTGTTCAATGCTCAACCCAAAACCCGTCTGAAATTCAGCACTTAGTTGCTAAAGTAATCAACCGTCCTTTTAATTTTATTACCGTTGAAATGCGCCGAATGGGCGGCGGATTTGGCGGTAAAGAAACGCAGGCCGCACCTTGGGCTTGCCTTGCAGCACTAGCCGCACTGCATACCGGCAAAAGCGTTAAACTGCGTTTAGCACGCGCCGATGATTTTAAAATTACCGGCAAACGCCACCCGTTTTTTAATACTTACGAAGTTGGGTTTGACGATAACGGGTTAATTGAAGCGGCTAATATTGAATTAAGTGGCTACTGCGGATATTCACCAGATTTATCTGACGCCATTGTTGAGCGCGCGCAGTTTCATGCTGATAATGCTTATTTTTATCCGCATAATAAAATTCGCGGTAATCGCTGTTATGTCAACACGGTCAGCCATACTGCTTATCGTGGTTTTGGTGGCCCGCAAGGCATGATGGCGGCCGAGCAAATTGTAGATGATATTGCTTATTATCTCGGTAAAGATCCACTTGAAATCCGCAAGCTTAATTTATACCGGCCGGGGCGCGATATTACCCCATACCACCAGCAGGTTGAGCAATTTATTTTGCAAGATATGATAGCTCAGGTTGAGCAATCAGCTAACTACTGGCAACGTAAGACTGAGATTAAATCGTTTAATCAAAACTCGGCATTTATCAAAAAAGGATTAGCTCTCACACCGGTTAAATTTGGTATTTCATTTACGGTACAACATTTAAATCAGGCCGGTGCGCTGGTCTTAATTTATACCGATGGTTCAATTCATGTAAATCACGGCGGTACAGAAATGGGACAAGGGTTAAATACCAAAATAGCCCAAATTGTGGCTGAGGCGTTTTCTGTCAACAGCGAGCATATTTTAGTTAATGCAACCCGCACCGACAAAGTGCCAAATACATCTCCTACGGCTGCATCCAGCGGCACAGATTTAAACGGAATGGCGGCGCTCAACGCAGCCAATACCATAAAACAAAGGTTAGTTGAATTTGTCGCTCGCCACTTTAATCTTGAGCTTGAACAAATTCATTTTAGTAACAACCAACTGCATTATGGCAATAACCGCATGAGTTTTGCCGAGTTAATTAATCTGGCTTATATCAACCGAATTTCGCTTTCATCGACAGGGTTTTATTCAACCCCTAAAATTCATTTTGATAAAGAAAAAGGCACCGGCCACCCATTTTTTTATTACGCTCATGGGGTTGCCTTAGCCGAAGTGCAAATTGATACCTTAACTGGCGAAAACACCACAACCAGAGTCGATATTTTGCATGACGTAGGCAACTCAATTAACCCTGCAATTGATATTGGCCAAATTGAAGGCGCGTTTATTCAAGGCATGGGCTGGTTAACCACCGAAGATTTACGCTGGAATCAGGATGGTTCACTCGCCAGTTTTGGGCCGGCCACTTACAAAATACCGGCCATAGGCGATACCCCAGCGGAATTTAATGTCGAACTGTAT
This sequence comes from Catenovulum sp. 2E275, assembly GCF_025515275.1. Taxonomy (GTDB): domain Bacteria; phylum Pseudomonadota; class Gammaproteobacteria; order Enterobacterales; family Alteromonadaceae; genus Catenovulum. The sequence continues at coordinate 33,165 of NZ_JAOPFU010000018.1, forward strand.
GATTCAGCAAATCCGCAAACCAGTGTCTTTCGTTCAAAAGCCGTTGGTGAACCGCCATTTATGTTAGGCATTAGTGTTTGGAGCGCACTGCGCAACGCCATTGCCAGCATTACCGATTACCAATATGCCCCCGATTTAGACACACCGGCCACACCAGAGGTGATTTTAGCGGCAGTCGAAAAAGCTCAAAACTGGCAGGCGCAACACAGCCAAAATACCGCGCAGGAGTTGCAAAATGCTTAATCAAAACAAACAAGGATTTAATTCACAAACCTGGGTTGAAGCGTTAGCCAAATATCAGCAACAAGGTCAGCCTGCGGTATTAGTCACAGTGTTAGGTACAGACGGCTCAACCCCACGCGCCTGCGGCACTAAAATGCTGGTCAGCAAAACTGATATTTTTGACACCATAGGCGGCGGCCATCTTGAATATAAAGCGATAGAAAAAGCGCGCAGCCTGCTGGCCAACGAACAAACCACAAACCAGATAGAACATTTCCCGCTAGGCGCAACTTTAGGGCAATGCTGTGGTGGCAGCGCGGTCATTTTATTTGAATGTTTTATTCACAACAAATTGGCGCTGGATATTTATGGTGCAGGCCATGTCGCGCACGCATTAATTCAAATTTTGGCACAATTACCTGTGCACATTCGCTGGATTGACAGCCGAGCAGAATTGTTCCCTGAAACCGTGGCAAATAATGTGCAAATTGTGGTGGATGAAGATCCGGTTGCACAAGTTAAACCAGCAAAAAGTAATCAGGCTTATTTAATTTTAACCCATAATCACCAGCTCGATTTTGAGTTAACTCAGGCGATTTTAAAACGTGGCGATTCGCTTTGGCTCGGTGTGATTGGCTCAATCACCAAAGCAAAACGTTTTTGCCACAGATTAAGCCACCGTGGTTTCAGCGAGCAACAAATTAGCCAAATGACGTGTCCGGTCGGGCTAACTCAAGTTACCGGCAAACACCCCATGGAAGTGGCGGTTTCAATTGCCGGACAACTGATTGAGCTTTATCAAAATCAAACTCAGGCTTTAACTACTCAACGCAAACAATCCGGTATTCAGTGGCAGGATTTATTAAACCTTAATGCAATTGCCAACAAGCCAAATGCGCAAAAAAACACCAATAACGAGGTCAATTTATGAGCCAAATTACCCAATTAAAAAGCCATCAGGTGATTACTGCAAACGGCGCAATTTCTGCCAGTATTTTAGTGCAGAATAAAACCATTATCGCACTTAAACCTTATGATTATATTAGTGACTCAATTAGCCAAGTTTTTGATTATTCTGATTCAGCAATTTTACCTGGTTTGGTTGATAGCCATGTGCATGTAAACGAACCGGGCCGCACCGACTGGGAAGGGTTTGACACCGCTACTCACGCGGCTGCGGCAGGCGGAATTACAACTGTTATCGATATGCCACTTAATTGTATTCCGGTCACCATTACCGCTCAAGCTCTGGCCGATAAACTTGCCGTGTTAGATAACAAACTCTGGATAGATACTGGTTTTTGGGGCGGCGCAACAGCCGACAACTTAGCCGATTTACCCGCGCTGTTAGATGCCGGTGTATTTGGGGTTAAATCATTTACGATTCATTCTGGCATAGATGAATTTAAAGCCGTAAACGAAGACCAGTTATTCGCAGCAATGCAAAAACTGGCAGAAAAAGGTTTGCCGCATTTAATTCATGCCGAACTCGAACCGGAAAATACCTTACCGGCAAGCATTGGCGCAAGCTATCAGAGCTTTTTAAAAACTCGTCCAGAATCGTGGGAGAATAATGCGATTGCCATGGTGATTAGAGTTATGCAAAAACTCGAAGCCAACGGGCTAAAACCGCATGCACATATAGTGCATTTAAGCTCGGCCTCTGCCCTGCCTATGATTAAAGCTGCGCGCGAACAAGGCTTAAAATTAACCGTAGAAACCTGCCCGCATTATTTAGTATTAGCCGCAGAGCATATTCCAGACGGTCAGGCGACTTACAAATGTTGCCCGCCCATTCGAGAGCAGCAAAATCAGCAACAACTCTGGCAAGCATTAAAAGACGGCGTAATAGATTGCATTGTATCGGATCACAGCCCATGCACACCTCAACTCAAAAATTTAGATTCTGGTGATTTAGAAAATGCTTGGGGCGGAATCTCGGGTTTACAGTTTGGTTTATCTTTAGTTTGGAGCAAAGCTAAACAACTCGGGTTTAGCTTAACCGAATTGGCTAATTTAATGTCGACCCAACCAGCTAAGCTGCTAAATTTAAAACATAAAGGGGAAATTGCAGTTGGCAAACAAGCCGATTTTTGCATTTTTTCAGCAGATAAAAGCTACACGATTACGGCCGAATGTATTCATCATAAACATAAAATTTCGCCTTATATTGGTAATAAAGTTACGGGCGTGATTGAAGCAACTTGGCTGGCTGGCCAGCCTATTTATCAAAACCAAAGTTTTGTCGGCCAAGCCAGCGGACAAGTTTTATTAAAAACCCCAGATAACTCAGCTCAGTTTGGAACTAGGACACCATCAGTATGAAATTAACCGAATTTAATCAACTGACTAAAGCGCAGGCTTATGCTGCGCTAGAAACTTGCTGCGCTGCACCAAACTGGATTAATGCCATGCTTGCGGCTCGACCTTTTAATAATTTAACTGAGCTACAGGCGCAGGCAAGCCGAATTTGGCAAAGCCTAAAAGCAGACGATTATTTGGCTGCATTTGAGGCTCATCCACAAATTGGTAATGTTGCCTCGCTAAAAGCTAAATTTGCCAACACCTCAGCCATTGCTGGCCATGAGCAATCCGGCATGCGGCAAGCAAATGAGCAAATTATAGAAACCATGGCCGAGCTTAACCAAAGTTACCTAACTAAATTTGGTTTTATCTTTATTGTGTTTGCCAGCGGTAAAACTGCAGCACAAATGCTGGAGATTCTGCAAAGCAGAATGGGACACGACAGAGCGATAGAAATTGAAATTGCCGCGCAGGAGCAAGCCAAAATTACCGCGCTCAGGCTCAATAAATTATTGGAGGAAGCCGCATGAATAAAAGCCCGATAACCACCCATGTATTAGACACAGCTTTAGGTAAACCAGCCGCCGGTATTAATATTGAGCTATATCAGCAAACGCAAACTGGCTGGCAACTGCTAGCCAGCGGTGAAACCGACGCGGACGGCAGAATCACCAATTGGCTTAATCCGCAAACTAAACTTGAATTTGCCACTTATAAACTGATTTTTAAGCTCGAAGCGTATTGGCAACAACAGCAGCAAACCGTGTTTTATCCGAGTGCTGAAATTTGTTTTAACCTGAGCGAACAAGCGCATTATCATATTCCGCTGTTGCTTTCGCCTTATGGTTATTCAACCTACAGAGGAAGCTAAAAATGGCCGAAATTTTATTAGTATTAGGCGATGTACTTGATTTAGTAGACGATCCAGCCATTGCCGGTGATAAAGCGCACAGGTATTATTCGCCTGGTGCCATTTTAATTGAAGACGGCATTGTGGTAGAAGCCGGAATTGCCGCTGAAATTAAACAAAAATATGCACCCAAATTAGCACTGGAAGATTGTCGGGTAATTGATCACAGCGGCCATTTAATTACCCCCGGCTTTATTGATACTCATATTCATTTTCCGCAAACTGAAATGATTGCCGCCTACGGCGAACAGCTTTTAAGCTGGCTGGAAAAATATGCTTTTCCGACCGAAGTGCAATTTAGTGATCCAGCTTATGCCAAACAAATCGCCGAGTTATTTTTAAATGAGCTCATTAATAACGGTACGACAACCGCATTAGTGTTTGGTACTGTGCATCCACAATCAGTTGATGCGTTTTTTAGCGTAGCGCAAAAATACAATTTACGTATGATTGCCGGAAAAGTAATGATGGACAGAAATTGTCCGGATGATTTATCCGATACCGCCGAAACCGGCTATACAGAATCAAAAGCATTAATTGAAAAATGGCATAACCAAGGCCGACTCAGTTACGCAGTAACACCAAGGTTTGCGCCTACCTCAAGCCCTGAACAATTGCAAAAATGCCAGCAATTATTAGCAGAATATCCAGACGTTTATTTGCACACACATTTGTCTGAAAACAAAGCTGAATGCGAGTGGATAAAAGATTTATTTCCGCACGAAAAAAATTATTTATCGGTTTATGACAATGCCGGATTAGTCAAAAAACGAGCGGTATTTGCTCACGGTATTTATTTAGATGACAGCGAATATCAATGCTTGGCGAATAAACAAGCCGCGCTTTCGCACTGCCCAACCTCCAATTTATTTATTGGCTCTGGGTTATTTAACTTAGCTAAATGTGAACACCACAAAGTAACGGTTGGTTTGGGCACGGATGTTGGCGGAGGCTCTAGTTTTTCGATGCTGCAAACCTTTAATGAAGCTTACAAAGTTCAGCAATTGCAAGACTATAAAATGTCGGCTTTTAAAGGTTTGTACTTAGCTACTTTAGGCGGTGCAAAAGCGCTCGATTTAACCGCTAAAATCGGTAATTTTTTGCCCGGCCGTGAAGCCGATTTTGTGGTATTTCACAACGCGCCAACGCCATTTTTAGCGTTTAGATTAGCTAAATGCACAGATCTGCACGAGCGCTTATTTTGCAGCATGATGCTGGGTGATGATCGCATGATCAAACAAACCTATATTCTTGGAAAACCTGCAAAAAATGCGGCTTTTTATGCTTCCACTCTTTATTCTTCCAATAATGCTCAAGAGGAGCTTGCCTGATGGAAACTTATTTATTTGAAGTAGGCCACCTGCTGTTTCGTTATTTTCATATTGTTGCCGGTATCGCATGGATTGGTGCCTCATTTTATTTTGTTTGGTTAGATAATAACTTAACCACGCCACCACAATGGAAAAAAGACAAAGGCATTGAAGGCGATTTATGGGCGATCCACGCCGGAGGCATTTACGAGGTTGCCAAATACAAAGCCGGTCCAGAAAAAATGCCGCCACATTTACATTGGTTTAAATGGGAAGCTTACTCCACTTGGATTTCTGGCGCACTGCTGCTTAGCTTACTTTATTATGTTGGCGCAGATGTGTATTTAATCGACCCAAGTAAAGCCGCGCTTGAGCAAATGAGTGCAATTGCGTTATCGATTGGCTGTATTGGTTTTGGATATTTATTTTACCGTTTAATTTGTAAAACCCCGCTGCTTAATAACGGACTCGCCTTTGCGGCTGTTGCACTCAGTTTTTTAACCGCTTGGACATGGGGCATTGACCACTTTTTCTCAGACCGCGCAGTATATATTCACGTTGGTGCATTAATTGGCACTTGCATGGCGGGTAATGTGTTTAATGTAATAGTGCCAAGCCAAAAACAAATGGTAAAAGCCATTAGCGAAGGCAAACAGCCCGACCCTCAATTTGGTTTAATCGCCAAGCAGGTTTCTATTCACAATAACTACGCGACCTTACCTATTTTATTTATTATGCTGAGCAACCATTTTGCGTTTACTTATGCGCATCAATTTGGTTGGCTTATTTTAATTGCCTTATTTATTGTTGGAATGTGGATCCGCCACTTTTTTAATCTTAAAAATCGCGGCATTTATAAACCCAGCGTATTAATTAGTGGCATTGTCGCATTTTTTGTTGTGATGCTAGCTTGCGCGCCTTGGCACACCATAAAAAGTAAAACCGAATTAGCCCAAGCGGCCGTTGAACAAGTGCATGTGAGCGATGAACAAGTCTGGCAAATAATTCAAAGCCGCTGCACAGAATGCCACAGCCAAACGCCAACATCAGCCATGTTTAAAAGCCCTCCAGCCGGTTTTGTATTAGATAACATGGCGCAAGCCAAACAATTTGCTGCGTTAATTAATACCCGAGCTGTGGTGACTAAAGATATGCCATTGGCAAACTTAACTAAAATGACAGACGATGAAAGAGATTTAATTGCCCTGTGGGTTGAGCATAATTAAAATCTTTTAGTTAACTTTGAATAATGCACAGCATCTATTCTATAAATTGTGCCTGACTTATCTTCTATCAGAATAAGTCAGGCACAAACGACAAACCACTTTGGTCAAATTCGCTATTATTTGGTCTAACCATTCAAGTTAAAATCATCTATTTTATCCAACTATTAATAAACTACTGTTTTTAAATGCTTTATTTTTTGGCATTAATTTTGATTTGCTTTCATCCTCAAACATAAAAAGTTAACAAGGTTAAGGATTAAAGTATGAAAAAATTATTGCTCATGGTGTTATTAGTCTCATCTGGTGCTTTATATGCCGACACTTTATTTGCCAACACTTTATTTTCCAAAGAAAATAACAGCCACAATAGATTTAATGTTGCGACGGATAATTGCTCTGTCTCTATTCAAAACGATATCTGGATTTCAGACAGCGAAATTAAGATTAAAAATGCTGATCATCAAACCTTAAAAATCACCGCGGATAATTCGCTGACAATAAACGGGAAAAATATAAACTTAACGCCAAATCAGCAAATAGCCCTCAATACTTATACTCAACAACTCAGAGCTAATTTACCTCAAGTCGCCAATGTTACCTTAGAGGCGGTCGCTTTAGCTGGAATAGCCATTGATGAAATTGCACAAGCGTTAAATTTAAAAAACCTAACAGAGTTACAACAGCTTATGTCCGGGCTTTCAACTGAAATACAAAACGCGTTTTATCAACAAGGCTTTTTTGTATTAGGTGAAAATACATTTGCCGAATTCGATAAACAATTTGGTGAGAAGTTTGAGCAAGTTATCGAAGCCAGCATACAAGAGTCAATCGGCTCACTATTAGCCAGCTTAGGCACAGCCATGTTTTCTGACGATAATATGCAAGCCTTTGAACAGCGCATGGAAACAATGGGCAAAAATATAGAAGCCAAAGTAGAAAACCAAGCTCAAACCATAGAGCACAACTTTTCTCAACTGTGTAACCAATTTAGCCAAATATCAGCTCAGGAAGATAAACTCAGCATTAAAATTCCCGAAATGCGCAATTACCGAATTTTTAAATTAACCAAGCAGAATTCAATTTAACATCTACCAGCAAATACAAAATCACACTTTTATGCGCATAAAAAAGTACATTTACCACACTTTTATGCGCATAAAAGTGTTAACTTTAATTTTACCCCAAAAGGCACGTATCAGTTAGATTGAACATCTAACAAACCAAACTGATGCAAATTGTATCAAAAAAGCAAAGTGCTACAATTTTATATATTTCCTATTTTGAAAAGGTGATTTATGGCTACTTTAAGTGTTCGTTTAGACAAAGAATTTGTGGAAAGAGCCAGCATTATTGCTAAAACATTAAGTCGTTCAACATCAAAGCAAGTTGAACACTGGGCTAAAATAGGTGAAATAATGGAAGACAATCCAGATTTATCTTATGAGTTTGTTAAACAAGCCCTAATTGCAAAAGCTGAAAAAGAAGCTGGCAAATTAGAGGCATACGGGTTTGACTAAAATAACCCAAGTGTTACAAACACCGACCTTTAAAAAAGCAGTAAAGAAACTCAAAGAATCCCGTAGGCATGTAGTTAATTACCGCGCTCAAGGCTTTTTACAGGGAAAACAATAAATGCCGTTAAAACGTACTCTAATCAAGAAAAATAAATCCCCTGCTCTTTCGAAGTTACGTAATCAATTTGCTTTTAAATGGCTAATCAAACAAAGAGTAAAGCAGGTAAATAATGCAATTGCTATAGAAATTAAAGATTTATAAAAATCTTTCCTCTAAGGGGCACTTGTGGCAGACTCAGATAGATGTTATTAATCGTATAACAGCACACTAGTGGAATAAACTTCGGGCACTTTTAAATAAATTAACACTAAATGATAAGTGACTTTAATTTTACGGACATAGTTACAATGAACACTGAATTTAAGACTAAACTTCATCCTAATGAATCTTTAAAAATAAACTCGCCTCAGCAAGTGAAGCTAAATGATTTCGACAAAAAAAAGGCAAATGATAAGTATATTGCAGGGGAAGTCCGTATTATTACCGAGCAAGCTCGTTATCCCCTAAATACAATTTTATCAATGGTCAAAAGTGAAGATTACATACTTAATCCAGAATTTCAGCGTCGCCACAGGTGGGACGTAACGAGAAAATCAAGATTGATTGAATCTTTCATTATGAATGTACCTATCCCTCCAATTTTTTTATACGAAATAGAATATTCCACGTACGAAGTCATGGATGGCTTGCAACGGTTAACTGCAATCTCACAATTCTATAAAAATGAATATGCTCTATCAAATCTGACTGAATGGAAAGAATTAAACGGCCTAACTTATGAGCAACTACCAGAGCAAATTAGAAAAGGAATCGACCGAAGATATATATCGTCAATAATCCTCTTGCAAGAGACCGCAAAAGATAAAGTTGAGGCTGCTAGATTAAAACAACTTGTATTCGAAAGAATTAACAGTGGTGGTGAAAAACTGAAATCTCAAGAAATTCGCAATGCGCTTTATCCTGGAGACCTCAACTCCCTATGTATTAAAATGGCGCGAGATAAATATTTTTGTAAATTATGGCAAATTCCTGAACCTGATGCTCACGAAATAAGTTCTGGGGAGCCTAGAGAAGAGGTGATAAATAACATCTATTATAAAGATATGTCAGATGTAGAACTATGCCTGCGATTCGTAGCATATCGACAACTTGACAAAATGGAAGGCAACACTATGGAAATTTTCTTAGATTCCTTCTTAAAAGCCGGTAATGAAAAATTTGATATTGATACCCTAAATCATATTAAAACAATTTTCGAGTCTACTACTAAACTGGCATACGAGATATTTGGAATTAAAGCATTCTGGATGCATAGAAAGCGATCAGAGAAAGGTTCTGCAGGTCAAAACTCTCACTGGTATCAGTTGCAGAAGCCGACCAAAGTTTTATATGACCCTTTAATGCAAGTTCTTTCCAATCTGTTGGACCACAGTGATAAATTGATTGAGAAAAAGGATGCCATTGTCGCAGGAACCCAAAAATTGCACCAAGATAATTTAGAAATATTTGCCGGCAGAGATACAAATAAAAATGACGTTATTCGAAGAGTAAATATCCTTAGAGAATATTTTGGACGTTTTATATGATAGAGACATCGCTATCTCAGTTTTTGGAAAGCTTAAAATCTTTAGAAAAGTATATTAACTACCATAGACATAGTTCAACTTATATAAACTTAGCATTAAAAAATGGGGATTTATCTGACCCGTTAAAACTTTTCAACCAAACTGATTTAGCAACTAAAAAATCTTTTGATTATCGTGGTTATATAATTTCACTATATGGAATGTTAGAACGATATCTAGAAGACTTATTGCAAGAATACTTAGAAAATACTCAGGAGATTTTCCCTAAGTATCACGATCTACCTAATGAAATAAAAAAAAATAATATATCCTTAAACAATGACCTTTTAAAAAATATTGATTTACCAAAAAATTCAGCGCTGTCAATTTCGAACATCGTCAAGAAGCTAAATGATAATCTAAATAACAATATTTCAAATCTGAATATAGAAGCCTTTACTAAACACACTTTCAATTTTAGAGTTAATACTATTGAAGAGTTTTTCAAGCGTGCAGGAATTACAGGCATTTTTCAAAGAATCAGGAAAATTCAGCCTCTGCATACAATACTAGCTGATGAATTTATAAGCTTAGATAGACTAAAATCCAATGTACTTTTTTCTTTTATAGACGAAATAGCTGAAAGACGGAATGAAGTGGCCCATGGAACTGATAATATTGAAGTTCTTTCAACACAAATAATACTAGAGTATTTAGAAAAATTTCGCTGTTTTGGTATATCCCTAAACCAACTAGTAAAAAGTCATTTTTTAATGCAAAAAACAAATGGTGTTAAAGAACACAAATTAATTGATGTTTTTAACAAACGTATTGCATGTTTAGCTGTTTCAGATATTAAATGTGATATGAATTCAACTATAGTGATAAGAAATAAAAATGCGCAACCAGAATTCAATACAAGTAAAATAATTGATATGCAGGTAAACAATAATTCAGTGCACAAAATTGACACTGATACAGAAATAAAGATAGGATTAAAATTAGATATTGATGTACACCGAAGTTCGATCATTTATATCTTGTAAATCAAGTACTTAAATATTTGAAATTATGATCTAGAGGTTCAATCCCCCGCTCACTCAACCTTCTCAGCAATTAATTCCTGCACAATAAGCTTTAATAAAAACGTTTCCCGCTCTATTGATAACCCTTTTTTACTGCTGTTTTTAATGGTTTGTTCATTGTGTTCAATGGCTTGATAAATATTCATCCATACTGGGCGCATGCCATTTTTTATTTCGTAGTCTTCCAGTTGAGTGGCGGCTAGTTCATCGTCTATTTCGCAGCTAAAACAGTACGACAACATATTTACGCTATCAAACTCGGGTTTGTGCCACGGGCGATATTCTTCATATAAACCAAAGGGTTGAATATTACGGATATTTTGCGCACCGGTTTCTTCGGCCAGTTCACGGCAAAAACCAGCAATCATATCTTCGCCTTCGTCTAAACCGCCGCCGGGTAAGCTGTAGTCGTGATAACGCTGGGTATAAAGCATTAAAATAGATTCGCCTTTTAGCACAATTGCACGGGTGGCGCGGCGCTTAAATAATTTATCTTGCGCTAAGTTAACATCGGGATGAATAGCAGTTTTTAATAATCGCACGGTTTAAATCACATTGAATATTTATTTTTAAGCGTAACTCAGCAATTAACCTGCGCTAAGGTTAAATAACCCCGTGCGGTTAATTGCTCGGTTTAATAAACTCGATCTGAGTTTAATTAGTTTTCTAAACGGGGGAATTGATCGGCTATGGTTTCACCGGTGAATTTTGCAACCCAGCCTTCGGGGTTATCAAAAATTCTAATGGCGGTAAATTTAGGGTTTGGCCCCATGTCAAACCAGTGTTTGGTTTGTGCCGGTACTGAAATTAAATCATCTTTTTCGCATAATATTGCATACACTTTATCGCCAATATGCAATACAAACTGCCCTTGCCCACGTACAAAAAAACGAATTTCATCTTCGTTATGCGTATGTTCGTCTAAAAACTTTTTGCGAAATTCAGCTTTTTGCGGGTGATCTGGATTCATGCTGACCACATCGTAAGACTGATATCCGCGCTCTTCAACCAAGCGATTAATTTCGGCTTGATATGCTTGAATTATCGTGTCGTTGTCGGCATCTTCGGCGAGGTCTTTTTCAAGCTGCCAGCGTTCAAACTGAACACCAATTTTGCTTAACTCGGTTTGAATTTCTGTCGCGTTGTGTGTATCAATAAAAATCTGGTTTTTATCTTGATCTGAATAAATCGTTAATTGGCTCATTATTTATCATCCAAAATCAGCTAGGTTAATTTGAGTAAAGTTGCTGGCTTGCGGGTGCTGGCCAACAATAACCTTGTTGTCGCGTACCAGTTGCATGGTATTAAAACCCGCTTGTTTGGCTGCGTCTAATTCTTCTTTAATATCGGATAAAAACAATACTTCGCTGGCGCTAAAAGGTAAAGACTGCAAAATAGTTTGATATGAGTTAACTTCGCGTTTATGGCCAACCTGAGTATCAAAATAACCTTTAAATAAAGGTGTCATGTCGCCAAAATCACTGTACCCAAAAATAAGTTGCTGGGCTTTAACCGAGCCACTGGAATAAACATAAAGCGCGATGTTTTGCTGATGCCAGTTGTTTAGCTCGGTGTAAGCATCTTGGTAAACATGGCCGGTAAAATCACCGTTTTGATAACCTTTAACCCAAATTAAACCTTGTAAACTTTTAAGCGCTGGCTCTTTTTTGTCGGCTTCTATCCAACTAATTAATTGCTCAATCACTTGCTCGGTTGTCATATCTGGCTGCTGGCAAACTTGTTTAACCGCGTTGATTTGCGCTAATACGTTATCTTGCGTGGCATTATTTTTAACAAATTCGGCCAGGTTTTGTTTGGCGTACGGAAATAATACCTGATGCACAAATTCAATTGAGCTGGTTGTGCCTTCAATATCGGTTAAAATGGCTTTTATGCTCATGCTTTCCCCAATAGTTTTTCTTGCCACAAACAAGCAAATAAAAATTCAAAGCCTTCGACATGGCGTTTTGCTTCGCTTACGCTATTGCCCCATGCATATAAACCGTGGCCTTTTACTAAAAAACCCGGCTGGGTGATTTCACCTGCATGCCATTTGGCTTCTACGCGTTTGGCAAGGGCATCAATATCCTGATCATTGTCAAATACCAATACTTCAATGCTGTCTAAATGCGTGGTATTGCCGCGCAGCGACTTTTGCATTTCGTAACCTTGAATCACAATTTTATCGCCACAGGCGCGTGATAATACGGTTGAATGCACCGAATGCGTATGTAAAACACAGTCAATTTGCGGATTTAGCTGATATAGTTTGGTATGTAAGCCGGTTTCGGCAGATGGTTTTAAAGCCGGATCAACCGCTTTATTATCCATAGTTGAAATCATTAAGTCGTCTAGGGTAAGTTGGTCTTTAAATTTACCTGACTGTGTAATTAAACAATGCTGTTCATCTATTCTTGCAGAAAAATTGCCACCGGTTGCCGGACACCATTGGCGCTCGCCAATAAAACGAACGGCATCAACTAATTGCTGCGATAACTGGGGAAAATTTGTAGGATGTAAATCAGATTCCATAATCTAGCTCAAACTATTAATATACCTAAAGTCATTAAGGTCGGGATTGTAACACATAGTTAACCTAACTCATGAGCATAAATAAAATGAAAATATTAAGCCGTAAATCCACCATTATCATTATTGCTTTAATCGCTTGCGCACTGGGCGCATATAGCGCTTTAAATTTAAATAACACGCCCAAAAACCCAGTTTTGCAACAGGCTTTTGCCAGTAATATTGAGCAAACTAAATTAGCAGATTTTAAACAGGATTATATTATTTTAGATTTTTGGGCAAGCTGGTGTCAGCCTTGTGTTAAGTCATTGCCTTATTACGAAACTTTATTTGCTGATTTACCACCGCACAAATTTGCTTATGTTGCGGTGAATTTAGATACAGATCCGGCAGATGCAAAACAATTTCTGGCCGATTTAAACTTAAACCACACAGGGGTATTTTTTGACGCGGAAGGATTATTACAACGCAGCTTTTCGATAGCGGGTTTACCCACTTTAATTGTACTGGATAAACAAAGACAGGAAATAAACCGTTTAATGGGTTTTAACCCTAAACAGCAACAAAACCTTGAGAACTTATTAGTGAACTTAAATACCAATTAAAAGCTGAAATCACTATTTGTGAACTAAGACAAAATGGTGACTAGTACCGTTTCAATATATGTTTAAGTACAGCTTGTAGATCGGCGTTTACGCCGTTGAATATTGTAGTTTAACGGCGCTCGACAATTTGCTCCTGCAATGTTCTACCACTGGTATCCATGCCAGCGAACTAGACCTACAGTAAAACTGAACTCATCAAAGTTAAGTGTACTAAAATAAAAAAGCCGCAGATTAAACTTAAAATTTAATCTGCAGCTTTTTTGGATACTGTTTTTAGTAGTGGTATATAGCGCGTTACTCAGCGTTGTTTAGCATTTTCCTTGAGTGTTTTAGCGCGCAATTACGTGTTATACCGAAAAGCTTGCGCCACAACCGCAAGTTGAAGAAGCGTTAGGGTTGGTCACAAAAAAACGAGAACCTTCAAGGCCAGATGTATAATCTACTTCGCCGCCAACTAAGTATTGCAAACTCATTGCATCGACAACTAAAGTAACACCTTCTTTTTCGATTAACATATCACCGTCATTTACTTTTTCGTCAAAAGTAAAACCATACTGGAAACCAGAGCAGCCACCACCTGTGATATAAACACGAAATTTAAGATTCGGATTTTCTTCCTCTTCTATCAGCTGCTTAACCTGCTTTGCCGCAGTATCTGTAAAGTTAAGTGGAATTGCATCCATCTCTTATACCTCATCTTATAAACCTAATGCTTTATTATCTAATACCTGACTAAAACGTTCAACTAATTATCTAAAATTCAGCTCACTTATTCCTGATGTGTAATTTCTGGTTGCCAGTCGAAAACTTGGCTGGTTTCACTATGTTCCTGTCCTCTAGCTTTTGGCAAAGTCACAGTTAGCTCAATTCGCTCAGGTGTAAAGTTTTCGGGCAATACAAAATTACCTTCAAGTATTTGAAAGTATTTAAAATTAAAACTCATATCGTTTTCAGATAAAGCGAGTTGGCTAATTTCAAAATTACTGGCCTGCTCATTTTGCATGCCTTTTAGGTTAATGGTGACATTGCCTTTGGCAAATTGTTTAATTTTACTGGTTTGGATCAGCACCACTTTGTATCTGTATTGCTGCGCAATTAAAGTTGGCTCTATATATAATCTGTCGATAGTCACGCCACCGGCATTTAACTCTGGCGCCATAATATTTTGATAAAAACTAAGCTGTTCTTTGTATCTAATATTATTTTGTTGGGCGGTTTGTAGATCTTGCTGGATTTGCTGCAAACTAAGTTTGCCTACTTCGGCCTCGACTCTCACAAAGTTAAGTTGCTGCTCTAGCTGGTATACTTGCTCGTCTCTTGCTTCTAATCTTTTTTGTAAAGTTGAGTATTGATCTAACTTTTTTTGATCTAACCACTTTGCAATGCCAAAACCGGCTAAAAATGCGAATAACAAAATCGCTAAACCCACTAATGTGGTATAAAATCTTATATTTGGACGAAAAATAAATTCAAAATTATTAATAACTTGTTTTTTCAAAGCAATGATTCTTCTTTATTGATTGTGATAGACTTAACTAACCTGTATTAATGATTTTATCTTAGACCGATTTTAACCATTAAATATCCTAAATGCCGATAGAAAAACACCTTAAAAGACTAAGAACACAACTGGCGTATCCCAAAATATCGATTCAGTTAAGTATCTTAGGTTTAATTGCAGGTTTATGTGCATCCGCTTTCATCATTGCGTTTCGTTGGTGTTTAGACAATATTCAACTTTTTTATCTGGATACGCCAGACGATTTTACCAGTTTAGAACCGCATTTCAGATTTATCTTACCTTTTATTGGCGCAGGTTTAATTGCTTTAGTTGGTGTTTCTACCCAGTTTAAATATTTTCGGCTTGGTATTCCGTTTGTTATTTATCGGCTAAAAATATTTTATGGGATGATGCCACTGCGCAATACAATTAACCAGTTTTTTGGTGGCATAATTGCAATGAGCAGTGGATTTTCGGTCGGCAGAGAAGGCCCAGCGGTTCATTTAGGCGCAGGTGCTGCAAGTTATTTTGCATCTTGGCTGAAACTTCCTTACAACTCGGTGAGAACTTTATCAGCCTGTGGCATGGCTGCTGCAATTGCAGCCTCGTTTAATACTCCACTTGCCGCCGTTATTTTTGTAATGGAAGTAGTATTAAGAGAATACAAAACTCATATTTTCGTTCCGGTTATGCTGGCATCGGTTGCTGGCGCATGGGCGAATCGTTTAGTTTTTGGGCATGATCACGATTTAAGTGGATTATCGATTCATTTATTAAGTATTGAACATTACCCTTATTTAGTTTTTATGGGGTTAATTGTTGGTTGTTTTGCATTTGCCTTTAACCGCCAGTTACTTGAAATTATTCGCTCGTTTCGTAGCGTAAATATGCTGCCGCGTTTATTTTTATCCGCATTAATTACTGCGATTATCGGCTTTTTGGTGCCACAAGCGTTGGGCACTGGGTTAGGCGCTATTTATATTGCACAGGTTAATATTGATAACGCACAGTTATTAATGACCATTTTTATTGCTAAAGCAGCGCTGACTATTTTTGCGATAGGTTTAGGTGTTCCCGGTGGGGTGATTGGCCCCATTTTAGGCTTAGGCGCTATGCTTGGCACTTTATTGGCTTTGGTGGCCTCTATTTTTATTGGTAATTTAGCTAATTATTCAGATATTTATGGCATTTTAGGATTAGCCGCTTTAATGGCGGCTTGTTTAAATGCCCCACTGGCCGCTTTGGTCACCGCCCTTGAAATGACTTATAACCCTGAAATTATTGCCCCTGCAATGGTGGTTATTGTTTCTGCGTATGTGATTTCTAATCAGTTATTTAAAAACCGCTCGCTATTTATTATGCAGCTTGAGTTACAAAAGCTGGATTATCAAGTACCACCTACTTACGACATTTTACAAAAAACCGGGGTGCAGGCTGCAATGGAGCGAAACTTTGTGCTGGTGAAAAGTGAGGATGAAGAGGTTATTAAACGTGCCCTTAACCGCGCCGGAAAACGCCCAGTGATTTTAAAACAAACCGAAGATGACAGCGTGAGTTTTAAACTGGTTAGTTACGATGTTTCGCTCGACCCAAATAATAAAACGCCTTATAAATTTGAAGAGCTACAAGGGGTTGAGTCGCGCTATACACTGGCCGAACCTTATGAAATTTTACAGCAAAAACGACGCGGCTCTGTGTATATTTTTGAGCAAGAGCTAGACAAAATTATTGGGGTATTGAGTTGGCATCAGCTCAGGTTAAGATTAACCAAAGGCAATTATCAGGAGTTTGAATAATGCTGATTTTATGGCTAAAAGCCTTTCATGTTATTTTTATGGTGGCTTGGTTTGCCGGTATTTTTTATTTTCCGCGATTACTGGTGTATCACGCTCAAAGCAAAGAAAAGTTAGTACATGATCAGCTCAAAATAATGGAGCGCAGATTATTGTATTTTGTTACCCCGTTTGCAGTTTTAACCGCGGTTTTTGGTATTGCGCTCATTTATCAGTATGGTCGTGAGTGGTTTAAATTAAGTGGTTGGTTACATGCCAAACTCACTTTAGTTATATTGCTTTATTTATATCATGGTTATTGTTTTAAATTATTGGCTGAGTTTAAGCAGGATAAAAATAAGCGCAGTGCGCGCTTTTATCGCTGGTTTAATGAGTTTCCGGTTATTTTATTATTCGCAATAATTATATTAGCTGTGGTTAAGCCTTTTTAGCCAAAGTATTACAGGCTACAATTTACCCGTCGTCATTTTTATAGGTGTCATTCATGTTCAAATTTGAAGGTTCAAACATTCTGTCGGTTAATCAATTTGACCGCGAAAGTATCGAATATTTATTCCGCATTGCAGACCTTATGCAGCCTTATGCGCATCGCGAAAAACGCACAACTGTATTAGACGGCGCAATTTTAGGTAATTTATTTTTTGAACCCAGTACACGTACCCGTGTGAGTTTTGGTACTGCTTTTAACTTGTTAGGCGGCCATGTTAGAGAAACCACAGGATTAAGCTCGTCAGCTTTGGCAAAAGGTGAATCGCTCTACGATACCGCAAGAGTATTAAGTAGTTATAGTGATGTAATTGCAATGCGCCATCCTGAGGCTGGCTCGGTAGCTGAATTTGCCACCGGCAGCCGGGTTCCGGTGATTAATGGCGGTGACGGTGCAAACGAACACCCAACGCAAGCTTTATTAGATTTATATACCATTCAAAAAGAGCGCCATGCTCACCACGAAGGCATAGACGGGATGCATATTGCTATGGTGGGCGATTTAAAATATGGCCGAACTGTGCATTCATTATCTAAATTATTAAGTTTGTATAAAAACTTAAAATTTACCTTAATTGCACCAAAAGAATTAGCCATGCCAGATTATATTATTGATTTGGTTGAAGATGCAGGTCATCAGGTTGTGATTACTGAGCAGCTTGAAGGCCATTTAGAGGCGGATATTGTCTATCAGACCCGCATTCAGGAAGAGCGATTTGCCTCAGCCGAAGAAGCTAATTTATATCGGGGCCGCTTCCGTTTAAATCAGGCGATTTATACCCAGCATTGTAAATCTAACACTGTCATTATGCACCCGCTGCCACGCGATTCACGTGCCGATGCCAACGAATTAGATAACGACTTAAACTTAAATCCAAACTTAGCTATTTTCCGTCAGGCCGATAACGGCGTATTAGTCCGCATGGCATTATTTGCCACTACGCTTGGCGTGCAGGATTTAGTCACTAAATATGATCAATCTGTACACTGGTACAGCAACAAAAGCGATACGGTAATTTAAAATGTCAAAATCATCAGAATTATTTCAACGAGCCCAGCAACATATTCCCGGCGGTGTTAATTCGCCGGTACGAGCCTTTAACGGTGTGGGCGGCGATCCTGTATTTATTGAGCGCGCTAATGGTGCTTATTTATTTGATGTAGATGGCAAACAATATATTGATTATGTCGGTTCATGGGGACCGATGATTTTAGGCCATAATCATCCTCAAATCAGAGAAGCCGTACATGCAGCAGTTGATAAAGGTTTAAGCTACGGCGCACCAACTGAAGCCGAAATTGAAATGGCTGAATTGGTTAAAAGTATCATGCCAAACATGGAAAGTGTGCGTATGGTGAACTCTGGAACAGAAGCCACCATGACTGCGATTCGCCTAGCTCGCGGTTATACCGGACGTAATAAACTATTAAAATTTGAAGGCTGTTATCATGGCCATGCCGACAGTTTATTAGTAAAAGCTGGCTCTGGCGCGCTCACTTTAGGGGTTCCAAACTCTCCGGGGATTCCTGAAGATTTTGCGAAACATACTTTAACCGCTGAGTTTAATAATTTGGAGTCGGTTAAACAGTTATTTGCACAATACGGTGATGATATTGCCTGTATTATTGTTGAGCCTGTTGCCGGTAATATGAACTGCATTCCGCCATCGGATGGATTTTTACAGGGCTTGCGTGATATTTGTGATCAGTCTGGCGCTGTTTTAATTTTTGATGAAGTGATGACAGGTTTTAGAGTTGCACTCGGTGGGGTTCAAGCTTATTACGATATTAAACCGGATTTAACAACATTAGGTAAAGTCATTGGCGGTGGTATGCCTGTTGGTGCATTTGGCGGTAAAGCTGAAATTATGCAACATATCGCGCCGACTGGCCCGGTTTATCAGGCTGGTACTTTGTCAGGCAACCCCATTGCCATGGCAGCCGGAATTGCCGCATTAACGTTATTAAAAAATAATGCGGATGAAATTTATCAAACGATCAGCTCGCAGGCTGAGCAATTGTGCGAAGGCTTTAAAACCGCAGCCCAACAAGCTGGCGTTGCATTAACCACCAATCAAATTGGTGGCATGTTTGGGTTTTTCTTTACCGATGCGGATAAAGTTGAAAACTTTAAACAAGCGACTCAGTGCGACAGCGAAAAGTTTAAGCGCTTTTATCATTTAATGCTTGAGCAAGGGGTTTATTTAGCACCATCGGCATTTGAAGCTGGCTTTACCTCAACCGCCCATACTCAAGCAGATATTGAGGCGACAATCGCAGCCGCAGCTAAAGCTTTTAAAGCGCTGTAAAATAAGCCGCAAAAACCTATGTAAAATCAATACAAAGCCAGCAACCCCTTTGCTGGCTTTGCTGTTAAAAAAGATAAAATTCTAATGGTATATCTTAAAGTTTGTGCATAAAATGCGCGCACATTTTCTGCCGGATAAACCAGCCCATGCAACAAACCGCTGAGCAAATTTTTGCTCAAATTAATTATCTTTCCCTTGCCGAAGATCTTCGTTGTAAAGGTTATGCGATTATTGACCACGCTTTACCAATAGAGCTGGAAACCGCCTTACTTAAGCATTTAATGGATACGCCAAGTGAAAAAATGCGCGTAGCTGGCATTGGCCGTGAGCAACAACAAACTTTAAATAGCTTTGTTAGACGTGACCAAATTAAGTGGATTGAACCAACCACTCAGGTTGAGCAAGCTTGGCTGAGCCACATGGAGGCATTAAGACTTATCTTAAACCGCCAATTATTATTAGGATTATTCAGCTACGAAAGCCATTTTGCGCAATACAATGCGGGTGACTTTTATAAAAAACATTTAGATGCATTTAACGGCCAAACTAATCGGGTTTTATCGACCGTTTATTATTTAAACCCGAACTGGCAAGCTGAATATGGCGGTGAGTTGGTGATGTATGATCCTGAAAATCATACCCAAGAGATCGAGCGTATATTGCCGGAACTTGGTCGAATGGTGATTTTTTTAAGCGAAGAATTTCCGCACGAAGTTCTGCCAGCCGACAGAATGCGTTATAGTATTGCTGGTTGGTTCCGAGTTAATAACTCGATAAATAACCAAGTTGATCCACCTAAATAAGCTGATGTACAGATAAGAAGGTTTTACTTCAACATTTCTTATCCGCAGATTAAATAAAAGAAAGTTTAAAAAAGGCAGACTAATGAGAATAAGCCGAATTTACCACCCGCATGATTTAACGCTAAATAGCGAAACAGAGTTATCTGCCGATGCCAGTCATCATTTAGGCAGAGTGCTCAGAGCACAAAGCGGGCAAAGCATTATTTTGTTTAATGGGGATGGCTTTGAATATCAGGCAGAGCTGACCGAGGTGAGCAAAAAACGGGTTTGCGCTTATATCTCAGATAAAGTCGAAAATATCTCAGAATCATCACTAAAACTTCATTTAGGGCAAGTGATTTCCCGTGGTGATCGTATGGATTTTACTATTCAAAAATCGGTTGAGTTAGGGGTGACTGAAATAACCCCACTGATTAGCGAGCGCTGCGGAGTTAAACTCAATGCAGAGCGCATGAGTAAAAAAGTGGAGCAGTGGCAAAAAATAGCAATAGCGGCTTGTGAACAATCCGGCAGGTCATTTGTACCGACTATTAATCCAGTTGTTGATTTAAGCGAATGGTTAGCGGCTGATTTTGACGGGGTAAGAGTTAACCTTCACCCTTATGCTAAGCATGGTATTGCTGGTTTAACGCTAAATAATCATCAGGCTCAGTTATTAATTGGCCCAGAGGGCGGATTAAGTGATGAAGAAATTAGCCAAGCCAGAGAGTTTAATTTTGTCGATGTTTTAATGGGGCCAAGAGTATTACGCACCGAAACCGCCGGCTTAGCAGCCATCGCTTTATTGCAAAGTTATTTTGGGGATTTGGGGTAACCCTTCACTTTTATAGACGTCTTTATATTTAGTTTCTGTTTTAGAGTAAATACCTAAATATAATAAAACCAGCTTAAAGCTGGTTTTATTAAATGTTATGCTCAATTAGCAAAACCTAAATCCCATATTCATCAAATAATTTTTTAATGGCTGGTTTGTTTTCAACAATTTCATCGTGTGTTAAACCATCAAACTCATGCGGGAATACTAGCCACTTGTCTGATTTATGCAAAAAATAATGTGGTATTAACGAGGTTTTATTATTGTCTGGTTTAAACCAAGGTGTTGCGATGCGGATATCCTGTGGTGTATTACGACGGCATTTACGTTTTAGTTCATCTAAAATTGCCTGAATGCTAAGTCCAGTATCAAATACATCATCAACAATTAATAATGAGTCTTCCGCGTTAATAGTTTTAACTAAATAATCTAAACCATGAACCCTTACTTCGCGCCCTCTTTGATCAATACCCTCGTAGGATGAAGTCCGGATCGCAATATGGTCTGAGTGCACGCCGCAAACATGCAAAATTTCTTGTAGCGCAATACCAACTGGTGTACCACCACGCCAAACTGCAACTATATAGTCGGGTTTAAACTCACTTTTAAATACTTCTAACCCTAATTTAAAAGAGTCGTGCAACAGCTCTTCTGCACCAATATAATATTTTTCAGACATAATTGACCATTTGTTCAGTATTAAAGAGCTGAATTATAGTCTAAATTTAATTATCTCTAAAGCATGGATAGATTTACGGCTAAATATCCTTACAATATTCCACTAACCCATCGATTAATAAGGCTAAGTTATGGAGCTAATTGCTCGTTATTTTAATTTTGAAAAACTTAATACTAATTTAGCAACAGAAGTTCGCGCCGGTTTTACCACATTTTTAACCATGGCCTATATTCTGTTCATCAACCCTCAGTTATTAAGTTTAAGTGGTATGCCTGCGCAGGATATTGCAGTGGCAACAGCAATGGCTGGCGGTATTGCCTGTTTAATTATGGGGGTTTACGCCAAGTTTCCGTTTGCATTAGCTCCGGGTATGGGCTTAAACGCTTATTTTACCTTTGGTGTAGTTCAAGGTATGGGCGTAAGCTGGCAAGTCGCTTTAGCGGCTGTATTTGTTGAAGGGATTATTTTTATTTTGCTGGCTGCCACCAGCTTTAGGTCAAAAATGATCAATGCGATTCCGGCAACCCTTAAAGTAGCCACTATGGTTGGTATCGGTTTATTTTTATCTATTATTGGTTTTAAGAATGCAGGTTTAACGGTTGATCATTCTGCCACTTTAGTCACTATGGGTGATTTGCATAATCCAGCTGTTTTATTGTCTTTATTTGGGATTGTCTTAACGGCTGCGTTAATGCATAAAGGATATAAAGCAGCGTTATTACTCAGCATTGTTGCATTAACTTTAATTGCTTGGGCAACCGGACTGGCAAATGTACCGGATAAATTTTTTACCCTACCAAGTTTTCCAAAAGAAACCTTACTTGCGGTTGATTTTAGTCAGGTTTTCACCGGTGCATTTTTAACGATTGTAATCGCATTTTTATTTGTCGATATTTTTGATACTGCTGGTACTTTAATTGGTACTGGTAGAGCTGCCGGTTTATTAGATAAAAAAGGCGAATTACCCGGAGCAGAAAAAGCATTTATGGCTGATGCAGTTGGTACCTCGGCTGGTGCATTATTAGGAACCAGCACAGTGACCACTTATGTAGAATCAGCAGCTGGGATTGAATCTGGCGGACGTAGCGGTATGACCGCCGTGGTAGTTGGTTTGCTATTTTTAGCATCCCTATTTTTAACCCCGATTTTTATTGCGGTTCCGGCTCTGGCAACGGCTCCAGCTTTAATTGTGGTCGGCGCGTTAATGATGTTAGGTGCTCGTGATATCGACTGGCTAAAAATAGATGAATCTGTTCCAGCATTTTTAACTGTAATTGCAATGCCTTTTACTTTTTCTATAGCGCATGGAATTACACTTGGCATTATTTCTTATGTAGCGATTAAAGTATTAACCGGCCAGTGGCGACAAATTAATTTATTTATGTGGTCGCTAGCCGTTGCATTAAGCATTTATCATATGGTTTGATTTTGGCTTTTAGGTATAAAAATAGCCCATATAACATCTAAACACTATATGGGCTATGGCGGGGAGATAATAGACAAGATATTGCTAAGTCTGACCAAACAAACCAGTCAAACCATGAATAACCAGTCTTTAAACAGAAAATCCATTTATTGTGCCGAAGCTATTTCCGTAGCTGTTCCAATTTAAGCCAAATGCATGAGCAATACTTAAATATAAATTAGACATACCAGCACCACCGGCATCAATCGCATTACCAGTTTGAATAGCTCCGCCAGCACCACCAGCCACATAAATACCCGGGTTTTCTTGCTGATGGTTACCACCACCCATTTCAGACATAACCAAAATCAATGTATTGTCCAACAAACTCCCACCATAAGCTGTGTCTGGTCTGGCTGCTAATTCATCCATTAAGTAAGCAACCATCATATTGTACCAGCGGGTTTGCGAGTTAAATAAGTCAGATTCATTATGTGAACTAACATGGCTACGAGTTTCGTTGTAGGTTAATTTTGGCGGTACGCCAAAGTCTCCCATAAAAGGACGAATACTTTCGAAGTTAATCATCATTGATTCGTCCTGAGCGCCCATAAACTGAAAGGTTGCTGTATTGGTAATATTAGCCTGCATTGCCATCGCAATATTTTTCATTTGCGCTTTGGCCATTAATTCACCATCTTCCATATTGCCCGTCATACCTATAGTTGGGCGTGAAAAATCACCACCACTAACTTCAAGGCTTGAGCTTAATAAATTTTGATAATAATTTAACGACTCTTCATGGCTCATTAATTTACCCTGCTGCTTTACACTAAGTGCATTCGCTTGCAATAAATCTAAGTTTTCATGCAAAGCTTCCAGCACTCTTAGTCTGCGCGATTTTTCCGGCGATTCTTCTGATGAGCCAGAACCGGAAGATTGCCCTACAACATCGGCTAATAAGTTATCGTAAGATACCTGTGGGTCATCGGTAACTTTAATTTTACTACCATTCTTATCAGTAAATGGCATGTGACTTTCATCTTTTGCCCGGCTTGAAAAACAGCCAACATGAAAGTTATTAGTTAGCTGCCCACCTAAAGCTTCACCAATGCTCACATCAAAGGTAGTCGCGTTTGCCATACCACCAGAGAAAACACCTTTACAAGCTTCTGGGTGACCAGAACTCCCCCCGTGCCCTGCAAACGTTAAGTTTTTAATTGGTAATATTCTATTTATATGTGTTTCAAGTGGTTCCAGCGGGCTAGTTGTAAAACTGCCCGCGGTTAAACCACCAATTTCATACGAGTGCCAAGTATCACGTACACATCCATTTGGGTAATACACCATAATAAAACGTTTAGCATCACCCGCTGCTGCAAAGGCTTTAGTGGAAAACGCAAACTGGCTGGCAAAAGCGGTCGTAAGACCAGCTTTTGCAACTGTACGAAGGAAATCTCGGCGCTGCATTTTATGTTTTAAAATATTCATCTTCGCCTTCCTCTACTTACGTAATATATAATTACTGGTTTGAGTATATTGAATCATTAGATCCAACAAACTGGTATGACTGCCATTTTTAAAGCTGTCACCAAATACTTGCAAAGTACAAGCATCAACTGACTCTTCATGACTCCCTCTGGCATATCTGAACCACTGCCGAGCATAACAAGCTTTACCATGTTTGCTGTCAGCCACTAACTCAGCTAACTCATTAATTCCTTGGTACTCAACAACAGCTTCACTGGCTGATAAGAAAGTTTCAGCCGAGTTTAAGCTGCCAATATAACCGGCAGAATTAATGGCTTTAACCAGACCATCATCCGTTGTTTCAGTAGTTACATATTTACCAAGTGAGTTATAGTTTTCAAAACCAAAACCAATACCATCAATATATTGGTGGCAAGATTCACAACCCTCTTGTAAGTGCGCATGCTCAAAACGCTCACGCACAGTTAAAGACGGATCTTCTTGAGGTTTTAATTCAGCCCCAACCGGTGGTGGCGGGAAGTCCTGACACATTAGGTTGCGACGCACAAATAAACCTCGTTTAACCGGATGTGTTTTTTCACCTGCAGAATTAATCGCCAATATACTTGCATGGCCTAATAAACCAGCACGCTCACCATTGCTTTCTTCCGGATCATAATCAACCCGCTGCCAGCCTGTACCGCCCGGCCATTCGAATCCATAGTGCAGTGCTAACTGCTCTGTCATGTAACTATATTGAGCCGTTAATAACTCGTTATAATCACCGCCGTTAAATACAATGCGGCTGACAAACTCTATAGTCTCTTGTCTCATATCAGCTTTTAAGCTGTCTGAAAGCTCATTAGGTTTAATATCTCGGTCTAAATTTAACCAACCACTAATAAAGCGTTCAAACGCCAGTTTAGCTTTATCACTTTGCAGCATAGTGCTAACAGTATTAGAGATTTGAGATTTCGAGCTTAATTCACCAGCATCGGCTTTTGCTAATAACCAGTTATCAGGTGTTGTTGCCCAATAGGTGTAGGCTAATAAAGTAGCCACTTCGTAATCAGTTAACTGGTAATAACCATCATTAGTTGGTTCACCAACTTCTGAGCGATATAGCATAGCAGGAGCCGATAAAATGCTGGTTAATAAAGCTAACTCACCTTGGTCGTTATACACACTGGTTAAGCTTACTTTTTCAGTTGTTGTTAACGGACGACGGAATGCACGTTTTGCAAAGTCATCTAAGAAACAAGCCACTTCACTACAACCTGTGGTTAAGCTATACATATCACTGACCATTTCCGCCGCAGCTTCTGCTGATGTGATATAGCCTTTAGCATAATCATTGGTAAACACAGTATTGGCATTAGTGAAAAAGCCATTAAGCGGAATATCTGCCGGAACACGTCCTGTGGTCACATCCACATCTGAGCCTAGCCCTAATAAATCACGAATTGAGTTATTATATTCAAGTGTAGTTAATAACCGGTAACCTCTGTCTTGCGGCACTATGTCGTCTAAGCTATCAACGCTACAAACATTAGCCGGAGCAGTAAAGGCTTCGTCTAAGATCATCGCTGCAGTGGTTGAAGCACATTCACCAGTACAAGCGGCAGAATTACCAAGTGGCATGTTGGTTTCAATATAATTGGTTAATTGCTCAAGACTATAGGTATTAGCTAATCCTAATAAACTTGTGCCTGTATTGCCTTCATAACCGTGACACCCTGTACAACCGGTATCGGTATAATATTGACGACCTGTTAAATGTTCATCGGATACGCTGTCATAAACAGCTAATAAAGTGAATGATAAACCATCACCAACCACCATTTGGGTAGTTTCTTTAGTTGAGTCAACTAAATAAGCAACGCCTGTCCCTTCCCAATGTGAAAATTCAAGACCAGTTGCCGCACCATTAGCACTAATATCCAGCACTGTACCTAAGGTAAATAATTTACCGGATAAGTTAGCTGAACCTGTTAAAGTGATTTCACCATTACCAATTTGCACTTGAGTGCCGGTTTCAACCCCGTTACCTTCTGGTTGACTGGTTAACCACTGCGCATCAAACCAATTAGCAGACATAATATTAACTGCTGCAATATCATCAGCTGTTTGGTTTGCACCTGAATCACTAAAGATAATATTTAAGTCGCCATTACTATTTGCATAAGTATAAGGCGCATAAATTTTAAACCAGTTTGCACCTAGCTCTGGAGCCGTTAACGTAATTGGGCTACCCGGCCATGCAGCCGATACAGTGGTTTCAACCCCGCCTTCGTTACGCCACATATAAGCCGTTGGTGTTGCCCAGCTCGCTGAATTTTTAAAGTAGATATACTGACCAGCACCTAGGTTTTCAACCTCAACACTTGCCGTTAACCCTTGATAAGTTACTGATACTTGAGTCACACCAGCTGTATTACCCGCCAAGATCTGACCTTTATCAGAAACCGTCGCAATATTAGGATCTGCACTTTGCCATGTGGCTGGCACACTCACCCCAATCAACTCATCTTGTTTTTGCGCAATAGCAACAACTTGAGTAGTTTCACCTGCAATCAGGCTAATTTCTGCACGGCTTACAATAGATAAACCATCAATTGGTGCTGCTGCTGTAGTAACGGCACTTACCGTCACTGCTTCTGAGTTTGCATTTTGGCCTTTGGCAACTACTTGATAAAAATACTGAGTTTCCGCCTCTAAGCCAGTATCAACATAAGCTTGTGAATTAGCAGCTAGCGTTTTAACTAACTGGTAACTACCATTTTCAGTTTCTGAACGCTTAATTAAATAATGAGTTTCGTTACTGGCGTTATCTGTCCAGCTTAAAGCAATTGTATCTTCGCTTTCTGCGCTGGCAGCTAAATTAGTAACAGCATCAGGACCAGCTTCAACAGTTACTTCAAGTGTGCCACTAAAGCCTTGGCTTGAAGCCGTGACTGTTACTGTTCCAGTTGAAACCGCAGTTAAATTAGCATCGCCCTGAACACCACTAACCTGTAAAACAGATTCATCGCTGGAAGTCCAAACAACATCTGAGCTAACAATTGCTTCAAAATCATTGTCATATAAAGCGTAAGCATTAACCGGTAAAGTTTCACCGACACCAAGCACAGTTTTCACAGCTCGAACAGACATAGCTAACTGGCTAGCGTAAGTACCGTCAATCCATAATCTAAAGACTCCTTCAGCTACCGGGTTAGTTAATTTAGTCCCTTTAGGCATGCGGTTAGCATCATCAATCTGATAGGTATAAATTAAGCTGGATTCATGATCAAACGGTGCCATACGATACATCTCACCCCGTTTAACATTCATAATATCCCGCTCAGCAAGCGGCGTATCATAATTTAAATCCATAAAGCTGCCGTTATGACAATGAGAACAGTTAGTCTCAAAATAAGCACTGGCACGCTCAGGTAAACTATCTGCCGCATCTTGAGGATCAGCTAAACGCTGATGATTTACGCCAAAGCCGATATCGAGTGTGAATAAACCAATTTCATTAAAGGCATCAAGCTGATTGCTTTGTACACCTTGATAGTCAAACGATTTATTTAACTGACCCGTTGTAATCGCCAGTGGCTCTTTACTACCAGTACCGATATGACACGCGGTACATTCATTACCCGAACGAACCTGACGATCATGGTTTAAGATTGCACCAGCAAAGAATTGATCAACATTCACCGTAATGGCTTCGTTTACCAAAGTTGCATCTGTACCGCTTGCATCCCAGTAATAGTTTGCTGAGGCCCAGTTGCCCGAGGTTTGTTTAAATAAAACAGATGTTTCAAATCCACGAGTTTCAGTTGCACTAATTGGTAGCTCTAAATGTTTAACCAACACAGAACCCACAGGTAAATCCCATAGGTTAGCTTCATTAAACTCAATTTTTTGAGCATTTGGCACAGCAATAAAATGACGCGCCTGTAAACCGTCAAACCAGCCGTCTGAATTAACGTCGTACTCAATGACCCCATGAGACGGAATACGATTTGTTAAATCAGCAAATAAACCAGTTTCAGATAATTTTTCAGGAATTACCGCTGCCTGAACATCGCTGTCAATCATTCGGTAAATAGTAGATAAACCGTTATATTCAGCGCCATGAGTGCTGATATATACTTTTTCACCGGCTAAATCGGTACCAAATGATGAAATATTACTTGGGAATGCCGCACTAACTAAGACATCCGTTTCATCTTCATTTGCTGACCAGATTTTTTTACTGACATAATCACCATAAATAAACTTGCCAGTTAAGCCCGGTAATTGAGTACCGCGGTAAACAAAACCACCGATAATAGAAACTGAACCTGTATTGTGATAATAACCACCAACTGGTGCCGTTAAATCATTTTCACAGCTGCGAGTTTGGTTAGGATCACCACCGTCGTTACCTCTGTGGTTTGTCCCTTCACAAATTGGCCAACCGTAGTTTTGACCAGCATTAATAATGTTAACTTCTTCAAAACCAGCCTGACCCACTTCGGTTTCCCACAAAGTGTATGGTAATACTTTGTCGAACGACCAGCGCCAAGGGTTACGATGGCCATAAGACCAGATTTCGTCACGAATGTTCGGGTTATCTACATAAGGGTTATCGGTTGGAATATCATAATATAAACCTTGATCATTAGGTGTTTCGCGCATTTCAAGGCGAATAAAACTACCTAATAAATTAGAAGTATCCTGAGCACCGTTATTAGTTCGGGTGTCTGGCGGGGTTGGTTCAATTGCGGTATCGCCATAAGCACCATCACCTACGCCTAAATAAAACTCACCAGTTGATGGATGAAACGCCATCATGCCGCCTTTGTGATCAGGGCCTGGTTGAGCAATTCGTAATACTTCAACGCGCTCAATCACATCAGTTGGTAAATAAGTATCGTTCAGCTTAATGCGCTCTAATACAGCATCACCAAATACGCCATTATCACTTTCGTTGTCGTTATCACCTTCAATATAATAAATATAAGCGTAACCATTGGTTGCAAAATCAGGATGGAAAGCAACTGATAATAAACCTTGCTCATGATAATCACGAACTTCTGCGGTAATGTCTAAAATCACATTAACTTGAGCAACTGATACGTTTTTATCATTCGGGAAAACTGACAAAGTCCCTTTTTTATCCACGACATAAACTAAATCATTAGTACCGTCATTAGTTACCATAACCGGTGATGAAAACAATCCGTTTAATGCAGGGAAAGCCGGTTCAAACTCATAATTACCGCCAGATACATTACCAGCTAACGGGAAGTTAAGCTCAGCCGCTAATAAAGGTCTTTCAGGCATAGCTTGAGTAGCAGCAACCACTCCTAATTCAAAACTATCGGTTTCACCATTAGCCAATGTTAAAGTTACAGTGAAAGTGCCTTGCTCCACTAATTCTGGTGTAACAACACTTGCACCGGTTAATTCACCGCTCCACGCATCACTTGTCCATACCGCAGATGAAGTATCGCCTTCAGAAGCAGCAGCTGACAATGCCAGTTTTGAATTTTGATTTGCTTTACGATCAGGACCAGCTTCAACTAATACTTGAGGTTCAATCCCACAAGCTTCAGCACTCATCCAAGTGCCATTGTTGTAACAAGTCGCATAATTAGAGAATGTTAAATCTGCGGTTTGATTAGTCCCATTTTGGCTAAAAATAATATTCGCGCCAACTACTGATTCAGGTAAATCAACATACCAGATATTAGAATCATCTAACTGGCTTAACTCTAATCCCGGCCATTGAGTGTCGGCAAGTGCGCTCGCAGGTTCAACATCCCAGATGTGCGCGGTGACCGGGTTTAATCCAGCATTATTAACATAATAAAGGGTGTTGGAGGTCGAAACTTCACCACCCATGCCACATTCAGCTAAAGTAACCCAAGTATTGTTTTTATAACAAGTTGTTGGCTCTGTCGCTGTTAAATCAGGGGATTGATTACCGCCATTGCTGGTAAAAATAACATTAATAGACGTTAGCTCTAAGCCAAAATCGTAACAAACAAACCCAGTATCAGTCGCTTGCATTGGCTCGCCCGGCCAGCCAAAATCACCGACTGTATTAGCAGGCACAGCCCCCCAAGCATAAATGGTTGGTTGAGCATGGTTATAGCTATTGTCATAACATACTATTGTGCCCGAACCAGTATTTGAATCATCAGCTTCAACCGTTACTGTTACCGTATCGGTTGAGGTGGCGCCTTGGTCATCCGTTACAATTAAGTTAACTGTATAAGTACCTTGAGTATCGTATACCAATGTTGGCTGAACACCGGTTAAACCGTTATCCCATTGATAACTAACAATTGAACCATCTGAATCAGTAGAGGCGGAAGCGTCAAACTGTGCACTTTGCCCCTCTGTAATAGTAATATCAGCACCCGCATTCGCTACTGGCGCTTGGTTTGTCTGAATCAAACCACAGCTTTCTAAACTGGTCCAAGCATTATTTTGGTAACAAGTATTACCCGCTGTTGCATATAAATCTGCTGTTTGAGGTGCGCCATTATTATTAAAAATCACATTAACTGACGAAAACTCAGCTTGAGTATCGTAACAATAATAGTCACCTTCGGCTGACATAGTTTGACCTGGCCACTGGCTATTTGCAAAAACGCCTTGAGGCTGTACATTCCATAGATACACTGTTGGGTTTTGGTAGTTTTGATTATTGTCAAAACAAATTGAGGTACTATTAACCGCTGCGAGGGATGATCCGTTTCCTAGCAGCGTACAGACAAAAAACAGAGAATAGGCATATAAGCTACATCTATTATTCTTATGAGCCGCCCTCTTGATATTTCTGGTTTCCATATTCCCACCTGATTAATTTGTGTGTACTTAAAGTTGATTGATGCAAATTAATGCAATTCTTCACCTTTAAAACTAACACAGGCAGGCAATGTGAAATAGATGTTAAAAATAACCAGGTTTTTATGTTAATAAATTAACTAAAAAAAACTTGACAAGTTATCAGTATAAAAACCAACCAATTCAAGAACATTAAACAACTTTAAAATCAAATAGTTAAGTAAAATAAAAAACTTTTTGTAAGTTTAACTTTTTAATAAATACACTTAATTTTGTTTAAAAAAGCCACTTAAAACTCAACCTATTATCAGTTTTAATACATGAAAACAAAATAACCTTTTAAATCATAAGGTTAAAAATAAATTAAATTTAACAATTATTTAAAATAAATAGATGCATACGTATTCATAAGAATACTTTATGAATACGTATTCAATAGGCTCATTTTGAAATATCCAACATACATAAATCGACAAGATTTTTAACGACTCGAGTTTGGTTTATAGTTTTTTTAATTGACCATACGGTCAAAACATTTAAACTGGAAATGACAATTTAAGCTAAAACAGGATTTAAAATGAGTCAGATAGTGGAAATAAACTCAGAGCCAACCAAACAAAATAAAAAAGAGTTAGCACGCCAAAAAAGTCAGGCTCTGATTTTAGATGCCGCAGAAAGGCTTTTTTCTTCAAGTGGTTATGATGGTGCCAGCATGAATGCAATTGCTAATGAAGCCAATGTACCAAAAGCCAATGTGCTCTACTATTTTAAAAGCAAAGATAACCTGTATGAAGCCGTACTAGAACGCATTTTATCCAACTGGAACTTAGGTTTAATCGATATTAGTGTTAATGACGATCCAGCAGTTGCCTTGTATAAATATATTTATTTAAAAGTGCGCCTAGCCTGTGAACAGCCCATGCAATCCAGATTATTCGCCACAGAAATTATTCGCGGTGCACCCTATTTAGGTGATTACATTCGCAATAATACCCGCCCTTGGTTTAGAAAAAAAATTGAAGTTTTACAAGCTTGGATTGACGCTAACAAAATTGCGCCGGTAGATCCGACTCATCTACTGTTTATGATTTGGTCCAGCACACAGTATTACGCTGACTATCAAACCGAAATTTTAATTTTACAAAATAAACTTGAATATGAAGAAAGCGATATTCAGGCCATTACCCGTTCAATTGCTCAACTTATTTTGGGTGGTTTAGGTTTAAAACTGCCAGAAAACCGTTAACTTTTATTCTGCTTTATTCCCTGCTCTATTTCTGTTTTAACCGGAGAAGTTGATTTTTCTCCGGTGCTTTTAAATACTCTCCACTTCCCAAAGCCCTATTTAAAACCACTAGGTCAACAACCTAAAAAAGTGCATTTTGAACCATAAAAATGCATAACCCAGCCCAAACCAAACCACAAACATAACCAATTGGACAGGAATAATATAAAATATTAAACTGGCATTTAAATTGCTCAATGTAAATTGCTGAATAGTTTAATTAATGAAAGTACCAAGTACCCTTATCCAATATTTAAATTCATATTTCAAATAATATGAAAGCAGGAGTTATCCATGCCAGTTCCATCTTTTATAGAAGCGCTTAATCCACCGGCCAGATTATTAATGGGTCCGGGGCCAATTAATGCAGATCCTAGAGTTTTACGCGCTATGTCGGCTCAGCTTATCGGCCAGTACGATCCAGCTATGACAGGTTTTATGAACGAAACGATGGCGCGTTACCGTGAGGTTTTTAAAACCACAAATCAATGGACAATATTAATTGACGGTACCTCCCGCGCAGGAATTGAAGCGGTGTTAATTTCTGCAATTCGCCCGGGTGACAAAGTATTAGTCCCCATTATGGGTCGATTCGGCCATTTATTAGCAGAAATAGCAGAGCGTGCACAAGCTGAAGTACATACAATTGAAGTGGCTTGGGGTGAAGTATTTGAGCCAGAGCAAATTGAAGCCGCAATCAAAAAAGTACAACCTAAATTATTGGCTATGGTACAAGGCGATACATCCACCACCATGAATCAACCGCTTGAATATATAGGTGAAATTTGTAAACGCCACGATGTTTTATTCTACTGTGATGCCACAGCCTCGATTATGGGAAATGAGCTTAAAACCGATGAATGGGGATTAGATGCAGTTTCAGTGGGTTTACAAAAATGTTTAGGTGGCCCTTCCGGTTCCGCACCTGTCACTTTAAGCGATCAATTTGTTGATTGGGTTCGTAAACGTAAAAAAGTGGAAGCCGGTATAAAAACATCAGAACATCAAGATGGAATAGAACCCATGATCCGCTCCAATTATTTTGATTTACCCATGATTATGGATTATTGGGGTGAAGAAAGATTAAATCACCATACCGAAGCTACCAGTATGCTGTATTGCGCAGCCGAATGCGCACGCATAGCGATCAATGAAGGCATAGATAATGTTATTGCTCGCCACCAACTACATGGTGATGCCATGCTCACCGGCGTTCAGGCCTTAGGATTACGTGTGTTTGGTGATGTAAAACATAAAATGAACAATGTAGTTGGGGTTTATATTCCAGATTCCGTCAATGGCGATGCAGTACGTAGTCAAATGTTAAACGATTTTGGTATCGAAATCGGTACGTCTTTTGGGCCGCTTCACGGCAAAATTTGGCGAATTGGAACTATGGGTTATAACGCCCGTAAGTCAGCCGTTCTTCAAACGCTTGCCTGCTTAGACACTTGCCTGCACGCCAATGGTTATAAAGGGCCAAAAGGTGAAGCTGGTAGTGCCGCACTGAGTTTTTATCAGTCTGAACAGGCTTAAAAACGATGCAAATACTTAATTCTGAACTAGCACAAAAACACAGTCAGCAAGCTTTGCATAATTGCCACCAGTTGGCTCAAATCAGCGAAATGACTAACGGTATTTTACGCCAGTATTTAACTGACAAACACAAAGCGTGTCATCAGCAAGTCGCCAATTGGATGGTAGATGCTGGTTTAACCGTGTGGCAAGATCAAGTGGGTAATCAATGGGGACGCTTAGCCAGCCAACATCAAAATGCACCTCGCCTGATTTTAGGTTCTCATTTAGACACAGTACCGAATGCGGGTGCTTATGATGGCATTTTAGGGGTTATGCTTGGCTTAGAGCTGGCAAAACTGGCTCAATCTCAGCAGCTTGATTTACCTTTTCATCTGGATATTGTTGGTTTTGCTGACGAAGAAGGTACTCGATTCGCTACCACTTTAATTGGTTCAAAAGCATTAGCCGGTCAATTTTCACCACAGTGGCTCTCTATCAAAGATGCAAACGGCATCAGCATGGAAGAGGCGCTGCAAACATTTGGTTTAAACCCAAATGAAGTGCATAACGCAGCATTAAATCCGGCTGAAATAATACAATACTGGGAAATTCATATTGAACAGGGTCCGGTATTAGAAGCTCAGCACCACTCTTTAGGCGTAGTCAGTGCAATTGCCGGTGCAAAACGTGCCATTATCAGTTACCAAGGGCAAACTGGCCACGCGGGCACAACGCCAATGAATTTACGTCGTGATGCTTTAGCGGCCTGCGCAGAATTAAGTTTGGCAATTGAACAAATTGCCTTGGCTTGCACTAACCAAGAAGTCGCAACAGTTGGTGCGATAAAAGCCAAACCCGGCGCCACCAATGTGATTGCTGGTTTATCAGAAATGACACTAGATGCCAGAGCGCAACAAGATTCAGATTTAACAGCTTTGCTCAATAAAATAGAAACCGCCGCCCAAACTATTGCCAATAAAAGACAGTTAACCTTGGATTGGCAATGGACACATCAGGCAAAAGCTGTGCAATGCGCTCCCCAAGTTCAACAATTATTTTCAGCTGCCTGTGAAATAAATCAATTAGCAGCGCCCGTTTTACCTTCAGGTGCAGGTCACGATGCAATGGCAATAGCAGAGATTTGTCCGGTCGGGATGCTATTTATTCGCAGTCCAAAAGGCATCAGCCATCATCCTGACGAAGCTGTGATTGAAAGTGATGTAACAGACGCTATAAAAGTCATGTATTCAGCGCTTAGTTATTACCAAAACTAAGCGCTAAACTTCGGCAGATTAACACGCAAGTCACTGCCTTATTAGCCAGTTTAAAACTAAACCGGCTACTCACTGTTTTGATAAGGTGACTTATACTTTAGTTAACCTCTATTCAAAACGGCAGTTTATTTAAAGGTCATTTACAGAGGTTAATATGTCGATAACAACAGTTAAAAATACACTTTGGATCAAACAACCCAAAGCGGTCTTTACCGCCAACCAACAAAATGCTGATAACGGCATAGTTGTTGATCTCAACTCAGGTAAAATTATTGAGCTGGTGGCAAAAAATCAGCAACCACAATCTCCAATCAATCAAATTTACAATGCCAGCGATCAAGTATTATTACCGGGTTTAATTAATACCCATCATCATTTATATCAAACCTTAACCAGAGCATTTCCACCCGCATTGAATAAACGTTTATTCCCTTGGCTACAAACTTTGTATCCGGTTTGGGCAAAACTTCAGCCGGATATGCTCAATGCGGCTACTCAACTTGGTTTAGCTGAATTGGTATTATCCGGCGCAACAACAGTAGCTGATCACCATTATTTATTTCCAGATGCATTAAGCGAAGCAATTGATATTCAAGTAAATGCAGCCAGCCAAATTAATTGCCGAGTAACATTAACCCGTGGTTCAATGAGTTTGGGTGAAAAAGATGGTGGTTTACCACCACAAACCACAGTACAAACTGATAGCCAAATATTAGACGATTCGGAACGTTTAATTAAACGCTACCATCAAAATACCGAGGGCAGTAAACTCAATATAGCACTCGCCCCCTGCTCTCCGTTTTCGGTCACCACAGAGCTAATGCAAGCTACTGCCAAATTGGCTCGCCAATATCAGGTTCAGTTACATACTCATTTGGCTGAAACCGAAGACGAAAATCGTTTTTGTATAAAGATGTTTGGCATGCGTCCGCTGGATTATTTAGAGTCTGTCGATTGGCTGGCAAATGACGTATGGCTAGCACATGGTATTCATTTTAACGATGAAGAGATTAAACGCTTAGGCCAAGCTAAAGTTGGTATTTGCCATTGCCCGTCTTCTAATATGGTATTGGCATCCGGTATTTGTCGCACCAAAGAGCTCCAAGCCGCGGGCGTTAAAGTTGGATTAGGTGTTGACGGCAGTGCCTCTAACGACGGTTCAAATATGATTCAGGAAGTCAGACAAGCTTTATTAATCAATCGATTGCGTTATCAGGCCGATGAAATTACACATTTAGACGCACTCTACTGGGCAACTAAAGGCAGCGCTCAGGTTTTAGGCCGCAATGATATTGGCGAATTGGCCGTTGGTAAACAAGCCGATCTTGCCTTATTTGATTTAGCAGAACCCAGATTCTCCGGCAGCCATGACCCACTCGCCGCGCTTATTTTATGTGGCGCACATAAAGCCAAAGCGGTTATGTGTGCTGGCAACTGGCTGGTAAAAAATCACCAGTTATTAAGTTCAGACATCAATGAGCTGCAACACATTCATCAAAATGCAGCTAAACGTTTGGTGCAATATAATGGTTAAGCTGAGATAAAAAAACGCAACAATAACAAGCTGAAAGCTAACTTTAAAAGCAAACTTTCAGCTTTAGTTATTCTAAGTTCGCTTCTGGCCTCAATACAGTAATATACCTTTATTTTGCCGGAGTCGATTCTACCAATTTATCTGTAATGCGCTTTACCAGTGGACCAAATGATAATACGGTTGGATAAGCAACCATAAAAGCAAATGCCCATGAGTGACGCCAAATATGAAAAAAGTTATCAACCCAGCCAACATTGAATAGCGTAATCACAAAAGACATAAAACAAGACATCATCAGCGACATAAAAAATGAATAAACAAAACGGTAATATTTTTTATTAATCATGGCTTGGCTCAAACAAACCTTAATCACACCTCAGTTGATGCAAAATAAGGTCTGTTGTTTGTTAGACAGGTTATTTTTGGGTGCTGGCAAAATTAGCATTAATTCGCAGCTTTAAATAATCAGCCGCGCTAATTGGCTGATATTTTTTTTCTGGCCCTTGAATAATGACATTTTTATTTGCTTGGCAGAAAAATGCCATGCTATAACGCGGTCCCTGACTTTCTTCCGGCTTTGGCATCCGTACTCGATGCAAAGTGGACTTTAATTTATCATCGCTCCAGCGCATTAACATATCACCAATATTACAAGTGATGACCCCATCGGTTGGCTTTACATTGGTCCAGCTTTGGCTGTTTTTAGCATCTTTACCGGCACAAACTTGTAACCCACCTTGCCCCGCTTTTTGAAAAACCATAGTTAAACAATCAAAATCGGTATGTGCACCGGCTCGCCAAAGTGATGGATCGAGCGCTTCTTTTGGCATCGGTAAATAATGCAATAAACGCAAAGTCGATTGATATTCCTGCTTAGTTTTATCGTGTGCTTTGTTAAAAAAATCACGCTCAAAGCCGAGCTTGTCAGCAAAACAGGATAAAACTTTCATCCCGAGTTGCCATGCTTTGTCTTCAAATTCGAGCGTTTTAGCTTTAAAGCCGGGCAATACAGATTCGTCTGGCCAACAACCTTGCATATTAGGCAAAGTAATTTGAAAAGATTCTTTTTGATCTTTCGTTCCGGTTGATGGCCGTATCTGATTCATAAACTCCCAACCAGCGTTTTGACCGTCTTTGAGTTGATTTTTTTGTTTTTCAGATTTATCCAGCGCAAAGTATTTTTCCGACTCAGCAAACGCCTGATTAATTTCATCGGCTGATAAATCGTGATTTTTCAATTGAAAAAAGCCAACTTGAGTGGCAGCAGCCCATAGCTGTTCGGTGATTTCACTGCGGCGAGTCTCAAAATCTGACATATCAATCAGCGGAATTTGATAATCATCATTCTCTGTGCCTAAACCGCCAATTTGGGTTTCAAAATTAAGTTCATCTAATTGATAAGATGTATTGTTCATCATGGTTCTCCAGTTGAATTAATCCACTTGCGATCAACAAGCGGTTTATCGGGTGCGGTATTAACACCCGGCCAAAAGGAGCAATGCCAGATTTCACTTTAACGTTATAAACCTTGCCGCTTATACTCCTGATTACTCAGTTAAGTGAATAATCTTATACTTTTGTTGCTCGGCATTTATGCCGTCGAATAACCTAATTCCTGTTATACTTTCGGGCTAACGGCAATTGCTCCTGCATTGCACTAATCCCGTGTTATTTTCGGGCTAAAGCCCGACCTATATTTTCTATCATAAGGCTTTGGGCTCTCTTGTAGGTCGGCATTTATGCCGACACATCGTTGCGAAAATTAAGCTTTTTCTTTAGCCATAGTCCAGCCAAAAAAGTAAGCTTGAACCCAATGCACCAGTTTAAATAATGCCAAGCTGACGACTGATAAAAAGATTAATGCAGCAAACGCTTGTGGCACTTTAAAAAACGAGGTCGAAAATTGAATAAAATAGCCTAACCCTTGCTCCGCCGCGACAAACTCTGCAACTACAGCACCAATAATTGCCAGTGTAACCGCTACTTTCATCCCACTAAAAATATGCGGTAGCGCATAAGGTAATCTAATCGCAAAAATTTCTTTATATCTTGGTGCACGTAACGAGCGCGATAAATCAATTAACTCTGGTGGCGTTGCCATCATCCCAGTTGTTGCCGAAACCACCAGCGGGAAAAATGTAATTAAACAAGTAATGGCTAAACGCGGCGCTTCGCCTGAGCCAAACATGGTAATTAATAAAGGCGCAATTGCGACAACAGGGGTTGACTGCACCACTACTAAAATAGGGTATAAGGTTTTGGATAAATATTTTGAATTAACCATTAACATTGCCAGCGGAATGCTAATGAACATGGATAAAGCAAAGCCTAATAAGGCTACTTTTAAAGTTGCCCATAAATGCAAACCCCAGCGATCAAAATCAACCTCAACAAACGCCTGATAAATTTCACTCGGCGCGGGTAAAATATAACTGGGTACATCAAACAATCGGCAAATTAATTCCCACGCAGGTAAAATTAAAGCCAAGGTAATAGCGGGTAAATAACGCTTTAAAATTTGTGTTTTACTAACCGTAAATTCGCTCATAGATTCACCACTTTTTTATCGTCTTTAATTGCTTTAATATCCGCCGTTTTTGGATGATAAATTTGCTGACGAATTCTGTCGGTATATTCGCTGAATGCTTTTTCTCGTACAGTTGCCGCTGATCTTGGTCTTGGCAAATCAATTTCAATTTCTTCAGATAAACGTCCCGGTCTTGGGCTCATAATTAATACTTTATCTGCCAGTAAGACCGCTTCGCTGATCGAATGAGTAATAAATAAAACGGTTTTTGGGCTTTCGTTCCAAATTCGTAATAAATCAAAGCCCATTTCTTCGCGCGTTAATGCATCCAATGCAGAAAACGGTTCGTCCATAATTAAAATATCCGGATCAAGCAATAAAGCGCGGGCAATCCCCACCCTTTGCTGCATACCACCCGATAATTCACCCGGCATACGGGTAGCAAAATCTTCCAAACCAACCATTTTAATTAAACTGTTAGCTTGCTCTTTTTCTTGCTGTGTCACCCGACCGCGCTTATGTTTAATTGGAAATAACACATTGTTGGAAACATTAAGCCAAGGCAATAAAGTCGGTTGCTGAAATACAATGCCGATTTCATCTCTTGGCTCTGTCACTGGCGTGCCAAAAATATTGACACTGCCGTGAGTTGGCTGCATTAACCCCGAAAGTAACTTCAATAAGGTTGATTTACCACAGCCTGACGGCCCAACTACTGCAACAAACTCGTTCTTTTTGATTGAAAAGCTAACATCTTTTAATGCTTGAACTGGCTTGCCTTCGTCAGTCATATAGTAATGACTCACTTTATCTAAGGTTACAAAGGGTTTCATGCTATTACTCTCCTAAAAATGAGCGATCAATGGCGGTTTCAGGATCTAACTTATCTTGCGGTAATTCTTGGGCAATTGCAGTTAAGCGCCATGTTTCAGCTAATCTGTCTTTGTCGAATACACCTAAGCCGGTTTTTTCACTAATCGGATTAAATACCAATTCTTTGATTGATTTAATTGTGCCGGCAGCAACATCGCCATCTACTTCTGGTACCAGTTGATGCACAATTGCACCCGCTTCATCTGGGTTTGCCCAAGTGTATTCAATGGATTTTTTAAGCGCTTTAATAAACTTTTTAGCTACTTCAGGACGTTCTTTTAAAAATTTATCGCTGGCAACAATAGAGGATGAATAAATATTTAACCCAACAGTATGCCAAGGCATAATGTTAACTTTTACCCCAATTTTTTCGGCTTGATTTAAAATGGTTGTAGTATCTGTTACCCAAGAAGTGATTGCATCGGTGCGGCCATTTAACATCATCGGCGCTAAACTACCTGGGTTAGCTTTGATATGCTCAACCTGACTTTCTTCAACGCCGTTAGCTTTCATCATGTAAGGAAAAAAGACATTAGATGAAGTAAAAGGTGATGAAGCCACTTGTTTGCCAATTAAATCTTTAACTGAATTGATATTGGTTTTTTCTAAACTAAAAAATGCATAAGGTGCTTGCGAGAATAAATTCATTACGCCGGTCACCGGCACATTGTTATTAGCTTTACCCGCTAATAAAGCAACAATATCAGCTGATCCTATATCTGAGTGACCCGCCGCCATTTTAGTAATTGCATCTGTTGAACCTCGGCCCTGTGCAATATCAACGTCAATCCCAACGTCTTTAAAAAAGCCTTTTGCTTTACCTACATACACAGGCGCTTTATCACCACCCGGTAACCAATCTAACTGATAAACCACTTTTTCAAGCGCAAAAGAACTGGCTGAGGTAACTACTAACGCCGCTGCTGCGACCCATTTAGATAAAGTTTTTAATTTCATTATATTTCTCCGGTTAACTTAAATCTTTGGCTAACAATCGAAATACAATCGCTCTGGGCTGGCTGAAAAAGATAGACCAAACAATAAGATCACAATCCACTACTCGAACCAAGCCTCAATTAACACCTTTGCTAACTTGAGTTTTTGTATTATCCAATCGTGTAGTGAGCAATGACCTAGCGTTATCTCTGTGACTCTAATCAGATCTAAACCTATCCGCTTCTACTCAATGCAAAATTTCGCACATTCAAGCTTCTGCAACCCTTATGCCAACTAAATAAAACCTATGTAAATTAGGCAATTAAAGGGGCTTTCTAAATTTATTTAAAGCGATTAGAATAACTTATCCGCACCAAATTAAAGCAACTCAGCACCAAAACATACCAAACGGATAAGATAAACACAAAAACCAATCTAACCCCTTTATTTATTAATACCAAACAACACCAACAAAAAACTAACCAAAAGGTCAATTTAAAATAAAAAGCTACTTTTATGGCGTGTAATTTGCTTGTTAATTCAAAGTGACACTATTTTAGTGAAACGAATTAACCCCATTTTAAAGAGTAGAAGCGGTTAGGTGAGAGCAATTTTACCTCTCAAAGACATTGCTCTTGTTTAGCGGAGAAATGTTAAATGAACTACCTAATAAAAAATGCAGAAGCGATTGCTGGTCAGCCAACCGCCTGTGATATCAGAATACAAAACGGCATAATCAGCGAGATAGGCAATGAGCTAAAATCACAATCGGATGAGCAATTAATAGATGCCAGCTCTTGTGTAATTTATCCTGGGTTTGTTAATACTCATCACCATTTGGCGCAATCGGCCTTAAAAGGCATTCCAGCCGGATTAAACCAAGGGCTGGGAGAATGGCTTGCCAGCGTGCCTTATACCTATTGGCCACATTTTACTCCTGAGCTAATGTACGATGC
This sequence comes from Catenovulum sp. 2E275, assembly GCF_025515275.1. Taxonomy (GTDB): domain Bacteria; phylum Pseudomonadota; class Gammaproteobacteria; order Enterobacterales; family Alteromonadaceae; genus Catenovulum. Next base: position 75,490 of record NZ_JAOPFU010000018.1, read on the forward strand.
GGCATTAATTGGTTTATCTGAACAGCTTAGATCCGGCGTGACAACTTGTGCAGATCATCATTATTTATATCATGCCAATACCACTCCAGAGCTAGAAGATGCACTCTGGCAAGCGGCTGACGATTTAGGCGTTCGTTTAGTTTTATGCCGTGGCGGAGCAACGGTGCAAGGCACGCACAAAGGCATGTTAAAAAATAATATTGTGCCGGAATCAATTGATTTAGCCATCCAACGTATTGATAACAGCCGTCAAAAATATCATCAACAGCATTGTAATGCGATGCGCAGAGTGGTGGTTTCACCCACAACAATTGTTCACTCCTGTCAGCCTGACGATCTCAAAACTTATGCTGAATATGCCAGAAGTCACCAATTAAAATTACATTCACATTTATTGGAAGTTGATTTTGATGAAACTCAGGCGCAACAAAAATACGGCATGAGTGCCGTTGAGTATGCACACAGTGTGAATTGGCTAGGTGAAGATGTTTGGTTTGCACATATTGTGCAGGCAACCGAAAAAGACATCAAAATATTAGGTGAAACCAAAACCGGAATTGCCCACTGCCCAACCTCTAATTGTCGGCTCGGCAGCGGCATTGCCCCCGTTTTAGCAATGGAAAAAGCAGGAATGACAGTATCAATTGGCGTCGATGGCAGTGCTTCGTCAGAATCTGGTTCTATGCTACAGGAAGTTAATTTAAGTTGGCTGATTCACCGCAGTCAATTTGGCGCAACCGCTACCAACTTAGAGCAATGCCTAAAGTGGAGCACAAAAAATGGCGCTAAAATTTTAGGCATAGAATCCATTGGTGAGATAAAAATAGGCCAAGCTGCTGATTTAGTTTTATATAATTTAGATCATTACCGTTATCACGGTATGCATGAAAGATTATATGCACCTATTCTGGGGGGCGAACCTGCATTAATTAAAACCAGTTTGGTTAATGGCCGTATTTTAGTAGAAAACGGCCAAATCACACAGTTAGATGAAACTGCCCTCAAATATAGATTTATTCAAAATTTAGCCAAATTAAAACAAAAAATTACAGCTTAGGAGCCAGCATGACTAACCCAACCCACCAGCAAATCATTCATAATTTACGCCGCACTAACGAGGTAGCTAAACAATCAATAAAGGATGGTCATCATCCATTTGGGGCTATTTTGGTTGCGCCGGATAACCAAACTATTTTAATGACTCAGCAAAATGTTGACACAGTTAACCACGCTGAGTCGGTTATGGCACGTGAGGCAGCAAAAAAATATGATGCAGATTATTTGTGGCAATGTACTTTATACACCACAGCAGAACCCTGTGCTATGTGTGCCGGTACACAATATTGGGCGAATATTGGCAAGCTGGTTTATGGTATTACCGAACGGCAATTATTGGCGTTTACCGGCAACCACGATGAAAACCCAACGATGGATTTACCTTGTCGCACCGTATTTAATGCAGGCCAAAAAGCAGTACAAATTTGGGGACCAATTGATGAAGTAAAAGCAGAAATCGCACAGCTTCATCTTGATTTTTGGCAGGCAACCACAGCGTAAACAGCGGTGTAGCGATGTTATTATAACTTTTTAATTGTAATTAACTCAAAAATGCTCACATTATGGTTATAATACCCATAATTTTTTTGTGATTATTAAAGAGAATAATATGAGCGACAAGCTACCAGCCTGCCCTAAATGCGAATCTGAATTTGTTTATCCGGATCAAAACTTATTGATTTGCCCTGAATGCGCACATGAGTGGGACCCAAGCCAGCCGGAAGTTGATGAAGATGCAATTCAGTTAAAAGATGCCGTTGGTAATGATTTAGCCGAAGGCGATAAAGTCACTGTTGTTAAAGACTTAAAAGTAAAAGGTTCATCAACTGTGATTAAAGTCGGCACAAAAGCAACCATTAAGCGCTTTTTACCCGGTGATCACGACATTGACTGTAAAGTCGAAGGGGCGGGCGATATGCTATTAAAATCCAGCGTGGTGAAAAAAGCTTAAAATTAAACAGCTCTCAAAAACAATGACCAGGGTCTGTTGACGTTTGATGTACCAATTTTGTTCTAACTAAATACTTTTTAATCGAGGCGCAGCATTGAAGGCCTAATGGATTAAGTCAAAATGCTGCAAAGCTTCCGCTCCATGCTCTCGCCCCTTACCTACATCCAT
>NZ_JAOPFU010000019.1 GCF_025515275.1 Catenovulum sp. 2E275
CGCGGGATGGAGCAGCTTGGTAGCTCGTCGGGCTCATAACCCGAAGGTCGTTGGTTCAAATCCAGCTCCCGCAACCAATTCTTTTTTAGTCTCATCTTTATTATTCTTTTACTCGCCCTCGGGCTGCACTCTGGAATGTCGTTGCTTCAAATCTAGCTTCCACAACCAATTTTTTTATAATTTTATTATTCCTTGTGCTGTATTTTTTTCTATTTAAGCTAAAAATCACTAACTTTTTATTACTTCACACTCAGGTGCAAATATTTCGCTGAGTTGATTAAAATATTCTTCTTTTGCGCTGGTTGCAATTAAACTGGCTAACTCTCTGCCTGCTTGAGTTAATTTATAATAAGTCAGAATAATATTTGGCTGTTTAATGGTGAGAATAACTTTTGATTGCATGGTTTCTAATGCCAGCGCATGGCCAAGCGGGAAAGGCGAGCTTTCTATTTCACTAGAATAAATTAATCCTAGGTCGATTAAACTTAATAAGTCAGGATAGCTTAGTCCAAATTTGCTTAAATTAATGTGTTTTGCTTTGGCTGGTTTAAACCAGTTTAAAATACCTTGCTGGCGATATAAGCCTGTCATAATTTTACCGCCCGTTCCTGATTTATCTTTTAACAACAGCGCGCAGGCAAGTTGAAAAGTACAAGCTTCTTGATAAGTCATTTTTTTGAGTGTATCTAATGCCCGTAACGAAAAACGATTAGGTTTGGCGGTTTGCATTGCCAAAATTTTACCCCAAAGCTGCTGCATTGGCCGCGAATAAATACTCTCAGCCGCTTCAAAAAACTGATACAGCCAATCCGGATCAACTTCTTCATTGGCGTTAGAACTATCAATATATTCTGCCGCATCTTCTAAAATCCGCTCTAAATTTTGTTGTTTTTGAACTAATTTTAATCGGTCTCGGCGATTGGCTCTTTGCTCTAAGGTAAAAGGTTTTTTATCCGGCCCTGTAGCTTTATCTAAACCAAATTTAATTGCTATGGCCTGAAGTTTTTGTAAATTTTGAGCCGTATTATCTATCGCTACTTTTGGTGTATTTTGTTTCCCATTATTTAAGTTTTGTTGTATTTGGGTTGGCGGTGTAGCCTTACCCTGAGCTTCTAGCTTAGGTTCTATTGATTGTGGAGGGGAGTTCGGTTGCTTTAAATTAACATTAGAGTTAGTTTCTATTTTCATGGCACTACTCCAGATTTTGTTAGGTAGTTTTACATCATATTAGCTAATTGTTTGAGTCTACCTGATTTAATAAACTTGCTAAAAGAATATATACAAACTTTATTTCTTATCTATTCCTACCTAAGCTATTAGTTAAGATGTGTCGATCTTTCATCATTAAAATTTAATTAAAGGGATCAACCATTCTCGGAAACTAGTTGCTCCAATTTATATAGCTTATATAGCGCAACGAGTTCACTTACCTTTCTAAACTGTAGCTTAAAGCTCACTAGTGAAAAATAAAGGTTATTTATGAATTCAACAGGCAATGATGATATTTTTTTGTTTGCAGAAGAAAATGAAGAAGCTTGTTTAACTTCAATAGATGAATATGGCTGGCACATTTTAATTGTTGATGATGACAAAGAAATACACACAGTCACGCAACTTGCACTTTCTGGTGTGAGAATTCTTGGTAAACCTTTATTATTTGGACACGCTTATTCAGGCAAAGACTCTGTTGAATACCTTAAAAGTCATAACGATGTGGCTATAGTATTAATGGATGTCGTAATGGAAAACGACAATGCAGGTTTGGATGCGGTGAAACAAATTCGTGATGAGCTACACAGAGACGATACCCGAATCATTTTGCGTACAGGCCAGCCAGGTTACGCCCCTGAAGAACAAGTAGTGCAAGAATATGATATTAATGACTATAAAACCAAAACTGAATTAACTCGCAATAAACTGGTCACCACCTTAATCTCAGCTCTACGCAGTTATAAACAAATTTGTCAGATTAAGCAAAACCATTTTTATCTTGAGCATATTATTTTAGCTAGCACTTCGTTGCAACAACAGCATCAGATTAATCAATTCGCTAAGCTGGTTATTGAGCATTTTTGTTTGTTAACCCAAATACTACCAGATGGCTTATTAGCAATTAAAAATACCTTAGCTGAAAAAACGCCAATTATTGTTATGGGTGGGAGTCAAAAATACCAGCAATATGAAAATCAAGCACTTGAGTTAATCGACAATGACCGTATTATTCGCCAAGTTAGTTTATGCATTAATCAAAAACAAAATATAATTTCAGAGCAGGATACAACCTTATTTATTAATAATCAGAAATACCAAGCTGCGCTGTATATTAATGCAACCCCAAATTTGGCTGAGTTAGGCTCATATATCGAAATTTATTTAGCCAATATTTCAATCGCGCTCGATAACATCACTTTAATTAAAGAGCTAAAAATTACCGCTTTTACCGATAAACTAACCGGCTTGCAAAACCGGGCCGGATTTATTAAATCACTCAATAAATTTATTGAACAACCTTCTCTAGGCGATACAGTTGTACTGGTCGATATTTGTCATTTTTCAGAAGTTAATCATGGGTTAAGTCAGGAAATTGGCAATCAATTATTAAAAGCTTGTGCCGACCGCTTGCAGGATGAATATGGTGAAAGCTGCCAGATTGCACGGATAAATGCAGATGTATTTGGCATTATTGGATCTGCGGATAAAGTGTCCCCTGAAAAAATAGAAGATACATTTAGTTTTCCGTTATTAGTGGCTAATCAAAGATTTCCAATTTATGTCAACTCAGGGTTTTATCAGCGGGAAACAACAGCTCAAACCGGCTTGCAAGTTTTAAAATATGCTGATATTGCCCTTAATCAAGCCAAACAATCTCATGCCCCGTCATTTGCTTATTTTGATGAGGCTTTTGAACAAAAAATGGCGTGGCGGTTAGGCATGGTGCAGCAACTTAGGGCAGATTTTCAAGCAGGACGATTACAGCTTTGGCTGCAACCTCAAATATCGCTGGATACTCAAAAAGCAACAGGTTGTGAAGCCCTGCTCCGCTGGAAAACCGAACAAGGCAATATGATTTCACCAGATATTTTTATTCCAATTGCCGAACATAGTGGCTTGATTAATGAAATTGGGGACTGGGTAATTGAAGAAGCCTGTCGCCATATAAAACAGCTCGAAAACCGTGGGATTCATAACATTAATATTTCAGTCAATGTATCGATTGCTCAATTTAGGGACCCTACTTTTATTTCTAAACTTTGCAATACCATTGATTTATTTAATGTATCGCCCGAGCAATTTGGCTTAGAGATTACCGAAAGCATTTTAATGGATAACCCGAAAGTGATTATTGAATCGCTTAATACCCTAAAACAACACGGTATTAATATTTCATTAGATGATTTTGGCACTGGCTTTTCATCTTTAAGTTATCTCAACCAGCTACCAATTACGACCATGAAAGTTGATCGCTCTTTTATTAATGAAATGGATACAACCAATGGCGAAGTGATTGTAGAAACCATTCTTGCTTTAGGTCAAAAACTAAACCTGATTACCATTGCCGAAGGCGTTGAAACCCAAGAACAAATCAACCGCTTAACTGAACTTGGCTGTAATATTATTCAGGGTTATTTTTACGCTAAACCTATGCCATTTGATGAATTTCAAGCGTATCTTAGCCAACAGCCAAGTTAAAAGTAGAATCAGTAATTGACATTATTAACTTGGCAACTCAAAATAACCAGTTCTACAGGTTTTATACCTTTGATTAATCTATATCAAATTTAGGTTTGAATAAATGATGACGACTTATTTGCTGACAAACTTATTATTACTCAAGCGCTTTGCGCATGGGTGAGTTTGTTTCGAGCGAATACCATCACATACCGAAACAAAAACCCGTGCTTAAAGCGCGGGTTTTTTGTTAGAGCTGCGCCGATTCCGGGCTAAATACAATGCAGGAGTAAAAATATGTCTGATCGAGTCATAATTTTTGATACAACATTACGCGATGGCGAACAAGCACTGTCAGCCAGTTTATCTGTGCGCGAAAAATTACAAATTGCACTGGCTTTAGAGCGTTTAGGTGTAGATGTAATGGAAGCGGGTTTTCCTGTGTCTAGCCCGGGTGATTTTGAATCCGTACAAACCATAGCTAAAAATGTTAAAAACTCAATTGTTTGTGGTTTAGCGCGCGCAGTAGAAAAAGATATAGATGCCTGCGCTCAATCACTCAGTATTGCTGAACAATTTCGTATCCATACTTTTATTTCGACCTCAACCATTCATGTTGAGCAAAAATTAAAACGAAACTTTGATCAAGTATTGGAAATGGGCGTTAACGCGGTAAAATATGCGCGCAAATTTACCGATGATGTTGAGTTTTCGTGTGAAGATGCAGGCAGAACACCAATTGATAACTTATGTCGAATGGTTGAAGCAGCTATAAATGCAGGTGCAAAAACAATCAATATTCCGGATACCGTAGGTTATACCATTCCTAATGAGTTTGGCGGTATTATCAATACCTTATTTAATCGCGTTCCGAATATAGATAAAGCGATTATTTCGGTGCATTGTCATAATGATTTAGGGTTAGCCGTTGCTAATTCAATTTCAGCGGTGCAAAACGGCGCTCGCCAAATTGAATGTACCATTAACGGTATTGGTGAAAGAGCTGGTAACTGCTCTCTTGAAGAAGTCGCGATGATCCTCAATACCCGTCAGGATTTATTTGCTGCCAACAGCCGGATTAATACCAAAGAGATTTACCATACGTCCCGCTTAGTCAGTCAGTTATGTAATATGCCTGTTCAGCCGAATAAAGCGATTGTGGGTGCTAATGCATTTAGTCATTCATCCGGTATTCACCAAGACGGCGTATTAAAAGCGAAAAACACCTATGAAATTATTACCCCGGAAAGTATAGGTAAAAGCACTAACGACCTAAACATGACATCGCGCAGCGGCCGTCATGTTATTAAACACCGCATGGAACAACTAGGGTATACCGAAAAAGATTATAGTTTAGATGAGCTATATGCCAGCTTCTTAAAACTAGCCGATCGTAAAGGTCAGGTATTTGATTACGATTTAGAAGCTCTACTTTATTTTAATCAGCAACAACTGGATAAACAGCATTACCAGTTAGCTTATTTAGCTGCCGTTTCAGGAACTGACGAAACTGCAACATCTGGGGTTAAATTAAAAGTTGGTAGTGATATAATCGCGGGCTCAGCGCTGGGTAACGGACCGGTTGATGCAACATACAGAGCATTATTAAACTTGGTCGATCTCGATTTAGAAGTTATTGATTATGCAATTGCAGCCAAAACTGGCGGCGAAGATGCACAAGCGCAAACCGATATTGTTGTAAAATACAAAGGCAAAAAATATCGAGGTTTTGGTCTGTCGACCGATATTGTAGAAGCTTCGGCGCAAGCTTTGGTTCATGTGATGAACTTAACCTACAGAGCAGATCAAATTGAATTACAAAAGCAAGCTAAACAAAACGAGCAAGCTAAGTAAGCAAATAAATAAAATTAGGAAATCACTAATGTCAGAAAACACAATGAAAGTTGCAGTTCTTGCCGGCGACGGTATTGGCCCGGAAGTTATGGTTGAAGCCTTAAAGGTGTTAAAAGTAGCCGAAAACAAATTTGGCGTAAAATTTGAATTTGACGAAAAAGATGTTGGCGGCGCTGCAATTGACAATCACGGTGAAGCGCTTCCAAAAGCAACCGTTGAAGCTTGTGAAGCAGCAGATGCAATTTTATTTGGCTCTGTAGGTGGTCCTAAATGGGCAAGCTTACCAGCACAACAACAACCAGAGCGTTGTGCTCTGTTAGGTTTGCGTGGTCATTTTGATTTATTCAGTAACTTACGCCCTGCCCGTATTTATCCGGGTTTAGAAGCGCTTTCTCCACTGCGTGAAGATATTGCTAAAAGTGGTTTTGATACCTTAGTAGTACGTGAGTTAACTTCTGGTATTTATTTTGGTCAACCAAAAGGTCGCGCCGGTGAAGGTGAAGAAGAATACGGTTTTGATACAATGCGCTATTCAAAACGTGAAATTCGCCGAATCGCTAAAATTGCGTTTGAAGCAGCATTAAAGCGCGGCAGCAAAGTACATTCAATTGATAAAGCAAATGTATTACAAACCAGTGTTTTATGGCGTGAAATTGTTGAAGAAGTAGCAAAAGACTACCCGAGTGTTGAACTTGAGCACATGTATATTGACAATGCTACTATGCAATTAATTCGTTACCCTAACCAGTTTGACGTGATGTTATGTTCAAACTTAATGGGCGATATTATTTCTGACGAATGTGCAATGATTACCGGTTCAATGGGGTTATTACCGTCTGCCTCAATTAACGAGCAAGGTTTTGGTATGTATGAGCCAGCTGGCGGCAGCGCACCAGATATTGCCGGTAAAGGTATTGCAAACCCGATTGCACAGATTTTATCGGCTGCAATGATGCTACGTTTCAGCTTTAACCGCGGTGATATTGCTGATGCGATTGAAGCGGCTGTTGTACAAACCTTAAACGACGGTTATTTAACCGGTGAGTTATTACCACCAGCCAAACGCGATCAGGCAAAAACCACTTCGCAAGTTGGTGATTACATAGCTAATTTATTAGCTGCACACTAATTTTCGCCAGTAATATGATATACCGGTTAAGCAAAAGTGCGGATTTTAACAGTTTAATCCCCTTTTTGGCTTAATTGGTATAAAATCACTAGCAAATTGACGCTAGTCGGAGTTTTAAAATGGGCAAAACTTTATATCAAAAAATTTATGATGCACACATAGTACGTGCTGCCGAAGGTGAAACCCCTTTAATTTATATAGACAGACATTTAGTTCACGAAGTGACCTCTCCTCAAGCTTTTTCTGGCTTACGTGAGAAAAACCGCCCGGTCAGAGCGGTTCATAAAACGTTTGCAACTATGGATCACAACGTATCAACCAAATCATTAGCGGTAGATGCAGCCAGCCCAATGGCGCGTATTCAAATGCAAACCCTTGCCAAAAACTGTGAAGAGTTTGGTGTACAACTTTATAAAGTGGGTGATTTACGTCAAGGTATTGTGCATGTTGTCGGCCCTGAGTTAGGCATTACTTTACCGGGTACAACCATTGTTTGTGGTGATTCGCATACAGCAACACATGGCGCTTTTGGGGCACTAGCCTTTGGTATTGGTACTTCAGAAGTAGAGCATGTTTTAGCAACTCAAACGCTAAAACAAAACTCAGCTAAAACCATGAAAATTGAAGTAAATGGTGTATTACCATTTGGCGTAACTGCAAAAGATATTATCTTAGCGATTATCGGTAAAATCGGTATGGATGGCGCAACCGGCCATGTTATGGAATATACCGGCAGTGCAATTGAAGCGCTTTCAATGGAACAGCGCATGACCATTTGTAACATGAGTATTGAAGCTGGCGGTAAAGCCGGTTTAGTTGCACCAGATCAAACCACCATAGATTACATTGAAGGCCGCGAGTTTGCACCTAAAGGTGATGCATGGCTTGAAGCTGTTGAATACTGGAAAACATTAAAATCTGATCCAGATGCTGAATTTGATACAGTGGTAACATTAAAAGCCGAAGAGATTGAACCACAAGTAACTTGGGGGACTAACCCGGGTCAGGTTATTGGGGTTAGTCAGGTTGTGCCGAATCCAGCTGATTTTAGCAATGCAGTTGAAAAAGCATCAGCCGAAGCTGCGCTTAAATACATGGGTATTAATGCGGGTCAGTTTTTAACAGACTTAACTGTAGACAAAGTATTTATTGGTTCTTGTACTAACAGCCGAATCGAAGATTTACGTGATGCAGCAGCAGTTGCAAAAGGCCGTAAAGTTAAAAACGGGATTGAAGCGATTGTTGTGCCGGGTTCTGGTCAAGTTAAAAAACAAGCCGAAGAAGAAGGTTTAGACAAAATATTTGTTGAAGCCGGTTTTGAATGGCGTTTACCGGGCTGCTCAATGTGTCTTGCTATGAATGACGATAAGTTAGGATTTGAAGAGCGCTGTGCATCTACCTCAAACCGTAACTTTGAAGGCCGTCAAGGCCGTGGTGGTCGTACTCACTTAGTTAGTCCATCAATGGCAGCTGCGGCTGCGGTTGAAGGTCATTTTGTTGATGTTCGCAAATTAATGGAGGCTAAATAATGTCAGGCATTACTCAAATTAACGGCAAAGTTGCTCCATTAGATAAATCGAATGTGGATACTGATGCCATTATTCCAAAACAGTTTTTACAAAAAGTTGATCGTACTGGTTTTGGTGTGCATTTATTCCACGACTGGCGCTATTTAGACGAAGCCGGTACACAAGATAATCCGGAATTTCCATTAAACAAACCAGAGCATAAAGGCGCTAATGTTTTATTATCGCGAGAAAACTTTGGTTGTGGTTCAAGCCGCGAACACGCACCATGGGCAATTAAAGATTACGGCTTTGATGTAGTGATCGCGAGCAGTTTTGCTGATATTTTTTACGGCAACTGTATGAACAATGAAATTTTACCAATCAAATTAACCGACAATGAAATTGAAGAATTATTTCAAGCTGTTAATGCTGATTCAAATGTTGCGTTTGAAGTTGATTTACCCGCTCAAACGCTAACGGTAAATGGTAAAGTTTATCAGTTTCCGATTAATGACTTTCATAAGCACTGTTTAGTTAATGGTTTAGACTCAATTGGCTGGACCTTACAATACGCCAGTGATATTGATGCTTATGAAGCTAAATTACCAAGCTGGTTAAAATAAGTTAAATTTTACCTGTTATTATTTATCTTCAAATTGCTTGGATATATAAAGGCCACTTAAACGTGGCCTTTTTAATTTTTGCGATCCAGATAAAAAAATCAGCAACTGGCATATATTTTGTAATACATTTTAGACATACTAAATACCTGAGCTGAGTTGCATAAAACCATCAAACAGAGAAAGGTCTATTTTATTTCAAGCGCTTTTATATGCAGCTTAAATTATCATAACAGCGATATTGTCTTCTTTAATCAAGCTGAAGTGCTTTATTGATTAACCTGATGTATTAAAACGACATATTACAGAGTTAAACTTCAGCCATTTGCGGTAAGGAATAACGAATGAAAAACACAGAGTTATTAAATAAATTATACCAAGACATTCACTCGATCATTTTATGCCGTCAGCATCCGGTTACCGGCCTGCTTCCGGCCAGTACAGCAATCACAACTCATGGTAATTACACCGATGCTTGGGTGCGAGATAACGTTTATTCTATTTTAAGTGTTTGGTCTTTAGGCATTGCTTATCGCCGTCATGGTGAAACGGAGCGTAGTGACGAGCTAAATCAAGCCACTATAAAACTGATGCGCGGTTTATTGCAGTCCATGATGCGCCAGTCCGATAAAGTTGAAGTATTCAAACATACTTTATCCGCTCAAGATGCACTACACGCTAAATATGATACCGCCAGCGGTTTAACTGTTGTGGCGGACGATGCTTGGGGACATTTACAAATTGACGCCACATCCATTTTTTTATTAATGCTGGCACAAATGACAGCTTCAGGGCTGCGCATTATCAATACCTTTGATGAAGTCGATTTTATTCAAAACTTAGTTTATTACATTGGGTTTGCTTACCGTATTCCAGATTATGGGATTTGGGAGCGCGGTAATAAAATTAATAATGGTAAAACCGAAATCAATGCTAGCTCGGTTGGTATGGCCAAAGCAGCACTGCAAGCATTAGACGGTTTTAACCTTTTTGGTGCAAATGCTTCTCAACGGGCTGTTGTGCATACAGTACCGGATGGTATTTCGCGCGCGCGTAATACACTTGCCCGCCTACTGCCAAGAGAATCAGTTTCAAAAGAAGTTGATAGCGCACTATTAAGTATTATCGGCTTTCCTGCGTTTGCCGTTGGCGATAAAAATTTGGTGCAAAAAACTCGAGATAAAATTTTATCTGAGCTTGGTGGACATTATGGCTGTAAACGCTTTTTATGGGACGGCCACCAAACAGCAATTGAAGATCACAGCCGTATTCATTATGAACATAACGAGTTAACCAACTTTGCCAATATTGAATCTGAGTGGCCGCTGTTTTATACCTATTTATATGTTCAAGCCTTATTTGATAAAGACACCCAATCAGCTAAACAATACCGCCGTAAAATCGAATCATTAATGATAGAGAAAAACGGCCAGCTATTAATCCCTGAACTATATTATTTAAACCCTGAACATATTGATGCAGAAAGACAAAATCCACGTAGCCAACCCAGAGTTGCCAACGAAAACTTACCTTTAGTTTGGGCGCAAAGCTTATATTATTTAGGTGTGATGATGGATGAAGGTTTAGTGCTGGACGATGATATAGATCCACTAAAATTACGTCAGCGTTCAAGCCGCAGCAACCCAACTCAAATCGCATTAGTAGTGTTAGCTGAAAATGAAACCATTAAAGAAACATTAGCAAGCCATGGTGTTATTGCCGAAACTGCAAAAGAAATTGCGCCAATCAAAGTAATGGCAGCATCACAATTGGCTGAAGCTTATCAGCAACTTGGCTCTAACCCAGCCTTAGGCTTAACCGGCAGACCAAAACGCCGCTTCCAAAGCCTAGCAACTGCACATACTTACTGTATTAATCAAACCAATTATTTGTGTTTATCATCACTCCACAGCGAGCAAAATAATTATCGCCTGTACGACGGTGAATTGGAAAGTGATGTTTTACTAAATGAAATTGCTTTACTGAACAAACACTGGATTAACAAAGAAGTTGCTGTAATGACATACATGGTCACTGAGTCCATGTGCAACTCAGCTAATATAAAACCTTTATTTAATACCTTAAAAAAACTGCAACTTCGTAACGAGCACAGCAATGTCGGTTACGCTTCTGCCACCTTGGCTCAGCGCGCATCAAGAGTAAATAAATTTATGTTATCTAACTTTAAATTTAGCATGAGCGTCCAAACAAAAGGCCAGTTGCAAATTACGCCGCAACTTTTACCAGAGCAATTAATTGAACCATTAGCCAGTGAATATAACCAGTTAATGCAATTAGGCGATGCAGCTTTATATGTACAATTAAGCCAGTGGTTGAACAAGTACGGATTAGAATCAAATATCGGCTCAATTGACCCGCTCAGCTTTAGACAATTAGTACTTGATTGTTATCATCAAGCGGTCTTTAAAGAATACTGGTTAACGGCTCGCTGGTGTTTTTCTATTTTATCTATGTCGCATTCAGATTTAACGGATGATTTATCTCTGCTGTGCTCACGTAACTTAACGATTTTAATTGGGACAGATAATCAAACCGTTTTATCCGGCGAATCCAGCAACTTACAGCAAGATGAATTAGTTCACACGATAGATTCCGTCAGCCGTAATCCAATTGAGCGAGCCTTAATTCAGGAAATTCTGGTGATTTTAGGTTATACCATGCGTACTCAATTAAAATTATTTAATGGTATCCGTTCTATTCACTTAAATAATTTATTGGCACTGTGTACCGATAATGAGATTAAACAATGTAAAACTTTAGATGGTTTGGCAGAAATGTCACCGTTTGAATTTATGCAGCATATTCAATCATTGCTTGAATCTCAGCATCAGGCTTACAACTATGATGTAAAAGCCAGTTTTTCTCAACAAGATGGTAATTTAAAAGACTTTAACCGCCAAACTTATGCAATGGATACTGACTGGTTATCATGGCGCTCAGAGAGAGGCTTAATCACCCGCTTTGATGACGATTTTTTAACGGCTATCTGGCAAAGTTTATCGCACTGTCCAAAAATTGTATTTGCCGATAAAGCCTCTGAACAAAACTGTTTAGAAAGCGAATTAATCCGTAGCTCAATGACCTCAGGTGAAGAAAGTTTTGCCCGTTTAATCGACAACCTAATTCAACCAGCTCACCCTGTTTATTATAAAGCCGCGTTAGTGGAAGTGTTGGCCGCTTATATCGACTATTGTGACTTAAATAAACAAGTGCAATTTAATCAACCAATTGTACTAGGAGACATTTTGGCACAAGCCGCCGATTTACACACAATAGAACAAGGTGAAGATGCCAATACCCAAAGTAATCTTGAGCAACTTTTATATCAACCACCGCAAGTATTGCAAAAATACATCAAAGTTATTTTAGATAAGACGATTTTGGCGCAATAAACTTCTGAAGCTAAAATGACCAAGTGTCATTTTAGCTAATTTTAACAACTTTGTTACTTCCAAAGTGTAACTAACCCGCTATAATCAAAAACGAATCTTTGTTTTTCTAGTTAAGTTTATATCTAGAGCTGTTGATCAAAATACAAACCGAAACCTCGTTTTTAATGTGAGATAAAATGCTAAAAATCATTCCGATAAAACAACTTGAAGTTGGTATGTATGTAACCGCAGTTACCAAACAACATGGTCAGGTTCTCGTTAAATCACAAGGTTGGATAAAATCCAAAGGACTGATTGATCAGTTAATTAAAAAAGGAATTGATGAAGTACAAATTGATCCAGACAAAACACTTAAAAAGCCTGAAACTGAACCCCAAATAATAGAAGAAAAGCCAGTAGAACAAGAAAAAATTCCATATAAAACAACACCCGTACAACAAGAAATTAAAAGAGCGAATAAGCTTTATCAGCAAGCTAAAACTCTACAATCTAAAATTTTACAGGATATATCTTCAGGTCACAAAATAGACTTAAAGCCAGCTCAAGAGTTAACAAGTCAACTGATTGATTCAATATTTAGAAATCAAGATGCACTTTCTTGCTTAGCTAGAATCCGTGAAAAAGATGCCTATTTAATGGAACATTCTCTTAATGTATCTATTTTAATCTCAATGTTTGCCAAACATTTAAACTTACCTCGACAAACAATAGAGACATTAGCCTTAGCTGCTTTTTTACATGATATAGGCAAAATTCTTATTCCAGATGAAATCCTTCATAAACCTGGAAGGTTAACAGCGGAAGAATTTGACGTGATGAAATCACATGTCATCAAAGGTGTTGATAGTCTAAGTCAAGTTGATGGCATTTCAAGCGATGTAATACAGATAGTTATTCAGCATCATGAAAAACTAGATGGCAGTGGATATCCTAATGGTCTTAAAAATCAGCAAATAGATCAGGCAGGCAGAATGATTGCCATAGTTGATATTTACGATGCAATGACAGCAGAGCGAGTATATAAAAAAGGCATGTCGCCTAGTGCAGCATTAAAAATGATGCTGGGAATGACTCCTAATAGCTTAGATATTGAATTACTTCAGCAGTTTATCCGCTGTATCGGGATCCACCCAGTTGGCTCTTTGGTATTGTTAACCAGTGGAAAACTTGGAATTGTAACAGAGTCTAACCCAGAAAATCCGCTACAGCCTATCATTAAGGTTTTCTACCATACTAAGTATCAACGCCATAGTGAGATTAAAGACATTGATTTATCCAAACCCTATTGCGATGAAAGCATAGAAAAAGCAGTCAAACCGGAAGATTTTAAAATAGATTTACACCGCTTTTTCCGTGAAGTTTTATTAAGTTAATCAATATCCGCCTGTTGTAATTGCCACATTTGAGCATAGTAGCCATTTAATAAAATCAGTTCATTATGGCTGCCTTGCTCAACAATTTCTCCGTTTCGCATCACAATAATTTTATCTGCATCAACAATAGTCGATAACCTGTGTGCGATCACCAAGCTGGTATGACCCTGAGCCACAGTTTTAAATGCTTTTAAAATCGCTTTTTCAGATTCACTGTCTAACGCAGATGTTGCCTCATCAAATACTAAGATAGGTGAACCTTTTAAAATGGCTCTGGCAATAGCAACCCGCTGCTTTTCACCGCCAGATAATTTAAGCCCCCGCTCACCCACTAAGGTTTCTGCCCCGTTTGGTAATTTAGCAATAAATCCGTCTAAATGAGCCATTTTAATTGCCTGCTCTACCTGCTGGTTATTTGCATCCGGCTGACCATAACGAATATTTTCAATTAAGGTATCGTTAAATAACACGGTATCCTGCGGCACAATCGCAATTTGTTTGCGCAAACTCTGCAAACTTAAACTATCTATTGATTGCCCGTCCAATAAAATATCGCCTTGGTTTTGTTGATAAAAACGAAATAACAATTTAACCAAAGTAGATTTACCCGAGCCACTTTCACCGACCACAGCTACTTTCTGTCCGGGTTCAATCTTAAAACTAACCTGTCTTAAGATTGCTCTTTGGGGCTGATAACTAAAATCAACTTGTTTAAATTCTATTTTTCCGGCGCAGGTAGGTAACTCAACAGGATTATTAGGCTCAGTCACCTGAGGCTGGCGGTTCAATAACTCAAACATATGCTCTATATTGGCTAAAGAGCCTTTAATTTCGCGGTAAACAAAACCTAAAAAATTAAGGGGCATAAATAACTGCATCATAAATGCGTTAACCAAAACAAAATCGCCAATGGTCATTTTACCGTTTGCCACATCATATCCAGCCATAATCATCATGGCGGTCATCGCGGCGGCGATCACTAAAGCTTGTCCTGCATTTAAAACAAATAAACTGAGTCGGTTTTTACGTTTTGCAACTTCCCATTCGGCTAATGCCGTGTCATAACGTTGAGCTTCGTAATGCTCGTTATTAAAGTATTTTACGGTTTCATAATTTAATAAACTATCTATCGCGCGGGTGCTTGAAGTGGAATCAGCTTTAGCTGCTTGCCTGACATAAGTGGTGCGCCACTCTGTTGCTAAAATGGAATAACCGATATAAGCACTCACAGCAACAATAATAACCAACGCAAATTGCCAGCCATAATTCACCAAAAATAAGCCGATAACTATGCCAATCTCTAACAAAGTTGGACCAATATTAAAGACTAAAAATCGCATTAAAAAACTAATGCCGTTTGTGCCTCTGTCTATATCTCTGGCGATGCCACCGGTTTGGCGGGATAAATGAAAATCGATATCGAGCGCATGTAAGTGCTGAAAAACCTGTAAACCTAATCTGCGCATGGCTCTTTCTGTCACCCGCCCAAATAAAGTATCGCGAATTTCACCAATGATAGTATTTAAAAACCGTAAACCACCGTAGGCAAATAATAGCGCCAGCGGTACAGCTACTATTTGAGCTTGTGCCTCAGATACATTTAACCCATCCACAATATGTTTTAATACAAAAGGCAAACTAACACCGGCTACTTTTGCCAAAATAAGACAGAACAGCGCTAAACCAACTCTGAACTTAAACTCAAATAAATAGGGTAACATTTGGCGAATAACCTGAAAGTTAAACGCTTTATCCTGAAAGTCATTAAAATGGGATGGTCTCATAGATTTTTATCTGTCTTAAAACTTAATAAGGCGGTTCGCACGCTAAAATCAGCGCCCTTCGAGTAAATAGATTTCTGCTTTTTCAACTTTATGTGGGCTACCCAGTAATACCAGAATATCACCGGCTTTTAACTCAACACTAGGATCTGGATTTATGTAATCTTGTTCGTTTCGCCGAATACTACTTACTTCAACTTGCTCCAGCGGTAAATCTAACTCACTTAACTGATAACCAATAGCAAATGCGCCTTCCACTAAAGTTACAGCATGTAAATATTCTATCTCATCATTACCCGTTTTTGAGCTATCACCCCGAAAAAAACCATGTAAACCATGATAATGATTTTTTCGTTCACGCCTTACTCTGCCAAAAATGCGCTTTACCGGAACACCACTATGAAATAAAACATGAGAAACCAGCATTAAGCTACCCTCTAAAGTTTCAGGAATCACTTCATCTGCACCAGCTTCTGTTAACTCCTGTAAATAATCATCAGCATGTGTGCGCACTAATACTTTGGCTTGCGGTGCATGTTGTTTAACTAAACGAATAATTGAAATGGCTCTGGGTAAATCATCAAATGCAATAATCACTAATTGTGCTTTTTCAATGTTGGTCGATTTTAAAATAGCCAATTTACGGGCATCACCAAATAAGACAGGTTCAGATGCCGCACTGGCCTCTTTCACCCGGGTTGGATCAACATCTAATGCAATAAATGGAATGGACTCCATTTTTAAAAACCGGCTCACCGTTTGCCCAACCCGACCAAATCCACAAATCACCACATGATTTTGTAAATCTTTAATTTGAGGGTTATCAGTCGGTTCAAGTTGAGGGGAATTTTTGCCGCTTAACCAAAACCCTAAATGCTCAGCATGAGCAATCAAAAATGGGGTAATCCCCATGCTAATTACCCCAACGCCAATAATAATTGCAGCCACATCACTGCCTATCAAACTGTGTTCCAATGCTAAAGCCGCAATCACAAAACCAAATTCTCCCACCTGAGATAACATTAATCCGGTAGCCCATGCATCGCTTTTTTTATAATTAAATGACCGGATAATTAACTGAATAATGACGACTTTAATCAACATAACAGCAGCAACCGCTAATAACAGCCAATACCAAATATCCATTAGTGAAAACAGATCAAACTGCATACCAACACTTACAAAAAACAGCCCCATTAATACATCTTTAAAAGGTCTGATATCAGCTTCAAGCTGGTGTTTATATTGGCTTTCGCCTAGCATCATCCCAGCTAAAAACGCCCCTAAAGCCATGGATAAACCAAATAAATGAGTAACCGCCCCGGCTAATAAAGCGACTAAAATCGTTGTTAATACAAAAATTTCGTCTGATTTAGAACGGGCAATTTCATTAAAAAGTTTAGGTAATACCCATTTTCCGGTTGCCATAATCAATACAAATACAACCAAACCTTTTAGCAAAGCAAACCACAAACCAATGCCAATTCCCCCTTCACCAGCTCCGGCAATAATTGGTAATACAATCAGCATAGGGACAACGGCCAGATCCTGAAATAACAAAACCGAAACCGACAACTGCCCTTTATAGGTTTGTAATTTTCCATTTTCACTGAGCTGTTTAATCACAATAGCGGTTGATGACAAAGCAAAAGCACAACTCATCACAAAAGCAGCTTGCCAGCTCATGCCGACTATGTATAACGCAATAAAACCGACTAATAAGGTGACCAATACCTGAGCCAAACCAATTCCAAACACCATATTTCGCATTGCGATTAAACGCGGGAACGAAAACTCTAACCCCAGCGAAAACAATAAAAAAACAATGCCCAACTCAGCAATAAAATTAATTTGGTGAGAGCCAGAGAATAAATCAAAAATAGAGGGGCCAGCTAAAATACCGGCAAATAGGTAAGCCAAAACCGGAGCTAAATTTAAACGCCTGAATAATGCAACAGAGGCAACGGCAATGGCTAATAAAAACAAAACTTCACTAAAAGCGCTCAAAAATCACCTAACCGGAAAAATAAACATAAAACATAGACATAAATTGAGTATAACCCAAGCCCCATAGTCTGCTTATTTATGTCATTTTTCAACAAGCTATCAATGCAAATTCTGTTAACCATGTCAAAAGCTTGACACAGCGACAATAGATTATTCACCCGCACAAAAAAATGAGATTAACGATTTGATATATATACATATTTAAACTTTGGCATAGTTTTGGCTTATTTAGTCTGTGATTTAGTATTTTTATTTAAAAGAAATTATAGAGGCCTAACAGTGGATAATTTTCAACGTTACTTAACACCCGACACTGGTTTTTTAAATCCATTGAAAAATCAAATACTAGCGGGTTTAAACGAAGATTTAATCCCTGATATTTCGCATCTATCTGAACAACTACATGCATCGCTTGATTTAACAAGAGTGCTGCAAACTTTTACCAGGGAAGCGGCAAACTTTGTTCAATTGAGCGGTATGCGATTTCAGTGTGAATCAACTTGTATAGAAACCGAAAACTTTGCTCAAGGCATTTACGAGCATATCACCGAGTTAAGCCACAACCAGCAAACGCTCGGTTATATCACTTATGCAGCATTTCGTGAAATTGGCCCAAAAGAAGCAAAAGTTTTACACCACATGCAAAGCAAACTGGCACAACCGGTTAAACATGCGCTGCATTTTGCCCAGTTGCAACAGCAAGCATTAAAAGACTATTTAACCAAGTTAGGTAACCGAGCCAGTTTTGACGAGCAAATTGAATTAGCGATTGAGCGCTGCGAACGTAACTCAACTGAAATATCATTAGTATTACTCGACTTAGATAATTTTAAATTTGCCAATGATAACTTTGGCCATATTGAAGGCGATAAAGTGCTGCAAGAATTTGCCAGCATTATTAAACAATCGGTTCGTAAAACCGATATTGCTTTTAGATTTGGCGGCGACGAGTTTGCGATTATTCTCGATACCGATAATCCAGATGTCGCCATTCAAGTTGCGAACCGTATTCATACTCTAATGAGTCAGTCAGAAATTATGTTACGCACCTGCGTGAGTAGCTCAATTGGCTATGCCCACTGGGAAAACGGTGAAAGCAGTTTACATTTATTTTCAAGGGCAGATGAAGCGCTCTACCTTGCTAAACACAATCAAAAAGCCAAACAGTTAAAACGCGCTTAGTTTCCTTCGCCGACTTGTTGTCGTGTGCTGGTGCGCTTGATGGTTTGCTGATAGAATTTATCACCAGTTTTGTTTAGCTATGTCTGATAATCAGAGTTAAAACAAAGCTGGGCTTTTTAAATAAATATCGGCTAATAAACAATGAAACAAGAACTCGCACTTCAACAAGTATTCGAAACCATTTGCCAGCTACATTTAGATGACAAACAAGTTTCGGTTGCTAATGTCCGTAACAAAATGATTATTGCAGCGCCACTGCCGTTAATTACCAAAGCAATTGCTGCATTTAAAGCTGATCCACAAACCTATATTGATAGCTATCAAAAAAATATTGAGCCTGCGATAAAGCTGGCAAACGAGCCACCGTCATCTCCGGCAGCCAACGAAAGCCAAAGTTTAACTCAACGAATTGAAGCACTTGAACATCAGGTTTTAGAGTTAACCAAACAAATCGCTAAATTAAGCCAGTTAACTTAGAGACGGTTTATCTTGGAGCGTTGTCCCTGCTGAGTGATAAAATCGCAAAAATAAACAGCCTCTAATTAATCTCAAAGCTAAGCTGGTTGATAAACTCAGCCAAGTTATCAGCCAGTTTTTGTTTGGGTTCACATCCAACCCGTTCAAGCACCACTTCGCCAGTTGCATTCACTACAGAAATTAAATATTCGTCATCATCAGTTGCAGCAACAAACACGGTCAGTGATTGTTTTAGCTTTTGTTTCATCATTAAATGACCTAATAAATTTTCCTGTAAAATTTCAAAGTCTTGCTCGTTCCATACCTGAATTAAACTGAGCTTATCTCCCTGCCAGCTTGACTCAAGCGTTGGTGCAAAAAACTGACAATAAAAAGTTTTAATATCAGGATTAAGCTCAAGACCCAAAGCCTGTTCAATATTATTTAAATCAGCTTCACGTGAGCGAACTTGCGGCTGCCAAAAAATTCGGCTGTCATCATACTTTGTTAATTGACAAGGGCTTTGCCAATCTGGATCATACTCAATAATTCCCTGACCATGCTCACCATTTTGTTGAATGGCACGCTGAAAATAATCAGTTAAAGCAGCAGTTAATTTTTCGGTCATAAAACACACAATTTTTAGTTAAAATTCAGAAACGGTCATTTAGCCTTATGTCGCAGCAGAACTCAAGTGATTTACTAGCCCAGTTAACTTTGGGAAAACAAACTCAATACGCCACTCAATACGATCCTAACTTACTGCAAGCTGTGCCAAGAGCTATGTCCAGAGCCACTTTAGGCGATAATGTGCCTGAACTAACCGGCGTCGATATTTGGACTGGTTATGAAGTTTCATGGCTAGAAGCATCAGGCAAACCCGTGGTTAAAATTGCTGAATTTGAGTTTAATGCACAATCAGATAATTTAATTGAATCTAAGTCATTCAAATTATATTTAAACAGTTTTAACCAAAGCCAGTTTAATAATGACAATCAAGTTGCACAAATAATGCAAAAAGATTTAAGCCAAGTATCTGGCTACGAAGTTAAAGTTAAGCTATTTAGTCTGGCCGATTATACCGCAAAAGGGATTTCTGAATTACCGGGTGAATTAATTGACGATTTGCCAGTAACAATCAGCGATTATGAATATTCAGCGGATAAACTCAAACCAGCAGAAAACTCAACGATTGTAACCGAAACGCTAAATTCGCATTTATTAAAATCGAATTGTTTAGTCACCAATCAACCGGATTGGGGTAGTGTTTGTATTAGTTATACTGGTCCTAAAATTGACCACGCCAGTTTATTAACTTATATCATTGGTTTTAGAAATCACAACGAATTTCACGAACATTGTGTTGAGCGAATTTATACCGACATTAACGAAAAGTTTAAACCTCAGTCGTTATTGGTTTATGCAAGATACACCCGCCGTGGTGGTTTAGACATTAATCCGGTTAGAGTTTCTGATACACAATTATTATCTGGTTTAAGCTGGCACAGACTAGCGAGGCAATAATAAAGTATAATGAAAACAAGTTGAATAAATAAGACAATACTGTCACAAAGTATTATACTCAAGTATTTTAAAACTATAGAAAATTTTTTAATAACTAAATAAAGTTAAGCTATAGTTAGATTGATTTCTGTTAGTGTCAATTACAAAGTTGTATTACCTGCTCTTATGTTTTGTTAGGAATAAAATAAGTGTCTGATGAAAAAATTGAATTATTAAAAAAGAAACTATTAATCTCAATCCAAGCTCGACAAAGCTTGGAAAAAAGCTATGAAAAGCAATTCAATACACTCACATCCTTTATAGTAAAATTGACTAACACAGCAAAAGGGATAGATGTAGAGCTTGATAATAGGTTGGGGAAATTAAGAACTTTTTTAAATCAAAATACTAATATAACTAAAATTGACCCACTATTAAATGAACTGAATCAGCTCTTAAACCAACACACTAGTAAACATGCTCAACAACTCTTACAAGCTCAAGAAACATTACTCAAATCAGCTAAAACGCTACAAAAATTTAAACATTTGCCTGATGAATTTCGAAGAAAACTCAGAACATTAATTAAAGACATAGAGCAGCCTCAAACCAGTATAATCCACTTATTACCTATCTTAACGCGCTTAGTTGAAAGTTATCAGAGCTTTTCAGTACTTCAAAATAAAGAGCAAGAAGAACCAGATGGTGACGTATTCACGGCAGAACAAAATCAAGTTTTAAATGGCCTACGCCAGCAAGTTGCAGCCGAATTAGTCAATATATTAAGCAATATTGCATTTTCTGGTGAACAAGCAGAAAAAATAGATCAAGTAAGACATACACTATCGCAGGATGTGACTACAGAAACCTTAGTAAGCTCTTGTGTTGAAGTCATTCGGTTAGTGGTTAGTAGTATTACCGAAGAACGCCAATCTGCACAAAGCTTCCTTTTTAGCTTAAACGATGCGTTAAATTCTGTTCATCATGCAGTAGCTACTTCAATCAACGGCTCAAAAGCAATTAATGAATCAAAACAGAAGCTAAATGAGCAATTAAAGAATAACCTTGTAGGTATGTCTGAAGAGGTAAGTAAAGCGACTTCACTAGATTCATTAAAACAACAAATTAACTTAAGAATCAAAGATATTGTAGATGCATTAAACCAAAAAGAGTCATTAGAATCCGAAGAGCACCAGCTATTAATAGATAGTTTATCGGAAATGGAATCTAGATTAAAAGATTTAGAAGTTGAAGCTGAAGAATATAAAAAGAAACTCTCTGAGCAAAGATTTAAGTCTTTACAGGATATGCTGACCAAATTACCCAACCGGGCATCGTTAGATGAACGGATGGAATTAGAATATCGCCGCTGGATGCGTTACAGTCATGACTTATGTGTTGTGGTTGCAGATATAGATCATTTTAAATCAATTAACGATAAATTTGGCCATTCAGTTGGCGATAGGGTCTTACAAATAGTAGCGGCTACTTTGCAAAAAGGCTTAAGAGAAACAGATTATATTGCCCGTTATGGCGGTGAAGAGTTTGTTTTGATTTTCCCTGAATCTAAACTTAAAGAAATAGAAAGTAAATTAAATCATTTACGTGAAGCGATTAGTAATATTCCATTTAAGTTTAAAAATGCTGATTTAAAAGTCACTATCTCTATGGGGGCAACCCAATTTAAAGCAATTGACCAGCCACAGAGTGCTTTTGATCGTGCTGATCAAGCTTTATATCAAGCAAAATCATCTGGGCGCAATAAAGTAATAATAACCAGGTAACTCTTTTTTCTTTACCTTTCCCCTCTTCTACTGAGCAAATGAGGTGTTTATGATCGTAGAAATTAACCCTATTGGGACAATGGATTTATTATCTCAGCTTGAGGTAGACAAATTAAAACAATCTTCAACTAGTGAACTATATCGTCTATACCGAAACTGCTCGCTGGCGGTCTTAAATGTAGGTAGCCACACTGATAATAGCGACGAAATATATGAGCAATTTAAAGATTTTGATATCAATTTAATCCCACGTGAGCGCGGAGTAAAAATTCAATTAATTAATCCACCAAGCCATGCGTTTGTTGATGGCGAATTAATTACCGGGATTAAAGAACTGTTATTTGATGTATTACGCGATATTTTATTTACCGGTATTCGATTA
This sequence comes from Catenovulum sp. 2E275, assembly GCF_025515275.1. Taxonomy (GTDB): domain Bacteria; phylum Pseudomonadota; class Gammaproteobacteria; order Enterobacterales; family Alteromonadaceae; genus Catenovulum. The sequence goes on from NZ_JAOPFU010000019.1 coordinate 22,662, forward strand.
AAAGACTTAAGTAAAATAGATTTAGAACACCCGACTCATATCACTCACTATGTATTTGATATTTTAAGAAATGCTGGCGCATTACAAGCTCATAAAGATCCAAATATGATTGTATGTTGGGGCGGTCACTCAATTAAAGAGCATGAATACCAATATACTAAAGATGTTGGTTATCAACTTGGCTTACGTGGCCTTAATATTTGTACTGGCTGTGGTCCTGGCGCAATGAAAGGACCAATGAAAGGGGCCACAATTGCGCATTTAAAACAGCGTATCTCAAGCGGTCGCTATTTAGGTTTAACCGAGCCTTCAATTATTGCGGCTGAGCCACCAAATCCAATTGTTAACGAATTAGTGATTTTGCCGGATATTGAAAAACGTTTGGAAGCCTTTTTACGAGTTGCCCACGGCATCGTCATTTTTCCGGGTGGTGTTGGTACAGCTGAGGAGCTGCTTTACATTTTAGGCATTATGCTGAATCAAGCGAATAAATCACAATGTTTACCAATTGTATTAACTGGCCCGAAAGAAAGTGCTGATTATTTTGTTGAAATAGACCAGTTTGTAAAAGCAACTCTTGGTCAGGAAGCGGCAGATTTATATACCATTATTGTGGATGATCCAGCGGCTGTTGCCAGACACATGAAAGACAATATGGCCAACGTGAGAGCGCACCGCCGTGAAACTGGTGATGCTTATCATTTTAACTGGTCACTCAAAATTGAGCCGGATTTTCAACAACCATTTGCGCCAACCCATAATAATGTAGCTGAATTAAATTTAAATCTGGCTCAGGATAAAGCCCTGCTAGCAGCCAATTTACGCCGTACTTTTTCAGCCATCGTTGCCGGCAATGTAAAAGAAGAAGGCATTCGCGAAATTAAGCAACATGGGCCTTTCACCATTAATGGTGAACCACAATTAATGACCATGATTGATAATTTATTAAAAGCTTTTGTTGAGCAAGGCAGAATGAAGTTACCGGGCACAACATATAAACCTTGTTATCAAATAGAGCAAAAATAACAGGCGATAGGAATTATGATGCAAAAAACCGTTTTTATTACCGGTGCTAACCGGGGGATTGGACTTGAGTTTGTTAAACAATACCATGATGCGGGTTATCAGGTAATTGCGACCACCCGTAACCCACTTGAGCAAGATGATTTAAAAATATTAAGTCAGGCCCATAAAAACATTAAAGTCTTGTCTTTAGATATAACAGATGACAAGCAAATTGCCGGTGTTAAAGCGATGCTGGCGAATCAACCCATTGACGTATTAATTGCCAATGCCGGTTATTATGGTCCTAAAGACGAGCGAGCTCAATTTGGTCAGGTGGATTCAACCGAGTGGTTAAAAACGTTAGAGGTTAACACCATTGCGCCGTTAAAATTAGTTGAAGCGCTCTACCCTAACTTAACTTTAGGTAAAGAGAAAAAAGTCGCTATTTTAAGTAGTAAAATGGGCAGCATGGCGGATAATAGCTCAGGTGGTAGTTATATTTACCGCTCGTCAAAAGCGGCGTTAAATGCGGTGGTAAAAAGTTTATCAGTTGATTTATCTGGCGATCATATCAAAGTGGTTTCGCTCCATCCGGGTTGGGTAAAAACGGCAATGGGCGGTGTAAACGCACTAATTGATACCCAAACCTCGGTAGCCGGTATGAAACAAGTAATTGATAAACTGACAGCTAAAACATCTGGTCAGTTTATTGCGTTTGATGGCAAAAAAATTCCTTGGTAGTATCGATACCCGTATATCTCAAGTAACGATTAACTTAAACAAAAAAACAAATAAAATAAGTGGCAATTAAAGTTTGCCACTTATATAAACAGCCATTTTCAAGTTGAATCTTCTATGCTTGCCAACCAAATCGATGCCGCATTAAATTTAGTTAAAGATTTTCAAGCATTACATCAAAGCAGAATTGAACAACAAATTGATTCAGCTCAATTAATTGACCGCATTATAGAGCAAGCTCGCCAATGGCTTAAACTTTATCAGCAAGCACCGCAGTCACTCTGTGCATTATATTTTTTAACGGATGATTTAACCTTAATCGAACAAAGGTATTTAAAAACTAACTTGCTGCTATTAAGTTTAATTGAGTCGCTTCATTTGACTCAAACGCAGGCAATTAATTTACTTTGTGCCAGCGCGCTCAGAGATATAGCCATTTTTAACAGCTTAAATAAAACAAAAACTGAGCTTCGCGATTTATTAAACGACAAACAATTTAAAGCCAAGTTATATAAAAGCTGCCAGCATTCAGCCAAACAAGCCGAGCTGATAGTTAATGCACAGCCTCAGGTTTATTTGGCTAATTTAAATCAGTTAATTGCTTATCAATATGAGTTTACTAATGGCTCAGGGCTTTACCGCAAAATATTAGCTCAGGTTAACCAACAGCAATTTTGCGCCAGCCAATTATTTAGTTTTTGCTGCCATTTAGTGAATTTAGATATTTTGTATCCGCAGTTAGTTAACTGGCAGCTTCAACTTAAATTTATCGCCAGAAATCAATTTCATAAAATCGACAGCTATTTACTTAATTTGCTGTATCAGCAGTGGGGGCAATTTCCGGCAGGCAGTTTGGTAAGTTACCAACAGCAGGCTTGTAGAGTGTTTTATCTTGCTCCGGCCAATGATGATTTTGCGATTATTTACCAGAATAATCAGCTCATCAAATGTCCGCTAGCTAAATTATCAGCCTTAGACCAAACATTTGAAACTGAAGGTGTGTTAACTATACGGCAAGCTTATAAAACTCAACTACTACCCCATTTGGATGAACTTAATATTAAATTAAGCTCAGCCAAACTGGTTCAGTTTAGTTTAAATATTGATCCGCAATCACGGCTGTTAAATCAACACTTTAAACAAAATGACGAACCGTTGGATTATTTAGCCAAAGCTTTGCAAATACAAACCAACCGGTTCAACCAAGCTTTTAGTGAGTCATTTAAACAAACCACTACTCAAAATTTAATTGAATATGCTTATTCATTAAATTTACCGGCGGAACGTGCTGCAAATTCAAGTTTATCGGTTAATCAGGCCAGTATGTATTTAGGCAGTGATGCGCTACAGTTTTGGCTACCACACCATGTTTTAAAATCTCCGCTGCTTAATTTAAAACATCAGTTTAGTGAGCCGTTAAAACAATATTTATTTTTAGCACAAAATATGTCGGCGCAACTAGCCAAATATTCAGATTCAGTGCATCCTGAGCAAGCTAAGTTATTGCTCTGTTGTTTATTTTATCCGTATTTTTATCATCCAAAAATAACGATTTATGCTAACCAAGATTTGCAGTTAGCAACCCACATCCACCAACTACTCAAGTTAAATAAAACACAAACTCATTTGTCAGTTGAGCTAGCTCGCAACTGCGGATTAAGTTTTACTGAAATAAATGCGCTCGCTGCTACCACACAGCAAAGTAAAAATCATTATACAGAAACTGAAAAAAGCCTAATTAGCAGCTTAAAATTAAGCATTTTAGCCATAGGTTTAATCTTTAAAACACCGCAAATCTTTACACTTGATCAGCTTGCCGAGCAAGCCAATCCTGTTTATGATGAAACCCTTCAAAGTTTAGCATGCTTAAATTTGGACTGGGATAGCTTTTGCCAACTGGTTCAACACAGTGTAGAAGAACATCATTATTTTTGTCCTCTCACCAGCAAACTCAATTAAGAGGGTTCTATGGCCAATAAAACAATTACCGTGATTCCGGGCGACGGAATCGGCCCCAGTATTATAGATTCAGCAATCCAAGTTTTAGAGAAATTAAATTGCGGATTTGAATTTGAATATGTCGATGCAGGTTTAGCGGCAATGGAAAAAACAGGTGACTTATTGCCTGCCAGCACACTTGAATCTATCGCCAAAAATAAAATTGTCTTAAAAGGACCTTTAACCACACCGGTTGGCGAAGGTTTTACCTCAATAAATGTTACCTTACGCAAACGGTTTGCGTTATATGCAAATTTACGCCCAGTGATTTCGTTCAAAGGTACTCGCGCCCGTTACGATAATATCGATATTATTACAATTCGTGAAAATACACAGGGCATGTATTCGGGTTTAGGCCAAACAATTTCAGCCGATGGCGAAACGGCTGAAGCGACCAGCCAAATCACTCAACAAGGTGCAAAAGCAATTGTGAGTTTTGCGTTTGATTTAGCCAAGCGCGAAGGTCGCAAAAAAGTGACCATAGTGCATAAAGCCAATATTTTAAAATCAACATCCGGTTTATTTTTAAAAGTGGCTAAAGAAGTTGCATTGCAATATCCAGAAATTGAATGTAACGACATGATAGTGGACAACACTTGTATGCAATTGGTTATGGATCCTGAACAGTTTGATGTCATTGTTACCACCAACTTATTTGGCGATATTATTTCAGACTTATGTGCCGGTTTAATTGGTGGTTTAGGCATGGCTCCTGGTGCCAATATCGGTCAGGATTGTGCTATTTTTGAAGCGGTTCATGGCAGCGCACCGGATATTGCCGGTAAAAATTTGGCGAATCCCACCTCAGTATTATTAGCGGCTGTTCAAATGCTTGAATATTTATCGATGAAAGACAAAGCCGACAAACTTAGATACGCGATTAAAGATGCCATTGCCAAAGGCGACCGGACAACACGTGATTTAGGTGGCGAGTCAGGTACAACTGAGTTTACCCAAGCTATTCTAGAGCGATTATAAGACTGATTTATAGCGCTAAAACAAAAAATCAGTATCCATACAAAAAGGATACTGATTTTATCAAATTAACGGTTATAAACCACTCACATCAGAAGTTGAAACATCACAACTTGCGGTGTTCCAAGCCTGACCATATTTAGTCGATGAACTACCGCTTTGCACGCCTTGATACTCTTCACAAACAGGTGGATTACCTGATGAATAATTTTTAATTCGCAAGTTACGAATGGTTGCTTTATCACCATAATTACGGTTAACGCCGGCAATTGAGCCAATATCTGCATCAATATTGACATCATAAATAATGGCATTACGCGGACCACCATTATTTGAGCAGTTACCACATGAACGCCATAATTTACCGTGTGTACCATACGCAGTAAAACCACCAGAAATAATCGTTGTGCTGTTTTTAGAGTTATGCTGGAAGATTTTATCTGGATTACCGCCATAACCAGAAGTTGAGTTATAAGCTGAGCCACCGACAATCGTCATAGTGCCACCTTCTGACTTATTGGTTGCCGCATCTTCACAAATATCATTCCAAGTTACATCCGCTAACGTACAGTTACCGCCAGTACAATGAATCCCGTCAGCACCACCAGATGATGATAACTTAACATTACGAATTGATGAGTTATTTAACGTTAATACAGCGCCCTGACTTTCATCATCGCCAGAACAACTTAAACCAATTGTTTTACCACCACAATCAACAAATTTATTGGTAATAGTTGCACCCGCATAACATTCACTTGAGCTGCCTACTTTTTGGAAAGTCCATAATTGGCCAGCCCCGCCCCAATAAGAGTATAACCGAGCATCTGCACCGGCAAACATGCTAACACCCCAAACATCAATTGCTTTATTGCTGTATTTAGAGATCACAGAATAATAATTACTACCTCGATCATCTATATACCAGCGCTGATTATCACCACCTTCATACGGCCACTGTCTAAGCTCTGCACCATCACCTGTATTCCATTCCCATACATCTAATGACTGACCACTATGTACTGCCCGAATAGAATAAGTACCATCACCTAACGCGGTGACATCAAATTGTTGATTACTATAACCCAGCGTAAACCAAGTCATGACGTTAGCACCGCCAGTGGTACTAAAACTATCCACATCCAATGCATTACCATTTAATTTAGAAACAATAACATAGCGTCCGCTTGAAAGCGCAGCTAAGCTACTGGCACTAAACAACATAATGCACAGTCCTAATATTATTTTTTTCATACTTGAGTCCTTAATTTGTTTAGGATTAATTATTTTCCTAAGTTATTAATAAAACTAAGATTAATTGAAATACCAATATTTACCCCATTTGCTACAACCAAATGCCACCGGTAGCAATAAATAATAAAGCATCTCAACACTTAGTTAGTTTTAGTAATGTAAATAAAAAGAATTAACATTACTAAATTAAAATAATACTATAGGATTTTAACAATTAAAATACAAATATGTAAAATAAATCACACTTTTGAATAATTTATTAGACTTATCGAAGTCAAAAATTAGTAATCAAAAATAAACTAAAAATAAAAACTTTGATTAATGCTCGTATCGTTTCTATAAGGTTCTAAGCGGTTGAGATCACATTGTAGTTCAGGCTTCTGCTCGTTTTATGTCTATCACTTTGAACGCCATAAATGGCGAACGACAGAGAATTAACCATGCAAAACTTGTTAAACCAATATATTGACTGGGTGATTTATTGAGAGGAATTTAATAAATGGGCAAGATTATCAAAACTTTGCCACATACTGCGTAACATCACTTTATCCGTCAGCATATTTGGAATATCCCCGTTTAATCGGGTAATCGATGTATAAACAATGGTGACAGCGCCTTGTTTTGAGTCATTTATAACCTGCCAGTGCGAATAAGGCACACTCACAATCGTTTCAGTTAATAATTCAGGATAAAGCGCTTGCGCATCCTTTGAGTTAATCTCAAACCCATTTGGAGTAAATTCAAACTCTGAGGTTAAAATCATTTGTCTTTTGCTCAGTGGCCACACTGAGTCAAAATTAAATAAGGTGGTGATTTTAGTTACGCCGTGGTGATCAACTGTTTTAATTTCTTTAATTAATACCATCCAATTTTTGATTTTTTGTGGCTCCGAGATCCAACTTAAAATGGTTTCTGGAGTGTGTTGAAACGCGGTAACCTGCGCTGTTATTGCCAATGCATTTTGTGATTTAGCTTGTTGATAGCTGACTGTAACTAACTCAGTCTGTCGCCAAACCTGCCAATTATCCGGGTTAAATAATTGCTCATCGGCAATGGTCTTAAAACTGAGTGTAAAAGATAAAACCAGCAATAAAGCTTTAAACACAATGGTTATCCGAATTTAGGTCATGGTGAAATTGGGAAATAGTATAACTAAGATAGCTAAAAACGATAGTTAAAAACCAAAATGCCTGTCAGCATAAACTGACAGGCATTTTAAAATTTAACTTAACTAGCAGTTAACCGCGTGATTAACCTGTATTACGTAAACCTGTTGCAACACCGGCAATACTCACCATTAACGCACGTTCAAGATGATATTCCAGTTCGTCACTTTCAACTGCACGCGCACGATTTAACAGTTCAACCTGTAATAAATGTAACGGCTCTAAATAGAAAGCTCGGATTTGCATTGACTCTTTGCTGGCTGCATCATTTTGCATTACTTCGTTTTGATCCAACAATTTAAGTAATAAATCATTACTTGCTGCTAGTTCTTCACGTAAGTTTTGCCCAAAATATTTCAGCTCTTGTGGTACTAAAGTTTCATCATATAAAGCTGCAATATGCTGATCAGCTTTCATAAATACCATTTCAAGCATAGATAAACGTGAAGCAAAGAAAGGCCATTGAGATTTCATTTCTTTCATCACAGGTAAATGGCCATTATCAATAGCTGATTGGAATGCGCGCATAACACCTAACCAAGATGGCAATACCAATCGGTTTTGTGCCCATGCAAAAATCCAAGGAATAGCACGTAAACTTTCAACGCCACCATTTGGTTTACGTTTAGAAGGACGGCTACCTAATGGTAATTTAGATAATTCTAACTCTGGTGTTGCACTACGGAAATAAGCAACAAAGTTTGGATCGTCACGCACCACTGAACGATAGTTATCACGGGCTTTAGCAGCCATTTCTGTCATCACTTCGCGCCACTCATTTTGTGGTGCCGGAGGCGGTAACATTAAGGCTTCTAAAATTGCACTGGCATATAAACCAAAACTACGTTGTGCTAAAGGCTCAGTACCAAATTTGTAACGGATAGTTTCGCCTTGTTCTGTTACCCGTAAACCACCTAAACAAGATCCCGGCGGTTGCGATAAAATAGCGCCATGAGCTGGTAAACCACCACGCCCAATTGTACCACCACGTCCGTGGAATAAAGTAAGGGTAACATTGTATTCATTAGCTAGATTAACTAAAGCTTCTTGCGACTGGTATTGTGCCCAACCTGCAGCTAATGCACCGGCATCTTTAGCAGAGTCTGAATAACCAATCATTACATACTGGTGGCTTTGAATAAATCCACGATACCAGTCAATGCTCAATAACTGAGTCATGCTGTCGTGCGCATTATTTAAGTCATCTAATGTTTCAAATAATGGTGCAACTGGCATTGGCCATTTAATACCGCTTTCTTGCAATAATAAATGCACTTCTAATACGTCAGATGGCGAACGTGCCATAGAAATAATATAAATCCCTAACGCATCTTCACTTTGCTGAGCAATTACATTACAGGTTTTAAGCACTTCTTCTACTTCGGCTGAAGGTTGCCAATGCCTTGGAATAAGCGGACGTTTTGAACTAAGTTCACGTAATAAAAACGCTTGTTTGTCTTGCTCTGACCAGTTTGAATAATCACCTAAGCCTAAATGGCGGGTAATTTCACTAAATACCTGATCATGTCGGTCTGAATCCTGACGGATATCCAATTTTAATAAGTGGATACCAAAACAATATGCACGGCGAATTGTATCGGCTAATAACCCATTAGCAATGCCCGCCATACCCATTTCAACTAATGACTTATAACAAACTTCAAGCGGCTGAGTTAATTCAACTTGTTTGTTAATCCAGTTAGCCTGATTAACCGACTCACCATTTAAGTAAGCATCAATTCCTTCGGTTGTCGCAACTAGTTTATTTTTTAATTCAGCTAACGCTGCGCGATACGGTTCACGCTGATCTTCACCAACATAATCAAATAATGCTTTTGAACCATCAGCCATTGATAATTCAACATATAAAGTGCTGATGTCATTTAAAAATAAGTTAGCAGCACGTTGGCGAGCTAATAATAAAACTTTTTCTGTAACTTCTGAGGTTACAAACGGGTTACCGTCTCTATCACCACCCATCCACGAGGCAAAACGTACTAAGTTTGATTCAAGCGGTAACTCAATCCCAAATTTAGCCTGTAATTTTTCGCCTAAACCACGAATAAAGTTAGGAACAGCCTGCCATAATGAGTTTTCAATTACTGAGAATCCCCACTGAGCTTCATCAACCGGTGTTGGGCGAGCTGCGCGAATTTCATCTGTATGCCAAGCCTGACTGATTAATTCAGCAATACGGGCTTCAACCTGAGCTCGTTTTTTGTCTGATAATCCATCGATATGTAAATCAGATAAACACTCAGCTAATCGAGCATATTTATAAATTAAAGTACGGCGGGTTACTTCTGTTGGGTGGGCAGTTAAAACTAGCTCAATATCCAACACTTTAATCGCTTCTTCCAGCGACATTTGAGTTTTATCTACATTTTCAAGTTTGGCAAAAAACTCAGCGACCGGATCTTTTTCGCTGAATGCAGCGACGGTATGCTCTTGCTCAGCCAAGTTAGCTAAATTCAAAAATTGAGAAAATGCACGACCAACCGTTAATAAATCTTTATCATCCATTTGTTTGAATAAAGATTGCAATGACTCAGTACAACCAGTATCACCTAAAGCCGATTTTTTGCCTTGTTTACGAATGGTTTCAATTCGCTCTAGCCATTCATCACCTAAGTGCTGTTGAATAATTTGGCCTAATTCGCTACCTAAATAACGAACTGTTTCCAATAAAGAATCATCGATTCCCTTTTGCATAACAAACCTCTTTATAAAGTTGATTTACCGGTGTTCATACCTAAACCACTTCAAATCACGCATTGAGCGAGAAGTAACTTAGCTATAACCTGTGCCGATGTTGTTTTTTAATAACCATTATCTAACGCAATAGCGTTAAACATCAATGACAAAACTATAATTTACTATCATCTGTTTATCAGGCTATCAAATCAAGTTAACTAAAACTAGCATATTGGTAAGACCAAATCACCACACAAAACCAATTTTTGTATTAATTTCGCAAAAAAACGGCTTAAACGAACAAAAAACAAACAATTAAGCTTAAAAAATAAAATATAAAAACGCCTTGACCAAAGCTATAAAAAATCACAAACTAAATCCGAACCGTTTTTAAGAGCTAACTGGTAAGCAATATAACAATGCAAACTTTATTGATTAATGTAAAACCTCGTAATGTGATTTGGAATGTGCGTAATGCGCGCATGCCAAGATATTGCTGTGGTTAAATCAAACTCTTAAAACGATTAAAGCCGCAGCCAAAAACACTGCGGCTTTTTTGTTTTTACCGCAGTATTTTTGGCTAAAAAATCCAAGTATCGGAGATTAAGGAAGCCAAAATGCAATTCAATCCAAAAATAAGCAGTGCTTATACCGCTGTTGTATTAATTTGGTCCACTACCCCACTCGCTATTGTTTGGAGCAGCGCCAGCATGCATCCTATTTTAGCTGTGGCTATTCGTATGTTAATTGCGTTAATTATCGGCTTTGTATTGATTCGTCTATTACGCATTCCTATGCCGTTTAATAAAATCAGCCTTCGCCTTTATAGCTACTCTGCCATTGGGGTGTTTGGTGGTATGGCGTTTAGCTATTTGGCTACTTGGTATATAAAATCTGGACTAATTTCTCTTATTTTTGGATTAGCGCCGATTTTATCTGGCTTAGCAGGGCAAAAAATACTAAGCGAAAAACCTTTCAGCGCCATTCGCTGGTTGGCATTAATAATTTGTTTGGTTGGGCTGGGAATTATTTTTAAAGATGCCTTAACAACAGATAATCATACATGGCTTGGCATTGTCTGCGTATTAATCGCAGTCAGTTTGTTTAGCATTAGCGGCGTTATGGTCAAAACCGTGATTATCAGCATTCACCCAATGGCGACTACGATTGGTGCGTTGTTATTATCTGTCCCGTTATTTTTTGTATTATGGTTAATAATGGGTGCACAAATTGATATTAACCAGTGGCAAGCAAAATCACTTTACGCAATTATCTATTTGGGAATTTTTGGGTCTTTAGTTGGTTTTATTTGTTATTACTATGTATTACAAAAACTAAATGCCTCAAGCGTTGCACTGGTTACTTTAATTACGCCGGTTGTTGCCTTAATTTTAGGTAACCAGCTTAATAACGAGCCAATTTCGGTGTATTTAATGTTAGGTGCTATCGCAATTTTAGCCGGACTCAGCCTATATTTATGGGGTGATAAACTGCTAAGACTCAGCCAAATTAACACTAAGCCTTTGTGATCTTAGCGATATACCCAAAATAACCACTGACATCTTAACCCGTCAGTGGTTATTTATTGATTAGATTTTTGCTTTCTATTATTAGCTTTACACTGTTATAACTATTGAGCAATTAAGCTATTGCCTTGTCCATCATCTAAAATCAAAGTACCGTTTTCAATTTTAAACCGATTAACTTCCCCTAATATGGTTAAAAACCGGGATTCTTGCTCAGCGAGTTCGGCTGAAAGACAGGCTCTTTTGGTAACCGCAATCGTCGATAAATGAACTTCTGGGGCTGTGGCTTGATAATCAGCAGTATATTGATTACAACCAGCACTGCCATAAATTTTCTGCTCAGAAAAATTTACGGTGACTTTAGTATTTTCCATAATATTCATATTATTAATTTGCGCAACATACCACTGCGAGTTAGACAACTTATTGTTTGCCTGGGCATCATCTACCAACTGGCAGCTTTCTTTAGTGCCATCTACCACTAACATAGCGCCATCGCCTTTAAGCCAAAAATCAATTTTTGGCATACCTTGTTGCTCTAACTGGTATTTTTCGCCAGATGCAGCAACCACTCGATTTAGTTGATAAGGTGTCTGGTTTAAAACCAACTCAAGTTGATTATTTAATTGGCTTACTTTAATTAAATGCTCACCGCACTGATAATTTAAAACTACCGGATTACCTGTATTAGATTGCTCGGGTGCTCGCACCTTAACTAATCTCAATAATCCTAAATCCTGTTCAGTGACTCGAGTATCTATTGGATAAACTGTATCTGTTGTCCACAGTAATTTACCCTCATTGCTTTTTATTACTGCTCTCACTGAATAAATGCCGTTTACCCTAATTTGTTTACTGGCAAAATTTAATTCAAACGCAACTGGAACTTGCTGCTGTTTTAAATCAATTTTTTGCTCAGCGATTAACTCAGCTTTTTTATCAGCGATAGATACATCGTATAAACTAATAATTGCATGACTGTTTGGTGTTAAAGCAATGCGCTCCAAATAACCAATTTTACCGGTTACGCTGGCTTGCGGTTCACTTTGCTGACAAGCTGCTGTTAAGGTAATCAGCAAGCCCAACAAAAACACGTTAAAAGTTCTCATTACTTCACTCCTTATGAAAAAACTATTTAACCTCAACTCGGGTTAAGGTGTAATTCTAACCAATTGAGTTAATTAACTTTATAGCTCTAGTGGTTTCTAGCGAGCATTTTTTTGCGCGGTCAAGGCAAATTTACGCGTCAGTTAGCCTCGGCTTCAGTTCCAACATCGCTCTACCTACCCCATCTATGGGGTCATATTGTAAGTGAATCGCAGTCCCCGTGAAAAAGGCCGTTTGAAACCTATTCATCAAACCGCGTCATTAAACCGAGCTGGGGTTATATATTTTATGCTAATTCAATTAATTTTGAATGCGAGTTTTTCAATGTGCTTTTGACCACTAGCGCACATTAAATAAAAGTATTTAACCTAGAGCATGTTAGTGTTTAATGTGCCAATTTGGATTTTAGCTAAATGCTATTTAATCGAGGCCCAGCTTTTAAGACTCAATAGAGTAAGTTCAAAGGAGACAATAAAAGAGTAATAGCATTAAGAACGAACCCAAATGCTATTCGGCATTATTCAGAAAAATAAGGATGGAAGACAGAAAAGTCGCTTTGTAAGGCAATTTTATTTACCTATATTTCCTATCAACATTAAAGACATACTAATTTCTTAATTTACGCCTGTGGTTTCAGCTCAACTGTATTGCCTTGCGGATCTGTTAAGTACACAGATAAACCAAATCCTTGAGCACCATAACGGTTAACTGGTTCTGAGAAATTAAGGTTCTGCTGGTTTAAATAATCGCAAATATCATCGATTGAATTTGCTTCAACTTGCAGGCAAAAGTGATCTAAATTAGGACTGGATAGATCCGGAGGGTTATCTGCCAATTTGCCCAGTTTGCTGTCATAGTCAACAATATCGATTAATGTATTACCCGCTCTTAATTGTGTTAACCCAAGCTCTGGCTCGGTTTCACGCTCAATATGACAACCAAGCTGCTGACAATAAAAATAAAGCATTTCATCGAGCTTGGTAGTACGCAATACAATATGATCTAAACCTGCAATTTTAAACATGACTTTCCCTCCGGCTCAGTAACTTACTTAATCACAACAGAAAGCTGATCTACTTGCCAGTTTAACTTAACCATAAGTTGCTTAGTATGCAAATTAAACCAAACAGCCGATTGAGCCGTTATAAATTGCTGGTAAGTATCCACTAAAGCTAATGCCTGATCATTAATTGCAACCAGTTTTGGTTTAAAGGCATGGTGAATAATTAAATTTAAGCTTCTGGCATCCGGCATGTTTTGATAACCGGCATCTCCTTGCTCACGGGATAAATCCAACATCAGTTTAGATTCAGAGTTAGCTTTATTTAATTCAAAGCGACTGTTAAATAACAGTTTTTCATACATACCTTGATTAAATGAGTCTGCGGTTTTGCCATCATCTTCGTACATAAAAGCAGAGGCTTTGGTCACGGTATCATCATGATAATAATGCAAAGTTAATTGCTCAGATGAATAGCTGGCAGCATTATTGACAGCGTCAACCATAGGTACAAAACTACCGGCTTTCACAAATGCAGGAATGCTTTCTATATTAATTGCCAACTTGTGTGTTTGATTACCACTCAATTTTTGATCCGTGTAAAAATCAAACCAGATTCCCGCTGGTAGCTCTATTGACTTTTCCGTCACACCCGGCTCAATAACCGGAGAAACAAAAAAGGCATCCCCCCATAAATAATCGTAGCGATTATCTATATCTTTAATTTGCTCAGATGCAAAAAATAAAGGCTGCATTAAAGGTTTACCCGTTTGTGAGTTTTCAAATGCCATCGTATATAAATACGGCATTAACTGATAACGCAATTTAATTGACTGGCGGGTAATGTTTTGTACTTTTTCAGAATGAAAAACTGGCTCTGGAGCTACAGCTTCCTGTGCATGTGGGCGGTAGATTGGCTGAAAAACACCATATTGTAACCAGCGAATATAAAGCTCTTCATCCCAATTATCACCGGCAAAGCCCCCCAAATCAGAATGGGTGTAAGCCAACCCAAATAAACTCATTTGCAGTGATAATTCAACCTGAGGTTTTAATCCATCCCAGTTACGGCCAACATCGCCTGTCCACGGGATCATGCCAAAACGCTGGCTACCGGTAAAACCTGAGCGCATTAAAATAAACGGGCGTTTATTCGGATAATCCTGTTGATAATTCTGATATAAGGTTTTTGCCCATTCGTGACCATAAGCATTATGAATCGCATTAGCATTAACCGTTTTACCGTTAACTTGATGTAAAGCATCTGCCGGATGGACCTCTGGCTCACCTAAATCGCCCCACCAGCCTTCAACACCTTGCTGCATTAAGTTGTGGTAAATATCCCAAAACCAGTCTTTAGCCTGAGGTTTAAAAATGTCGATTAAACCTGTATTACCAAAATAAAAATCAAACGTTTTTGCCTGCCCAGAGCTATCCAGCGCAAGTATTTGATTATCTACTGCATCCTGCCATTTTTTACTGCTGGTTAAAATAAAAGGTTCGGTAATTAAAACGGTATTAATCCCGTCCTTTTTAAAATCAGCAATCATTTTTTCAGGGTTTGGAAAGGCGTTATAATCCCAGTCCAAATTGCCCATGTGTCCCTGTACATCTTTACCAAACCAATATAAGTCAAAAATAATCGCATCAACCGGAAAATCATTTTGTTTAAATAAAGTTAGCGTCTCTCTTGCCTCTTGCTCAGTATGATAGCCAAAACGTGAGGCAATATAACCCAGCGCCCAACGTGGTGGCATTGGCTGGCGACCAGTAATTTTTGTATATTGATTGGTTAAATCTGCATAATTTTCAGCGCCAATAACCACATACGAAAGCCGACCTTGTTCAGCTTCAAATGATAAAATATCTGCCTTGGTTTTACCGATATCCAACCAGCCAGATGCTGGGTTATCAAACAAAATCATATATTGTTTGCTCGAATATACCGCTGGCAAACCATAATTCATTTGTTCAGACTCAGCACCATAACCATAATGCGCTTTGTTGTATAAAGGCAGCCTGTAACCACGGCGATCCATCCCTAAAACCCGTTCACCGCCCCCTAAAATCTTCTCATTTTGAGATAACTTAAACTCAACACCACGGGGTTTAGTTTTATGAGTTAACTGACCTGATTCTGCCGTATTTTCACCACCGGCAATAAAGCCATCGGCCTCGCTGACTAATAGTTTACCTTGTTGCAGATATTGAATTTTTAACGGTGATTTTTGAATCAATGCAGTTAACTGAGCGCTGTTAAATTTAAGCTCGGTTTGGTTTTGTTCAAGGGTCACAGCCACATCCTGAAAGGATTCCAGTAAGCTAAAAGAAGCATTAATTTGCGCTGAATTATCCGCTTTGGCTTTAAAACTTACCTCAACTGAGTAGTCGGTTAAATAATCTAACTTAATTTGCCCGTCATCGGTTTGAATAATTAAATTATCACCCGATATCTGATGTGAAATATATTCACGCGCATTAGCAACCTGACTAGAAAATAAAACAGCTAATGAGCTGAATAATACGGTTTGGCCAAACCGGCTTTTAAAAAACATAATCATATTGGCAATTGCCTTTTAAACATAAGAAAAAGATATTTCAAAAAATCGACTTAAAAAGCTAAATGGATTTTTATAACGCATATTGCAGTACCAAAGATTCTAATCCGGCTAATTGCACTTTAATTCGCCCTAATCCATTTTTTACCGTTAAGTTAGCAGTTACTTTTTGGTAAAGCTGATCAGTAAACTGATAATCACCATCGGTTAATCCCATCGCTAAAATAATCTGTTGCGGCACAATTAATTCAATTTCTGAGGTAGATTTTTTTGCAAAGTTGCTGATCACAATCAATTTTTCATCATTTGAAAAACGTGCAAAAGCAAATTGTTGATCGGTATAACTAGGGTTAGCACTACGATTAACCTGATGTAAATCTGCGTATTGACCTACAGCAGCAGAGCTGCGCTGAGTAAAGTTTAATAATCGCTGGTAAAAATCACGCAGGCTGGCCTCTTTTTGGCTTAGTTGAGCACCGTCGAATTGACCGTTATTCATCCATCTTTGATGAGCCGGTACACCTGCATAATCAAAAATAGTGGTACGACTAGGATCGCCAAAGCCAGTTTCTTCACTACCGTCTTCGCCTACCTCCTGACCAAAATAAACCATAATCGGTGATGAGCTAATTAAACTTGATACCACCATGGCAGGTTTGCCCATATCCGCATCACCGGCAAATTCAGGACTAGCAACTCTTTGCTCATCGTGATTATCTAAAAAGTGTAATAAATGATGCTCAATATCAGCAAAACGATGTTGAATTGAAACCAGATTATCGGCTCCGGCTTTACCCTGCATTAACGGTTTTAATGTGTCGTAAAAATCAACTTTATCGTATAGATAATCCATTTTTCCTAAACGAATATAATCGCGGTAAGCTTTAGGGTTATAAATTTCTGCTAATAAAAAGGCTTGTGGATTAGCCATTTTAATCGCTGAGTTCATATAGCTCCAAAACTCAACCGGCACCATTTCAGCCATATCAAATCGGAATCCGTCAACGCCTTTTTCAGTCCAGTAAAGTGCAATATCTTTAAACTTTTTCCATGAATCCGGTACATCCTGAGTTTGCCAAAACGCATAGTGCGCCTGATAATTTTTATCAACATAACCATCCGGCAGGCTGGCAAAATCATAACTGCCGTCAGGTCGAACACCGTAGTTTACTTTTACTGTTTCGTACCAGTCGCCAAAGTCCGGTTGGGCTTTTCTTGAGCCATTGCCTGTCCATTTAGCAGGTGATTCGTCAAATTGACCATCGGCTAGCGGATGTTTTTCACCACCTAATGGCTGGTAACCATTTTGGGCTTGTGGCACTTTAAAATCTTCCCCAACCACATAATAAAAATTATTGTCACGTTGATATTCCACCGAGGTGTCATCATTTTCACCAAAATCGCTAATACCTTCTGGTTTTGCGAGCGAATGATAATTACGAGCAACATGATTCGGTACTATATCAATAATGACCTTTAAACCATTATTGTGAGTGCGCTCAATTAGAGCTTCAAACTCGGCTAAACGATTAGCAGGGTCAACCGCCAAATCAGGGTTAACCGTATAATAATCTTTGACAGCATAAGGCGATCCTGCTCGGCCTTTAACGACATCTGGGTCATCTAACCCAATGCCATAATCTGTATAATCATTGATTACAGCATGATGTGGCACACCGGTATACCAAATATGAGTCACACCCAAATTTTTAATTTCAGATAAAGCTTTATCGGTAAAATCATTAAATTTACCAATACCATTTTCTTCAATTGTGCCCCAAGGTTTATTGGTTGTATTAGTATTGCCAAATAAACGGGTGAATACCTGATAAACCACATGCTTTTGAGGAGCTTGCTCGGCTAAAGTTTGGGCTGGTTGTTGATTCACATTAGGCTCAGTAACAGATGAAGAGTTTGCACATGCTGTTAAGGCTAATACACTGCTCAGCAGAGTTAAAGGAAATGCTTTTCTAAATGAAGTCATAATTAAACGCTTTTTGCTAATGAAGTAAATTGACAATTTAGTTAACTAATTTAAACAAATAAGCCGCCCGAAGGCGGCTTATTATTAATTGCTCACAAAATTAAGGTAACAAGGAGATTGTTAATGTCGGGCTTGCAGCATCCGGCCCAGTCACTAAAAAGCGATAAGTACCGTCTTGCGCTGCATTAAAGGTCATATTTGCACCTTTAAATGCTAGCTGCTCATCTGTCGCAAGTTCAACCGCTGCTTCTTCTTGAGATTGAGCACCTAAATCAACGGTTGCCCAGTCTGCTGACGCTATTTTAAACTCATAATCACCAGCACTTAATGGCAAGTCAATTGAATAAGTACCGTCATCATTGTAGCTAAGCTGATCAACTTCACCCCAACTATTCATGCCACCACGAATAAACACAGGTGTGTCACCAAAAAAGTCAGCTTTATATACTCTCAATTTTGGTTCCAGATTAGTCATATCAAAGATGAAAGTTAAATCAGCATCCTCGGCTAAAGTTAGGCTTAAATTATCATTGCTTTGAGCAAGGTAGTTAACTGCACCAATTTCAACCTGAGTTGTGTCTGATGATTCAGCACCAAAGTTCACTGTACTCCAATCTGCTGAAGCCACTTTAAAACCATAAGTACCGGCAGCTAAACTTGTGCTAAAGGTATAAATGCGGCCACCTTCATAAGTGAATGCATCCGCTTCACCCCAACCATTCATGTCACCACGTAATAATACCGTTGTGCCAACAAAAGGTTCTTCGTTCACAATATTTAAGACTGGAGCGTCTTTGTCTGATGCATCAAAGCTAAAGATATAAGTTGCATCAACACTTGGGGTAAATACGATATTGCCTGAATCACCACCAGCAACTAAGGTTTTATCTGTCGCCAGAGTGACAGTACCATCAGAACCAGCTGTAACACCAAAGTTCACAACAGCCCAATCAGCATCAGCAAATTTAAAGTTATAACCTTGACCTGCACTTAACTCTACAGCAACCTCATACACACCGTTACCAACATAACTTACCGGTGTTGTATTAGACCAGCCATTCATATCACCTTTTAAATAAACGGTGGTATCACCAAATGGTACGATATCCGGCGCGCCTTGAGTCGCTTGAGCAGATAAACCTTCACCTTGCGCATCGCCTTGAGCTTTAACAAATACTGCGGTGGTTAATGCCGGGACATTAAATGTGCCTTCGCCTTCACCCTGAGTAAATGATGCACTACTTGCTAAACTGTCTACTGAGTTTTTCTGAATTGAATGCAATTCAAACCCTTGAGCAGTTGCAACTGTATGAGACTGATCCATTGATGAACCATTAATAACAACTACCATAGCATCAACATTAGGATCGATATCAGTTAACCCTGTACCGTCATCAATACTCATGACAATTAAGCCCTGTGCCTGACGTGTACCTATATTATGGAAACCAACACGGTCGATAATATCTTGAGCTGTGGTTAAGCGTAATAATGGGCTTTGCTGACGAATTTCTAAAAATTCAGCAAATACATCAGCACTCATCATTAACTCTGCGCTGCTTGGTTTATCAATTGTATTTAACAGCTTGTTGATCTCAGTCCATTTTTCTTCGTTTTTCTCAGCAGGCGGCAAACCAATACTCCAGTTATGTTGCTGCATTGAAAGATCGATATTATTGAACCAATCACCAGAGTTATAGCTGTCTCTGTCCATTGATTTGGAGCGCATTAAATCAACACCCAATTGGAAGAAAGGAATACCTTGGCTTAATAAAGGAATACTGGCTGCAATATTATGAGCACGTACACGTTCCTCTAAACTAAATGAATCAGGTAAACCATATTGCAATTGATCCCACAAGGTTTCATTATCATGTTTTGATACATAGTTGATAATATCAGCCGGATCCAGCGCATAGCTTGGCTTACCAAAACTGCTGCCAGTAGCCACGCTACCTAAATTACCCATTAGTGGGTAGTTAGCTAGTGTACCTGCTAGCCCTAAACGGATATGATCTTGCGCATCTAAACTGCCACCTTCATTAAATAAAGCTGCGCTACGAATATCATCGCGAGGTCTGTCGTTAAATGTACCAATTTCACTGCCGGCTAAATTGTCCTGACGTGCTTGCTCAAATAATCTGTCATTTTGAACGTCACCGCCAAAGTTCCAACCTTCACCATAAAAATAAGTATCAGGGTCAATTGCAGCCACCATATCACGAGCTTCTAATACAGTTGTTTTTGGTAAATGACCCATAATGTCGAAACGGAAACCATCAAATTTGTAAGCATCAGCCCAAAGCACTAAAGAGTCTTTGATAAACTTATCAAACATTTGGTTCTCAGTTGCTGTGTTATCACAACAGCTTGAGTTTTCAACATTACCTGTTACTTCATTACGTCTGTGATAATAACCTGGTACAACTTTATCAAATACTGAGTTATCCCATAAACCAGATGCACTGGTATGATTATAAACTACATCCAATACCACACGTAAACCTAAAGCATGTAGCGCTTGATTCATCTCTCGCATTTCAAGAATACGTGCAACACCATCAGGGTTAGAAGCATAGCTTCCTTCTGGTGTATTAAAGTGATGTGGATCATAACCCCAGTTAAAGCCATCAATATCTTTAATTTCACTAATTAATTGCTGTGCTTTTTTAGGCTCAAAACCACCTGCGTAGCTTTCTAATACACTCCATAAAGTATCTGAGTTATTTTCTACACCACAAATTGAAGCATCTGATTTTTCAGCGCACAAATCTGCAACCGTATCATTTAAGTCAATTCGTACATTTTCATCTTCTTCAATGGTTGCAATATCATTTGCTGGTAGCATGTGGAAATGAGTTACACCCGCATCAGCCAAACGTTTTAAATATTTAACTGCATTTGAATCAGATTCAGTAAACGCTAAATATTTACCACGATTTGCTTCTGATACAGTTTCATCATTAATACTAAAATCACGGATATGGCCTTCAAGTAATACCGCATCTTCGATATTAGCAATGGTAGGAATAGCATGAGTTTCCCAATCCAATGGTTTTAAGTCTTCATCATCCAAGTTAACAAACTGAGAATATTCACCATTAGTTGATAAACTGACAGAATACGGATCTGACGTTGTTAAAGTTTCAACTTTTTGATTAATATGATGATAAACTTCAATTTCGTATTGATAAAAATGTCTATCTAAGTCAGCGCTGTCACCTTCATACGACCAGATACCTGTCATAGCATCGTAAGTCATTTCATGGCTACCAGTTTGTGCTTTACTCGCATCATATACTTTTAATGTAACTTGCTGAGCAGTTGGAGCCCAAACCGAGTTTTTAATCATGCCGTTTTCATACACTGTACCCAATACAGCTTCATCGGCATCATTTTCACCCATTGTATAAAGTGCATCTAATGCTTTAGCGGTTTGAACATAAGTTGCTGCAACTGCAACCCCTTCTGCATCATACGCAACTGCAACCAACTGCTCTTTTAATAAAGCTTTTGCTTCATCTGCAGTTAAGTTATTGGCAAAAGCCGCCCATGCATTAATCACTGGCGTTTTGGCTTCTTGCTCCTCAGTTAAATCCGTTAAGCTAAAGTCAATAGTTGTGCCAGAAACAACAGAGTCGTCTACTTCAATATCAGCCATCGCAGAATGATGAAGCTTAACTTCAGCAACTTCTGTGGTGTCTACATCCCAAACTAAAGTATTTGCATCAATTAAATGCGCAGCATAATCGCTAATCGCTAGCTCTTTTTCACCTAACGATACCAGTGGATATTCAAATACTTGAGCTTCACCAGAAAAACTAAAGCCCATTCTAGCGTACTCTGGTTCAGGCTGAGTTAATACTAATTTTTGGTCTACACCGCCTAAATCTTTATCATCGCCTTTATGCACAATAAAGTTTACACAGTCGCCAAAATCTTCTTTTAAATCAAGAACCCAATAAGCCCCATAATTTGGATCAACGCCTTGATGGCCAAGACCTTGTGTCCAACTGGTTGCAATCGAGCTTGCAGCTAAACTATCACAGGTTTCATTGTTCCAAGTATGTAATACCCAACCGTCATAATCGCCTTTATCTCGCTTATAAAATAAAACAGCCTGATTTTCAGAACGACTAACAGATACCGCTGGTGCATTAGGATCTGGAGCAATAATACATTTTTCATTTGTCTCATCCGGTACAGTCGGAATCGGACATACTTTAGGGGTAGGCGCAACACACTCAGTACCAGCTTCATTAGCTACCATAGGCGTATCACAAGTCAGTAATACTTCCCCTTTTTTAATATCTTCACTGCCGCCACAAGATACCAGCGACATACTTACAAATGCCGCCAGTGGCAACATGACAAAGTTTTGATTCAGTTTCATACTAAACTCCTAAATTTGTTTCAGCCAATGGCAATTACATTGAATAATTCACACCAAGATAAAACTGGCGGCCAAAGTATTGAATTGTTCCGGTTTTTGCTTCAGTTCCAAAGTAACTTTTGGTTGGTGCATCAGTCAGGTTATTGGCCTGGAATAATACGCTCAACTCTTCAGTAATTTTGTAAGAAGCCTGATAATCCAATACCGTTTCGGCATCGTAATTTACAATTTGGGTATCAATTGCAGTTTGGTCAGAAACAAATTTATCGCGATAACGAACACTGATTCTGGTTTCAAAATCCTTGTATTCCCAGAAAGCGGTTCCGGTAAATAAGTTTTTAGATAGACCCGGTAAACTGGTATTAAAGGTATCACCACCAACATCTTGCATTTGAGTGATTTCACTTTCTGTATACGAGTAGTTAAGGTTTACCCCAAGTCCTGAAAATAACTCAGGTAACTCAGTAAAAATTTTGGTGAATGATAATTCTATGCCGCGTAAATAACCGCCGTTTTCATCGTTATACGCAATCTCGAAGTTACCATTATAAGTTTCCAGCATTGCCCCACTTTCCTGCTTAATAGACGCAGGTACAGGGAAGCCATAACCAGCAAAATCAAAATTTTCCAACGTAATCGAGGTAATACCAGTTGATTCAATATCTTTATAGAATAAAGCCACAGCTAATGAGCCTGATGCATCGTCAAAATAACGCTCAAATGATAAATCGTATTGAGTTGCATAAAATGGCTTTAACGCAGGGTTATTAGTAGCACTACCAGTTATTTCACCTGTTAAGGTATTAATGTTATATGAACTTTGTGCCGCTAAACGGTGAATTGGCGGACGCGACATCACTTTAGCCGCAGCAAAACGAATTTGGTCGTTTTCTGTTACTTTAAAGTTTAAGTTCATTTGAGGCAGGTAATCTGTGTATTTAATCCCGCGAATTTCCTGACTATATAAGTTGTTAACTAAGCCAACTTCATCAGTAATATTTTGGGCGCCGGCAGTTACATCACCATCTACGTTTTTCAGTTCAGTTGCAGATTGTTCTGTTTCAACCATACGCACACCTAAGTTACCCGTAACAGGAATACCAAATAACTCAGTATCAATATTAGCCATAACATAAGCAGCTAATACATCTTCATAAACGCTGCCGCTTTGTACCATAGACCATGCATAATCAGTTGTTGTGGTTGCATCTTCACTATTCACAACACCTGTTGCGCCACCCCAAGTTTGAACTGGTTGTGGAATACCATCAGGGAACCAAGCATTTAACGCTTTATCCATATCAATCGCCAAATAGCTAGGGAAATAAGAAAATTCACCTTCCCAATCTACCTGATGCACCATATCTTCGGTCAATTTAAGTGGGGCTTGTTCTGTTAAAAATTGGCCATCACTACCGTATTCAAATACTTGACGTTTAGCTGTGTATTCACGCTCAGACTGACGAGCACCAAATTCGATAGATGAAATAAAATCGTTATCTAGGCTGTATTTAACATCAAATTTAACCGCATCTACCTGATCTGAATAAATGTAAGGATAAATACCGTATTTACTCACCATTAAATGGTTAATATCGGTTAATTTATCTGCCTGATTAATCCCTAAATCCGGTAAATCTAAACCATTTAATTGATAGTTAATTGATAAGTTAGTATCAACAACTGGCGTTTCTGCATTAGCATCTTCGGCAATTAATGCCCATAACAAACCATTTCTGAAATCACTGTCGGCTTCAGAATGCGAAACATCAAAGGTAAACTCGAGTCTATCGGTGATAAACCAGTTAGCGTTTATCCCAAAACTCTCAATATTGTTAACTTTATTATTATTATCGTTAGCGGTTTCAACTCGGGTATAACCATCAGCATAACGGCTAATAGTGCCACCAATCATATAATCACTATCTTCTAGAATAGGGTTATTAATTCCTGCGTTGGCTGGTTCAAACTTAATTCTTAAACCTCGGGCAAATTCTTCTGAATCAAATTTAGATTTAAAGTAATCAGCTTTTAATACAAAATTATCAACCGGGGCATATTCAAGTACACCCATAAAACCAGTACGGGTTTCAACACCACCTCGGTGTTGTAATTCCATACCTTCACTTAAATATTCTTGACCTGGGTTTTCAAGACCTAATGCTTCGTCCTGCTCCATCTCAGCTTCATCATAATCTAACTCTTTACGTTTGTTATAAGCTAAACCGATAAACTGAGTTGAAACGCTTGGCTGATACAAACGAGCAATAC
Source organism: Catenovulum sp. 2E275 (assembly GCF_025515275.1). Lineage (GTDB taxonomy): Bacteria > Pseudomonadota > Gammaproteobacteria > Enterobacterales > Alteromonadaceae > Catenovulum. The sequence continues at coordinate 47,331 of NZ_JAOPFU010000019.1, forward strand.
CAAAACCAACCCCTAAAGTTTCGTCTAAAAACTTACCTTGATAAGATACGCTTAAACGATGACCTGTATCTTCTGAACCATATACTTCAGATGATCTGTCGTTTTTCATCATTCTTGCATTGGCAGATAACTTATAATCATCTCGAATGCTTAATGGGCTTGCGGTTGTTAATTCAACCGTACCAGCAACACCACCTTCAATTAATGATGCTTTAGGCGACTTATAAACTGCCCCTGAGCTAATTAGTTCAGATGGGTACTGATCAAACTCAATGTTTCGTTCACCTTTAGTTGATACCTGCTCGCGGCCATTTAACGTAGTGAATACAAATCCCCCCGCTAAACCACGAATGTTAATCTCACCCGACTGACCATTGGTTCTTACAGCTGAAATACCCGGTAAACGAGTTAATGCATCAGAAATCGATACATCCGGTAATGCACCTAAATCATCCGCTGAAATTTGCTCAGATACTGTATCTGAGAAACGTTTGGTATTAATTGAGTCAATCAAACTACGGCGGAAACCTGTAATTGAAATAGTTTCCATAACTTCTTCTTGTTCTATTGCCGTTTGATTCGCCTGTGTATCATTCTCAGCACTGTAAGCTGACAAAGGCATTGCCAACCCTGCTGCACACAAAGCAAGTGTAAGTGTGTTTGGTTTAAATAAAGACATAGGTACTCCCCAGTTGTCATTTGATTAAATGAACGCTACCTAAAACATTCATAAACAAAAACATCAAGAATGTTAAATTAATGTTTAATGAATAATAGATATAAATTAAGCTGAGGGGTATAGCTTTGCATACGTATTCAATACTAAAAGATGACTAAAAATAAGAAATTAAAACTTAAAATACATTAACTTATACATAAAAGTTGAATAAAACCTAAAACCAATGCATACGTATGCAAACCATCAATGTTGCAGAATTTTAACTATAGTTAAAGAAAAAGAGTTCGCCCATCGTAAATTCAACTGTTACAATTACACCTGTTCAGGGATGAGCTAATAAATATTGATATATACCAAAGCCCAAATCGCATTATTAACTTCTAAAAATGGCTAACCCATTACTTAAAATTGCACTAAGCTCTAATTAAAGATTAATAAAAAGAAGATATTATCTGTGTTTTTAATGTTCAAAAATAAACTCATTCAGTGGTGTGAGCAAGGCACACCACCAGGGGCCGGACTGGAATTAAAAAGAAAAATCTTTATCCTCAACCTTTTTTCCTTCGTAGGCTTTTCGATTACTGCTACTTTAGGATTTAGTTCATTTATTCAACAGAATTTTATTTTAGCTTTTTGCTTGCTAGCTGCCGCTCTAAGTTTTTTTCTTGGACATTATATTTTAAAAACGACCCATAACTATAAGGTTCCATCAAGAGGGTTATTGTTTGCACTTTCAGCCTTAATGTTATATTTGGTTTATTCTGGCGGTGTAGAAAATACTGGCCCATTATGGATTTATATTTTACCTCCTGTTGCACTATTTTTAGGGGGTTTATTATCAGGTTTAATTGGCATATTTATATTCATCTTATGCTGTACTTTTTTAATGTTTTTCCAAGATGGAATACTACTAGCCACAAATTATTCACTTACCTTTAAATTACGACTCGTCTATTCTTTTTTGACAGTTACGTTTTTATCTTACTGCTACGAGTATTCCAGGAAATTATCCTATCAAAGCATCCACGAGCTCAGTGATAAGTTTGAAAAGTTGGCTAAATATGATCCATTAACCAGTCTATCAAACCGACGAGATATGCTAGAAAAAATTCAAACAGAAGTTTCGCGACTTTCACGCTCCCATAACCCTGCTTGCCTGCTATTATGCGATATTGATCATTTTAAATTAATTAATGATACCCATGGCCATGAAGCCGGAGATAATGTACTCAGAGAATTATCAAAACAATTTAAAAGTATGATTAGGCAACAAGATATAGTTGCACGTTGGGGAGGTGAAGAATTTTTATTTTTATTACCTGATACAAGCTTATCTAATGCTCAAATAGCTGCCGAAAATATTCGATATAAAATTGAAAACTCAACATTTAATACGGGTGAAAAAAATATTAGCATCACGTTGAGCATAGGTGTTTCTAATCTATCAGAGCATAGCAGTATAAAAGATAGTATAGCGATAGCAGACCAATACTTATATTTGGCTAAACAAAATGGTCGCAACCGAGTATGTAGTGTAGCTACACACCCAAAGTTACCCTAAATTAAAATAATTCTATGTCATCACTCTCCTGTGATTCTAGTAATTTTTGTTTATATTGAATCAAAGCCTCTTCCGGGGCATGTCCTGACATAATCAATTCAAACATTTCATGTTCTGCTTGCATAGTATATTGCTTGCGAATAGTTTCCCTAAGTTCCTGCCAACCTTTTGCTTTGGTAAGCTGTGCATCATCTTTTAATAAATCGGCTAACCCATTTAAACTAGTCGTAACATGTTCAAGCCTTTGGCATAACCTATCGTAAAATTGAAACGCGACAATTGCATTTGTCACTTGAACAGACATATTACTTGCTAACTCAGATACCCTTGTATAATCCTGACTTTGTTCACTTTGAGTTAGTGACTCCACCTGAGCACAAAACCCCGCCAATTTTTGAAATGAGTCAGTCAGTGTATTTATTGAATTATCACCTTCAGTTAAACTCATGTGAATTTGAGCAATAGATAAAGCGAGTAAATTTGCGGTCTCTGCCCGGTGACACCATTGCTCGTCTGCTAAACGTTTATCATTATCTGACATTATCAATCCTTTATCCTTTTCAATACTTAATCCAAGTATAACTTTAAAAATTGATTAAGAAAGTCTGCATCATTCAAAATCAATATAACGTTTAAAAATCAATCAATTCCATTGATTTTTAAATCAAGTTAGCGCAGGATGACAACACCTTTTAAAATGGAAAACAGGCAATGTTAGATTGGGATAAATTATTAAACGGGCAACGCCGTAAAGATCGCTACGGTCAACAAACTCAAACCTTATCAGCCAATGGCCGGGTTGAACTTGAACGGGATTACGACCGAATATTATTTGCCACCCCAACTCGCAGAATGGCAGATAAAACTCAGGTTTTTCCGCTGGAGCGAAACGACAGTGTGCGAAACCGGCTAACTCACAGCCATGAAGTTTCTAGCCTTGCCAGAAGCATAGGCATACGGCTTGCTTTTGATTATCGCCAACAAATATTTGCTCAACACGACAGTAAAGAGCTGGAGCGCTGTGTACCGGCTTTATTAGCTGCGATAGGACTGGCGCATGATTTAGGTAATCCACCGTTTGGCCACCAAGGTGAAGTAGCCATTCAAAACTGGTTTAAACGCAATCAGGCTCAGGTTTTTGGTAGTGAAAATCACGCCGATGCCCAAGACTTTATTCATTTTGACGGCAATGCCCAAACCTTTCGTCTTGTTTCCCGCTTACAAATTTTAAACGATAGTTTTGGCTTAAACTTAACTTATGCCACTTTAGCTTCCATGATCAAATATCCGGTTTCCAGTACAAATTACAAAACCTTGGGTTGGAAAAAAGCAGGCTTTTTTCAATCTGAACAAGATATTGTGAATGATGTTTGGCAACAAACCGGTTTGCAACAAGGTATCAGGCATCCTTTTACACTGATTATGGAAGCCTGTGATGACATTGCTTATTCAGTGCTGGATGCAGAAGATATTGTCAAAAAAGATATTGCCTCTTTTTCTGATATCGTCGATTTTTTAGAGCACCATAATCCAGACGATGTTGTGACTCACGAGATTTTAAGAAATGCCAAACGCAAAAATAAAGAGTTTAAAAACTCCAGCATTAGTCCTAAAGAACTCAACGATGTATCTATGCAAATGTTTCGGGTTTATTCAATCAGCGCTATGGTTAAAGCGTTGCTGGATACTTATGTCAGCGATATTCATAAAATTTTAAAGGGCGATATTCAACCGCATTATGTTTTGCTCGAACAATCCGCCGCAAAAGCCTTTTGCCAAACCATGAAACAATTTGACATGATCCACGGCTATCAGCATAAATCCGTATTAGAGCTGGAGTTAAAAGGAAATAACTACATTAGCGGCATTATGGATATGTTATGGCAAGGGATAGAAAACGAACATAACTCAATTCACAGCAGCTTATTTGGTAAATATGCATACCAACGAATTTCAGAAAATTATCGCCGTATTTTTTCACAAGAAAGTTCAGTTAGCTTAAACTATCGCAAAGCACAATTATTAGCAGATGCCGTTTCCGGCATGACAGATAATTATTTAATCCATTTATATAACGAGTTACAGCAATTAAATGACTAAAATTGCCAGTTCAGCACTGGTTTTAAGGCAACGACTTCAACGATTTTTATATACGCCACATAATGCAGGACGAATGCAAGTTGCCGCTATTAGCGGGCAATTATGTGAATTAGGTCAGGTCTATTTATTTGGCGGTGCATTACGTGATATTGCATTAGAAGGCATACGATATTTCAACTCAGATCTAGATTTTGTTGTGGATTGCCAGCCAGATGCATTAAATAAATTAATGCAACAACTGTCTGCAACATTAAATGTTAGCCAAAATAAATTTGGCGGTTACCGGATTAAATGTGATAAATGGTGGCTGGATATTTGGCCGCTTTGCCAAACTTGGGCTTTTACACATCACCACGTAACATTTGACTCAGTAAATGCGTTACTAAACACCACCATCACCAACTGGGATGCCATTATTTTTAACCTAAACCGGCAAAGCATAATCAGCTCCGCCAGTTATTTTACTGAATTAAACTCTGGTGTTTTAGATTTAAATTTAGCGGCTAATCCAAATCCGCAAGGCGCTTTATTAAGATTATTAAGGTGTTTAATTGCAAAACCTGTAAAATGGCTGACACCTGAATTACAACATCATTTAACTGCACAGCTTAACAAGATTGATTTTGTCACTCTGGTTGAATACGAGCAGCAGCAATATAGCCGTAGTTATCTTAGTCAAACTTCTGGTTTTTTAATAAACCAGCAATTAACTCAAGCAGCCAACTCAAATGGTTTATATTTAAACTGCCTGAACAAATTAAACTTAGAATTGGAATACCATGATTAAAACGCGTTATTTAGTTTTTGCTTTAGCCGCCTTATTTTTAGTAATGACTTTTTTATCATTTTATTTTTATTGGCAAGAAAATGGCGCTTTATTAACTAAAGAAACCGAACAAGCCCGTTTTGCCGGTGCTGAATTTGCCAAAACGCATAATCAACAAGCCTGTTTGGATACAGTTATTGAACGCAGCCAAACTTGCCGAGATACCAACTGCACTGTTGAACTAAAAAATTTTTTAACCACCTGCTTTGAACAGGCAGAAAAAAGCCCAGCAGTGTGCGATCAAGTACCAGCCCCAGCTGATTACATTAATAAAGTAAGCTGGACAGTATCAAAGTGTCGTAAAGCCAAAATACGCAACGGCAACTGCACCAATATAATTAATGAAATGCCGTTATTATGCGAACAGGAAATGCGCTTTTAGTTTGGAATGGTTAATTCACATCTATTCATCTGTAGATCGAACTTTAACCCTTGCATAACCTGATTTAACGGCGTAAACGCCGATCTACAAAGCGGTTTAAATCAATCAAAACTATATATACCCTAACAATCTTCCGCTAACTCAGCGCAAACGGCATAAAACAAGCAGTCTTTTTTGGCAATCACAGTGTTATGGGTCGCCATAAAAATACGCAGCGGGGTGCTGGTGTAAAGTTCACCATTTTTACAATACAGCAGCGGGGTTGAATGAGTTTGACCCGCCTCGTTTTTAACCGAAAAAGCATCCATTCCAACCTGGCTCCAACCAATAAAACAATCTGCTCGGGTAATCCCCATATTATGTTGCTCAATATCAGCGACTAAAGTGACATCCGAATCATCTTTTTTATGTTGGGCAAAGGCTAAACTATAACCCGGCTGAATCTCTAACCGCAGCGGATGTTCAATAATATCAACCAGCTTATAATGGTGTCCGGCAAATAAATTATCGGCAGCTAAAAATTCAACCAATCCTTGATAAGCCACCTCATGCGCTTGCTGATCAGCCGCGCCGCCACATTCAATAGTCACGACCGGGCAATTAAAATCTTGCTCCATTAATGCGCCCAATTTAATTCGGGTATACAACATGGTTTGACAAAAAAATGAAGCCAAAGCCTGTACTTGCATATCAATTTGAGTAGCGACACTAAATGCAGGGCTGGAAGAAGAAGTATTATGCATATCAATTAATGCTTCTGGCGCAACTTCTACAATAGCTTGTTTAATACTAGCCGCCCTAATTTGCGACTGACCCGCTTGCGCTAGATTATCTTTAGAAACAGAAAATAACCGGTTTAAGTCAGTTTCTCCGTCAACAAAACGACAACTAAAAATCGGTTCCTGCTTTGCCGCTTCAACCGATGCAATAATAAACCTGACATTGCAATAAGCTTGTTTGTCCGATTTTAACCACCGGTGCAGCGCATAAAAACTAGAAGGCTCATTACCATGCACCAAAGTAGAAACCACCCGGGTTTTATCGCCATGTAAACCTTTAATATCAATCACGACCGCACTTTGTAATTGGCTTAACCATAGATGAGGATCATCCGGGATTTGTTTTCGCTCAAGCTGAATATACCTCAGTTTATTTAATTGGATTGCCATACCCGCTCCCATTGTTCTACCGGCAAATTTGCATTTGAAAACTGAGCATACAGCTTTAACATTTGCTGGCAGGCTTGCTGCCGGTTTTGTGTTTGCTCAAAAAACTTTACGGTTTCTAGCTGCCAACGCGCACTGGTCATCCCACTTTCTAAGCGTTGCTCAATTATCTGTAAATATTTATTGGCCTCAGCCTGCTCAATTTTTAACGCTAACAAACCTTGTTTCGCCACCGGTAAATACTGACGAATAATTTGACCCACCGCCTGTTGCGATAATTTAAATTGATGTAAATCTGGCCACATTAAATAAGCATCAATGCCCGACTGAGCCGCGCGATAAAAATTATAATCAGCAAAATCAAACGGCATAATTGCCATAAAATCATCTATTTGATCTCTCAACCCATAAGCTAAACCAATTGCAAAAGCCGCATTGGCTAGCATATCGATACAACTTGGTCCTGCTGGTAATGCTCGTAATTCAATGCGAATATGGCCATTACCTTGCGGACAATAAACCGGTCGATTCCAGCTCCATATTGTGCCCATGTGAAAATTTAGCTCGGCAAAATGAGGTAACTGGCTATCTACGTCTTCAGTTAAATAAGGTAATAAAATTGGATATAAGGCTACCGCCTCAGCATAGAGTGACCAAGCATCATTTTTAAGCCAACCACAGCCTAAATTCACTCTTGCTGGTAGTTTATGAGCATTCATTTCAGGCAAGCGGCAATCTAAAGTTTGTTTTAATAACGCGACTCGGGTTTCATGCCATGCTCTTTTGGATAAAAAAAACGGTGAATTAGCTGCAATTGCAGTCACCAAAGGCTGAGTTAATAAAACGGCGTTATACACTTTGGTAAATTCATCCGGTGGCACCATCATGTGTACCTGAAACGAGGTATTAGCGCCTTCGGCAGTAACATCCGTTAAATTGAGTTCTATCGTTTCTTCGCCATGAATATCAATATGGAAAGGTTTGCCGCGCGCACAAGATAATTGATGAGATAACAATTTATATCTAAGTTGATCCGTCATTTTATCTATATCTAAATCGGTACGGCTTAAACTGGGTAAAATACCAATTGCTAAAGGTAATAAATCAAGCTGTTCGGTTATTTTGCTTAACTCACTGAGCTTATTTAGCATCTTGGCTTCAATGGCTGAAAAAGGCCGACCTTGGGTTGCAACCGCCGGTAAATTCAACTCAATATTGTATTGATTGATCTCATATTGAAATAAAGGGTCATTCAGATTAGCTAATACCTGATCACTGGCACAAGCGGGTTTAAAGTTTTCATCCAATAAATAAAGCTCTAGCTCAGCACCAAGTTGTAATGGTTCATCACCAAAAGTGGGTTGCTTAATCAGTTTTTTAAGTGCTGCAAGCTGAGTTACCAGCCTTTCTCTAAACTGGACAAAATCAGCATGTGAAAAGTGCTGTTGAATTATTTTTTGCCCCATAAAGCCCAACTTAATCAAACAAATAACCCTAAGTATAGCCAATAGAATATAAAATATACTTGCACTTAACCGGCAGATCACAATAATGTGCCACTGTTATTAGTAATCAATCAATTGTGTATCTAAAAATGAGTGAAACCCCACAAGAAAAACTGCAACGCGCTAAAGACAGCGGCAGAATTATCCGTGAAGTAAAAAGTTTTGTTGTTCGCCAAGGCCGGTTAACTAAAGGTCAAGAAGCAGCCATTGAAGAGTTCTGGCCAACTATGGGTTTAGAACACCAAACACAAACTTTTGACTGGCCAACCATTTTTGGTAATGCTAATCCGGTAATTTTAGAAATTGGTTTTGGCATGGGTAAATCTCTGGTGGCTATGGCTAAAGCCGCACCAGAAAAAAACTTTGTTGGTATAGAAGTACACCATCCAGGTGTTGGCGCTTGCTTAAAAGAAGCATCGGATGCTGGATTACAAAATTTAAAACTCATTTCTCACGATGCAATGGAAATTTTAAAAGATTCAATTGCCGATGGCAGCTTAGCTGGTGTGCAATTATTTTTTCCAGATCCTTGGCATAAAAAACGCCATCATAAACGCCGGATTGTCCAGCCAGAATTTGCTCAGTTATTACGCCAAAAATTGGCAATTGACGGGGTATTTCACATGGCGACCGATTGGGAAAACTACGCGCAGCACATGGCTGAAGTAATGAATAGCGCTCCGGGTTTCCAGAACATTGCCCAAGATTCAGATTATGTACCTAGACCCGATTTCAGACCATTAACCAAATTTGAAGAACGAGGCCATAACTTAGGCCATGGCGTTTGGGATTTAATGTACAAAAAAATCAGTTAAATCAATCTGCCAAACGTCTATACAGAGATAAATAATATGTAATTAGATATATTCAATTTCAAATACTGGAATTTAAAAGTGTTTATTAAAAAGTTTTAAAATTTAGTCCAACTACAGATTTTTTATATGTTGGACTAAAAAATCCTATTTAATATCAAATATTAAAATTTATAAACTATTGGAGCAGTCCAATTATCTTGAAGTTGAGAAGCATAAAGATATTCAAAGAATGTATAAGATGGTACCGGTGGGCGGACTTGAACCGCCACGCCCGAGGGCAACGGATTTTGAATCCGTCGTGTATACCAATTTCACCACACCGGCACAATTAGATTTGACTCTAAATGAGAGGTCGCATTATACAAAGGCTTAAATCGCGCGCAAGCACTTTTTTATAAATATCAATTAAATGTTTATTATTTGTTCAAACGCTATACTCTGGCTGGGCTTTTGTGATCAATTTACGTATTATTCTCAAGCTTATTTATTTTGAGAATCATTATGTCAGCTTCTACTTCATCACCTGCTTTAAATGAACGGCCAAGAGCCGGTTTTTTTCGCCGTTTGGGCGCTTGGGTTTACGATTTATTAATTGTTGTCGCCATCTTATTATTGGCTACCCTAATTGCTTTATTTTTGCAGGCAGGTTTAGTTGCGACCGGTTTATTAACGCTTCCAGAAGGTACTGAGCCTTCTGAGTTTTTACGAACAAACCTGATCTTTCAAGCTTATCTATTTAGTTGTTTATTTGGCTTTTTTATCTGGTTTTGGCGACGGGGCGGGCAAACTGCCGGAATGAAAACATGGCGTTTAAAATTACAAAGTTTAGACGGACAAAGATTAACTCACCGCCAGTGTATTGTACGTTTATTAACCTGCTTTTTTGGGTTAGGTAATATTTTGCTACTGGTTCCGGGTTTAAAAAAGCGGAGTTTGCAGGATATTTGCTCAAACACTGAGATAATTGTTTTAAGCAAAGAAGAAAATAAACATATCAACTGGAAAGGCTATTTATAAACTAAATAGCTGGCATTCATTAAATAAAACCCTTTTATCACAATAATTTATCAAATAAACAATAAGTAATACGAATAACAAATCTATAACGGATTGTTAATTTGTATTATATATGATAATTTACGTCCGACTTTGACTACAGATAGCTTGGTTTACTTTAAGCTCAGTGCATTACTCCCATAAAAATAGGTAATGCGCTTAGTTGAAAGGAACCCAAATATAATAATTGACAATCACAACACGAGGTTCTGCCTTTTATGGAAATAGCAACCATAGATATAGCGATTTTCGCTATCTATATTGTTTTTATTATCGGCTTGGCATCTTGGGTATCCCGAGAAAAACCGGGTCATGAAAAAGACTCTTCTGATTATTTTTTAGCAAGTAAAGCGCTACCTTGGTGGGCGGTTGGTGGCTCTTTAATTGCCTCTAACATTTCTGCCGAACAAATCGTTGGTATGACAGGCGCTGGTTATGATGTGGGTTTAGCCATTTCAGCTTATGAGTTAATTGCTGCTGCGTCTTTAATCATTATCGCTAAATGGATTCTACCTATTTATTTACGCCACAATATTTATACCATGCCTCAGTTTTTGGAAGAACGTTATAATACAAACGTAAGAACTGTATTAGCGATTTTCTGGTTAGGTATTTATATTTTTGTAAACTTAACGTCAGTATTGTGGTTAGGTGCATTAGCAATGAATACGGTTGCCGATGTAAACATTGTATATGGCTTAATCTTCTTAGGCATTTTATCTATGGCGTATTCTCTGTACGGTGGTTTAAAAGCGGTTGCTTTAACCGATATCGTACAGGTTGTTCTGCTAGTTTTAGGCGGCATTATTACGCTTTATGTTTCTCTTGAAGCAATTGGTCATCAGTTTGTAGGTGAAAGCGCTGGTTTTGGTGAAGGTGCAGCTTATTTATTTGAACATTCACGCGATAAATTCGATTTAATTTTTGATGAAGGCCAACACGGTTATGAGCAATTACCGGGTATCTGGATGCTTTTAGGCGGTCAGTGGATCGTTAACATGGCTTACTGGGGCTTCAACCAATATATTATCCAACGTGCACTTGCAGCTAAGAGCTTACACGAAGCACAAAAAGGTATTTGTTTTGCAGCTTATGTAAAACTATTCATGCCAATCATTGTTGTTATCCCAGGTATTGCTGCTGCATTGTTATATCCTGATTTAGCTAAAGTGGATCAAGCTTATCCAGAACTACTTAAATTAGTACCAGACGGTTTCCGTGGTTTAGCATTTGCTGCATTGGTTGCTGCGATTGTTTCTTCACTCGCCTCTATGTGTAATAGTATTTCAACTATCTTCACTATGGATATTTATAGCCACTTCAAGAAAGGTTTAAACGAGCAACAGCTGGTTAAAGTTGGCCGTATTACCACTTTAGTTGCGTTAATTATTGCTATGTTAACTGCACAGCCGTTATTAGGTAACTTTGAGGGTGCGTTCGCCTTTATCCAAGAATTTACTGGTTTCTTTACACCAGGTATCTTAATTATCTTCTTATTAGGTATGTTCTGGAAAAAAGCAAACGTTAATTCAGCTCTAGTTGCTGCGATTGGTTCATTCTTATTATCAATCGGCTTTAAATGGTTCGCTGGTGATGTGCCGTTCTTAAACCGTATGGCGCTAATCTTCTTAATCTGTTTAGCCTTGTCAGTATTAGTGACTTACTTAACTGGTGGCGGAAAAGATGATCCTAAAGCAATTGATTTAAGCGAATTAGATACCACGACAACTGCAAGCTTTAAAGTAAACGCAGTTGCAGTATTTGTTATCTTAATTGGTTTATATGTAGCAATGGACTTTTAAGTTGATTGCTTAAAACAAACTTAAATAGTAAAAATTAGTAAAAAGCCAGCATTTATTGCTGGCTTTTTTATTGCTGTTTTTGATTCGTTGCTATTTTTAAATTAGTCAATACTTGGAATCAACTCCAACTCTGATAACAAAAGGCTTAGTTAACTCCTTATCTAGTTACCTAGGTTAATCAGAAATATAGATATTAGGCGAGTTACCTTTAATTTGTTGGCATTGTTTGGGCGCTTCTTTCTGTTCACTTGGGTTAATGAGTATCTCAAATAAACAACCGGCAAATTTTGAATCATCCTTAATAGCTGCGCTGGTCGCAAATAACCTATCTAAATTAGCACCGGCAAAAGTTAAACTGGTAATACACATAGCGGGTAACTTAATAAACTGACGTTGTTTACCTGATTTTGAAAATCGAGAAACCCCCTGCCCTTGCCAGTGCGCTATCCAAATCTCATCATTTTGATCAACCGTTAAGCCGTCAGGAAATCCTGAATACTGCTCAAAGTCGATAAATACCGATTTATCGGTTAATTGTGAATTTGCATTTAGCTTAAAACGGTAAACTTTTTTATTTGCGGTATCGTTGTGATAAAGCCAATTTTTTTGGTTAGAAAAAGCAGGTCCATTAGTAACCAGGTAACCATCATCTTCAAGTGTAAGCTTGCCTTTATTTAAGCAGAATAATTGGCCGGATGCAGCTTGCTCATTATTATCCATAGTGCCAAACCAAAGTTTGCCATCAGAATCAACTTTAGCGTCATTAAACCGCATATTGTTTTTTTCAAGTTGAGGATGAAGCTGCTTTATTTTATTAAAGGTTTGATCCAACAACCAAATACCGGATTTTAAAGCGGCAATAAAGCAAGACTTATCGGCCAGCTGTAACCAATATATGGCTTCATCCAGCTCTGTTACATGATTAGATTGTTCGGTTAAACAATATTGATGAATTTTATACCCTAAAATATCCACCCAATAAACTGTATTTTGAGCAGCTACCCAAAGCGGACTTTCGCCCAACAAAGCACCGGGAGGTGAACAAATTTTAATTTGAGGGGTTTGCAAAATCAGACTAAGCCGCCATCCACAATTAAGGTTTGTGCAGAAATCATAGCACTGTCATCAGCGGATAAAAACATCACCATATTGGCAATATCCTGAGCATCTAATTCTTGCTTTAAACACTGATTATCGCGGATCCACTTTTGGGTTGATTCATCTACCCAGTTAGATAATTGACGCTGAGTCATTACCCAGCCGGGGACAAGTGTATTCACTCTAATGCCATGCTGACCAAAGTCATAAGCTAAATCACGAGTTAACCCCATCATTGCCGCTTTACAGGAAGAATAAGCCGACATTCCACCTTGTTTGATCATCCAACAAACTGAACCAAAGTTGATAATAGAGCCTTGCCCTTTTTCAATCATCTGCGGTAATACAGCTTGAGCCGCAAAAAAAGATGGCCGCAAATTAATTGCGATGCTGTCATCCCAAGCTTGAGTCGTTAAACTCGCGGCAGAGTGGCGGTTATCATTGGCTGCATTATTCACTAATACACTAATATTGCCTAGCTGAGTTTTAACTGATTCAATCGCAGATTTAAGTGCTTCAATATCACGAATATCGCAATATAAAAATAAGGGTGGATTATTAAATTTTGATTTGAGCTTTTCGACTAACGCCTGACTTTCCTGCACTTTAATATCGACAAAAGCAACTTTAGCACCTTGTTGGCAGAACTCTGAAACAATTGTTTCACCAATTCCTGAACCGCCACCGGTAACCAGTACCACTCTGTCTTTAAGACTGGGATAACTTGCTAATTGTCTACTCATAATAATTTTGTACCGTTAAAGAAAGGCATAAAAGTCGAATCAAAAATTTGTAATGCGGATTAAACGCAATCTACTCGCGTTTTGCAAGTCGAACTCAAAAATAATCATAAACCACTCCTTTTCAAGCCAATTTAAAACCTCACAATAGTCATAAAATACGATTTAAAACAGCGATTAAGCTTAACTTTATATTCCATAAAAATAGATTGTTTGCTAAGCTACTTGTTAAAATTATATTATAAATAACTTATATGCTGATTAACCAAAAGTACAAATTAAAAAACTGTAGGTGGTTGAGCTTAGCAGCATATAATATGCCCAACCACTTGGGTATAGATAACAATAACTGAATGTTTAGGTAAGCTATATGTTTCAATTTGAAGGCAATTTAAACCTGTCTCAGCGAATGACTCACGAGCTGGGCAAAGCCATTGTACGCGGTCAATATAGTGAAGTTGGCGGATTACCAACCGAAGCAGAATTATGTGATGAGTTTGGAATTAGCCGAAGTGCAATGCGTGAAGCGGTTAAAATGCTGTCAGCAAAAGGGTTAATTACCTCTCGCCCACGTCAGGGTATTCGCATATTACCGGAAGATCAGTGGAATATTTTTGATTCAGACGTTTTAAAGTGGATCTTAGAAAGCAACCCGTCGCTTGAATTGCTTAAAGAGTTTCTTCAAATGCGAATGGCGATTGAGCCAGAAGCTGCGGCATTAGCAGCTAAAAATGCTCAGCCACAAGATATTGAAGCAATTGGTAAAGCGGTTGATCGTATGATTGCGGCTAAAAACGGGCTGGATGATCCATTACAATCTGATATTGCTTTTCATATCAGTATTTTATACGCAAGCCGAAATCGTTTTTTTATTCAACTACGTGAGTTTGTTCAAACCGCACTCAATGTCAGTATCCGCCACACTAACCAGTTAAAAGGTATTACAGTGGGTGATATTGAAGATCATTCCGCGATTTATTATGCAATTAAAGCCGGAGATGCTGTAAAAGCAGAAGCGGCGGTTAAACACATGATCGATGAAGCGCAAGGCTTAATTGAATCAGCTCTCAAGCAGGAAAAATAGTCAATTAAATCTTAGAGCAATCAAAGTATTACCTTAAAATTAATCCAACTAAAAGCAAAAAGCCGACTTTCGTCGGCTTTTTAGTATCTGGTTTAATTTAACAATTATAAACCTTGAGATAACGCATAGTATGCTGCGTTTTGGCGTAATTCGTTTTTGAATTGACGGATACGAGTATCTTCATCAATTACAGTTAACTCAACACCTGCCATTTCAGCATAATCAGCAATAATATCTGTAGAAACAGCCTGACTATATGCTGAGTGGTGAGCACCACCTGCGTGGATCCAAGCAGCCGCAGCAATCGCTAGGTTAGGCTTAGGTTCCCAAAGTGCAGATGCAACTGGTAAGTTAGGTGTATCTGCTGGCGGAGTAACCGCTTCAACTTCGTTAACCACGATACGGAAACGGTTGCCCATATCAATTGGAGATACGTTAATTGCTGGACCTGCTGCACCTTTAAATAATAAACGTGCAACGTCACAACGCATACCAATTGTGTGTAAATGTACGTCTAATACTGGTTTTTCAGCTGCGATAGAAGGACAAACTTCTAACATGTGCGCACCTAAAACCTGATCTTTAGCGCCAAAGTTATATGTGTAATCTTCCATGAAAGAAGTACCACCCTGACGGCCAGCACCCATCACTTTCATGATGCGAACCATAGCAGCTGTTTTCCAGTCGCCTTCACCGCCGTAACCAAAACCTTTAGCCATTAAACGTTGCGTCGCTAAACCAGGTAAACCTGTTAAGCCAGTTAAGTTTTCGAAACAGTTAGTGAATGCACCAAAACCGCCTTCGGTTAAGAATTTTTCCATGCCTAACTCTAAACGAGCTTCGTTTTTAAGCATGTTTAATTTGTATTCATCTTTGAATACATCATCAGCAATTACATAGTCATTTGCATAAATATCTAATTGAGCATTTACTTGCTCGTCAGTTACTTGATCAACAACTTTTGCTAAATCGCCTAAGCCGTATGCATGAACTTCATAACCGAACTGGATTTGAGCTGCTACTTTATCACCTTCAGTTACCGCAACTTGACGCATGTTGTCGCCAAAACGAGCCACTTTTAAGTTTTGGCTTTCGTTCCAACCTGCGGCTGCACGACACCAGTCGTCAACTTGAGTTTGAACGTCTTTTTGTGCCCAGTGACCTACTACAACTTTACGCTCTTTACGCATACGAGTTGCGATAAAACCAAATTCACGACAACCATGAGCACTCTGGTGAGTATTCATGTAGTTCATGTCAATATCATTCCAAGGAAGCGCTGCATTGAACTGAGTGTGTAAATGCATAAATGGTTTTTTAAGCTCATTTAAGCCAGCAATCCACATTTTTGCAGGAGAGAAAGTGTGCATCCATAAGATCACACCTACACAGTTTTCAGCTACGTTTGCTTGTTGGCATACTGCATGAATTTCTTCAGGAGATTTTACAGTTGGTTTGCAAACTACATTCATGCCGATTTCAGCAGATGCATTAAAACCGCTTACAATTTCTTCGCTGTCACGAGCTACTTGCTCTAATACTTTTGGTCCATATAAATGCTGTGAACCTGTGATGAACCATACTTCTTTTTGACCGAATACGCTCATAATATCGCTCTCTTTAATTAACTGGTTAAACTTATTTAGCTCGGGTTTCTAATACCACTAAAGCTATTTTTGCCCGTAGTAAGCATCTTTACCGTGCTTACGTAAATAGTGCTTATCGACTAAACCTTGTTTTAGCGGGGCAATGCCTGGTGCTAGTGTTTTCGTTAAATAAGCCATTTTCGCAATTTCTTCTAATAAAACTGCGTGGTAAACCGATTTAGCTGCGTCTTTACCCCAAGTAAATGGCGCATGACCTGCAACAATAATCATAGGTGATTCATTTGGATCACGATCAGTAAAACAGTCAACAATTTGTGCACCTGTTTCTTCTTCGTAATCACCTTTAATACGCTCATCAGACATCACTGGTGCACATGGAATTTCACCATATACATAATCAGCTTGCGTTGTACCTAAACATGGAATAGCAATTTGAGCTTGTGCCCATGCAGTTGCGTAGGTTGAGTGAGTGTGAGTAACACCACCAATGTTGTCCCATGTGCGGTACAAATAAGTATGTGTTTTAGTATCTGAAGACGGGTTTAATTTACCCTCAACAATATTGTTTTCTAAATCAACAATAACAATGTCTTCTACTTTTAAATCTTCATAAGGTACGCCGCTTGGTTTAATTGCAACAACGCCCTTTTGACGATCAATTTGCGATACGTTACCGAATGTATATGTAACCAGATCTCTTTTATCCAGCTCCATATTCGCTTCATAAACTTCGCGTTTTAACTCTAAATAACTCATTACTTTTTAGCTCCGTCAACATAAGCGCCTAACGCTTTGTATTTTTCATATAGCGCATCAAACTTAGCTACATTTTCTGGATTTGGTTGATATGTTTTACATACCGGAGAAGCCATTACTTCTTGTGCTGCCGCAACGTTTGGATAAATACCCGCTGCAACTGCGGCAAAAATAGCAGCACCTAAAGCACAGCTTTGTTCACTCTCAAGTACATCAATCGGACTATTCCAAACGTCTGCACAAGTTTGCATAACAAAATCAGACTTTTTAGAAATACCACCAATGGTCACAACCGAATCGATGCGAACGCCTTCTTCTTTAAAACGTTCGATAATGGCACGTGAACCAAATGCTGTAGCTTCAACTAATGCTCGGTAAATTTGTGGGGCTTGGCTACCCATTTTTAAACCCGTAATTGCCATAGCAACGGTTTGGTCTGCGTCTGGTGTACGACGACCATTTACCCAGTCAAGTGCAGTTACACCTGATTGGCCCACTGGTAATTTTGCCGCTTCTTCACCTAACTTGAATAAAGTTTTATCTTCAATTTCCTGAGCTAATTTAGCTTTAGTTTCAGCATCAATTAAATCAGAAGCTTCAATGTTTTGTAGTGGCCAGTTAATTAAACGACGGAACCATGCATATAAATCACCAAAAGCAGATTGACCCGCTTCTAAACCCACTAAACCTGGGATAACAGAACCATCTACCTGACCACAAATACCTTTAATGCAGTTGTCGCCAATTTCTTCATAAGTTGCTACGGTAATATCACAAGTAGAAGTACCCATCACTTTAGTTAATACGCCCGGTTTAACATTGGCACCAACAGCGCCCATGTGACAGTCAAACGCACTGAAAGTCACGACAATGCCTTCAGGTAAACCTAATTTGTCAGCCCACTCAGCAACTAATTGACCACAAACCTCATCCGAAGTGAAAGTATCAGCTGGTAATTTGTCACGTAAACCGTCTAATAACGGATCGATACCTGTAAAGAAATCATTTGGTGGATAACCGCCCCAACTTGCATGCCACATTTGTTTGTGACCAGACGCACAGCGGCTAGCACGGAATTTTTCAGGGTGAGTTGTACCGGTTAACACAGCCGACATCCAGTCACAGTGCTCAACCCAGCTATATGCTGCTTCTGCTACTGCTTTATCTTCACGTAATACGTGTAATGCTTTTGCCCAGAACCACTCAGATGAATAAATACCACCTTCATACTTTAAGTAGTTTTCAGATGCATTATTAGCCGCTTCAGTAATTTGTTGCGCTTCTAAGATTGCAGTGTGATCTTTCCATAATACAAACATCGCATTCGGGTTTTCTGCAAACTCAGGTTTTAAAGCAAGCGCAACACCGTCTTTATCAACAGCAACCGGCGTTGAACCTGTAGTATCAAAGCTTACACCAATTACATTTTTGGCTGCGTCTGCTGGCGCTAATTTCCATAAACCTTGAATAACTTGCTCTAAACTTTCAAGGTAGTCTAATGGATGCTGTCTGAACTGATCTTTTGCAGGCTCACAGAATAAACCTTGCTTCCAACGCGGGTAATAAACTACGTTTGTCGCTACTTCGTTACCTGTTTGAGTATCGACTAAAAGTGCTCGAACTGAGTCAGAACCATAATCCAACCCCAAAGCATAAGATGTCATAAAACCACCGTCTGTAATTTGTATTATTAAAATATAAAACTGATTTAAGAATTATAAATAACCAGACATTGAATGTATAGCATTTATAATACAAATAGAACAAATAAAAAGTATTACATATTAATATTGTTAATTTAACTTTACAAAATAAAACTTATTTCACACATTTAAGAAACTTAACTTTATCAGCCTAGATAAGTATTTTTATTTAGCAAGTTAGTTATACTCATATCATCACACTAATGATTCAACTGAATTTAAGTAGACAAATGGTCTGATAATTGCTTTACCCTTTAAATAGCACCAAATACACAGACTAAGTGATTAAAACGTCAAAAAGTTAACGATTATGAGTAAAAAACTATTTACCTTATGCTGCTTTATCTTGTTTGC
Organism: Catenovulum sp. 2E275; assembly: GCF_025515275.1. Lineage (GTDB taxonomy): Bacteria > Pseudomonadota > Gammaproteobacteria > Enterobacterales > Alteromonadaceae > Catenovulum. The sequence goes on from NZ_JAOPFU010000019.1 coordinate 66,565, forward strand.
CCAACCACTTTACGCTCAAGAATTAAAAGTGGTTCAGATATATGAGCAAGAAGAATTACTAGCTTGGATTAAACAAAACACCCATTTGAATCGGGTAGTAGAAGATAAATGCCAATTAGTTGAGGATATTGAAGCCAGAGCCGATATTGTAAAAATTCCGGCTTATCAGTTTTTATGGGGTGATATGCTGGCATGGGGTGTATGTGTTGATAAAAATGCAGAGCTAGGGCTTTATTATATTGAACAAGCTGCTCATCAAGGTTTACCGGAAGGTTTAGAACAGCTTGGCCGCTATTATGCTAAAGGTATTTTAGTTCAGCAGGATAATACCCGAGCAATCAATTATTTGAGAGAAGCTTCATCTATGGGCAGCATTAAAGCCAGAGTTCAATTTGCTGAGTATTTAGCCAACGGTATGGGTAGCCCGTTAGATTTTGAAGACGCTTATCACTGGTTGCATAATAGTGTTATCGCAGATAAAAACTTACATGCCCGAGCACAAAAAGCCTTAAAGTTGCTCGCTAAAAAAATGCCCACACGCATTGTTGAAAAAGCAAAGCGCCCGCTTGATTAAATAATCGCAACCAATTCCAGCTTTATCTATTACCCTTTAATAATTTTTTGTATAGTGCGACTTTAACTCAATTTAAAGTCGCACATTTATGTATCAAAAACATTTAGGATTTATTTTTAATATTATCGCTATTGCGCTATTTGTACCGGGCATTATCTTACCCATGATCTCGATTAATATGGAAATGACCGCCAATATGGCGCAATCTGCGCTGTCATCAACACTGGTTAATAAAGAGCTTTCTATTTTAGCAACCGTTCAGGATTTATTTTACGATGACAGATTACTGGTCGCATTTTTAATTTTATTCTTTTCTGTGATTGTACCCGTTTTAAAAACCAGCCTGCTTTGCTCCACTTATTTTGTTAAAAACCCACAAACAGAACAAACAATCATTAGCTGGCTTAACTCTATTGGTAAATGGTCGATGGCGGATGTTTTTGTGGTCGCAATATTTTTGGCTATCCTGTCTACAAACCATGCAGAAACCGCTAACCAGCAAAGTTTTGCATTATTTGGCTTTAAACTAGACTTAATTATCAGCAGCCAAACTTTATCTGCAGCTGGTGCCGGATTTTATTATTTTACTGGTTATTGTTTATTATCTTTACTTGGCACTCATTTGGCTCAGCAAGCATTCAATAAAAATAAACTAAAAATGCAGTCGACAACCTAAATCGAATTCTAAATGAGAATGATTAATAAGCACAATCCATTGATAAATAAGGTTTTTTTTGCAATTAAGTTTTTTTTACTCTATACTTTTTTCAGTCTTAAATTTAACCGTTTTCATCAATTGAGGTGACGCCATGAAAGGCAACAAACAAGTTATTGAATACCTTAATAAAGTTCTCACCGCAGAGCTAACTTCAATCAACCAATATTTTTTACACGCCCGTATGTTTAAAAACTGGGGCTTAAAAAAATTAAATGAAGTGGACTACAAAAAATCAATTAAAGACATGAAACAGGCTGATGACTTAATTGAAAGAATTTTATTACTAGAAGGTTTACCAAATTTACAACGTCTTGGTTCACTACGCATTGGCGAAGATACCCAAGAAATGTTGAGCTGTGATTTAGCTTTTCAGCAAGATCAATTACCTTTATTAAAAGAGGCAATTGTCTGCTGTGAGCAAAATCAAGATTTTGTAAGCCGTGAAATGCTTGAAGAAATTTTGGAATATGAAGAGTCGCATGTAGATTGGCTCGAAACTCAGCAATATCAAATCGACAACCTAGGTATTGAAAAATACCTGCAAGCTCAACTATAACCGGAGGCTATTATGCAAGGTTCAAAAAATGTAATTGATGCATTAAACAGATTGCTCGCCAATGAGCTTGCCGCGATGGATCAATATTTTATTCATTCAGAAATGTATGCTGATTGGGGGTTAACCAAACTATACGAGCGGATAAGCCACGAGTTTGATGATGAAAAAGGCCATGCCAAAGCCATCATCGAGCGTATTTTATTTTTAGAAGGTACACCAGATATGACAACCCGTGACGGTTTGGTGATAGGTAACGATGTCCCTTCTATGCTTGAAAGTGATCTGAGAGTAGAATACGCAGTTTCTAACTTATTAAAGCAAACAATTAGCCTTTGCGAAACAGAGCAGGATTATGTCACTCGTGACATGCTGGTGACTTTATTAGACGATACCGAAGTTGACCATGCTTATTGGTTAGAACAACAATTGCGACTTATTAAAATGCTGGGCTTACCCAACTATTTACAGTCGCAAATGTAATCCTTTAAAAATAATTACATTTTTCGTCAATAAAAAACCGATGATCAATCATCGGTTTTTTTATGTGTGACTTTTAATTTTTCAGGTAATTATTTTTACCGATTAATAACTCGGTTAATCGCTTAAAAGCTACCTCTGATCACGCGGAAAATATCGACAAAAGATGGCGCTTTATTCACGCTAATAGACAGCTTTAATTTTCTGGCGATATCACTGGCCGAAATCACACCACGGATATGATGTTTTTCAGAATCAACCACTAAACAATGTTGCACACCATTTAATTGCAAAGTATCAATTAAATTTGCAATATTAGCATGTGCAACATCTTCGTAGTTAAGCGCTTTAATCATACTACGAGGTGTCATTAAATCAGCTACGGTTAACTCGCTACGTTGATAACCATTAGCGACTAATTTAACAATATTTTGTGAGGCAATATCGTCAAAGCTAATTAAACCAACAAATTCTTTGTCTTCGTCTACCACTAGCTTCATTTTAACATGAGAGCGAATCATCTCCTGCTCTGCTTCAACGGCCAGTGTATTAGCATCAATCATTAATGCGCGGTGTTTTTTAAAATCAGTAAAAATATCTAATGCACTTGAGTGCAAAGTCACTTCCTGAAATTCTTCAGGTTGAACTAAATGATCGACTTTATCAATTGAGTGTAATGCTAAAGTTTTCATAACAAACTCCAAATATCTAAGAAAAAATTAAATAAAAGTGTGGTGTTATGAAAATTGAGGTGGTGCTCTTATTGATTGGTTAAAAACAGCTTTGCTTTGAGACGCTGGAATACAGACAAAACTTTTACCAATAATTAAACGATTAACTTGAACCGCAATCGTTTCAGGTAAAACAGCCTGATTATCATCATTTACATCAAAGAAGCTGGTATCGGCGGATTCAAGCGTAATAGCTTGTTGGAAATCATTAGGCGTGTAAGATTGGTTGGCACTGTGCGCAGGCGCAAAGCTTAAACTAATTAATAAACTGAATAAAGCAACAAACTTATACATTCAGACCAACCTTAACTACAGAGTCAAACTCAAGGTAAATTTGACTAATAACTTTAATATAGATCAATTCTTTTTAGAAAAGAAGCAAAATATATCTATCTACACTTAAGAAGTAAGGGCAATATGAAATAAATTCAATAGCAATGATAAATAAATCATACGTTTAGTTAAAACACTGCTTTAAAATATTTTTATCTGTTATATTTTCAGTTAACCAAACTTCTCTTGACTGAGGCTTTGTACCAATATAAGTTTTACAAACAATGAGTTCCATTGCCGAACTAATCCCATCAGCCAACAACATATCTAACTTCGATAGCGTTTGGTCACCATGATATAGTGTAAATTCTTGAATAATATCAGATTGAATTGGTGTTAGAACGCCACCTTTATAACCTAAAAAAGCTTTATTAAACAATTGAACAGGGTTATTTTCAAACCATTCGCTTAAGTAGCTTTTAAATGCATCTTCACTCTGTGCAGCATAGATTTGTAATAACCGCTGCCAAGAATAAATTTTTGGCATATCCTCAGATAAACGCTCTGTTAGAAATCTTTCTTGGCTTGCAGTCTGGTTATTATTTCTACTTTTTTTAGGTTGCTGGGCATAAGAGTGTTCTTCTTCCTTTTCGTCTTGTAAAGCTAGCTCTACAACTCGATAAATTAAAAAAACGAATATCAAAGCAAAAATAATTTTATTGCTTTTGAACACCTTAGTTATCTCCCATTGTTAAAATATTTTTATTTACAATAGATTATGTTTGATAAATAAACAATTAATTCCTTTTCTTTATCTCACACTTAGCTTTTTCCCACAAGTAATCCATTTCCTCCAGACTCATATCTTGTAGTGTTTTTTGCTGCTCGCTTGCCAGTTGCTCAACATACCTGAAACGTTGTTCAAACTTTTGGTTAGCTGCTCTTAAAGTCATTTCCGGATCAAGTTTCAAATGCCGGTTAACATTCACTAAAGCAAACATTAAATCGCCTAGCTCTTCGGCTACCTTATCTTCAGCCATTTCTGCTCGATTTAACTCATCTTCCAGCTCTGCGATTTCTTCTTTTACTTTTTCTAAAGTACCTTTAACATCGGGCCAATCAAAACCGACATTAACACAGCGTTTTTGTAATTTTTTTGCTCTGGTTAAAGCGGGTAATGCTTGCGGCACATTATCAAAAATACTGGCATTAGCGTCTGTTAATTTAGCTGCCCGCTCCTTGGCTTTTTCCGCTTCCCAATTTTCTTTAATGGCTTCTTCTGTTAAGAGTTGGGCAGTTGAAAATACATGCGGATGACGACGAATAAGCTTTTCACAAACGCCATCCACCACATCTTTAAAATCGAATTTATTTTCTTCTTTTGCTAACTGGCAATAAAAAACAACCTGAAATAATAAGTCACCCAGTTCCAGTTTTAACTCTGCAAAATCTTGCTGTTCAATGGCATCTGCCACTTCGTAAGCTTCTTCAAGTGTATAAGGAATAATACTTTGAAAGTTTTGTTTTAAATCCCATGGGCAGCCAGTTTTAGGGTCTCTTAACTGCGCCATAATACCTATTAATTGCTCTATTTTAACCTCTGACATGCTGATCCCGTTAGTGTAGTCGCTTAGCCTCAAATACACCTTGTATTTGGCTTAATTTACTTAATGCTTTGGTTAAGCTGTCTAAATTAGGTACTGACATCGCAATATCAATTGCCGCTTCTTGTTTATCTTCATCTGAATGGCTTTGAACCCCTAAAACATAAGCTTTTTCATTTGCTAAAATGGTCGTAATGTCTCTTAATAAACCGGCTCTGTCTGTTGCAATCAGTCTAACTGTCACTCTAGATCCTTTAGAGTCGCTACCACTCCATTCAACATCTACCTGACGCTCTGAGTGCTGATCTAGCATTTGAGCCAACTGGTCACAGTCGGTTCTGTGTACTGATACACCTTTACCATGCGTAATATAACCCGTCACAGCATCCCCTTTTACCGGCTGGCAACACTTAGCCATATAAGTGAGTAGGTTACCTACCCCTTGAACAATAATACCGGAAGCACTATCCGTAACTTTTTTAGGTGGCGTTGTAGATTCCAGCTTATCCAGTAATTTTTTATCTTCCTCAGCCTGATATTTTTGTAAGCGGCTTTGAATAAAGTTAATTACCTGATTACAGCCAATATCCCCTGCCCCAATTGCTGCCAGCAAATCATTAAAGCTATGTAAATTAAACCGATTGACTGCGGGTTCTGCATCTTGCAAGGTTAAACCTGAGCGTTTTAATTCACTTTCAAGTAAATCTCGACCCTCTTCCAGATTTTTATCTTTATCCTGCAATTTAAACCAGTGATGGACTTTGGCTCTGGCTCGACTAGATTTTAAATAACCTAAATTGGCATTTAACCAGTCTCGTTTAGGATTAGGCTCTTTGCTGGTTAAGATTTCTATTTGATCACCGTTTTGCAGCTCATAAGAGAAAGGAACAATTCTGCCCGAAACTTTTGCTCCTATGCAGCAATGGCCAACATTACTGTGAATATAATATGCAAAATCAAGCGGTGTACTGCCTTGCGGTAAATCAATTACATCCCCTTTAGGAGTAAATACATAAACCCTATCTTCAAATACTTGGCTGCGTAATTCTTCCAGCATATTGCTGTCATCATTAACATCTTCCTGCCATTGCAATAATTTTCTAAGCCAGTTAATTTTTTCCTGATAACTGTCTTCTTTGCCATTGGCTGTGCCTTCTTTATAGCGCCAGTGAGCCGCTACACCAAGCTCTGAGTCTTCATGCATTTGATAAGTACGAATTTGAACCTCAACGGTTTTTCCTTCTGGTCCTATCACCACAGTATGGATTGACTGATAGCCATTTGGTTTTGGGGCTGAGATATAATCATCAAACTCTTTTGAAATTGGTCGCCATTTCATGTGAATAGCACCCATAACCGCGTAACAATCTTTTACTGAATGACAAAGAATCCGCACCGCTCTAATATCAAATAATCGCTCAAAACTGAGTCCTTTCTTTTGCATTTTTTTCCAAATGCTATAAATGTGTTTAGGTCGGCCAAATACCTCACCTTCCACTTCCATTTTTTCCAGCTCAGTTTTAACCTGACTTACAAAGTTTTTAATATAGCTGGTTCTATCTTTACGCTTTTCATCCAGCATGCTGGCAATGCGTTGATAGGTTTCAGGGTGTTGATATCTAAAGCAATAATCTTCAATTTCCCACTTTAACTGACCAATGCCCAAACGGTTAGCCAGTGGCGCATAAATCGTAGAGGCCTCTTTTGCGGCCAATACACGCGTTTCTTCGTCTGCATTTTTAGCCAGTCGCAATTCAATAATGCAAACAGCTAGTTTAATCACAACAGCTCGAACATCTTCAACCATAGCCAATAACATACGGCGAATATTATCGACTTGTTCAGAAGGTAAATCGTTACGTTGTTTATTTAAAAACCGGATTGCAGCCATTTGCTCAATCCCGTGTACCAAGGCATAAACTGTTTTTGAAGAATACTGAATAATTTCGGCTTCAGAGATAAGCTGTCTTTGCCAATATGGATAAAGCATAGCGGCAATCAGCGTATCACCGTCCATATTTAAAGTATTAAGGATTTCAACCAGCTCGCGGGAAATACTGATTAATAATGCGCTATCATCAATTTTTTGAATGTATTGATGACAATCAGTGACAGCCTTTAATCTGGACTCATCAGAAAAGTCCAGATTAGCTATCCATTCAGAAAAGCTCGGAAACTCGTTATTTTTATTATGTGACTGTCGAACTGAAACCATTATTAATCCATTTATTTATCAACTAGTGTTGGTATTATTTGGCCTTACCTCGGCTGAATAATGCCATTGTTTCAATATGCGAAGTTTGAGTAAACATATCAATTAGTCCAATTTTTGCCATTGTATAACCATTATTTATTAAGGTTTGGCTATCGCGGACTAAAGCACTTGGTTCACATGCTATATATAGTACCAAGTTTGCATCCCATTTGTGACTATTTTGCACTATGGTCTGAGCGCCTTCTCGTGATGGGTCTAAAATAATTTTATTAAATTCCGATAAGTTGACTTCATCTAAAGCATCTTCACAACTCAAATCACGAGCAATAAACTGAGTATTAGTCAGTTTATTAACGCTTGCATTAATTTGTGATTTTTCAACCATCAATTTACTGCCTTCTATACCTAACACTTTTTGCACTTTTTGTGCCACTGGCAGAGTAAAATTCCCTAAACCACAAAATAAATCTAATACGACATCTGAATCATTTAATTCAAGCCAATTAATAGCTTGTTTGATCATGGCCAAATTAAGCTGGCTATTTACCTGAGTAAAATCACCTAAGCCAAAATTGATTATTAGATCATCAACTCGGTAAAAAAGTTCAGCTTGAGTATTATTTAATGCTTCAAATCGATGATCATCAAATTGGAAAAAGATACTAAGTTTATGCTCGCTGGCAAAGCTGTCTAATATTGCTAAATCAGTTGTCTGCAAAGATTTTAAAACCCGCAGAACAATGAGTTTATGCTCACTGGCAGAATTCAGTTCAAGGTGAGTAATTTGTTTTTTATCTGTCAGTCGATTCAATACCTGCACTAATTGTGGCAATAGGCTGCTAAATTGCGGTGCAATCACTAAACAAGTATCAACTTCGACTAATTTTTTACTGTTAAATTGGCGAAAACCCACTCTTAATTTATCTTGTTTACCTTCATACCAAGCCGATAAACGAGTACGGGTGCGATAGCCCCACGGCTCACCACTTAGTGCGGGTTGCCAAGGTAAATTATCTATTCCGGTTTTAGCAAAATCGTGAGTAATTCTGTGTTGTTTTTCAACAAGCTGTTTATCCGCAGATAAATGTTGGAGTTGACAGCCGCCACACTGATTAAACCACTTACATTCTGGTTTAACCCGATCAGGGCTAGGTTGAATTACTTTAACTAAATCGGCAAGAATGAACTGTTTTTTATCATCAATCATTCTGGCTGTGACCCGCTCTTGCGGCAACGCCCCACGCACAAAACACACTTTACCATTTAACCGACCAACGCCTCGGCCTAAATGATCCAAGCCATTTATATCAAGCTCAATATTCTTGGGTTTTGTAGATTTAATATGCGGATTAGATTTAAAAATTTTAACCATAAAAAAGGAACTATAAGGTTTTTGTTTATTATAAACTACAGAACTTAATTGGTTTGGAATAAATCAGAATATGGTGGACGCTACTGGACTTGAACCAGTGACCCTCGCCTTGTAAGGGCGATGCTCTCCCAACTGAGCTAAGCGTCCTAAGAGAAATCAAGAAAAGTGGTGGACGTTACTGGACTTGAACCAGTGACCCTCGCCTTGTAAGGGCGATGCTCTCCCAACTGAGCTAAACGTCCACTATATATAAAAATTGGTGGACGCTACTGGACTTGAACCAGTGACCCTCGCCTTGTAAGGGCGATGCTCTCCCAACTGAGCTAAGCGTCCGATACATTAACAGATTGTGCTCTGTCGCTGTGTGTGGTGCGCATTATAGGGATGCGTTTGATACTGTCAATAAAAAATATAAAAAAATATCCGATATTCAGTTAAAAATCGTTAAACGATTAAATTTCAAACACAAACGAATAAAAATCGACCTTTAACTAATACAAAATAATTTTTAGCTAAATTAAGCCGCAAAATTAGGAAACTGAGCAAGGGATTGATAAAATGAGCCAACAATTTTATTTTGCTATTTAGACTCGTTAAATAGCTATCTTATTTTATGAACAATTATTAGGAATAATAATGACAGTTAAAACCCGATTTGCACCTAGTCCTACCGGTTACCTTCATGTTGGTGGCGCTCGAACTGCGCTTTATTCATGGTTATTTGCAAAAGCCAATCAGGGCGAGTTTGTCCTTAGAATTGAAGATACCGATTTAGAGCGTTCTACTCAACCCGCGATAGAAGCGATTATGGATGGGATGAAATGGCTTGATTTGGCTTGGGATGAAGGTCCTTATTATCAAACAAAACGATTTGATCGTTACAAAGAACTCATTCAAAAATTGTTAGATGAAGGCAAAGCTTACAAATGCTTTTGTACAGCAGAAGAATTAGAAGCCATGCGTGAAGCGCAAATGCAAGCTGGCCAGTCTGCTCGTTATAATGGAATGTGGCGTGACCGAAACGACCACCCAACAGACAAGCCTTATGTTATTCGCTTTAAAAACCCGCAAGAAGGCAGTGTTATTTTTGACGATAAAATACGCGGTAAAATTGAAATTGCGAATAAAGAATTAGATGATTTAATTATTCTGCGTTCAGACGGTTCTCCAACCTATAATTTCTGCGTTGTGGTTGATGACTGGGATATGGGGATCACGCATGTTATCCGTGGTGAAGATCATATAAATAATACCCCTCGCCAAATTAACATTTTAGAAGCTTTAGGTGCTCCAGTTCCAACTTATGCGCATGTTTCTATGATTTTAGGTGACGATGGTAAAAAATTATCAAAACGTCATGGCGCGGTGAGCGTAATGCAATATCGGGATGACGGCTTTTTACCAGAGGCATTATTAAACTACCTAGTGCGTTTAGGTTGGTCACATGGTGATCAGGAAGTATTCAGCGTAGCTGAAATGATTGAGTATTTTAAACTCGAAGACATCAACAAAGCCGCATCAGCCTTTAATACAGACAAATTAATTTGGTTAAACCAACATTATTTAAAAACCTTACCGGTTGAGCGTATTAAAGAAGAATTAAAATGGCATTTGGTTGATCAAGAATTAGATATCAGCCAAGGTCCAGAGCTTGATTTAGTAATTAAAGCACAGGCTGATCGTGTTAAAACACTAAAAGAACTAGTGGAAATTTCACGTTATTTTTATGAAGATTTTGCTGAATTTGATGCCGGCGCAGCTAAAAAACATTTACGCCCTGTTGCAAAAGAAGCGCTTGAAACAGTCAAAGCTAAATTAACTGCATTAGCAGATTGGCAGGAAGAAGCCATTCATGCAGCCATTAATGATACTGCAACAGAATTAGAAGTGGGTATGGGTAAAGTTGGTATGCCACTTCGAGTTGCAGTTACCGGTGCAGGTAACTCTCCGTCTTTAGATATTACATTAAGTTTAATAGGACGTGAAAAAACATTAGCACGAATCGACTTAGCCATTAATTTTATAAATAAACGAGAAAACTCATAATTTTTTGTTGACATGCGAAGTCGAGCTACATAGAATGCGCCCCGCGTTGAGGGAAAGCCTTTTAACAGAGTTTTTCTATACGCGGCTGCGCTTTTTATATTAAAGCAAAGTCAATGGATTAAGGGGCTATAGCTCAGCTGGGAGAGCGCTTGCATGGCATGCAAGAGGTCAGCGGTTCGATCCCGCTTAGCTCCACCAAAAATCCATAAGTGCCTAAGTGTCCCGTTCGTCTAGAGGCCTAGGACACCGCCCTTTCACGGCGGTAACAGGGGTTCGAATCCCCTACGGGATGCCATTTGCTCAAAACCAGCAATCAAAATATCGGTTAGTTCCTATGTGTCCCGTTCGTCTAGAGGCCTAGGACACCGCCCTTTCACGGCGGTAACAGGGGTTCGAA
>NZ_JAOPFU010000001.1 GCF_025515275.1 Catenovulum sp. 2E275
TGCGTACGTAATAGCTGGCTATTACTAGCGAATTCAACGTAGTTATCGGGGAAAATAACCACTAGAAAGCAATTTGTTATCCAGAGTTGAGGTTAACTATCCCAACCTTTTTTCACTCGTGAATAACGGTATCGCCATACACATAAAGCAAATACGATAAAAGCGATATTAATAGCGATTGAATTAGGCACCAATGCATCGGGGTAATGTACCGCAAAGTGCGTCACTGATAGTCCAACCAACAACACAGCTAATATATTAAGCAAAGTTAAGTGGGTTTTAACCAAAGCTTTTTGCATTAAAGAGCCGATTAAAATAGCCACTAACACCAACCAAAACACGGGTTTAGTTGGTATCGCCAAGGTAAGCTCTAATAAAGCAGCACAAATAAACGCAATGGGTGTGCCCCATACAAAGCCCATCCACAATTGATTAAGCGCATCTTGCTTCTGCCTTTTTGCCAGCCATAAATTAATCCCAGTGACCGAGATAATGGTGAGTGCAAAACCCATTAAGCCAAAAAAGATTTTCATCGCTTCAGGGCCAAAATGACCAAAGTGGATACGATACACAGAAAAAATAGCCTGCTGCCCTGCTTCACCGTCTGAATAACCGACTTTATCTATATATTGGCCGTACGAGTCAAAACGGTACTGTTCTGAATATATCAGCTTGTCGAGATGCTGCGATCCAAGCAAGATGTATTGATTATCTTTGGTGGCATTTTCAAGAGTGATAAAAATAGGCTGAGTGTTTGGCTCCATCGCTCTAATTTCAGTGATAGCACGCGCCATATTCGCCACTTTTGGTTGGTTTTCAACTTGAATAGACGAACCATAAATATCAGCAAATAAATCCAGCTTTTTACCCTCGTAAAGCGTATCAGCATAAATAGAGGTTAAAAACGAGGCTAAACCAAAATACACCCCGGTTAACGCTATCATTAAATGAAATGGCAAACCCCATACACTCATTCTATTGTGTAAATCGCCTTGTGTAAGTTGCTCGTTATTACCTGTTCTTAGGCGAAAAGCATCTTTAAAAATCCGTCTATGAGCCACAATGCCTGAAATAATTAATGCACTTAAAATTGCGCCGAGCGTGCTTACCAGCATCATGCCAAGATCTTCGGGTAAGTGCAGCGCGGTATGCAAATCAACAATTAAATCGGTAATTGGCGTGGTTGATGGCTCGCTTAACTCACCGGTGGGCGATATATTCCACGCTTCACCGTCGGCACTAATCCTTGCACGGGGTAAATCTTGTGTAGGTAAGCGCAGCACAATATTGCCCTCTGTACTACCGCCTTTCATCTCTAAAAAGCGTTCATAAGCGGTTTGAATGCTGCTGGGGGTGTAATTTAAATCATCAGCAATATGCGGCTGTTCCCAGCGCAATAACTCTTGAGAAAATACAGACAAAGTACCTGAAAAACACACCCAGTACATCAGCACACTAACCGCAAGGCCTATCCAAGCATGGCTTTTTAAAGCACTTTTATTGGTATTTGGAGAAATAGAAAAACTCATACTACACACTATAAATAAACAAATAGCTCAACCCACTGAGCCCACTTAATACACAAACAGGGCGCCACAATTTGCTGTCAGCACACAACCAATACGCCGCAGCCCCCCATAAAATAGGCATAGTATAAATACCTAAAGCAATTTGATTTACTTTGCTCATGCTCAATGTGGTCGTCCACACAACTGTCACGAGCATAGCGCAAACGGCACTTAAACCAACACACGCAGCCGCTTTTATTAACGCATTCACACAAACGGCAAAACGAGGTTGAGTTAGGCCACCAACAAAAGGCAAGCTCACGCGTTTTATGTCTTTATCAATACGCTGGCGCGCAAAATAAATCCAACTCCATGCTTGTAAAGAAAAAGCCACCACCGCATAACAAGTGCCAAGTTCTGGGCCATATTGCTCAACCCATAACATTAAAGCGCCAAACATCAGTGCCAGCGCACCGAGTTTGGCTATACGTTTAAAAACGATTTGATTGCTTTGCCATGCATGGTAAAACAACCCAATCGCCAATGCGCTGCCAATAAAAGCAGCGATAGACAACAACATAATTTTCCTACTAGAAACTTAATATTAGAAGCTAAATGATGCCGATAACTTCATTGTGCGCGGTTCACTTAATACCAAGTAGTTAGAACCCGGATAGCCACCCACAGAGGCCCAATAATTGTTATCAAACACATTATCAATACGAGCACGTACCGTAATATCTGTCATACCAACCAAGAAGATATAACGCGCACCTAAATCAAAACGGTTTGATGCATCCACTTCTAACGAGTTATCTGCACTGGCATATTGTTCTGAGGTATAAGCCGCACGCGCATCAAGCGTTAAACCCGGTAGCGCATTAACGTCCCACTCAAGATTGACGTTAGCTTGTAATTCCGGCACCCCAATCGCAGTTTTACCATCAAGCAGACCGTCTTGTGTTTTTTTCATTTCAGCGTCAATCCAAGTAAAACCACCGATAACACGAAGATTTTCGGCTGGCATACCAAATACGCTGACTTCAAGCCCTTGGTTTTCTTGTTCGCCATCTGTGCTAAATACATTATTATTAATCACAGATGTTTGTTTTGAGGTATTAAATACACTTAACGAGCCGCCGTACTGACCAGCATCATATTTTAAACCAATTTCAATTTGCTCTGCGCGATACGGGTCAAACACTTCACCGGCGTTTTCAACCGCTTCACCGCCGCTGGTTGTCGGCGCAACTTCACCCGGTAATAAGCCTTCAATGTAATTTGCGTAATACGAAAGTTGCTCTGACGATTTTAAAACGACACCAACAACCGGAGTAAATTGTGACTCGTCATAACCCGAAAGTTCATCACCCGTGTTGTAATTATAAGTATTGGTTTTAATGTTCTGGAAACGACCACCTAAAGTAACTAACAATTTCCCGTCGTTAAATGACAACATATCAGCCAATGCAAAGCTTGAAAGTTCAGTTTTTTCAGTGACCAGAGGGTTATTTAAGTCGCCGCCAATAAAAGCATCCGCAACAGGCATTTCGGCTGTTGCTGGATTATCAAGTGTGCCAGCATCAAAACCTGCAAAGCTCGAAAACGCATACGCATTTTCTGCTTCAAGCGAGAATACAGACGCAGATGATATTAATGTATGCCCGACTGAGCCAGTATTAAATTCAATATTAATCCCGACTTCGCCCGACTGAACATCTTCATTACGCACGTTATCAAAACGGTAAGCAGTAAGATCACCGTTATCTTGTGCTGTTGGGTTAGCAAAACGGTTTTCTTCTTCGCCGTTTCTAAAACCATAAGCTGCCCATGCAGTGATGTTGTCGGTAAAATCGTATTCACCGCGTACGGCACCAAATAGCTGGCGCTCATTTGTATATGTCCAATCTTGAGCAAAATTAGTATCGCTATCTGGCGCGTCAAGAATAACACTTGATGGCGTTACAGCAGGACGAGGCGCATCAACTTGATGATCTTGAAAACCTAAATCAAGCGACACTCGAAATTTTTCGCCTTTATGATCAAGACCAATAGAGGCAACACTTAAATCTCGCTCCTGATTATCAACAGATGTTTCACCATTACGTTTAACTAAATTAGCACGTATACCTGTGCTGTTATCTTCGTCACCAAAACGGCGACTAACATCCGCAGCGCCATAAATATGACCTTTTGCTTCATACCCTAAAGTAATACGGTTAAGTGGCTCATCGCCTGCACGTTTAGGCACAATATTGACCGAACCACCTAAACCACTGCCGCCAGGTGCCGCACCGTTTAAAAAAGCACTCGCCCCACGAAATACTTCAACCCGCTCTAGCAACTCAGCCGCTACATATTGGCGCGGTAAAATGCCGTATAAACCGTTGTATGTCATATCGTCTGAATAAACAGGAAAACCACGCATAACATAAAGCTCTTGGAAATTACCAAACCCTTTAGCAACACGCACAACTGGGTCGTTTTGCAGCACATCGGCAACACTTTTTGCTTGCTGTTCACGAATTAACTCAGCCGTATAGTTGGTGCTGTTAAAAGGTGAATCCATCATATCCAAGTTACCTAAGATACCTGCGCGGCCACCACGGGAGACTTGACCACCGGCAAAACTATCACGCAGATTAACCTGTGATGCATTAATGCTAATACGCTCAATATCATCATTTTCATCTGGCTTGTTTTGCTCTGATTGCGCATAAACCGGAATACTTGTACAAACTAAACCAGCTATCACAGCTAAAGCACTTTTACGTAAATTCATCGAGGCTCCAAACTAAAAAAGAAATCATTTATCACTATATATATGATAAACGTTTTCATTTTCACCCTCAATTACATTGTTACATTAAACCCTCTGCTTCAACTTTAAGTAAAGCAGAGTGAATCTTGGCGAGATTTTAGTTAACCGCTTTACGAATTAAATGCTCAGGCAGCGTATCAGTCTGATTAAAATCTGATTTACGCCAGATTATTTTGCCTTGCTCAATTAATAATAAAACCGGTAACTGCTCTATTTTAAAATGGGAAAATAGTTGATTATTGTTATCTACTCTCATTGGAATAGTTGAATCAAATTTTTGTTGATATTCGATAATATCTTTCTGCTCTGTCCATAAATTAGACATCAGCCCGGTGATTTTAAGATTCGAATACTGTTTAGCAAGTTTATTGATAAACTGCTGACCTGCAATACAGCGCTGACTTTGCTCAGGACGGCTATCCGCTAAATACCAGTCACACCATGTTGCACTAAAGTACAGTAGCTGTGGCTGATTTTGCTTAATCCAGTCTGGCAACTGAGTGGGTTGAGCCGTAAGATGAGTTTCGGTTTGTGAACCCGATTGCTTTAACCCTGCTAATTTTTGTTCCAATTGTTGATCAACCGTATGTCCGCGATGAATCACTTTTTCATTTTTATCAATTAATACATGCATAGGTGTGCCGGATAAACCAAACAAACTGGCTAGCTGACCTGAGTGATCTTTAATAATTGGCATTTGCATATTATATTTTTGCTGCATCGCCAAAATAGCTTCGTCCGTTTCATTTAAATTAATATTCACCGCGATAAAAGCAATTTGTTCACCCAGTTTGGTATACGCTTTTTGAAAATGAGGCATTTGCTCGTTACATGGCTGACACCAAGTCGCATAAAACTTAAGGTAAACGGGCTTAACCCCAATAAAATCAGCTAATACGATTGTATTACCCTGCTGACTTGTAAATTTATGTTGCAAAATAGCCTCATCAGCCGCCCATGCAGGTATACAAACCGACAGCCAAATTAATGTGCTCGCTTTTGCCAATAATCGAATGATTTTAAACATTATGTATTCCTTAAATAATCGTTTTTAAACCGCATTATTTTCTAAAATAATGAGTTGAAATATTAGTTAACCTCAACTCTGGATAAGAAGTTAGTTATATTGCCCAACCTGATAACTGCCAACCTCCGCACCAAAGGCAGCAACAAAGCGATTCCAGCTATTGATAGTACAAATCGCCAATGTAATATCAACAATTTGTTTATCACTAAAATACAACTGCATCTGCGCTCTAAGCTGGTCTACCTGTGGGCCATGTTCTAACTGAGTTAACGCTTCTGTCCATGCTAATACTGCTTGTTCTTGTGGGGTAAAAAATTCAGTTTGCCGCCATGCACTAAGAGTATATAACCTCTGTTCAGTTTCGCCTTGTGCACGGCTATCTTTACTGTGCATATCTAAACAATAGGCACACTGATTTATTTGTGACGCACGCATTTTAATTAGTTCAATTAATGTTATATCTAAATTGGCTTGTTTTACCTGATTTTTAAGGTGAATTTCGATTTGCATTAATAGTTTGACCGCTTCAGAATTGGCTTGTAAATAATTTAATTTGACCGGCATAATGTTAGCTCCTAACTGTTAAGATTATGCCAAGCTTAATCAATCCCAACAGACTTGAATTGTAAATTTTCGACATGAGCCAAATGACAAATCAGACACAACTGGCACATTTGGGATTTTCCCGTTATCAGCCAAGTGCTGCATTAGCACCTTGGGTAGACTGGTTTTGGCAAATTGAACGCATCGACAGTCACTACAATCAAGTTGAATATATGCATCCGGAAGGTGGCAGTGGGATTATTTTTAATTTTGCCGATCCACTATTATTTAATTCATCTCGTCATCATTATGGTGGGATAATTAATGGCCCAGCCAGCAAAACAACTCAATTTCAAATTACCGGAACGGTGAATGCTTTGGGTATTAGGTTTAAACCCGGCGCTTTACCTGCGTTAATTAATATGCCGGCTTCTGAGCTAACTAACTTTAGCCTTTCGTTA
The DNA here is from genome assembly GCF_025515275.1 of Catenovulum sp. 2E275. Lineage (GTDB taxonomy): Bacteria > Pseudomonadota > Gammaproteobacteria > Enterobacterales > Alteromonadaceae > Catenovulum. The sequence goes on from NZ_JAOPFU010000001.1 coordinate 6,361, forward strand.
ACTGAGCCAAAAGTAGCGCCTGAGCTAAATAATTGGGCTGAACAGTTATCAAACCTAACGAACACACTCACTAAAATACAATGGCTGGAGCAAAAGTTATTGCCTTTGTTTGTTAGCCATAGTCAAAAATTGGCTAAATTAACACCTGCAATCCAACTCATTTGCCAGCAAAATGATAATGATGGATTAGCGCCTAACCTATTAGCCGAAAAAATTAATTTAAGTCAGCGCCAGTTTGAACGCTTATGTTTAGAACAACTTGGCATGTCAGCCAAAAAATTTTCTGGCGTTCGCCGGACCATAGCGGCCAGAAAATGTTTAAGAGAATCGAACCCAGCAACAAGCCTAACAGAATTAGCTATGATGCTTGGTTTTTATGATCAAGCACATTTTATTCATCAGTTTAAACAAGTGATTGGCATCACACCGGGGCAATTCAGAGATAAAATTAATAAACAATAACCCGCTTTTAATTGGTTTACGCTTTGCTCCGATTAATTGAAATTACGAGTATCAGAGCCATCACAGACGGTTCAATTCAAAGCATATCATTGTGGGAATGTAGACACCTTTCAAAATGATACAACAAAGAATTGGGCTGTCTGTGAGGCTCCTGAAAACGGGTATCGACTAAACTATTACTCTGCTGGTCGATAACGGCTTAACCAATGTGCGTAAGGCGCAGGTAATACCCAAGCAGGATCAGTTACATCAAGCTGTTTAGCTGCATGATAACTCCAGTTTGGATTGGCTAAATGAGCACGCCCGATCATCACTACATCAAGCTGTTGGTTTTGAACTGTAGTGTTTGCTAATTCAGGTGTATCAACACCCCATGCAGTCGCCACCGGAATATCCACCTGTGATCGAATTTTTTCAGCTACCGGTGCTAAAAATGCAGGCCCCCAAGGAATATTGGCGTCTGGCGTATTAAAGCCAATGCTCACACTAATAAAATCAGCACCGGATTCTTTAAACCATTTACATACCTGAATCGACTCATTCAACATAGTTTCATCATCGCCGTCGTATTCAATTACACCAAAACGAATGGTTAATGGTAAATGTTCCGGCCAAACTTCACGTACCGCTTGTAATGTTTCTAATAAAAACCGGCTACGACCAGCTAAATCACCGCCGTATTCATCTGTTCTTTTATTAGCATGTGGAGAATAAAAACTCTGAGCCAAATAACCATGGGCAAAATGCAGCTCTAACCATTCAAATCCTGCAGCTAAAGCTCGCTTAGTGGCCGCGACAAAATCTGCTTTGACACGCTCAATATCCGTTTTTTCCATAGCGGTTGGCACTCTGGGTAAATGCTCACCGAAAGCAACAGCAGATGGCGCAATAGGTTGCCAGCCAGTAGGATCATTTTCCGCAATATGATCATCCCCTTCCCAAGGTTTATTCGCACTCGCTTTACGACCGGCATGCGCAATTTGAATACCCGCTACTGCACCACCCGCTTTAATTGATTTTGCAATATTGGCTAAACCCTCTACCTGTCCATCTTCCCATAAACCCAAACAAGCCGGGCTGATTCGCCCTTCCGGCGAAACACCGGTTGCTTCAACAATAACTAAACCTGCACCACCGCGGGCTAAATTAGCATAATGTGCCTGATGCCAATCATTGGTATAACCGTCAACCGCACTATATTGACACATAGGTGGCACCGCAATGCGGTTACGTAAAGTTACGTCTTTTAAAGTAAATGGCGTAAATAACTCACTCATAATATTCCTCAGATCTCGCCTATTATTTCAATAATTTAACTAAAGCTTTGCCGACAGCCTGTGCAGACTGAGGGTTTTGCCCTGTTACAATTCTTTGATCGATTACAACTTTGCTTTGCCAAGGTTGCGCAGCTTCAAATTGTGCCCCTCGATTTTTTAACTCAGTTTCAAGTAGATAAGGTACAACTTTATCTAATTTAATTTGTTTTTCTTCTTCGTTGGTAAAACCTGTTATTTTTTTACCATCAATTAGATACTGACCATTATTTAACTGTATATTTAGCAAAGCTGCTGGACCATGACATAGCGCAGCCACAATTCCATTATTCAGATAAATATCACGTGAAATGTTATTGATATTCGGATCCTGAGTGAAATCCCACATTGTTCCATGTCCTCCACTATACAATACCGCATTATAATCCTTACCATTCACTTGGCTGAGCTTAAGAGTGGTATAAACTTTAGCCATCAAAGCTTTATCTTCTAGAAATGTCTGAGTATCTTTTTCATTTTGATTAATACTTCTAGGATCGATAGGCGCAGGCCCACCTTTAATACTCGCAATATCGACCTCTATTCCTGATTTAGTCAATTCATAATATGGATGAGTTAGCTCTGTTAACCAAAACCCAGTTTGTTCTTCCGTATCTCCCATTTGAGCGTGACTGGTTAATACAATTAAAACTTTTGGTGCGGCACAAACAGCTGTAGTAAATATGCTAAAAAGCATAAAGGTAAGTGTTTTGAAGTATTTCATAGATTGCTCCCACAATTAACGTTGACTTTAATATAGGGACAAGATTAACTTAACAAAAATGAATAATTTTTATTTGTAAGTTCCAAAAAATGAATATCGAGAATAAAGATTTTAATTTGCTATATTTATTGTCGTTTCTAACAAAAGGTGAGAACGATTATACTGATATAAGAATTAATTACCTGTCAAAATAAGGCTTACAGAGGGATCAAAACCACTCACGAAAAAAAATTATAATGATATGAGAATTTAAGCCACTCATCCTCATCAAAATCATTTAAGAGCAGTAATATATACTCAACGGTATTCTGCTGAGTATATTTGAAAGTTTATTCTAAATTATCAACTGAAAACCAAAGCCGATTATCTTCTAGTGGGGTCTCATCTGAAAGTAGTGGGTTTTGGACTTTTAAGACGACTCTGTCTTTGATTTTACTTTTAGAAAGTCCCGATTGAATTAAAGGATGTTGATAAAAAAATTGATCAAATTCACCTGACTCTATGGCTTTATATAAACCAGTTTCAATTGCTTTATATAATTTTGTATTGTTTTTATTCACAAAAAAATATGCAGGTAATGGGTAAACAATCATTAACTTAGCTTCAACTTGTAAAGGTAAACCAGGATGCGCATCCATTTCGGCCCAAGGTGAATAAACGCTACGTGGTAGATAATCAAACCGTCCACCTTCTAACATATAAAACAAATTTTCGTACTTGGTTGTACCAACTACGTTTAAACCGGCCTGCTTTAAAATTTCCGCATCGACCCAACTGGAAACCTGGCCAGCTTTAAGCTGGGCGAGTTGATGTAAAGAACTGATTCGGTCAAATTTAGCTTGTTCACCTTGACGAATCAAAAATATTCGATGACCAAGTAAACCTTTAAATAATGGCACTCGGATGGGTAAAAATTTATCTTCGTATTCTTTAGATGTACCAACCCAAGCAATATCAATATTGTCTTGCTCCAAGTCATTTAATAGTTTTGTTTGAGTTAAATACTCTGGTTCAGCTTTAAATTCATACTGGGTATCACTGTAAGATAAAGCAAGTTTAAGTAAACTTAACTGATACTCTTCTTTAGCAGAGTTGATTGTATTATGCCTGATAGTTTCAGCGTGCAGGACAAAAGCAGGTAAGCTCAATAAACAGCAAGCAACAACAAAATGTTTGATAGATTTCACTTAACCAACCTCATGATTATTTTTTAATAAAAGATAGTTAGCCCTTTGCCTCAGAGCCTAAATGAGACAAAGGGGTTAGGGTTTATACTTAGTTAAATGTCCAGTTGGTTTTAGGACCCACTTCAGTAGTCGATAGCTTATATAATTGAGTTAAATCAGCTCCGATACCGGACTGAGCACCAGTGCCACTAATAAGAGCTTGACTATTCACGCTAATAGCAGCTTCATCTAAACCACCTGATGTTGTTGAGAAATCAACCGAACCACCATCTGTTAATGCATTTACAAAAAAGTGATTGTTAGCAATAACTGAATTTGAATTGATTACACAGCCTGCACTATCAAAATCAGCCGAAACAGTCGCTTCAGATTTAGCACCATTATCGTTGGTCATTTCTGCTGCAATTAAATTATTAGTCGTATCTAACCAAGGGGATAAGTCTTTACATTGACCATCTTTATCATCGAATGCAATTGCTTGAGCCGTATTAAAAATAGTATTGTTATTCATCACTACTTTTAATTCAGATTCGGTATAATTAGCTATAAAGGTTTTATTTCCTGAGTTATCAAGGTAATCAGCATGGATAAAAAGTGCTCCTCTGTCACCTCCAGTGTAAGCATCATTTTCAACATAGTTGTTGCTAATCATGTGGCCTAAATTACTAAAACCAATACCACCTGATTTTTGTCCTGAAATAATAATGTTACTTTCAACTGTATTAAACGCACCATCTTCTAATGAAATCATGCCGATTGAATTTAAAATTGTATTCCCTTTGATAGTATTATTTGAGCCTTGTACTTTAATTAAACGCTCTTTTACCTCAATATCATCAAATAAGTTGTACTGAATTAAATGTTTACCATCACCAGTTGAATCATCCCCAGTTGAGCGCCCTAATTGAATAACATAAGACCCACTATGTGCACTACTGCTAGGTTTTATATTGGTAAAATGATTATACTGAACAATATTGCTTTCATTTTTGCCAATATCTGGATCAATATAAATAGAAATAGCACCACTTTTATCATTATCGGTATCACTACCAGAGAATAAATTACGTTCGATAATGCTGTTAGTGCCTTTTAATTCAATCCAGTTAAAACCTGTTGTACCTGTATGGTCTTTAAAGGTTGAGTTTTTTACAACAACATTATCACCATTCATCAGCAACATCGCATCGGTTGAACTTGATGAGTCACATTCAGTATCACCAGAACCGGCACCAACTAAAAAAGCATCATTATTTTCAAAAACTAGACCATCAATCACAAGGTTATTGGCTTTTAATGCAATACAAGTAGCACCCGATATAACTGCACTGCTGTCTTTAGTACGGGTTAATTTAACCCCATTCACCGCCACAACAACTTCATCACTAATGTCTGCATAACTTCCACCACTTGCGCTGGCTAATGCAACAACATCATTTTCAGCAATTTTAGTCATAGCATCCAATAATTCTGCACCATTTTTAACTACGTATGAATACACAACATCATTCGCTGTTTCAGTTAATGCTTTTGTGCCATTTTGATAATTCACTGTAACAGAGATAGTTTTTTCTAAATCAGAATTTTGCACTATATAGTTTGAACTGGTTGCGCCACTAATTTCAGTATCATCAGCAAACCACTGGTAAGTGGCTGTTGTATCGGCAACACTTAATGTTGCAGTTAAAGAGTCACCTAAAATAATATCTGTAGATTTGCTCAGCGTTAAACTATAAGAAGCAGGGTCAATAATTGGATTCGTTTTTACTGATATAGGCATTTCAACAAGCCCTAACGCATCTGTGTATTCTGCTTGTACAGAAATCTGCTGTCCTATATCTGTTACTAAAGTTGTATAAGTTTCCGTGGTTGCTCCCGCAATTTCCACATCATTTGAAAACCATTTATAACTGATTTCACTCTCAACCCCATCAGCATCATCTACTTGGGCACTTAAAACAGTGCCAAATGCAATTACGCCATCATCAGGGATCCCAGTAATAGAAACCACACCATCGCTAATCATTTCAGGAACTGCTTGTGTGGTTTTAATTAATATACTTTCGTTATTACCACTATCATCTTTATATTCAGCTTTAACAGAAATATACGCACCAACATCATTAGCAGATAACTGGTAAGTATTTCCTGATAAGCCATTAATCACCTCTGAATCCTGCATCCAAGTGTAACTTACAGATCCACTTATCCCATCGGCATCTGCTACATTTACAGATAATTCATTGCCAACAGCAACTTCCCCAGTTAATTGAATTGTGCCTTTAGCATTTGCCGGTTCAAAATCGTCATATACGCCATTACATCCAGAAAGTAATAAAGTGGCAATTGATATAGAAATTAATTTTTTATTCATCTTGATACCCTATGTGTTTAATTAAGACCAGTATAAAACCAACCAATGACTTACAATAAGTATCATTTTGTAAAACAAAAAAGTCAACAATTATTTAATACAAAGAAAACAAAAATCCAATCAACCCCGAGTTTAAGAGCTTTAATTGTATTTTTATTAAGCTAATTAATAGTTAAACCTGCTTTAAAAACAAAATAAACATGCAAAATCAAGTTTAACAAACAAGATAAAAACAAAAAATGTAAAACAAATTTAAATTTTAATGTATTAATAATTAACTTTATTGTGTAACATTAATTATTATTTGTTTTACAAGTAAGTCACTAAAGAGGTCTAAATGAAAAATAAAGTGCTATTCCCACCTATCATGATTGCAATACTCAGTGCGTGTGCCACAACTTCATCTGAAGATATTCAGAGCAGCTCGACTGTACCAGCAACTCAATTTGATTTAAGCCAGTGGAAGATTACACTTCCAATAGATGATAATAAGGACGGCAAAATAGATGAGGTAGATGTAAAAGATCTTCAAAAGTTCTCACATCCTGATTTTTTCTATTTGAATTCAGGTGGCGGTATGGTGTTTGCAGCGCCCAATAAAGCCATTACAACAGCTAATTCATCAAATACTCGCAGTGAATTAAGACAAATGCCTAGAGGCACTAATACCAAAATAAAAACAAACTATCCGTTAAATAATTTTGCAATCGCAGCACACCCACTTGCGAATCGTTTTGCCTCTGTCGGTGGTAAAATGCAAGCCACACTCAAAGTTGATCATGTTGCCAAAAGAGCAAAATATCCAAACAAGCCACCTGCCTTTTCTGTTGTAATTGGTCAAATTCATGCAGGTAAAGACCAAAATCTAATAGAAAAAAATTTAGGTTTTGGCTGGGGTAATGAACCAATCAAAGTTTATTATAAAAAATGGCCTGATCATCAGACTGGTTCAGTATTTTGGACTTATGAGCGAAACTTAGCAAAAGATGATCCTAACCGCACAGATATTGCTTATCCGGTATGGGGAAATACTTGGGACTTACCTGACGATCCAAAACAACAAGGGATCGCATTAGGTGAAGCGTTTAGCTATGAAATTAATGTATATGAAAATATTATGCATTTAACATTTTCAGCTAAAGGCAAGCCAACAGTAAAGTATGAAATTGATTTATCAAATAATATTGATGCTTATGGTAACGTCGACGAATTAGATAATCCATACGGTTATACTGGCGACTGGCATTATTTTAAAGCCGGAGCTTATAATCAATGTAGCTCAAAAGATGCACCAGGCGGTTGGTATACAGCCTGCCTAGGCACAGGCGATTGGGAGACAGACAAACAAAATGGGGATTATACTCAAGTTACTTTTAACCAATTAACACTTAGCCAAGCAACTAAACCAGAATAACCCCAGCTTTATCATGGCTGTATTTATAAATACTCTATTTTTCTGTGGCATGATTTGCTACAGAAAAATAGTAACTAAAGTAACCTAGCCGGCTTATTCCCCTAAAAGCATAGTTATTTTTCTACAAGATATAAAATTTAACTCAATTAATGTGGTATACAGCCAAAGAAAACCAAACACAATAAATAAGGGGCTAAATAAGAGAAAGGTTTAGGCTAATAATCAGATCTGAATATTAATGTTAAAATAAGTCTTATGTAATAGATTAAATCCGAGGCTAGCTGATATTCCAACTAAAAAACGACTATCATCCAAAGTTATAGTTATTCAATAAAAAAAGCTCGTCCCTGAGCTTACACGACACTACTCTTTACAAAAGTCTAAAATCATCATTGAGCATAATAAAATTGGCACTGCTCAACTTCTTCAGCCGCACCTAAAATAACAGGAACTCTTTGATGAAGCTCAGCTAACTCAATATCCAAAATACCTTGCTCACCGGTTGATGCCTTGCCTCCGGCATTTTCGATTAATAATGCCATCGGATAAGCTTCATATAACAATCTAAGTTTAGCGGGCTTATTGGGATCTCTTTTATCCTGAGGGTATAAAAATATACCGCCACGTGTTAACACTCGGTGAACATCACCAACCATGGCACCATTCCAACGCATATTGTAACGCTTTTTTCTGATCCCAACTTCACCTTTCAAAAGATCATTAATGTAGTATTGAATAGGTTCAAACCAAAACCGAGAATTAGCCATATTAATTGAAAACTCAGCCGTTGTATTAGGCACATTCACTAATTCAGAAGCAGCAATAAATTCCCCAGTGGTTTTATCAAGCGTAAAACTGTGGGTACATTTACCAACCGTAAGCATTAATACTGTTGCAGAACCATATAGTACATACCCTGCCGCTAGTTGGCGGCGACCAGATAAGTAAAATTGTTGAGGATCACCGGGGTTTAATGCGGAATTAGCAGGTAATATGGTAAAAATAGTGCCAATTTGCCCGTTGATATCAATGTTAGTTGAACCATCTAAAGGATCAAATGCAACATTAAAATGACCAGTTTGATTTGCCGCCACAACGCTTTCTTCTTCTTCAGAAGCAATAGAACAAACAAAGCGATTAGAGGTTAGGTAATTTTTTAATATATCATTGGCGATAATATCTAATTTTTTTTGGGTCTCTCCTTGAACATTCTGTACTTCTGTAACGCCGAGCACACCGCTCAAAGCCCCTTGCCCAACCCTAAATGAAATATCCTTACAAGCAGCAATTAAACTGAACAATACCGATTGAAGTTCAGCATTAATCTGCTCATCTTCCAAAATATTAATCAAACGCTTCATGCTGGTTTCTCTGTTCGGTTAAGACAATTCAGATCTTTAAATGTAGTAGCTAAACGATCAGCCATACTTTCTTCAGCTTTGCGTAACCAGACTCTAGGATCATAATATTTTTTATTTGGCTTATCCTCACCGTCAGGGTTACCAATCTGACCCTGTAAATATCCTTCATTTTCAAGGTAATATTGTTTTATACCGTCCCATGTTGCCCATTGAGTATCTGTATCAATATTCATTTTAATCACACCGTATGATATGGCATCCTGAATATCTTGTAATGCAGAGCCAGATCCACCATGAAAGACAAAATCTAAACTATTAGCATCCAAATCAAACTTTTCACTAACGTATGCTTGAGAATTTTTTAAGATCTGCGGAGTCAGTTTTACATTACCCGGTTTGTAAACACCATGCACATTACCAAACGAAGCGGCAATGATGAAATTAGGACTAACTTCACTTAATTTTTCAAAAGCATAAGCCACATCTTCAGGTTGAGTATACAAAGAAGCACTATCAATACCGGTATTATCAACACCATCTTCTTCACCGCCAGTACAACCTAACTCAATTTCAAGTGTCATTTCCATTTTACTCATTCGAGCTAAATAAGACTGGCAGATTTCAATATTTTCTTGTAAAGATTCTTCAGATAAATCAATCATATGTGAGCTAAATAGAGGTTTGCCATGCTGTTTATAAAAAGCTTCACCTGCATCTAATAAACCATCTATCCAAGGCAATAAATTTTTAGCGGCATGATCCGTGTGTAAAATAACAGGCACACCATAAGCTTTAGCTGCATAATGCACATAATGAGCACCAGCCACAGCACCAGCTACAGAGGCTTCAATACCTTGTAAACCAGAGCCTTTACCGATAAAAAAGCCTGCTCCGCCATTTGAAAACTGAATGATCACAGGAGAATTTGCTTTTTTTGCAGCTTCCAAAGTTGCATTGACCGAGTTAGTACCCACAACGTTGACCGCGGGGTAAGCAAATTGATTACGTTTGGCATAAGTAAAAAGCGCAGAAACTTGCTCACCTGTCATTACACCACCGCCAGCTATCATGTTTAAAATAGCTTGGTCTGTATAGTTCACTTTTTTAAAATTCATTTTTAGACTCCAGTTACCAGTTGTGTCTCTGCCTGAACACTTGCTTGCTGACAAATATTAACAAAGTGTTCAGGATCTAAACTTGCACCACCAACCAATAATCCATCAATATCAGGCTGGCTTAATAATTCTTTGGCATTGGTTTTATTCACGCTGCCACCGTACAATAAACGAATTTTTTCTGCGGTATCAGCCCCATAAAGAGCAATTAATTCCTGACGAATAAATTGATGAACTTCTTGCGCAATTTCCGGAGATGCCGCTTTACCTGTACCAATAGCCCAAACAGGTTCATAAGCAATACAAAGTGATTTATTTTTTAAGTCTAAACCTTCTAACCCTTCCGCCAATTGGCGAGTTAATACATCTCTTGTAATTTGATTTTCCCGCTCTTCACTATTTTCACCAATACATAGCACTGGAGTTAAGCCGGTGTTTAACGCACGCTGAACTTTAATTTGACAGCTTGCATTGTTCTCTCGAAACATAGAACGGCGTTCAGAATGGCCAATTAAACAATATTTACACCCTGCTTCTTTTAGCATCTGGGCAGATGTTTCACCGGTAAAAGCACCAGATTCAAATTTACTCACATTCTGACTACCTATTCTAATTTCAGAATGTTGTAAAAAATTCAGCATATCCCGAATATATATATACGGAGGGCAAACCACGATCTCAGCTTCGTAATGTTTACGAATAAAAGAAACCACCGAACTACATAACAAATCTATGCCGCCATTTAGTTTCCAGTTGGCAATAATGATTGGGCGTCTTATATGCATTTTTTAATACCTATAAATATCTATTAAGGGAGACATCCGTGTCATGTCGAGAAGACGACTAAATTTGGCTAGCCTGTTCACAAGCTTGGGTTATTTGTTGCCATTGCTCGGCATCAATCCAAGCTTTATTAGCTAACCAAGTGCCACCAGCAGCAGCTACATTAGGTAAATTAATAAACTCAGCTAAATTCTCAGGGTTGACACCTCCGGTTGGGCAAAACTTCACATCCTGAAAAACGCTTGAAACTGCCTTTAAAAATGCAACACCACCACATAAAGATGCAGGGAAAAGTTTCATTTCTCTAAAACCAAATTCGTGAGCTAACGCAATATCAGCCGTGTTAGATACACCCGGAACAACCGGCACACTGCACTGGCTTAACGCGGTTAATAATTTAGGGGTTATTGCTGGTGTAATAATAAAGTCCGCGCCCGCTTCAATGGCTTTATTTAAAGTATCTTCATTTAAAATTGTGCCTGCACCAACTTGTAACTTAGGAAAAGCTTGTTTAATTGCGCTTAAAGCAGTTAATGAGCCAGCGGTTCGTAAAACGACTTCAACAACGTTAATACCACCTTGCACCATTGCCTGAGCAGTTTTAACTCCCTGCTCTTCATTATCAACCTGAATAATAGGCAGCACTTTTTGATTGCCCATTAACTCGGAAAAAGTTTTCATTATTAATACCTTTTAAACCGTGTGTTAAATTTAAAACCATTTAACTCAGAACGAGTTAAGTGTTATTAAAACCATCTTCATTTAAATAAATTCAGATGGTTTCTAACGAGCTTTCAACTCAGAAAATACCCATTATCTTTGAACAAGCCCGTTTGAAACCGCTTGATTAAACCGAACTTAAATTAATCTCAGGCTATCGCTAAATTAAATGCGTGTTTTGGCACAATCGCGCCTTTATGTTGAATCACAATAGCAGCAGCTTTAGCCGCCAATAACACAGAATCTGTTATTCCTTGGCCAGATAATCTTGCACCCAAATAAACGCCATTAAATGAATCACCAGCCGAGGTCGTATCTACAACATGCTCAACTGCCTGTATATCAATTTGAATGGCCTGCTGGTTATTAACGCAATACACCCCATGCTCACCATTTTTAATAATCAATTCATCGACATTAAAAGGCTTACAAAACTCAGCAACTTGTGTAGCTGTTGTTATGCCATATAAGGTTTTAAAATCATCGACTCCAGGTAATAGCAAATTGGAATATGCAAACGCTTTTTCAAAATGAGATTTCGCTTCTTCTTTGTTATTCCAAAGTTGATGACGATAATTTGGATCAAAGGCTATTTTTACCCCTGCGCCTTTTAATTTATCTAGTAGCTCCCAAAACAGTGCTCGATCTTGTGGTTGGATCACAGCCAAAGAAATACCAGAAAAAAAGAACCAGTCGCTTGTACTCAGCTCAGCCAATGCGATTGCATCTATCCATTTCATCACTTGACGAACAGCAGCATCACTTCGCCAATAATTAAATGATCGTTCACCTTGCTGATCTAACTGAATCCAATATAAGCCCGCCAGTTTAATAGGATCCTGATAAACCAAGTCGCTTCCTAATGCCTCTTGCTTAAATAGTTGGATCATCTCGTCACTTAGTTTGTCCTGACCAACAGCGGTAAGTAACCTGACATCCACTTGCTCAAATGCTCTTTTTAAATAAACAGCAGCATTAAAAAAATCTCCGGCAAATGCTTGATTCAAACTATTGCTCTGATTAGAGGACAACTCAATCATGCATTCGCCAAATAAATAAATTTTACTCACGGTTTAGCTTTTCCTTCTCACTGGTTTTATCTTACCGCCAACCACTAAAACGGCTAGCAACATAAGAGGAACCAAAGACGCACCTAAAATAAAGAAAGGTAAATAATGTGTCCCGTCTTGAGTAATAATTGGAACAATTTGAATAGCCGTAATAACACTCACCACGCCAACAGCCCCACTAATACCCGCTAAAGAGGCAACACTCTTGCCAGAAAAATAATCACTAGGTAAAGTTTGAATATTATTTATCGCAGTTTGAAAACCAAATAGAATAATCGCAATTAATCCCATTGCCACCATAGGATGACTAGCAACAGATGTAGCTAATAACGCAGGCAACATGCAAATCCCACCTAGTGCAACAACAGATTTGCGAGCTTTGTTAACACTCCAGCCACGCTGTATTAAACGTCCTGATAGCCATCCGCCAAAAATAGCCCCGATCGCCGCGCCTACATAAGGGATCCAAGCAGATGCACCAATCTCTTTTACATCAAACCCAAATTTATCGTTTAAATACAAAGGTAACCAAGCAACAAATAACCACCAAATAGGTTCAATAAAAAAACGTCCTAAAATCACACTCCAACTTTGGCGATGTGATAGCAACTCTTTTAAAGTAGGGACATATTCATCTACTTTTAATTCATCAATTTTGTCATCTAATTCAACTGCTTTTTGACCAGTCAGAATATATTGACGCTCTTCTTCTGTAATCCAAGGGTGAGCATCAGGACCACATTTATACACAATTAACCAAGGAATTAACCAAACAAAACCTAAACTTGCAACAATAATGAATGTCGCTTGCCACCCAAAAAAAGCATATAAAGCAGCAACTAACGGCGGAGCTATAATACTCCCCATAGATGCGCCAGCCCCAAAAATGCCTTGTGCTAATGCTCGTTCACGAATAGGAAACCATTCGGCATTGGCTTTAGTGGCTCCCGGCCAGTTACCCGCTTCACCAAAGCCCAAAAGAATTCTAAATAAGCTAAATGAGGCAACTGAGGTTGCAACGGCATGTAGCGCAATAGAGATAGACCAAACAACAATAGATAATAAAAAGCCGATACGTGTTCCAACCGCATCAAATATTTTACCAAACACAGCTTGGCCAACAGCATAAGCAATTAAAAATACGCTCATAATATTGGCGTAATCATGGCTATCCATTCCTAGGTCTGCCGCTACACTAGGCCACATTACAGAAAGCGCTGTTCGGTCAATGTAATTAATAATGGTCGCAAACGAGACTAAGCTAACCACAAGCCATCTTAAATGTTTCATCTTAAATGTTGTATTTTTCACATTAAGCTCCTAAAAAATATTGCTGTACAGCGCTAAATGATTCAGATAAAACACCCGCACTACGACACATCCCCACCTGTTTTATATCAGGCGGAATACAAAGGTTTAGTTGACTATTTGAGCGAATCTCAAATGCTTCATCATCTAATACAAAAACGTTATTTTGACTCATTAGATTCTCACTTCTTAATTAATTTTAAACAATTCGGCACTGTGATTAAGCATGTATTGTTTTCCATTTATTTCAAATGGTTGAGGCTTAGTTAACTGATTTTGATAAGCAATCACAAACTCACTCATATCCTCTCGCTTAACATAAATCAGATTTATATTGTTCTGCTGCTCATAACGAATAGACTGAATGCTACTTTTGCTGTTCAAGGTAAATTCTTTCGACGGATTATATTCGCCATGGGCTTCTAAAATGCTGACAAACTGATGAGCTGATTGCCCATTCACTCTGAATATAAAAGCCTTATCTTCGCGTAAATTAAAGTTCGGATCATTAGCCCCTGTTTGAGTAAATAAAAATTCAAGATTTTTATGATTAACCGTTGAAAGCGTATAAAAACGACCATTTTGATTTAACCAAGTTAATTGACTAATTGGTTGATTTAACTCAGGTTGACCTTTTGCCGTTAACCAAAGGTGCTGATAACCATTGTTATCACCTAATGGTTTTAATTGCTCAGTATTAGGTTTGTATTTAAAATTTGACTCGATGAAGTCACCGTCATAATGATATGCCAAATCAAACTGGTGTTGCTTAAGAGATGTGACTTTAAACAGATCGACTACCCAATCAATATTTTCATCAGCTACCGTAACCAATGCGATTGTTCTGGCTAACTTAATACCCGAATAAGCGGTATCAATCGAAGCTGAAACCAGTTTTACATTTTCTGTATTAGCAAATAAATTAACTTTAGGATGATGCTGATTTCCAACTTTAGTATTTCCGTTAAAATGACTGGATTGATCAACAACTAGAGTATTATGAGCAATAGTTTGTTGAGCATATGAATCATTTTCAGGTAAATAACGACCACCGAATTTTGCCACTACATTTAAAAAGCGAGCGGCGCCATAATCAGTTAAGATTTCAGCCCCTTTATCATAAAAAGACAAACCTAACTTATCAAAATGGCCATGACCTAACCCTTGAGATGTTGCTTTAATTGTTGCTACACTTGCGGTGTTACGACTATCACTACGTAATACCACAAATGCACCTTCTGTTCCGTCTGCACCATCACCAAAAGCCTGAGTAACAAATTGATAATCAGTTTGTAGTTCTTTATCTAAAGCTGAGGCTACTTTTAAGCCATCTCCCGTTAAAATAACCTTATCTTGTTGTTTGGCAATATCTAATAAACCTGTATCACCACTAATCCCATACGCAATGGCGATCCCGTGCACAAGCTCAATGGTATCAATGCCTTTAGATTTAATCGCATCATTAATCGGAAAAAATAACCCGTTATAGCTAAGCTGTGCAGTTGTATTGATCGCTTTTAATAAAATTTGATCACGATACTCAAAAATCTGTCGTTCAGGCTGATTATTTTGAATGGCTTTTGCAAAGGTCACAAAAGGCATTAATGCATAACGTTGATAATAAGGGCCTTCGTTATAATATCCATTCGGAGAAAATAACTCGTCCAACTGGCGCATAAACCCGCCAGTGCCCGATTTATCTAAACCATAAAGTGCTTTTTCTACCCAGTCTGGTTTATTTAAAACATAACCTGTCATCCCAACTGCGCAAGTTGCCCAAGTCCCGTGGTTATGAATTTTATCAAAGGTTTGTGGCGACTGTTCTGATAAAAAAAGAGCGACAGGTTCAAGCACACCTTGTTCAATAATTTGCCTATCATCTACAGATAAAAACTCATATACATAATCGTATGCTTGAATCGTATGAACTAACCAGACGGCTTCATTTAAACCTTGCCAAAAAAGTTTACCCGGATTATTACTTTTAACCTCAGGATGCAAATCTAACTTGGGATATAATTTGGCATATTCAAATAAAATATTTTTCACAAACTCAGCATATTTAGCCTGTTGTGTAATCTGAAATAATATTCCTGCTTCATACATCAAGCGATAATTATTTTTATGTACCTCATGGGTATAACCACCACCAGCATCCTTAGGAAAGGGAACATTTATTGGTTGCTCTAATGCTTTGTCAACAGTTGCTTGACGATTCAAAAAAGCAGTTTGAAAACGACCAGGGTGATTAATCGCATTTCGCATTGAAACAATATCAGCAAAGCTATTAACTAAATTAGGATGCTGTTGTAGCTGCTGACGTTCAATTACATTTTGGAGTTGCGCATAAGCTGGAGCTACATAAGCTAAGTTAGCCGATGAAAACGCTAAGCTTAATAATAAAAATTGATTTAGTTTACATGTTTTCATTGCGCACCATTATTTAAATACATTTTGATGGAATATAGCTGTTGGTTTTTGGTCAAATATTAACTCAACCACTTCAGGTCTAGCTGTATTACTAAAAACGTTATGACGGATCAAAGTTTTGGGATCGCCTACGGTATGCTCTACTTTCACTAGAGCACTGTGTTTAAATTGGTTATATTCCATCAACGTATGTTGTACACCATGCAAATGTACCGCAGATTTCAATTTATTTCTTTTACCTAAACCAACTTGTGATAAGGTATTGTTTTTCATTTCTAAATGCGGGCCAAATGTACTTTCATCAGTACCACCTCGATATAAATCAAGCAATGCACCTTGTACTTGAGCAAACTGATTATTGTTGATTACAACATACTCAGCGTTATAAATGCCTTGATCATCAGTTTCTTGATTTAAACGCAATAAATCTCCGCTAATATCTCTAAATTGACTATTTTCAATTGAAATTAAGTCAGCAAAACTGCGAGCACCGGCATCAAAAAAATGGAATGAGTGATTAACATTTAAATCAGTTACCTTGCTGTTACTCATAACAAACTGATAGTTTTTATACATTCCCCACTTCTGTGTTCTAATCAAGACATTACCACTAGAATCAGGGCTTAAACGTCCACTTAAGTGCACACCATCTAGCTTTAACGAACCTGAATTTTGTATTTCAAATAAACTACTACGCTCAGGTAAAATTAAGACCTGTGCATTCGGCGCAGCTTTAAAGCTAATGGTTTTATTCACCGCTAAAATTTTATGCGCAATATACTCCCCAGCGGCTAGTTCAATAATATCGCCTGAATTTGCATGTGCTAAAGCCTCAGCTAACACACCGTCACCCGGAGCAATACTGATCACCTTACCCGTGTCAAATTCAATGGCTAGATCAGCTTTGCTATACCAAGCAGGACCGGTATCCGTTTTAGTTAATATCTTACTCAAGTTAGCACCAACTTGAGTATTGGCTAGAGTAAGCAATCCATTAGTATCTTGCTGTAAATCTAAATTAGTATAACTTAGTGCTTTTTGGCTAAAATCTGCCTTAAAGTTGGCTAAGTTATTGGAGAATTCAATGCCGCTAATATCATCCAAAATAGTAAATGGAGATGCCTTATTTTGATTATAAATCAAGTTATTTTTAAAACTTGAATTCTTAGGGGTAGATGTTCTTTCACTATCAGAACCTGCCCCCAGGTAAATATTATCGACATTAATGAGGGTATTATTTTCAATCACCGCATTAACAACTTGATGATAACGATTAATCGGAGAGTCAGGTACCCCATTCATCACGGTAAAACCACTACCAAAACGATATCCCGTTAGCCCTGACAAATAGTTATTGCGAATAACCTGATCCCGGTTAATTACCCGAATACCGCCAGTATGCTCAACACCATTCCCCAAAAACACATTATTCTCAATAACATTACCATTGCCATGACGTAACGTTAATGTGCCACGTGATTGATAAAATACATTATGGCTAATTTGATTTTTACCTGATTTAACTGAAATAATTTCAACTTCACCGTCGCATCTATCAAAATAATTGTGCTCAACCCGAGTAAGTGAATCTGTTAATGAATAATGACTGGTTCCAATGCGCAAAGTTTCACCACCGTTAGAACCAAATGTAGGGCGCGGACCAAAATAATTATGATCAATCAAATGGTGGTTATGCTGGCTTGCCTCAGTGTTGAGCCGAACAGCTATGGTCACACCTTTATTTCTTTTACCCCGTAAAAAGGAGTGGTCAAAACGATTATGTTTACCATAAAGTGCAACCCAATAATCAGATTCAAACCTATCTGGGTTACTATATTCATCAATCACAACCTCGCTAACTCGGCTATGATTTGCCAGTTCTTGATCATTATATTTAAAGGCAATAACCGCACTGCTGGGTGTATAACCATTTTTAAAAATTAAGCCTGAAACTACCAAATACTCTCCGGCCAAACGCAAGTTAGATTGTCCACTTAGAATCACTTTACCTTTGGTTTGAGCTGTTAAAGTAATCGGCTTATCCTTAGTACCCTTGCCTTTAAATACAATTTCAAAATCATGCCATACACCATCTGCTAAAATTATCGTATCACCTGGCAATAATTTTTTAGCAACCGCTTGATATTCAACCTGATTAACCACTTTATATTCAGCTGAAAAACCAACACTACTTATCAAACATAATAAACTACTTAGCAGTAGTTGACGCATTTTCATATTAACCCCTCATCATTTTAAGCTTAAAAAAGGAGCGCACTTAAAAGTAGGTATTAGTGCGCTCCAAGAGACTCGTTGGCAATGCCTAATGGCGGAGCATTGCCAACAACCGCTTAAAACTTAGCTTTAAAGCTTAGGAAATATTTAGGACCAGAACTAGAAATTAATGTAGGTGTAGTCTGAGTCCCGCGTGTCATATACTGAGCTTCGTCTAACACATTTTGTGCTTTAAACGACACAGAATAATTTTTACTGATCTTATATTTAGCAGTTGCATCAACATATTCAAACGGTTCAACATAGCGATTTGCGGTAGCACCAGAGTTAGGTTGGAAATATTTTGAACGAGATTTATACAATACTCTAAATTCAAAATCCCCAATATCCCAGTATACCGAGCCTGAAAAAACATTTTTAGAAAAACCAAATACGTTTGCAGGTTCAATAAAATCATAACCCTCTTGAGTTAATTCGCCCTCAGCATTATATGCATCACCAAACGCACCATCCTCATTTTCAAACGACGAACTTGCATAGTTATAAGATAACTTAGTGCCTAATCCATCAAACGGCTCAGGTAAAAATGCGAAATTATGTTGGTAAGACAACTCAATCCCTCTTAAATAAGCTGGATCGCTAGTATATGCACTCGAGTTAACTATAGTTGCAATTTCTTGCCCATCTATTGTTAATGTTTCATCTAACTGAACAGAACGGAAATTTGCAGCAAACTTTTTAAAATAAAACGCACCCGATAAATACATATCTTGTGAGGGATACCATTCAAGTGAAATATCAGCATTAGTTGACATCAGAGGATCCATATATGGATTATCACCATCAACTCGATTTATCAAATCAGTAGGATCGGTAATATCATTATCATCACTGGTTGAGATAATACGCCCGGCACCTAAATCTTGAAGATTAGGACGAGACAAAGCTTTATAAGCAGCAAACCTTAACATCACATCATTATCTAAATGGAAAGATAAATTAGCACTCGGTAATACACGAACCGATTTATTTTCACGTGTGTAAACATCGATTTCGCCTTCAATTGCCTGAATTTTATAATTAGTTGTACCGTCATCCTGTACTGTTGAAGTGATTTCATAAGCACCAGCATAACCAGTTGATTCAATCTGGGTTTCTACCACGCGAACGCCAATATTACCGGTCACATCATAACCAAACAGATTAGTATAAATATTCCCCATGGCATAAAGTGCTAAAATGTTTTCATCAATTAAATCATCACCAGCACTTCTGCGATCAGTGTACGGTTTGATGTCAACAAAAGAATATGTGCCGTCTGCTTGTAACTCACCTTGCTGAGAAATATTTGCAAAACCGCATCGGCCGTCAAATTGAGCCCACTGGTTTGCCGCAATTCCTAGATCAGAGTTACCGGATAATGCTTTACCATCCTCACTAGACATCCACTCAGGGTTAGACCAATCCTTAAAACAGTTTTCAATTAACAAATTACCAAGCACAGTATCATCTACTTGATATTCTGCGGTATCTTCGCCGGTAACAGGGTTAATAGCTCGATCTGTATCATTATCTGAATACAAAGACTCTTCTGAATAACGAACACCTGCTTTTACACTTGTAAAAATATCATTATCTAATACATATTCAGCATCAAATTTAACGGCTTTAAGACGGTCAAAACGCTCATCCATTTCACGCTCATAACGATTACGTGTGGCTTTGCCATTATTATATTCTGTTGACCAAGATTGCGGGCTAGTTGGATCAAACACTCCTACACCAGTATACCCAGCGTCGCCTTCAGCTTTTCGATTTTCATCTAAAAAAGTCAGCTCTGGTAAACGGTTATTACTTAGATCTAAAGCATAATTCCAGTAATCACCCGTGACCACTCTGGATTTCCAACTGGTGCGGTTACGCCATGATTTTGAATAAGATAAATCAAGTTCAACTCTTAATTTATCATTTACATAGTGCTCAACATTCAAACCTAAACCATTATAAGTTTCATCTTCTTCACGGTAATAACCCTGAGCTTCTAACTTAGCAATACCCGTCATGTACTGCAATGAGTGATCATCCCCAATAATATGATCATCCAATGATCTGCGAGCACTGGTTAAAATAAAATCGTGTCTATCTTCAAAATAAAAATTATTTGAATACTCTACATCAAGGTTAATATCCCAATCTGAATTTGGTTGCCATTGCAACGTCCCGACAAACGCTTCACGTTCATCTTCTTCTTCTTGATTACGAAATGTGTAACTTGACGGGGTGATAAATACCGAATCTTGATCAAACTGACTGATATTATCTCTGTCAACATTTGTATTGCTATCGTCTTCACAATCACCAGATGTTCTGTTTAACGGTGTGCCATCTGCTAATCTTGTTGCACATGAATACATGGTTGAACTAGATAACACGCTTTCTTCTGGGTTAGAAGAATCTGCTCTTTTATAACCTAATGAGAAACCAAAATCCCCAAATTGAGTGTCTCTGATTTGGTCAACATAAGATAAATTTAATTCACTGCCTAGCCCATTGTAATCATCTTGGCGGGCAGTATGAGAGTTATAAACTCCCTCAATCTCAGCAATTACCTGACGCTTGCCATAATCTAATGCTTTTAAAGGATCAACATTAATAGTACCTGCAACACCACCTTCAATCAGATCGGCCTGTTGTGATTTATAAACAACCACTTTATCACTTAACTCTGACGGAAATTTTTTAAAGTTAACCGCTCTTGAGTCACCCGCACTGGTTACAGTACGCTGGTTAAAGGTTGCATACCCTAAAAATGGTCCTAATCCACGAATAGACATTTCAGAAGCACTACCTTTACCACGGTGACCAGAAACACTGGTAATGTTTTCAATAACATCAGATAAAGATAAACCCGGTAGTTCGCCAAAATCCGCAGCGGCAATAGCATCTACAATAGCAACCGTATTTTTCTTTTCGCTTAAAGAGCGAGTCATAGTTGCTCGATTTCCTGTTACCTGTATGGTTTCAGTTGCTTCAACTTCATCGTTAGCTTGCTGAGCATAAAGCGGGTTAAAAGCAGATAGCAGTAAAATCGCAGAAATAGATTTACTAACAGCCGAAACGTTAAATTGTGTATTTATTTTTTTGTTAATATTTTTCATAGTGCTGAGCCTTAAAATTGTTAACGCCTTAGCGCGTCAAAATGACAGACACTATAATCTAACCAAAAGTTAAACATTATGTCAAACAGTATTTAAACAAAATGACTTACAATAATAAATCCATGTATTACAATAAATCCAGGTCAATTTGTATTACAAATTAATTCACATATTGCTAAGAATATGTAAAATAGACTATATTAAGTTAAAAACCATTTTTTAATTTTAGGAAATGAAATGAAAAACAGACGTATGTTTTGGAGTATAGTAGAAAAAATCGAAGCAAGAATCGATTCAGGCGAATTTGCTCCAGGCTCCAGATTGCCACCTGAGCGTGAATTTGTTGAATGCTATAATGTCAGCCGTCCTACAATCAGAGAAGCAATTATTGCTTTAGAAGTACGTGGAAGAGTGGAAGTAAAAACCGGTTCAGGTGTTTATGTGTTAGACAAAGCGAAAGAAACATCAACAGATACTAAAATCAGTGCTTTTGAATTAACCCAAGCCAGAGCTTTATTTGAAGGAGAAGCAGCAGCTTTAGCCGCTCTGTCAATAACAGATGAACAGCTAAGTGCGTTGGATAAAACAATGGAACAAATGGAAATTGGTAAAGACGTTGAACAAGCCGACCAAGAATTTCATTTGATCATTGCTAAAGCGACTAAAAATACAGCTATCCTAAACGCAATTTTAGGCCTGTGGAATGTGAGAACAACAAAAACAGAAGTAGTTGAAGCTTATAAAGAAATCTGTAGTCAAAGCAATCAGAAAAGGCTTGAAGAGCATAGAGAAATATTAAATGCACTCAAAGAACGTGATACCAATGCTGCTAGAACAGCGATGCATAAACACTTTCAACGTTTGATTAATGCACTATTTGATGCCAGTGAAGCTAAAGCATTGGAACAAATTAAAAAGAAAACAACTCAAACTCGCGGTTTATATTCACTAGACCATGTGGTTGTTGGCCGAGCAAATTAATCCCTGTTCGGCTTAAACAGCCTTTAAACCCTAATATCCTATGTTTGGATTATTTTCCTGTATTTAATAAGTTTCAGACTATTAAATACAGGAAAATACCCACCAAATAACCTCTAAACAAATCCGCTGTGTCAAGCTATAAATTACCGCTTTAACATGAAAAATGCCCTGCGCTAGCTACTTCACAGAGCATGAGTAAAAACTTAACGAGCATTAGAGCTTAAGTTACATGCTTTAAGAGAAAAGTAACCCTGCATTGATGTCAACGCAATTTCCTGTCATATACGATGATTCATCAGAAGCTAAGAAAGCAGCTAATTTTGCAACCTCTTCAGCTTTACCCTCTCGTTTTAAAGCAGTCGCACCAGCTACTTTAATTCGCACTTCATTGTTAGTAAAAGTATCATGGAAACCAGTATTGATCATACCTGGACACACACTATTCACTCGGATATCCGGGCCAAGTTCTTTGGCTAAACCACGGGTAAATGTCATGATTGCCCCTTTTGCTGTAGCATAAGCAACAGCGCCTGCACCACCACCATCTCGCCCAGCTTGAGATGAAAAGGTAACAATAGAACCACCCGTAGGAATGTGCGGTATACATGCTCGGGTTACTCTAAATAGAGAGGTTAAATTCACATCCATCACTTTAATCCAATGAGCATCTGACATTTCGTTAATTTTTACTCTGTCAATTAAGCCACCAGAAACATGAATTAAACTATCAATTTTTCCAAACTGTGAAATAGCTCGGTTGACCACTGCATCGACTTCTTCTTGTTGGGTTAAATCAGCCTGAATTGCAAGTCCCTCAACCCCATACGAACGCACTTCAGCTTCTGCTAATTTTGCCTCTTCGGCACTTGATAAATAAGTTAATACAACATTGGCACCACGTTTAGCAAACTCAATTGCACATGCTTTCCCTATATCTCGGCCACCGCCAGTAACTAATACAGTTTTACCTTTCATATTTTTCATTTCAACCTCCACAAAACATGATTGTATTACACTACAAAAACCAATGTTTTACAATAAAATATTTACACAACTGAGAAAAAATGAAATTATCATTATAAAACATATATTTAAGATGTTACAAAATATATTGTAAAATTAAACTCGATAACCACCTTGCCAAAACCCACTTAAAAATATAAATTCCACTAAAAATTGACTTACACACCATCACACAAGGTTGGAAATGAAATTAATTAATAACATGTTATTTTGTGCTTTAATCACCCCCATATTATTCGGTTGTAACACACAAAAAAGCGACCCCCCTAAAGAAACAGAAAATCAACCTGCAATAACCAACTGCACTCAGGTTTATCCTTTACGCATTATCAGTGCAACTTCAATATCTTACGAACAGCAATACCCAGCCAAATTAACAATTGATAATAATTTTTCAGACGATTCCAGATGGACAAGCACAGCTATAACCCCCTCACTAATTCTGGATTTAGGTGAAGACAGCTTATTGCACTCAATTGATCTAAGCTGGTATTTAGCTGATAAGAACATATATTATTTTGAGATACTAACCTCTCTAAACAAGACTGAGTGGGATTTACAGCTAACAAATCAAACATCTAATTTAAATACTAACCGTTTTGAAAATACAATTTTGACACCCCACTATGCTAGATACATTAAATTAACAGGCTTACAAAATATCCAAACCAGTCTTAAAGAAATAAAAGTAAATGGATGTAATAGCTCAGGCTCAGCCCCTTGGTTTAATTTGAATCCGGCAGTAGCGCCATCGGGCAATTTCGATTTATTAGACTGGAGTCTTAGCATACCAACTGACCAAGATAATAACGGCAGAGCAGATCATATTTATGAAACCGAACTCGCCAATGATTATACTCACCCCGAATATTTTTATACTGCAACTGACGGCGCTATGGTATTTAGAGCACCGATTAATGGATTTAAAACTTCAACCAATACGAGTTATACCCGCTCAGAACTCAGGGAAATGCTACGTCGCGGACAAAATAATATAAATACTCAAGGCATTAGCAAAAATAATTGGGGTTTTTCAACTTATTCCGAAGCTGTTAAACCTTTGTACGGTGGTATAGATGGCATGCTCACAGCAACTTTAAAAATTGATCACGTCACAACAACCGGTGACGATTATCAAATTGGCCGAGTTATCATAGGTCAAATACATGCATCAGATGATGAACCAGCTCGACTCTATTACAGAAAATTACCCAATAATTCAAAAGGTTCTATTTATTTAGTACATGAACCTTTAGGGGGCGATGATATTTATTATGAAATGATAGGCAACCGCTCAAATATAGCCAATAACCCCCTAGATGGTATCGAATTAGGGGAAGTTTTTAGTTATACCATTCAGGTATCCGGACATGAGCTCATTGTCACTATTAGCCGAGCAGGAAAACCCGATGTGATTCAGACAGTCGACATCTCAAACAGTGGCTATCATTTAGCGAATAATGAGTATATGTATTTCAAAGCCGGAGCATATAATCAAAATAACTCCGGTGACGAAACAGATTATGTGCAGGTTTCATTTTATTATTTAGATAATCAACACACGGGTTACCACTACTAAAAAATTTTCAGGCAAGTAGCTCGGTGACTTGCCTGAAATCACTCACTCCATTATTTAATATAAAGCTCATATTCACACACAAAATAATACCAAAAGGTTATATATTACAAACAAAATGTAATACCAATTAACATACCAAATCAAACACCCACAAAAAAACCAATATAAAACAATAAAATATATACGAAAAAATAAAAAACATTCCGACTTGATTTTTTAAAGGATAAAAAACAAACCAAAATGTAAAAAAAATGAATATTTTATATTTCCAAATGTTGACCAATTAAAGTTACTGTGAAACACTATGTCATACATGAAAAACAAAACATGTATGACACACGCAACAAAAAGTTCTAACAAGAGGTTATTATGAAATACAAACTATCTAAGATAGCTATGTCACTTCTTTCAATAACAGCAATTTCAATGACAGCTAATGCCGCAGAAGAGCAAGAAAACATTGAAACAATTGTAGTTAAAGGAATAGCAGGTAGCTTGGCGGAATCAGCAAGACAAAAACGTTTTAACGTTAGCATCTCTGATGCAGTTGTTGCAGAAGATATTGGTAAGCTGCCGGACAATAACATTGCAGAAGCTTTGCAACGTATTACTGGGGTTTCAATTAAATCAGATTTCGGGGTTGGTGAATCGGTTACTATTCGGGGTGTATCTGAAAACCTTATTTTGTTAAACGGCCGCTCAACAGCTGGCCCTGGAAGAGGTGGGATTAGTTTAGACGATTTTCCATCCAGTTTTTTAAAAAAAGTAGAGGTTATCAAGTCACCTACACCTGAAATGATTGAAGGGGCTTTAGGTGGTACGGTTAATATGGAAACCGTACGTCCTTTAGAATTAATGGAGCCTTTAATCGCTTTATCAATTGACGGTGAATATGCAGATAAAACTGAAAATATCGCGCCTAAGCTTAGCGCAGCTATGGGGCGAAACTGGAATTTAGGTGAACTAGGCACATTTGGTGCCAGCATTAATTTTGCTTATCAAGATCGAGAATTACGCCGTGATGAATTTTTTAATAAATTCAGTATGGTCGACGATATTGACTTAGATGGTGATGGTACAATTGATACTTCTGGCGGTCCAAACGGTAAATTCCAACTGAGAACAGAAAGTACGTCAGAACAAAAAACCGAGCAACGTGAAAGAACTGCGTATGGTATTTCACTACAGTGGGCTCCAGCTAATGTTGATGCAAACATTTATCTCGACTTTAACAACTCGGAGCTAGATGGTGGCCAACAAGCTTATTCTATTTTAGATGTAGGCGGTTCAGTTGTACCTATGACCAGTTCGTATTATGACGGTAATGGTATGCTACAAAACTATCAATTAGATGGGGTATTTACGATCCCTAAAACTTGGAGTGATTTTACTACATCAGAATCTTCATCCAATGCAATTGGCGGTGAATGGTATGTTACCAACAACTTGAAATTATCTGGGGAATATTCAACTTCTGAATCACAAGAACTGCAAACGGCTTCTGAGTTTAACTTACGCCCAATCAAACGAGATGATTATTTAGCAGATAATAGCCTTAATAATAATACCAGCACAGCAACCATTACCCAAAGTGGTGGTATTCCATCTATTGTTTATGCAGATCCTATCCTTTTAGATGAAGATAACATGGTTTTTAGAGAGCTATTCCATAAAACGCTTTCTTCAGATAACCAAGAAACAGCCTTCCGTTTTGACGTTGAATATAGCGACTTTGGGTTAGATTTTGTTACTAAGATTAAAGCAGGTGTTCGCACAACAGATCGTGAATTTTCAGCAGATCGCTATGACTTAAAATTTGATGGTTCAACCACACTTAAAGATGCCTATAAAAATGCCAAAGTGGATGGTATAGCCAGTCCTGTTTGGGTAGACAATGAGGTTATCAGTGGTAGTTTTGTCACCCTCAATCCAGATAATGTATTTGAGCAAAATGGACTTTCTGGTCAAAACGATTTATTAACATATCATGTTTATAATGCTGATATTTTAAGTAATGACATAGAAAAAACGTTCTCTCAAGTTAAACAAATACTTGAAGGCACAAGTTATGCTATTACTGGCAGTTTAGCCGACAATATGCATGAAGATAACAGTGCTTATAAGTTAATTGAAGAAAAAACCAACGCATTTTACACCCAATTCCATTTAGAATATGAAGATATTAGTGCTGTAGTCGGCGGACGATATGTCGAAACCGAATTAGACTCAAGCATTGTAGTTTCAGTTGATGCAAATGGTAAAAAAACCCTTGAAACCAGAAGTAATGAATACTCAGACTTTTTACCAAGTTTAAACGTGACTTACACTTTATCTCAAGAAACGTTATTACGTTTTGCGGCAGCAAAAGTAATGCGCCGAGCTGATTTTGATAACTTAAGTCCTTCATTAGTCATTAATAATGATCGTACTTCTGGCAGTAGTGGTTCATACGATTTAGAACCTTACCGCGTCACACAATATGATTTTTCACTTGAGCATTATTTTGGTCAAGGTGGTTTAGCATCAGCCGCTATTTTCTATAAAGATGTAGCTTCTTTTACTGAAAACCGTACTACCTGTGTAGCAGACTCAAGCACAGTGACCAACCAAAATACAACCCAATGGGATACTGTTTGTATTCTTGATGAAGCAGGTGTGAGTAAATCTGAAATTGTGACTAAACCTATAACAACCGCTAATGGTCAAAGTGTTGTGGACAATTTAAGAGTAGCAGGTTTAACCGGTATCCAAATCGCTAAAGATGTTAATGGCGGTAGCGGTGAGGTCACAGGTTTAGAGCTAGCTTATCAGCAACAACTCGATTTTCTACCGGGTTTAGGGGTGAATGTTAACTACACTTATGCAGACAGCTCTCAGCCAGACGGCAACCCTTTATTAAATATTTCAAACCATACTTTTAATGGTCAGATTTATTATGAAAATCAAGGCTTTCAAGCGCGTTTAGCTTATAACTGGCGTGATAGCTATTTATATTCACAAATTGAAAAACGTGTTGAAACTGTTGGTGCACTTGGCTTGGGTATTAAAAACTCAGGCGATCCAGAAGCCGATGGTTACGATCCAACAGTAGGTAATAATTACCAAAATGAGCGTGGCCAGTTTGACTTTTCAGTGAGCTATGACATTGATGATAATTTCACTGTATTAGCAAACGTAGTTAATTTAACTGGTGAACCAACCACTTATTCAAACGAACTCGGTTCAACTTGGAAATATAGTGAGTCAGATCGCCGCTTTACTGTAGGTATGCGTGCTAAGTTTTAAACTACTTTAGCATCCAAAAACCTG
Organism: Catenovulum sp. 2E275; assembly: GCF_025515275.1. GTDB lineage: Bacteria > Pseudomonadota > Gammaproteobacteria > Enterobacterales > Alteromonadaceae > Catenovulum. The sequence goes on from NZ_JAOPFU010000001.1 coordinate 34,907, forward strand.
AATCTCTCAGTTATGAGATTCAGGTTTTTAATTTACCCCTTAACTTTAATGTTAAATAGTACCGTTTTCATAATTGTATCTGTTCATAGATAGGCTTTAGCCCGATATATCCCCCCGGAATCAGGAGATAAAATAATGTTGAAAAACATAAAATTTAGGTTTTATCCAATTGCATTAATTTTTGCCCTTGTTGTGTTTCCGCAACTGAGCTATGCGCAATTGGTTAACAACATACAACAATATAATCAGGCTGTATCATCATTAAAACCAGGTGATCAAATCATCCTCGCTAATGGTATTTGGAAAGACGTAGAGTTTGTCTTAGATGCTAAAGGTACCAAGCAGCAACCCATTCAACTAAAAGCCCAAACACCCGGCAAAGTCATTATTACTGGCCAGTCAAATTTAAGCTTATCTGGCGAACATTTAATTATTTCAGGTCTGGTATTTAAAGACGGTTATACTCCAACCGGAGAAGTAATATCGTTTAAAACTTCAGATGAGAAGCTAGCTAACCACAGTCGCGTTACAAATATTGTCATAGATAACTTTAGCCATCCTCAACGTAATTTAGCCGACCTTTGGGTTGCGATGTATGGTAAACATAATCAATTTGATCATAACACTTTAATCAATAAACGAAATCGAGGTGTCACACTCGCAGTTAGGCTGAACTCAAAAGCCAGTGAAAATAATCATCATATCATTGAATACAATTATTTTGGTCCTCGCCAAATTTTAGGCGCAAATGGCGGAGAAACACTGAGAATTGGGACGAGTCATTTTGCTACTGCAAATTCAAATACCTTGGTTAGATACAATTTTTTTGATCGAGTAAATGGTGAACACGAAATCATCTCCAATAAATCTGGCCGTAACGAATATCGTGGTAATGTTATTTTTGAAAGTCAGGGAACATTAACCATGCGTCATGGAATGCATACCCTAGTTGAAAATAACTATATTATCGGCAACCGCAAACCAAATACAGGCGGTATTCGCATTATTAACGAGTATCAAACCGTTAAAAATAATTATTTAAGTGGCTTAACTGGTCACCGTTTTCGTGGCGCGCTTGTGATTATGAACGGCGTACCAAACTCATCACCAAACCGGTATAACCAAGCAGTAGAAGCTGTAATGCAAAATAATATTGTACTCGACAGTGACTATATAAACTTTGGTGCTGGCAGCGACGCAGAAAGAACGGCGACTCCAATAGACTCCTTATTTAAAAACAACCTGATCTTAAGCCAATATAATTTAACCCCATTTACCTTGTATGATGACGTTTCAGGCATCCACTTTACCGGCAATTTAGTCAATAACGAAATGATGGTCCCAGAAAAAATTAGTTCAGGATTTAAGAAAGTGGGCTACAAAGTGTCAAAAAATCAGTATGGTTTAAATGCACCTATTGATGCTTTAACAGACAAGGTAGGCTTTGGAGAAATAAAACTTCCTGTTGAAAAAAATGCAACGGGTGCTAATTTCTACCTTAAAGAACTGTCCCCTATTCAGTTTCAAAGTGGCCAAAAAATCACTGTCCCTGCTGGAACAAACACCCTGTTAACAGCTTTAGAGAATAGCCAACCCGGAGATGTTTTGGTGCTACAAAATGGGGCTGAATATTTGCTCACGAAACTCGCCAAAATCCACCATCCAATTACGATTATGGCAAATAAAGGCTACAAACCTGTTATTCGCTCACAAAAACCAAGCTTTTTAGTGATTGAGAACGGTGGCGCACTCGAAGTAGAAAACCTCTGGTTTGACGGTGCTCAATCCCCCGATTATAAAGGCAATAATGTGATCAGAACCAGCGCTAATTCTATGAATATTAACTATTCATTATCTGTCAAAAATATCAAAGTCACGAATTTAGATGTGAATGGTTATTTTGATTTTTTCAAAGCAACCACCGGGACATTTGCTGATTTTATAGAAATTTTTGACTCTGAAATGACTAATATCTCTGGTTCGGTTTTAATTTTAAATAAAGAAACCGATGATTTAGGCGTATATAGTGTCGAAAATTTAACCCTTACCGGTAACAAATTTACCGATATTAAAGGCGAGATAGCAACTGTTTATCGTGGCGGACAAGATGAAAGTACATTTGGCCCTATGGTTAAAGTTAAACATAATCGGTTTATTAATGTTGGCAAAGGCTCAACCCACAGATCTCAAGCCTCTTTATATTTTCATGGTGTACAACAACTTGAAATTTCAGACTCGGTTTGGCATAACAGTGCCCCTCTAAGCCTTTATCTCACTAATGGCGAGCCTATCACACTTATCAAGAATGTGGTGATGAAAAATACTGGCGAAATTCAAGCAAATAGCCAAGCTTATCAAGCTGAAAATATTACTTACCAATAATACCCAAATCCATTATCAACCTAACGACTGCTTTTTTGCTTAAGTTTAACCGCATAAAAGCAGTGGAGAGTTACATGAATAACAAATTAGTAGGCAAAAATGTACTTATTACTGCCGGTGCACAGGGTATTGGCGAAGCGATTAGTAAACAATTTATTGACTGTGGAGCCAATGTCGCCATCCATTATTTATCTAGTGCAGAAACCGCTAATCGATTGGTTAAATATGCACAAGATAAAGGTCAAAAAGCGATAGCAATTAGCGCAGATTTAACTCATTCAGCACAAGCCGACAAACTAATCAAACAAAGTGTGATTGCACTTGGAGGGCTTGATATTTTAATTAATAATGCCGGTTCATTAGTGGCTCGAAAATGGCTAAATGAAATCGAGGCTGATTTCTGGCAAAAGGTGATGGATATTAACCTAACTTCTATGATGTTAGTTACTCAGGCAGCAGCACCTTACCTTGCACATAATCCTCATAGCAGTATTGTTAATTTAGCGTCATTAGCCGGACGTAAAGGAGGGCATCCAGGTTCGCTGGCTTATGCAACTAGTAAAGGCGCTATTTTAACTTTCACCCGTGCGCTTTCCGCTGAGCTAGGTGTACAAGGCACCAGAGTAAATGCAGTAGCTCCTGGATTAATTTTAGGCACTTCGTTTCATAACACCCATACCAGCAAAGAATCTGCTGAGCAAACAATTGCAAGCATCCCAATACAACGTGCAGGCAATGTAAATGATGTTGCTCGTGCGGTGATTTATTTAGCCTCTGAATATGATGGTTTTATTACTGGGGCAACGCTCGATATTAATGGCGGCGTTTACAATATGTAACGCCGCTTTAAAACCTAACAAGCTATTTTAAATATTAACCACTGAACGGGCTAACATGTATTACCCATGATGGCCTGCAACACAGGGGATAGATCAGTGTCAGCATTAATTAAAACACTTCTCAGCTTTGGACCGGCATTTTTAGCCATAGGTTACACAATAGGTACCGGCAGTGTTACAGCTATGATAGTTGCAGGTAGCACATTTGGTATGCAATTACTTTGGGTTTTACTATTAAGTTGTTTATTTTCAGGAGCGCTGATTTATGCCTACGGAAATTTTGCATTAGTCACTAACGAAACAGCACTTTATAGTTTCAAAAAACATCTAAAATTTGGTAAACCGATTGCTATTTTGATTATTGTTGGCGTTAGTTTCGGCCAATGGAATTCATTAATTGGCATATTAGGGATTTCAGCCAACATTATCTTTGAAATGATAGCAATGTACTTTCCGGCTGTTATAGCGCATAAATATCCTGTCGTAATAGCCATTGCTGCGATTGTAATTGGTATTATGTATGCAATTTTATTAATTGGAAAATATTCACTTTTTGAAAAAGTGCTCGTTATCTTTGTCTCCTGTATGGGATTATCTTTTGTATTATCTTTATTTGTTGTTCACCCCCTGCCATCAGAAGTAATAAAAGGGTTAATGCCAGTCATCCCTGATGTTGAAGGCGGCAAAATGATGGTGGCAGCATTTGTAGGCACAACAATGGCTGCCGCAACTTTTTTGTCTCGTCCTTTGTTTATTCAAGGCAAAGGCTGGGGCATGAATGATAGACATCAGCAGAAAAAAGATGCAATTCTTGCTTCTGTCTTGGTCTTTTTTATCAGCGCTTCCGTAATGGCTGTTGCATCTGGTGCATTATTCCATAATGGACAAAGAGTGACCGAAGTATTAGATATGGTTAATGCGTTAGAACCAATAGCAGGTAAAACAGCTTTAACTGTATTCTTTTTTGGTACTTTGGCTGCTGGCTTATCTTCGGTTTTCCCTTGTATGTTAATTGCCCCTCTGTTAATTGAAGATTATCGCTCAGGTAAGTTAGATACTCAGTCAAAACAGTTTAGAATCATTACTGGGATTGCAGCTGTGTGCGCATTAACTATCCCAGTGTTAGGTTTTAACCCCATAAAAGGCCAATTATTAACACAAGTATTTAATGTATTTGTTTTACCATTGGTGGTATTTAGCATTATTTTAATGATTAATAACAAACAGCTAATGAAAGAGTATAAAGCTGGATATCTGCTTAATTTTATTTTAGGACTCGCCTTTTTATTTTCAATCATGATCTCTTATAACGGCGTATTAGCTTTAGTTGAATAAATAGGATAAGCACAGATGATCTTAATTATAGGCGGGGTATCCGGTACCGGAAAGTCAACCATCGGCCAGCTATTAGCTAATCGCTTAAACCTGCCATTTTATGATGCGGATGATTTTCATCCGCATGCTAATCTATTAAAAATGAATAAGGGAATTCCACTTAACGACTCTGACCGCCAACCCTGGCTTGAAACTTTATCAAGCCAAATATCTGTTTGGGCGAAAGATGAAGGCGCTGTTTTGGCTTGCTCTGCGCTTAAACAAAGTTACCGGCAAACGCTTTCTTCTCAATGCCGTCAACAGATTAACTGGGTGATGCTAAATGGTTCAAAACAACTGTTAATGCAAAGGTTGAAAAACCGCAAAGGACATTTTTTTAAACCCGCGTTATTAACATCTCAACTTGACACACTAGAGTTACCAGAATATGGGCTCGTGATGGATATTGCGCAGCAGCCTGAAGTGATCATCAATCAAATTGTAGATAGCTTAAATGAGAAATAAATCAGCGGTATAAAGTGGGATTTAAGCTAACTTCTAATCAAGAGTTAAAGTGGAAGTTAAGTAAAAAAGAAGCCGGTAATATATTTACTGGCTTCTTTTTAAGATTAAAGATCGTCAACAAAGTCTTCACGCGCAGGACTAAACGTATCAATCAAAATGCCACCCGTTGGGCATGTTGCACCATGATCGGCATAAGGTGGAATAAAACAGCTATCACCAGCTTTTAATATTTGCGTTACGCCGTCTATATTAAAATGGAACTCACCTTCTACTACATAAGTCACTTGAGAATGGCGATGTGCATGATTATAGCCAATAGCACCTTTATCAAACCAAATTTTAACAGCCATTAGCTCTTCGTTATAACCCAACATTTGACGTTTTAAACCACCACCAATATCTTCAATTGGCGTTTTATTGCCAAAAGAAAAGTGTTCACTCTGACTCATCACTAAACCCTATAAAATTGATTAACCCGAATTCAGATAAACCTTTTCAACCAACTATTTAAATATATTAAATCCTGTTAATAAGCAATATAGCCTATCTAAAAGGCTTGAGCACTGAACTCAAAATTAATGGATAACACAATAGAATGAGCGTATTTAATTGGTATATTTAAATACGCTTTCGAGATTGCAAATACAATTTTGTGCAACCGGTAGACAGCCACAACTAAAAATAAATTACTGCTCTAGCTTTAAAAAGTAATCAAAAATTTCAGGCACATTGCCATTACCTAAGCCCGATTCAACAGCGGCTTGTAGGTTAGCAGACGTACCTTCTGCAATTTGTGCTCTAGTACCTAAATCTTTAACCATTTCAAGAAAGTAACCTAAGTCTTTATTAGCATTATTAATGGAGAAACCTAAATCACTTACCCCATCCACCGCATAGTTTTTACAAAAATGCATAAACGGAGAATTAGATGGTCCAGTCGACATGATTTCAAATAATTGCTTTCGATCAACTCCAGCTCGGTCTGCAACAGCAAAAGCTTGCGACATTGCAGTCACAGTCGTCATACCAATAAAGTTATTAATTAATTTAGTAGTGTGACCCGAACCTAAAGCACCCAAGTAAAACACATTTTCACCTTGCTGCTCTAAAACTGGTTTAACTTTTTCAAATATAGCTAAATCACCTGATGCCATAATATTAAGTAAACCATCTTTGGCATGTGCAGGAGTACGCCCTAGCGGAGCATCAATCATGCCAGCACCTTTTTGAGCTAAATCAGCACCAATTCTACGAGTAGAAGCTGGAATAGAAGTCCCAAAATCAACAACGACAGCACCTTCTTTGATACCCGCTAAAATACCCTCTTCACCATAAATTACTTTCTCAACTACATTAGATGTTGTTAGACAAAGCATTATAATATCGCTTGCTTGAGCAAGTTCTTTGGCTGTCTTAGCTTCGGTTGCACCACGTGCAACAATTTCTGCAACAGCATCTTTATTCAGATCCATTACAACTGGCTTAAAACCTTTATTTTGTAAGTTTTGAACCATGTTGCTGCCCATAAGGCCAAGACCAATGAAACCTATAGTTGGTTTTGCCATGTTAAACTCCTAAGTCAATTAGCAAATTTTTATCTGGGTCTTAAATTATTTATCTACAGTTGCTTTGACACGAATGCCTTACCCCACCGTAAAATAACCCAACACAAAAAATACTAACCAAACAAAACAAAATTGTCAATCACATTGTAAGTCAATCAAAAATAAATCCGTAATACAAAAAATATTGAGTTTATTTTTATGATTAGCTTTTGTTTAACCTATATTTTTTGATTTAAAATAAACGCTAGCGTTGCTTATCCATGTAAGAAACTTATTTTTATATAGTTTTTTTGGTGAAAGAGGATGAATACCAAGTTGGTGATAGGTTGGATAGTTTCAAACTTTAAAATGATAAAAATCAAATTAATTGTAAAACAACAATAGAATAAAAACGAAACTAAGATTGACAGGTTCGCAACTTACTTACGAACCTGTCAATTAATTAATAGCAAAAGCTTTAGTTATGAGTTTGTTCTAAAGCATAAAAAGTGGCTTGTACATAATCACTGCCGTTACCAGTATTATTTTGATTATAAACACCAGCTTTGAAATACATCCAATCATCTGCATCATCATAGCCGCTGTTATTCATATCAACTGTTTCCGTTACCGTAGGTTTACCCTCCCGTAAGATTTTTACAGTCAATAAATTTCCAGTAACATTAATTTCATAGCTGAATTTTTCATTTAAGGATATACCATCAGCTGGATTTGACGCACTGCTACTTCGTGAACCAATCATCTCATACCATTGTTCGCTATTGCCATTACCTGGCTCATGAGCAAAATAAATTGAGCCTTTACTGTTACCAGGAAGTTTACGATAATACAATCTAACCGGTTCATCATCTTCGGCATGAATTTGTCCAATAATAACCCGACCAACCTGATCAGAATTACCTGTTGTAGTTACATAATTCACCGCAAGAGTAGCCTCTAAAGTCCCATCAACACCGCCAGCTGCATTTTTAGCAGAACTGGGCGCCGAGCTAAATACCCAATTATTTTCATTTACACCAGAAGTATCAATAGAGGTATTGCCTGCACGTAACATTTCACGTAATTCAGTTCGAGTATAGCTAGTATTAGTTGACGTTTTATAACCGTCTACCGGGCATTTAAACACCATGCCACCATCAGATCCGGTATAAAAATACGCACTACTTTGGTAACCACTATTTAGTTCATTTTCTTTAATACTATCGGCAGTACCACTATTGTCAGTATCAGTCGGCACACTCAAATACCATCTGGACAAATCAAAATTTTCAGAAGGTGCTTTAGTTGGGTCTAAATCCGAATTGCCTCCGCTATTGCTATTTTCCTGCCCAAAAACTTTAACTTCCGTAATATTAGTCCAGCTACTACCTGCACTATTAGAAAATGTTTTAATACGAATTTGCTGAGCATCGATATCTGTAATGTCAAACAATTCAATATTAGTAGTATTTCCACTACTCACATCGTCAAATACTTTAGTCCAGCTACCACTTGTACCTGGTCTTGCATAGACTTCAAAAGTATAAACTCTTGAATCTCCCTGTCCCCATGCAATACCAAGCTGTGTGATAGGTGTAGTTTCATTTAACTCAACGGTTAGATTGACAGGGGATCCAGCCCCAGCCCACCTTGAAGCCCAATTGGTATTATTGTCTATCACATTAGTTGCAGGATAACTGCCATGACCACTGCCATCATCAAAAGCATTATTAATTGTCAGCTCACCATTACCAGCTTCATCATAGAGTTCAACTTCTTTTATATTGGTCCAGCTACTACCTGCACTATTACCAAAAGTTTTAATTCTCACTTGTTGAACATTAGTGTCAGGAATATCATATACTTCAAAACTTTCGGTATTACCTGAACTGTAACCATCATAAACTTTGTTCCAACTACCAGAACTCTCAGCCCGAGTCCAAATTTCAAACTCATAACTTTGGTTGTCTCCCAACCCCCAAGCGATTCCGACTTTTGAAACTGTTTTAACTGAACCTATATTAAGTTGTAAATTAACAGGAGAACCTGACGCAGCCCAGCGGGATGACCAACTCAAACTACCATCAAGTACATTTGATGCAGGGTAATTAGCATGGCTGCCACCCCAGTCTTCTGCACTGTCAATATTAATCGTTCCGGCTTGCGTCATGGCACTAAAAGCAAACCCAGAAACAAGCATCAATAGATTTGATATTTTCAATTTAAATTTCCTTCATTTAATTAATCTTAATCCACTCAATTTTCGATTTACAAAAAAACGAAACATTGCAATACAAAAAAACAAACAAAATGTATTACATCAATTCAGTAATTTAGTTTAAAAAGTTAAAATATCAAATAAAAAGTCAAATAAAATTAACCAAAACACACAACTAAATTAATAAAATAAAAACAACAAAAATCCATAAAATGCTGTTTTATAATTAAAAATAAAAACAACAAAATGTTTAACAAAAATAAATTGAAAACTTACAATAAGACTTACAATGTGACAATCAACGACAAACAAGGGTTATTATGAAGCTTTTAAAAAAATTTTGGATTAGTCTACTTTTTTCTCAAATTAGCGGAGCGTATGGTAATGATTGGATTAAGATAGATACTTTTGAAGAATCAGAAAATATTCATAGCTGGCATCAGATTGACACTAAAAACGAAACTAGGCCTTTTATTAATAATCCTCAGATCACCGAAATAAAAACAGAAAACGCCAACAATAAATATTTACTCAAAAAACCAGCAGAAAATGGCGTGATCGGTAACAGAAAAGCACTCACTTTCAAGAAGTTGCCCATGCCTGTACAAGTAGGGGAAATTTACACATTTTATACTAGAATAAATGTCGAGTCTTTTCCAAATAACCATGCTTTTGGGCTTAGTAATTTAGACAAACAAGGCATAATAAACCATGACTACAACGCTTTTGAACCTACCTTGAGAGTAACAGATAAAACTGAGTCTTCGGGGTTAGTCAATACAGGAGCGCTTATGGTAAAAACAGATCAAGGTTACGCTAATATAATCAATCCAGTTAGCCAAAAATCGGCCAAACCGTTGCAAACTAACACTTGGTATGAAATTTGGTATATCGTTAATAACTCCCCCAAATCGCAAGGGGGGCAGACTTATGACGTGTTTATGAAAGGTGGTGCAGAGTTTCCAAATCAAACCCAAGTTTATCATCAAGCAACATTTAGGATGAAGCGAGAACAAACTTTAACCCACTTTTTGATGAATTGTAATACAGGTCCTCATAATGCCCCGTATGGAAATGGAGGATTAAAATATGATGATATTTTCATGGCGAGAGGTGTTAACCTACTCTCTCCAAAAGAATTAAATAATCAAAGTTTTTAGCTTGTTTTGTTATTGCTTTTTTAAGTTAACATTGACTTTTATATAACTGTCAATGTTAACTTGAAAATAGTATCCCTAAAGCGATAACTTAAAAAATGAATATCGAGAATAAAGATTTTAATTTGCTATATTTATTTAGCGTCTTGTATGAAGAACGCAGTTTAACTAAAGCATCAAAAAGATTAAACCTAAGCCAACCCGCTTTAAGTCATAAGCTCAATAAACTCAGAGATGAATTTTCAGATCAATTATTTGTCCGTACTGGGCGGGGTTTATCCCCGACACCAAAAGCAGACCAAATGGCTCTGGAGGTATGTGGTTTAGTTAAATCCATCGAGCAATTTTATCAACAGACAAAAGACCAAGATTTTTTTAATAAACCCGATAATATTCATATATTTACTACAGATTTCATTGAGCTGTTAATATTGCCAGAGCTAATTAAACGGGTAAGAAAAATGGCACCAAAAGTGAAAATTATCACCCGAAATACAGGTGGAGGCCTACCTCTAGATGCGTTTGAGCAGGGTAAATGCGATATTGCAATAGCAGGTTTTTATCAGGATTTACCTAACCATTATTATCGTCAAAATCTGGCAGAATATCAGTTTCATGTTTTGTATTATAAAAATAACCCACACTGCCAAACTCAACTGGATCTAGAAACCTATATTAATAGTCAACATGTAGTAACCAGTTTAACTGGCGATTTAAATGGAGTAGTTGATAAAACATTAGCAAAAATGGGAAGGTCGCGTGAAGTTATTGCTGGTGCATCCAGCTTTTTAGTACTACCTCATGTTATTCGTAATTCCACTTTAATGTTAACTTGCTTAACACCAATCGCTCGGCATGCTACTAGCCTTTATAATGATTTAGCTTGTCAACCACCCCCATTAAATTTGCCAACAGTACAAATGGAGCAAGTATGGCATCCAAGAACACAAACTGATCCTTTGCGTAAATGGATACGTAGCCAAATAAAAGAAATATTTGAAACTATTAAAATAACCTAAATTACGATAACCAGAATAATTACATGTAATATAAACTCATCCTAGCCATCAATATTTTTGAGTTAAAGTACTCACCCGCAAGGTAATTGAATTTAATAGAGCTAAGCCAATAATGATTAAACTAGGCTAATAATTATTGGCTTTAACATATAATTATCTGTAGTCAGACTACAGTGATAATGACTCTGCGATATGCATATAATTGAGGTTCACCATCATCAATAATTGACAATATAATATGTATTTCTTTCCCTTTGGCATCGCTTGGGATCAATAAGTGGGTGTTAACCTCGGTCGGCTGTAAGATCACAATTTCTTTTTGATAATCACTTGCTTCTTTATAAAACTCCCATGAATATTGAATTTTATCTCCGTCAGGGTCTGAACTTTCACTAGCAGACAAAAAAATTGAATCACCAGCTTTTGCTTTAACATAAACAACTTGCTCAGATTTAATTCCGTTAACAACTGCATACGGATGATGGTTTGCATCCTTATACTGAGCTGATATTGTCCAGTCCATACGGGCTTGAAAATCATTGTTGTATGCAGTTTTCCAACGGCTAATTGCTTTGCCACCTTCCGCTGCATCACCATACATGTAATAAGGATCGAATAACTCATCCTCTCCTTTCATACATTCCATGCCTCGTATAGCAGGCTGCTTTTGCTTAGCAAAACGACCTCCCCAACCGCCTTGAGCTACTTTATTCGGATCATTTAAAGCTGGGTTTATTAAATGCATAAATGCGGGTGTATCACCTTCAGTTGCCCATTGGCGATTTGGGTAAGCTCTTCCTAAAGGACCATGCCTTTGGATATGTTCTGCTAAATAATCGTCAGACGGTTGCCAGCTATAGACGGCGAGGCTTCGAATATATAAAAGTTCAGGGAATGTTTTCGCTATCCAAGTACCAGCATTATCTTGACCTAGTACATCATATACTCGAATTCGTTTAATAATCTCCGAAAACTCTGTATCAGTCCGATTATTTTTTAAATCCCATAAAGATTGAGCTATGGTGTTACACCCTCCCCAACAAGTTAACCACAAAGGTCTGGTATCTTTTTTATCTATTGCAGCGATAATCAAATCCGATCCGGGAGAATTTTTTCCTGTACCTACATCACTCATCCCATAACCAGTTTGTCCCATAACTGAAACTGATTGTAAAAATTCAGGGGTAGGAAAGCCTTGTGCATGTTGGATGAGGTTTGGATACACTTGATCATACACTTGTAAAATTTTATCGACGTAATCAGTATTTTGTTGAGACTTTTTCCAGCAACCTGTTGAAGTAATAATTCCCTCAATATCAACTTCGTTAGCCATAACTAATTGCCGAATTAATGATTGTTGATCATCTGGATCAGCCCCCATATCAGTGGTATGAATCACTCGAGCTTTTGACGTGACCAAATTTTCGTTTCCAGATTTAGTCGATTGGGAACTACAACTAACTACCAATATCGTTAATACGAATAAGTTAATAAAGCATATCTTTTTTTTATTAATCATATATAAATTTTCCTATTCACTAGATTATATTAGTGATGAATAGTGGGTGAGATACTCTGCTCAAGGTTTAGAATGAACTTATCCAGTACAACACCAGGATCCACCATCCAGACTTTTATATCTTGAATACCGGCTTGATTTATTTGATGCTCAGATATACCAATTGATACAGCTCTCAAAGTATTTACAGTCCACGAAGTAGAATATTCTTTAGCGTACAAATCAATAATTTGTGGATTTTCTCCATTCAGAGATATCGCATATCGAACACCTTGATGCTCAGAAGTAAGTTTATGAGTTGGTAAAGCATGCGTATGTATTTTTATTTTTCCAGTACTAACTGTATAAAATTGATAACTCAAAGATGGACTTTGATTTTTTAGCTGAGTAACATCAAAGCTAGCGACTGTAAAAGGTTGAGTAGTCATAGCATGCTTTGAAGCCGCAGCAGAATTTAACTGATACCAGTAAGTTCCATTTTCCCCATCAGTTTGAGAAATATAGTTTTCAGCTTCTATTTCAACTACGTTTTTATTCTCAACCGCTATTTTTAAATTATTTGTTACTACGTTTGTCGGATTAAAAATATTAAGTGTAATATCATATTCACTATTTTTATCGGATATGGTTATCTTTGCTGGTATATCTTTACCGCTAGGTGCTAACTCCCAGTCAATACTGACAATAATCCGATTATCATTTTGACCGTTTGTTTGGCTTAATTTGACCCATGATTTATTTGCAGTTGCAGACCAATGAATCGGCTGAATACCTTTGTTAAATACATCAATAAAGCAATGAGTATCTGCAATTTTGTTAAATAAAGGTAATAGCCCTGTTTTGCCTTGTTCGAGTGGCGCTGCATTTCCCTCAATAGCAACCAATAGTTGGCCTTTGGTTTGCGCCTGATAACTGCCGACTTCCGGCATACGCCAAGGGTTTTGAGTTTCATAGGCCCATTTTGGTAAATCGGTTACAGGCATAGGACTTATCATATATTTCCATTTACCATCGGAATTGATTTCATTATAGAATTTATTTTCGTCCATTAAGTCGTTATGCGCCTCTCTAGCCTGCTCTGCTAATATATGAGTCGCAGCACGCTCTTGTTTTGCCCATAAACGACTCCGTTCCGCTAATAATTCCTTTTTATTAATCAGATATGTAGCCCTTATCGGATATAATACCATTTGATAAAATGAACTTTTATAGGTTTTAGCTAAGCGTTGATAAATTTGGTTAGCAAGCTCAGTGGTTTTTTCAAACTTGTTCAATCTTTGCATTGCTTCATCACCTTTTGCGATCATACTGAAAGTATTTGAACCACTAGTATGCATATGCTCTGGCCGCTTAACGATATTTAAGCTGAAATAGCTTTGCATAACGTTCGCAATATCTTTAGCATATTCTTGACCAAAAGTTCGTTCTGCCCATTGGCTAAAATATTTATGTTGGTCAAAATTTCTGAATGCTTCAGGATTTCGAGCCATGCGTAGGAAGAATTCAGTGCCAAACTCATGTGGTTTGATATCTCCAACATTGACAATCCACATTTTATTAGCATTAAAATCCCAAGCTTTGATCATTTCAGCATATGTCATCCCCGGCGGGGTACTATTAAACCAAAGATAGCTAGCAGGTACACCCCAATATGAAAGATGGTAATACACACCTGAACCACCACTACGTTTTTGCTCTTCAGGTGTTGAAAGTTGGCGAATATATCCATGATTATCATCAGGCCACACAATAATAACGTCATCTGGCAACTCTAAACCTGATTGATACTGCACTAGGGTTTCTTTGTAAGGAATAAAAATTTGTGGTATTTCTTTTGGATTATGGTGTACGTGTTCTGAGATCATTTTCCGTTGGTCTGGGATAATATCATGCTGAATCTTTTTTGCTTTTCCTTGTTCTGTTGTGCCTTCAGGCGCCAACATACCTACATCTGTACGACCACGCATTCCAATCGTATAGATGTTTTCGTAAGGGGCTGTTTCTTTAACTCGATTTTCCCAAAGCTTGTATATAGTGCTCTGATTCGTCCAATAATTATATTCACCATGTTCATCATTTTTGAACTCATGGCTATTAGTTAACATGGGCTCGTGATGCGATGTACTGATGATAATTGCATATTTGTCAGCCATTTCTTTATTACCTGGCATTAAATAAAATGGTGTCGTTTCACGAGGAAATTCATGCATTCCAGGCCAAATCATATTCGCATGTAACCTCAGTAGCAATTCATAAACAGAGGCATAAGTTTTAGGGCCAATATTTCCTATTTCTGGTTCAAATGTTTTACTTGCCCAAGGCAATAATCCCCAGTCTTCATCATTGATAAAAATACCGCGATACTTAATACCTGGTGATCTTTGAATGTATTGACCGGCAACATATAAAGCGGTTTTTTTGGTTGTAGGGACATCTCCCCAAAAATGCCAAGGTGAAATGCCGATTGCCTCAGATAGTGCAAATACTCCATAAGCAGTACCGCGTCTATCACTCCCAGCGATCACTAATGCTTGGTCTACGTCTTTAAATGGATTTTGAACTACTTTCGCAAAATAGGCCTCCCATTTACCAGAAATAGTAGAAACATCTAATTTGTTACTTGCTATCAGTTCATCAATCAAGGGGTTGTCACCAATAGTACCAATAATAATTGCATTTTTATTATGCGGCTTTGTTGTTAAAACCTGTGCTTTGCTACCAGTAACAGTCTCTATATCCTTTGCCAATGCATTAGCGGCTATTGAGACGACTTGTGCGTCAAATTGACTATAATAGATTGTGGAAGCTGAGAAGTTGTCTGCAATTTTAATAGAATTTTTTGTTTCGGATGATGTTATTGGCATAAACGGAATAGTTAAGTAATCGGTTTCCTGAACCAACTGCATACCGTCATAAGGCTGCCACTTACTATCAGAGGCATATTTAGAATTGGGGCTACCTTGCTCATGACTATTTATAATTCCGCACCCGCTTAATAAATTAATAAAAATATAATATGCAAATAGTTGCGCTTTTTTAGTACAGAATATATTCATATTTTCATGTCTTATTTTATTCAATTAATTTCTTAAAAGTGAAGCTCTTTAGCCTGCATTATTTATGACAGGCTAAAGAAACAGATTCAGAGCCTAAAATTTCCTTGCATGTAGCCCTAGCATAGATCCAACAAAACCTCCGACTTTTTCTGTGCTTAAAATGGTTGCATCTGCACCCATTAACACAGGTTCAGTTACTTTATTTTGACGATAGCTAAAGTTGATTTGGTCTTTATCACCCGATATAACCAACTCAATTGCAGCAACTTGATCGGGTAAATAAACATGTTTAAGCACTTGCCGTTTGCCTTCAACAACAGACTCAACAAATAAGCGGTAAGCTGTATCTATTTTTTCTAATCCCAAAAAATAATGAAATTTTTCATTTTGATAAGCCGTGATACCGAGTTGTAAACCTGTTTGTTTTGGTAGGAGAACTTTTGTACTTGCTTGATAAGTTTGATGCTGAACACGTCTTGCTAAATAAACAGGCTGCTCTAAACTCATCAAATTTTGTTTATTTGCTTTTAATTGCGCATATCCATTATTTAACCTTAACCAACTAGCATTATTGTGACTACCTAACCAACTCCAATTTAAATCAAGTCGTTTAGTTTCAAATTCATCCGTCCAACTAAAATTACCAGTTGTTTGCTCTGCATGTGTAATTTTTTCACCACTGGTAGGCTTTTTAAGACGGTAAGGGATGGTTTCACCTTTAGGTAAAATTTCTGGCCAACCGTCATTTGTCCAGGTTACAGGTAATAAAAAGGTTTCACGCCCAGTATTGTACAAGGTTTTGTTATATGAACGAGTTGCTAAAAATACAGCCCACCATTGCCCTTGCGGAGTTTTAATTAAATCAGCATGCCCAGCGGTTGTAATTGGATCCGGTCGGTCTATATCTAAATCTCGTTGAGTCAAAATGGGGTTAGCTTGATAAGGGGTAAAAGGTTCATTTAAATCTTTGGTTCTAAACACCACCGCTGAATGATTATAGCCTGTCCCTCCCTCTGCACAGACTAAATAGTACCAACCATTAATTTTATAAATATGAGGGGCTTCTATCCAGATTGGTTTTTTACTGATGTCTGTGCCACCATCGACAATTAATTTTCTCGATTCTGGTTTTACTTTTTGGGCAACGGGATCATATTCCCATAACCAAATCGCTCTATGACCTTCATATAAAGGTTTACCCAATGGGGCATCATTATGCGCAATATAAACTTTACCGTCATCATCAAAAAAGATATCTGGATCAATACCACCTACCTCCGGTAACAGAATTGGTTTTGACCAAGGTCCTGCAGGGTTTTGCGCTGTAATGATAAAGTTTCCCCCTGAATATACAGCAGTAGTAATAATATAAAACAAGCCATTGTGATAACGGATAGTAGGTGCATAAATACCACTGGATACGTCGATACCAGATAAATCAAATTGGTTATCTCGTGTTAAACCATGGCCAATCAGAGTCCAATTAACCAAATCCTTACTATGAAAAATCGGTAACCCCTGATTATAAGCAAACGATGAAGTAGCAATATAATAATCGTCGCCTTTACGGGTAATACTCGGGTCAGGATAAAAACCTGAAATTATTGGATTTTGAAATTCGTCAGCAGCAAGTGGTTGGTTAAAAACAGTGTCGTTACCTTGATATTTAAACCAATCAAAATAAGCGGTATCAGCTTGTTGATTAAATTTAAGATTCGGATCAGATTCAGTTTCGTTATTTGAAGAGCAGCCAGCCAGCGCCAATAAGGCGCAAACTGACAATACTTTTAGAGGTTTTAAATATCTCATTATTTTACCAATGTTTTAAATTCAAAATATAAAACTTGAATTTATTCACCTTGCCCCGGCGCAAACGGGAATTGCATGGCTTTATATGCTTCTAATGTACCCTTTGGTTTCTCTAATCCTTCAGGTATAGGCTGATTAGAAAAAGTTTGGAAATACAATACACAAGCATTGCGCCACCATATTGCTTCTTTTAAATGGATAGTATTAGCCATTTGCACTTGTTTAAATTGCAGCGGATCAATTTGGCCTTTTAAACTGTCCCAACTTTGATTAATTTGTGCAACTTGCTCAACCCCTAAATAATACCGGTGAACGATTTCATTCCATAAGGTTCTACCAGAAGACTCCACTTTGTAATCCCAAGGTAAATGATGGAACCATAATAAATATTTTTCTGGCGTTGTTTTTGGATCTGCTAATTGCTCTTTTAATGGTGAAAAATATTGTTCAACTGCATTAACACCACTTGGTGAACGATCAAAACCAATACCGTCTTTTGCCGCTCTGTGATAATAAACCGGATTCCAATCCGCTCGGCCTAAATCATCAACCCAAGGGCCCGGACCATAATGATGACCAGTGCCCATAATATGATGCAAGCCTAACGGCGTCATATAGTTTACAGTTGCTTCATGCGATAACATCATCATCTCAGTGACCTTTTTAACAACCGCTGGTTTATTACTCAGAGTCATTCTAGTCCACTCTTCGGCAACCTGCTCTGCACTGATATTATAGTCCCACGCCATGCGGCCAAATACATACCAGTTAGATTGCAAAATAATATGTCCGGTCCAGTTTCTGTCAGAGCCAATATTAGACACCCCTGCCATACCGGTAATGGGATAATCATAAACTTCACCTGCCACTACTTTACCAACAGTTGACCCTTTACCTTTTGCATAGGTATCTGTTTTTAAGACTTCTTCATACATTGGTCCTAAATAAACAAAGTGGGTACTAAATCCTAAATACTCCATAGTGATTTGAAATTCCATCATCATTGGAGTTTGTTTAGTTGCCCCAAATAATGGACTAATTGGCTCTCGTGGTTGAAAATCTATTGGACCATTTTTAACCTGCACCATCACATTTTCACGGAATTTGCCATCTAAAGGTTTAAATTCTGAATAAGCTTGTTTCGAGCGCTCTTCATTTTTTTCATTGGCGTAAACAAATGCCCGCCACATCACAATACCGCCATGTGGTTTTAATGCATCTGCCAGCATATTTGCGCCTTGTGCGTGAGTTCGGCCATAATCGCCCGGACCAGGCTGCCCTTCTGAATTTGCTTTAACTAAAAAGCCGCCAAAATCTGGAATCAGCTGATAAATTTCAGCAACTTTTTTATCCCACCATACTTGAACATCTGGATTTAGCGGATCTGAATTTTTTAAGCCACCCAATGTTGCAGGCGAATTAAATTTAATCGATAAATAAACTTTTAACCCATAAGGGCGAAATAAATCTGCCAGTGCTTTTACTTTTTCAAGATAAGCGGGGGTCAGCATAATAGGATCAGCATTTACATTATTTAATACTGTGCCGTTAATCCCAATAGAAGCATTAGCGCGCGCATAATCTGTATATTTCTGATATTTGTAGTCTGGCAATTTATGCCAGTCCCAAATTGACTCGCCAGCAAAACCGCGTTCTACATGCCTGTCTGGATTATCCCAGTGGTTTAAGACCCGCACTTTGGTTTTAGGTGCAGTTGCAACATTGATATGACTTAAATCTGACTCTGTTTGTACTAAACGCAATAAGGCAAATGTACCGTACAATGCACCTATATCCGTATTAGCTGCAACGAGTACAACTGGCTTGTTGTTATAACGCATTTGACGAATGACATAGCCTTCATCCCCTAACTGGCTTAGCTGCTGATTTACCTCTGGTAAAAATTGGCTGGCCGTTTTAGCAGTCGCAACCACTAAATTCGCAGAGTTTAAAACGGTTGGATTAGATGCTTGTAATAAACCATTAAAGGCATAATCTAATTCATCACGAATAATCTGACTGGTTTTGGAGTTCCCCTCGACATGCCAATTTACCAACCATTTTTTATACTCAGGTAAAATACCTTGATTTTGAATGGGGTCATATTTTAGCCACAACCGGTAGCCATCTTCACCTGTTACAATACTGGAAGCATTTGCATAAAGCGCAGTTAAGCTCATTATGCATACCCACACCATAGATAATAATTTTTTCATATTTAAAGCTCTGTTAAAGATTATTAGCACTAATTTGAATACTGTCTGACGCTAAATCTGCCGATTTTGCGATTAGTTTAAATACGCCATCCGTGCCTGGTTTAGCTTTTACAATCACTAAAGCTAAGCCATTAAATGCATTGCGCTGATGTGAATTAAACGGGGTAAAATCAGTCTGGTCACCATTGTCGGTTGCAACAATTTCACCATTACCTTCAATGCTAAATTCAATTAAGTGATGGCTTTTAGGTACAGTCAATCCATTTTTATCCTGTATTTTTACCGTAATAAAAGATAAATCTTTGCCATCTGCACGAATATTTGTGCGATCAGCAGATACAGCTAATTGAGCAGCTGAACCTGTGGTTTTGACCTCTGATTCAGCCCATTTTTTACCGTTTTTATAAGCAACCGCTTTTAATGTACCAGGTTGATAAATAACCTCATCAAAACGCATTCGATATTCGTATTGCGCTTTATGCTGACGACCTAAAGATTGTCCGTTTAAGAACAGTTCAACCTCATCACCCGACGTAAAAATGTGCACAGGCGTCACTTTGCCTACTCTGTCTGGCCAATTCCAGTGCGGTAAAATATGAACCATAGGTAAATCAGGACGCCAGTGAGACTGATATAAATAAAATCTGTCTTTTTTAAATCCGGCTAAATCTATCATCCCGTTATATGAACTTCGGGCTGAGTAATAAGGGGTCGGCTCGCCTAAATAATCAAATCCGGTCCAAACAAATTCACCACCAACAAATGGATGGCTTTCAACTGCTTTAAACACCTTGTCTGCGGATGAACCAAAATCAACCGCGTACAATTCATAACTGCTCACATGCATAGCTTTAGAGTCGCCACCCATACCATCACGAGCTGGCGAACTGATTTTATCTGTCACCGGAAACGTATAAAAACCACGGCTACTTAAAGCAGATGCTGTTTCGCTCCCTAAAATAATTTTGTCTGGGTGCGCATTATGATAAGGCTGATACTGAGGTTTAGTTTTTATTCTGTCTTTAATTTCATCAAAAATAGGATCTTGGCGAATACCTTCACCTTGATAATTTAAGCTAATTACATCCATCCCATTAGCAAATGGCATATCTGGTTTTGCCCAGTTTTTCGAGGCCGTTGTCGGGCGATAAGGGTCTTCACTTTTTACAATATCCGTTAAATGTTGCGCGAGTTTATAACCTGCTTCACCATCGTATTGCTCACCGACTTCATTACCTATACTCCACATAATAACAGATGGATGATTATAGTCTCGGCGAACTAAAGCCCGCATATCCTGCTCATGCCAATCATCAAATATTAAATGAAAATCATGCGGTGTTTTTTTCTTTTGCCATACATCAAATGATTCATCCATTACTAAAAAGCCCATTTTATCAGTCAATTCTAATAGCTCTGGATCAGGTGGATTATGAGCCATACGAATTGCATTTGTGCCCATCTCCTGCAAAATTTCTAATTGACGCTCAGCCGCTCTACGATTAAATGCAGCGCCTAATGCCCCTAAATCATGATGCTGGTTAACCCCTTTTAGCTTAATCAGTTCACCATTAACATAAACACCGGCATTCGGATCAAATTTAAGGGTGCGGATCCCAAATTGAGATTGGTACTGATCAATCAGTTGACCATTTTTAAATACCTTGGTGATCGCAGCATATAAATGAGGCGTTTGCTGTGGCTTTGGCCCCCACAATTTAGGGTTCATTACCTCAATCCCCGTTTGACTGGCCGCTGTGCTATTGCCACTAATACGCAATGTCTTTTTAGGTGATTGAGCAACAGAGTTACCTTGAATTTGCCCTTGGCTGTTAAGCTCAAAAATTTCAGAGCTTACTTCTACCATTTGAGTATCTGCTGTAGTATTTTTTACGTTCACTTCAAAATTAACCAGTGCCCGTTCAGTCGTTGCAGACTCGGTATGAACTTTAGTTCCCCACTGGTCAACATGTACAGGATTCGTTTTAACTAACCAAACATCCCGATATAACCCACCACCTGGATACCAACGAGAAGAATGATTTGGATTATCTAGACGAATCGCAATTTGGTTTTCACCGCCAAAATTAATATAAGGCGTTAAATCTAACCGATAACTTGAATAGCCAAATGGCCATCCTCCCACTAAATGACCATTTAACCAGACCATTGAATAAGACATAGCGCCTTCAATATCCAGATAGATTTTTTTAGTTTTATCCACTTCCGTTACAGTTAAATCTTTACGATACCAAGCAATACCCGGGCTAGGTAAACGCCCCATACCCCCACCAACTTCTGGATTTTCACCTTGGTAAAATGGCCCATTTATGGCCCAGTCATGTGGTAAATTAACTTGTTGCCATCCACTGTCATTAAAGTCGTTTTGAACAAATTTAAAATCACCGCCTGGGTTACCCGCAGGACGTTGATGTCGTTTAGCAGGATCAGCAATAAATTCATTACCTGTTGGTAAAATCCACGGTTTTAATACCGTTTTATCAGAGGTTACCTCAACCGCATCGGTCGGTTTGGTATCAGCGTCTTTATCATCTTTAAAATGTTCAACTGCAGGGCGAACATCATAAATCAGCTCATCGGCTAATGCTGCATTGTCATATTTATAAAATCGCCAGTCTTGGTTTAATGACAAAACTTGCCGTGAGGTTTGCGGCAATATTTTAACCTGATCTACATCTGACGGATTATCCGGCGCTTTTGAACAGGCGCATACAGCAAGCGCACCTAAAATAGCCGTTACTAATTTTTTCATTACTGATTCCTATATCGAAAAAAAGCCAATAAAAATTGGCTTTTAACAGAGTATTCAATCTCAATAAAATTTAAAAATGTGTTTTACTTAATTCTATTAATGCATTAACAGCGGGTTTTGCTTTATTCTGGCGATCAAACAATAGCGGATAATCTGTACGACCTTCAATCGGCCAACCATTACGCCAAGTCTGACTATCATTCACCCCCCAGAATGTCACACGAGAGATAGATTCTTGATGACGGGCAATAATTTTGAACATATCAACCAAAAGTTGAGTAAATTCAGTTGAAACAGATTCAGGTAAACCTTTGCTATACGGATTAAACTTATCTTGAAGCTCATAACTAATTGAAATATCTGCACCTTGGTTTTCTGCCCCCGGGAAACGGATCACAGTAATATCAACCTCGGTTAACATCACTTTAATGCCTAAATTTTTATAAGCGATAATTGAAGCTTCAAATTCGGCTAAATCAGGATTAGTCACTAATGACGGAATACTATAATGAGCCTGCATCCCGATTGCGGTAATTGGAATGTTTTTATCTAATAAAGATTGGACAATGCTAACCGCGCCTTGGCGTTTTTTCGGCATCCACAAATTATAATCATTGTAATAAAGTTCAGCATTTGGATCTGCGGCATGCGCAAACTCAAAAGCTTTAGCAATATAATCTTCCCCTAAAATTTGATACCACTTTGACTGTCGCATAGTGCCATCTTCATTTAATGCTTCATTAACCACATCCCACGCTTGAATTCGTCCTTTATAACGTCCAACAATGGTATCTATATGATTTTTTAGTCGACTCAGTAATAATTCTCGGCTAGCGGGCGCCCCATTTTCATCTTCAAATACCCAGTTTGGCGTTTGTTGATGCCACAACAAAGTATGCCCAATCACAAACTGATTATTTTTTTCGGCAAGTTCGACTAATTTGTCTGAAATTTTAAAATTAAACTGTCCGGGTTTAGGCTGGATTTCTTCCCATTTCATTGAATTTTCTGCGGTTACTGCTGAAAATTGGCGATTAGAAACAGCCTGACTTTGTTGGTCATAAGCACTGTATCCCATAATTTGAGATTCACTTAATGCAGTGCCAATTAAAAATTTATCTTGATAGGCTTCACGCAAAGTCATTGTTTCAGTATTAGAAACAGATGCACTCATTTGTGTCATTGAATTATTTGAAGTTGCGCAGGCCGTTAGCGCTAATCCAGCACAAGCAGCAATCCAGAGCTTTTTCATTGTTACCCCAATATTGGTCAATTTAATTTGTTTCATTTGTTAAAAACCCAATTAATAGTCAAATAAACTATATTATGGATATTTGTAAAAATCCAGCTTAAAAATGAATATTTTTACAATACCAATACAAATTAATCCTAAATATTTTCAATTTTTTTCAGTTATCACCCTGAAAAGAGTTTACATTTTATTAATGTTTATATAGTTTATATGACCATTAAAAGATGAATGATGAATAAAGGTAAATTTAGATGTCGCAACAGCGCCTTTCGATTAAAGAAAAACTCGGCTATGGCTTGGGTGATACGGCAAGTAATATAGTATTTCAAATACTCGCCAATTTTATGCTGATTTTTTACACTGATGTGTTTGGGATCAGTGCTGCTGCGGCCGGTACATTAATGCTGGTTGTCCGTTTATTTGACGGTATTACCGATCCGGTTATGGGTGGTATTGCTGACAGAACACGCACCCGATTTGGTACTTATCGTCCTTATTTATTATTAATGTCAATCCCTTACGGTGTATTAGCGGTAGTGGCGTTTACTACACCTGATATCGCCCAAGACAGTAAACTCATTTATGCGTATGTCACTTACGCACTATTAATGACTTGCTATACCGCGATTAATATTCCTTACTCTGCTTTAGGCGGTGTAATGACAAACGATCCTAAAGAGCGGGCTTCACTACAATCATTCCGTTTTGCTATGGCAATGAGTGGTGGTGTGATTGTGGTGTGGGCTCTGCCTCAATTGGTAGATGCTTTTGCAGATTATGGTAAACAAGCTGGTTATCAATATGCAATGGCCGTTTTAGCTACGCTCGCTGTGATTTGTTTCCTAATATGCTTTTTATTAACTAAAGAGCGAGAAGAAGTTAAAGTTAGCGAAAAGTCCAGTATTGTAAAAGATTTTGGCAGCTTATTTAAAAACGATCAATGGGTGCTAATGGTCGTAATTACCGTGTTTGTACTCACTTTAATTGGTCTGCGCTCTGCGATTGCACCGCACTATGTTAAATATTATGTTGGCGATGAATCATTAACCAGTAACTTTTTAACGCTGGGTATGATAGCGTCTGTTTTAGGGGCTTTAGCCACCCACTTTTTATCACAAAAATTTGGTAAAAAACCATTATTTCAATTTGGCTTAATTGTCGGTGTAATTTCTCATGCCGCTCTATTTATTTTGCCGGCTAGTCAAGTTGCGCTGATTTTTGTCACCTTTTTTATCGCTAACTTTGTTCACATGATAGTCACGCCGCTGATGTTTTCTATGATTGCAGATACTGTAGATTATGGTGAGTTAAAAACCGGTAAAAAAATTATGGCGATGACCTTCTCTGGGCATTTATTAGCAATAAAATTAGGTTTTGCAATTGGTGGGGCAATGGCAGGCTGGTTATTAAGTATTTACAACTATGTGCCTAATCAAGCTCAAACAGCAGAAGCATTGAGTGGCATTATGTTAGGCTTTGCAGCTATTCCGGCTGTTTTATTAGCCGCTGCTTATATTGTAATGACAAAATATAATCTAACCGAAGGCAAATTATATAATATCCAAAAGCAATTACACTAAGTATGATTTAAATAGCCAAGAGAATGCCCTATTATAATAGGGCATTTTTATTTATGGCCTTTAACTAATTAATGATGATACTTAGCCTCAAGCAACTTCTTCTAAGATTAAAAATTATCGCGTTGGGTGTTTTACCTGTCTTAACTGTTCAGGCAGCTCCGCAAGAAATCATTCAAATCACAGCGAACCGTAGTCTAATAACGACAAAAACACTCAGTAATAATATTAATTTAAATAAAGAGCAGATTGCATTAGCTAACTCCCAGCATCTTAATCAAATATTAGGGCAAGTAAGTGGCAGTTGGCTAAGTAGAGGTAATGGTCAAGAATCTCTCTTAGCTCTGCGTTCACCAGTTTTTACGGGTGCTGGTGCATGCAATGAATTTTTATTAATGCAAGACGGGATTGAACTAAGAGCGCCTGGCTTTTGTAATGTAAATGAATTATTTGATACTACTACCGAATTTTCAGAACAAATTGATGTTATAAAAGGTTCTCACTCAGCCCAATATGGTTCAAGTGCAATTCATGGAGTTATTAATGTCCTCTCGCCAACACCAAACGAGGAACTAATAAAATCAGCTCTGACATTAGGACCTGACGGTTACCTTAAATTAAATACCCAGTATTCAAATACGAGTTCAGTTCCAACATTTTTAGGATTAAGTTTTGGCCATGATGGCGGATATCAGCATAGTTCAGGTTATGATCAACAAAAATTGCTGCTCAAGACCTTAAATAGCTTTAACCAAGTTGATATTCGTAATCAAATATCCATAACTAATTTATCACAGCAAACCGCAGGTTACTTACAGTCAGGTAAGAACAGCTATAAAGATAGCAACTTAACGCGAGAAAATTCGATTCCTCACGCTTATCGCCATGCTACATCAGTAAATGCCCACTCACGATTCAGTTTAGAGAAATATGATACTACATGGGCAATTACCCCTTATATTCGTTGGAACGAAATGCAATTTTTAATGCATTATTTACCGGGAGAACCGACAGAAAAGAATGGTCATTACAGTATTGGAACTCAAGCCATTTTTCAGTATCAGCTCAATAATAGTATATTAACTTCAGGCCTTGACATTGATTTTACAGAAGGCTTTTTACAACAATATCAAGTATCAGAAACAAACTCAGGATCAGACTTTTTAAATGCAATTCTTCCATCAGGAAAGCACTATGACTATACAATAAGCGCAAGGAATATTGCTTTGTATGCGGGAATTGAGCATAAAACAACCGAGAAAGTAACCGCATCAATCAATGTAAGATTAGATTCAAATAATTATCGTTATAATAATAAAATGCTAGCGGGAAATACTAAGGATGATGGAAGTGAATGTGCTTTTTCAGGCTGTCGTTATACTCGCCCTG
Source organism: Catenovulum sp. 2E275 (assembly GCF_025515275.1). GTDB lineage: Bacteria > Pseudomonadota > Gammaproteobacteria > Enterobacterales > Alteromonadaceae > Catenovulum. The sequence continues at coordinate 61,496 of NZ_JAOPFU010000001.1, forward strand.
AAGATAGACAAGATAGATTTAATAATCTTTCTTGGAGTACGCAAATCTCATACCTTATCAACAATAATTCATCCACTTACTTAAAACTAGATAAGGCTTTTAGAGCACCCCATACAAGTGAACTCTATCGCCTGCAAAATGGGCAAATTAAAACCAGCATAAACAGTGAAAATGCACATTCAGTTGAACTTGGATATCAATTAAACACAAATACAAATAAGTTAAAGCTTTCTATTTATCAAATAGATAAATCTGATGTTATTTTTCAAGATAGTTTAAGGAACTACGTAGATGATGCTGCTATGCAGCATCAAGGCATAGAATTAGATTTAAATCATAATGTATCTAATACACTTTCTACTGAATTAAACCTTTCTTACGCAAAACATATTTATACTAATGATCCAGATTTAACCAGTAGCGACATCAAACTTACCCACAATTATATTGATACAGCGCCAAATCTAATCGGCTCTACGCGTATAAACTGGCAATATGGAGTTAAAAGTCTCATTCAGTTGGAATATCAGTATATGTCTAAGTATTTTTTAAATCCTGAGAATACAGCTGAATACTCAGGACACCAATTAGTCAATATGAGATGGCAACAACAGCTCAGCCAAAATGTAGACTTAAATATACAATGGTTAAATATATTTAATACACAATACGCAGAACGTGCAGACTTTGCTTTTGAACAATATAGATATTTTGTGGGCTATCCTAGTAGAGTGTATATACAGCTCTCTTACACTTTATAAAGATAGGTACAATAAATTATTAAATATTAGAGCTATTTAGCTCTAATATTTTTTCTTCGACCTCTTCTAAACTTAACCCTTTGGTTTCAATACCATTTTTAACCAAGAGAAAAAATGAAAATAAAAGAGGTAACACAATTAAAAAAGCTGAAAAAGCTAAATAGTCTAACAACCCAATAACCCCCAAAGCAGATCCTACAATACCGCCAATTTTAGAGCTCGCCGCTACAACTCCGGCTCCAGTGCCACGTAAATGTACCGGATATATTTCAGCAGCATAAGGGATCAACATTGCAATCACCCCGCTTGAGCAAATTAATAAAGTCGCGGTTATAAAAATCACCATACTGGCAGATAAAAGCGATAGCCAAGCTAAAACACCAAAGCCAAATAAAGATAAAGCAGTTAAACCAATAAATAAGGTTAATGCTTTAATGCTACTCCAGCTATGATACAGCCAAGTAACAATAAGCACGCCCGGCACAGCTAAAAATGCGGACTGGGTAAGCAAAGAGTTAGCCTGCGTCGCTAAACCTAAAATATGTAAATTAGTTGGCAGCCATAATAGAAAGCCAAAATTAACCAATCCCCAAGCAATACCTGCCATCATTAAACCGATCGAGATTTGTTTATATGGTCCGCTTAATAATTGTCTAAAACTGGCATTTTGAACGGGTTCTTTTTCAACCACCACATTATCAGATACTTGCTCTCTACCCTGACAAAATAATCTAATGGTTTGTTTTGCTTGAGTGATTAGCCCTTTATTGGCCAAAAATCTGGGTGATTCAGGAATATAACGATTTAAAAAAATCACCAATAAACCAGTTGGTAGACCCAACAGCCACAAAATGCGCCAGCTAAATAAAGGCTCAAGCCATGCGGCACTACCGGCAGCCATTAAATATCCAGCGGCTGTCCCCAATCCACCTAAAGCGACTAATAGCCATCCTCTGTGTTTAGATGGAACACACTCGGCCATTAAAGCAAAAGTAATAGGTAATAAGCCACCGGCTGACATGCCCATTAAAAAACACATCGCCAAATTCCATTCAAACGATGGCATAGCGCCACAAATTGCAGTGCCAATAAACATAAGTGCAGATAATAAAATGGCGGCTCGTCGGCCAAAAATATCCGATAACATGCCCCAAAATACAGAGCCAATTGCTGTACCGGTTAACGCCACTAAAGCTAATATGCCGACAGTTTGCGAATTAATTTGGTACTCGTCCATCATTCCCGGCATCACAAACCCTAATGTGGCGGGTTTCATTACATCTACTGCAACGGCAACAAATAAAGCCAGCACTAAAGTCCAATGCTGTTTATTAAGCGACACATTATCAGCAATATGAAAATACAAATGACTATCGTCACTGGCTTTTAATTGACTGAGCCTAGGCATTAAACCATAAGCAGATAATAATAAACCGACAGGAATCACAAACATGCCAACCAACATAGCGGTATCCATTGGCATACCAACCATTTTGTATCCCATGTGCGAAGCATGAATAAACATAGGGATATGCGACAGCACACCAAAACTAATTGCCAGACAACCCAACCAAAATGCAAGCGGATGATGAAACGAAAGCGACTTAACGGACGACATAATGAGCCTAATTTGTAGAATATGCTGAACATAACAAAAGCAGTCTAGCAAGCTGCCAATTTAAGTCAATCACCAGCTTAATAACAAACAGATAATAAAAAAACTTATTGCGTTACAGCAAGTTATTAATATTCTTCATTCACAGGATCAAACCAGAAAACTTGACGGTTTACCGGAGTTTGTGCCGTTAAATTAGGGTTTTGTAAATCAATCACCACTCTATTTTTTACATTAGCTTGGCTCAGCGCTTGTTTAACCTGAGGATCATTAAAAAACATCGCCTCATAAGTTCCGTCTGCGATCATTTTTTCAAGACCAGCTTCTATATATTGCCTTAACTGCTCATTGCCTTTACGCACAAAAAAATAAAATGGCGCTTTGTAACGAATCAAAATATTAGGCTCCACAGCCAAGTTATATTTGGACTCACGTTCTATTTCGCTCCAAGGCTCAGGCAAACCGCGAGGAAAATAATCAAATCTTTCACCTTCCAACATCGGAAATAGATTCAAATACTTCAGTTCTTTAACCACGGTCAAACCATTAGCTTCAAGAATTTTAGTATCCGCCCACATTAATCCCTGCCCGGCTTTAAAGCTTGTTAAATCCTGTAACGTTTTTACCTGATTAAATACATCAATATTTTCAGATTTAACAATCGCAATTCGCATTCCAATCAAACCACGATAGAGCGGAATATAAATCGGTTGAAACTTATCCTCATGCTGCTTACTGGTTAAAGTCCACATTAAATCTCGCTCGCCGGATAAAATTTCGGTATGCAATTTAACTTCGGATGATTCAACCCCATTGACGTCATCTGGAAAAACCAAATCGTAACCACCTTCACGCTCTATCAGAGCTTTTAATATACGGTTAGGTAACTTGGTTTCCGTTGACAGCCCTTGCACAGTTAAGGGCTGATTAGCATTTGCAAATTGTGGTATTAAAAAAATGCAAAATAGATATAAAGATCCCAGCTTTTTCATTTAATTATTTTCCTGCTGTAATAAAGCACCCTAACAAAACTGTTGTTAAGACTTAGCAACAATAGGCCATAACAATTTGTTAATTGCTTTAACTCGTAATTAAACCAATTAAGATAAGACACCACACAATAATAGTCAAATTAACCTTTACAATTAAACTAAAAGTTAATGTTTTTCATTTTTATTAAGTAAAAACAGGTTCAATTTTCAACTCATAATTTTCAACAATTAAGTTAAAAACAAATCAATTTAATAAATTTCTTTAAAAAAAAGTAAATTTTTATTTATAGTCCTGTTGACCAGCAACTAATAGTCAAATAAACTACCTTATAACAAATAAAAAGTATTTGTTTAACTTAAAATTAAAATTTATTTTTATTGAACTACAGGTGAAACATGGCACGTAAAAAAAATAACACTTTAAGTTTTCGTAAAAGCTTAATAAGCCTTGCTGTATTGGGACTCGTTCAACCGCTTTATGCAGCAGATCAAACTCAGGAAGAAACAGAAACTATTGAAGTAAAAGGTATTCGAGGCAGCGTAATGTCAGCACAAGCAATTAAAAGAGATGCCGATACTTTTGTTGATTCGATTACCGCCACTGATATAGGCGCATTACCAGATTCAAGCGTATTGGAATCACTTGCCCGTGTACCGGGTGTATCTATTGACCAATTCGCAACCCCAAATGATCCAGATCACTTTTCTGCTCAAGGCTCCGGTGCAGTTGTCCGTGGGATGAGTCAAACCCGCAGTGAATTTAATGGCCGAGATTCATTCTCAGCAACTTCAGGACGAGGTTTAAGTTTTCAGGATGTTTCATCCACTATGATGGCAGGGGTTGATGTTTATAAAAACCAAACCGCAGATATGATTGAAGGTGGTATCGCTGGTACGATTAGTTTGCGAACCCGTAAACCATTTGACAGCCAAGGCCGACAAGTCGCTTTCACCTTAGAAGGTAATTATGGTGATATGGCTAAAGAATGGACACCTACAATTGCTGGTTTATACAGCGACCGCTGGGAAACTCAATCAGGTCACTGGGGGGTTTTAGTCAATGCATCACGTTCAGAAATTACAACCGAATCGCACGGTATTCAAACTAAACGTTACGAGTTTTATGATGCTCAGAAACTAATCGATAATGGTTTTGTCCCTGCCGATTCTGCACTCTATACCTATGATGGTAGTTTCGCTGATATGCCTGACGGTGTTGAAGTGGGCGACAAAGGTTTCTTAATTCCTGGTGGTTCTAGCGTCACCATGAAAAACGATAACAATATCAGAACGGGTTTTGGTGCTGCTGTACAGTGGAAAAGCTTAGATGACAACATCCAAGCAACCATGCAATTTATGCGTTCTAAAGCTGATTCTTCTTGGAAAGAAAACGCGATAAAACATGATGCAGGCTATAACGAGGGCTTTGCTGCACCTGAAGAAGGTACCCAATGGGATCTTGACGAAAACGGTATTTTCCAAAGCGGTAGCTTATCTGAAAGACGTGAAGGTTGGCGTGGTGATGGCGATCGTGTACCAAACATTCAGGAATTTAACCGCTTTGGGTACGGTGTTTCCGCTGATGGACGTTATAATGAGTCGACCAACGTAGTAGATGATTTATCATTTAATGTCAAATGGATGGTCAATGATAATTGGGAATTAGAAGCAGATATTCAGCACATTGAAGCGACCTCTGAAGGCTTGGATATGCAAATTATTTATCAAAGCCGAGCGATTCAAGAATATAACCTGAATGGCCCTGATGATCATCCTGTCTTAAATATGATTAATCCATGGAGCTATCTGACTGAAGATCAAATTGCCACATTACAAGACCAATATGGTACAGATTATACTGGTGATGATTATTTCACTCAAACCAGTTCATACGCAATGCATGCTGCAATGGACTTTTTCCAAAAGAATAGAGGCCAGTCTGATGCAGTGCGTTTAGACGCTAAATATTATATTGATGATTCCATTTTTTCATCAGTTAAATTTGGTGTACGTTACGCAAAACGAGATCAAACCATACGCCGTACCCAATATGATTGGGGTGCTTTACAGCCTATTTGGCAAACAATTGGAGCATCTGATCCGCGTTATGCAGAGTGGAGTCAAAAAGAAAACTTTCTTGCTGGTCGAGGCTGGTTAGATGGCTATTTAGCCGAATATGCAGGACTTGCGAATGAATATCAAGTAATCGACTGGAGTGATTTTTACCGCGGAGATACTATCTCTATTAGTAATGATAACCTGATGATCCACCCATCTGACAGTCTTTTAAAAGATATTCATAACCTTGGAGAAAGACTCGCTCCGTTAATCAGCAACTGTACCGACTTTAGAATGGCTGATGATAGAACTGAAGAGTCTATTGAGTACGCTGAAGGTGATCCTTGCCAATACCCTAACTTAGATGGTTACTACAAAGATAATGAAGTAAGTAAAACCTCTGAAATTAATACTGCAGCCTATGTCAGAATCGACTTTGATACCGATGTAGCTGAACACCGAGTTTCTGGTAACTTTGGTGTACGTGTTGTTGAATTAGAGAGTAAAACATCTGGCTATACAGTATTCCCAACGATGAATGCAGGCGAACCTGCTCCTGAAGGATGGGATCCATATAACTACGATGTTAACGACTATGATTTATTCTCGGATAATGCGAAATTCTTAGGCGAAGCCTACCATTATTTACCACAAGAAATTAAAGACTTTTCTAATGGAGCTTATACTCAAAACTTTGCGAAAAATAAAACACGTAGAGTTTTACCCAGTTTTAATATGAAAGTTGAACTGACAGATGATTTATTAGCTCGTTTAGCCATTTCAAAAGCGATTGCACTACCGGATATTGGTGATTTAAGAAACTATACCAGCTTAGGACCACTTGCGTTTTCATTGGATGCCTCATACTTAGACCCGGTCTATAGTGTTGATAATCCACACCCAGATGCACCGGAAGGCTCAGAGACCGGCTACCCGGTTGATGAAAATGGGGAAGATTTAGAACAACAACGTCGAATCGATCCAAGTACAGTCAAGTTTCAAGGCTGGGGCGGTAGCGCAGGTAATCCTTTCTTAAAACCAATGGAATCAAACCAGCTTGATTTATCATTAGAGTGGTACTTTTCAGATGATGGTTCTGTTGTCTCATCTTTCTTTTATAAAGATTTAAGTAACTTCTTTATTAAAGGTGCATATAATGCAGAGTTTACCAATCCTGTTAATGGTATTACTCAAACTGCGCGTATAGATGGTCCAACTAACGGTGGTGATGGGGTAATGAAAGGGGTGGAATTAAGCTATAACCAATTTTATAGTTTCTTACCATCGCCATTTGATGGTTTAGGGATTCAGGCGAATTACTCATATATTAAAGCAGAAGGTGTGCCTAACTCCAACCTAGATAATACCGATGTTGCTAACACAGGTGAAGCCGGTGAAGCTATTGATATATTTAAAGGTAAGTTACCACTACGTGGTCAGTCTGAACATACTGCTAACCTAATTGGTATGTATGAAAAAAATGGCTGGACAGCTAGGGTTGCATATAAATGGCGTTCACAGTTCTTATTAACATCAAAAGATGTGATTACAACTTTGCCGATTTATAACGGGGATGAAGGACAATTAGATGCTTCTTTATTTTATCAATTAACAGATAATATCAAAGTAGGTATGCAAGCAGTTAACTTAACAGCTGAACCAACAAGAACTTATCAGCAAGTTGATAGCAATTTAAAACTAGGTCGTTCTTGGTTCACCAAAGATAGAAGATATCAATTAATTATGCGCGCAAGCTTTTAATTAAAAGCCTAATTGTAAACAGAAAAATTAACTTTTAGACTTGGTTTATTTTTCTGTAGCTATCAAAAATCATACATTGCAGGCTAAATTCATTTAGCCTGCTTTTTCATTGAATTTTTCATAATAATATAAACTACTTAACAGGGAGTAATATGCGAACAGTTTCACAGCCTAAACGAATAAAAAGTATTGTTATTTTAGGCGGCGGAACTGCCGGTTGGATGACAGCCGCAGCTTTATCCAGAGCATTAAAACCAGATAACATTAAAATTACTCTAATTGAATCAGACAAAATAGGCACGGTTGGGGTCGGTGAAGCTACCATTCCGCATATCCGTACCTTTAATGCGATGTTAGGAATCAATGAAGCAGAGTTTATTAAAGCAACGCAGGCAACTTATAAACTTGGTATTCAGTTTTGTGGCTGGGGTAGCGCTGACTCTGATTATTTTCATCCGTTTGCCGACTTTGGTAAATCATTTGAAAACATAGAATTTCAATCCCTTTACCAAAAAGCGCGCCAAGCTGGTTTAACCCTGCCTTTAGATGCATTTTCAACGGCGATTGCCGCCAGCAGGCAAAATAAATTTTGTCAGCCAGACACACTGCCCGTTCAGCTATTAAATAATTTCTCATATGCCTATCATTTAGATGCGACAGCCTATGCACAGTTTTTAAGACGATATGCCGAAAAATTGGGTGTTATTCGAATCGAAGGCCAGCTAGAAACTATTCAAACCCGTCTGCCAGACGGTCATATTCAAGCTTTGATTTTAGATAATCAGGCCAAGGTTGAAGGTGATTTATTTATCGACTGTTCGGGTTTTAAAGCACTGTTAATTGGGCAGCATTTAAAAGTGAACTACCAAAACTGGTCACACTGGTTAAAATGCGACAGTGCAATTGCCATGCAAAGTGAGCAACTCAGCCCACTGCCACCTTATACCCTGTCAACTGCACACGGCAGTGGTTGGTTTTGGCAAATTCCGCTGCAAAACAGAACCGGAAACGGCATAGTGTATAGCCGTGACTATTTATCAGATGACGCTGCACTAGCTAAATTAACCCATCAGCTAAATTTAACAGAGCCAAATGCAATCAATGGCCCGATTCGCTTTACGCCCGGTATGCGCGATCAATCCTGGCAAAAAAACTGTATCGCCATTGGCTTAGCCAGCGGATTTTTAGAACCACTTGAGTCGACCAGCATTCACTTAATTCAATTAAGTATTTTTAAATTACTGGAGCTGTTACCGGCAGATACGCAATACGAAGCCGCCCGGGATGAGTTTAACAGTCTTGTAAAAACTGAATATATCAATGTCAGAGACTTTATCATTTTACATTATGCGCTAAATCAAAGACATGAAGATTTCTGGCAGGCGTGCCGCACTATGGCTTTGCCCTCATCACTCCAAACAAAAATCGACTTATTTAAAACAAGTGGCTACTTGACGCAAAAACAACAAGGTTTGTTTTTTAAACCCAGTTGGCAATCTGTATTGTTTGGCCAGGGTATAACCCCAAAAGCTCACGATCCCAAAGCAGACAAGCTCAGTAATCAACAGGCATTAGACTGGGTACAAACCTACTTGAGCAAACAGATGCAAACCGTTGACAAGATGCCACTTCATCAGGACTGGTTAAAACAAACCGGAGTACTGAACAGATGATCATTAATCTAATCGGAAATAATCTGGCCAGTTGGATGATAGCGGCCACTCTGGCGCCTTATCCACAGTTTACAATCCAAATAATGGGCGACAAAACAACGGCTGCCTATCCGCCCATTCAGTCAGTTTTGCCCTTATTTAAACAGTTTTTAAAACGGGCTAAAATCGATGAAGCTGAGTTTAGTCGGCAAGTCATGTGCCAGCCCTTATTAGCAAATCAAATCCTAACTCAAGCGCCAAACCAAGTTGTTAATCCGTTAACCGATTTCGCTCACGCCCGCTGGTTTGGATTTTGCCAGACGGGCGCACCTTTGGGGCCGGCGTCATTTGCCCACCTATATAGCCAAGTAGCTGGGCAAAATACACAGATAAACGAATTTTCGGATTATGCACTAGGTACTCAGTTAGCAAAACAAGGTCAATATATTGCGCCAAATCTAAATCCTCAATCAATTTTATCTACCTATGAACAAGGCTATATTATTGAAGTTGATAGTTTTATTAATTTTTTGTCGACAAAATTAACAAACACTAAACGCATCCAGCCGAGCAATTTAACCAATACCGAAGCTGCTTGCGATTTACGTATAGATTGCCGCACGCCAAAGAGAGATGCAGCTAGCCAAGCAATCCAAACGATTTGCTGGCAATGCCAACCCCCTGATACCAAGCGGCTCAAATTCAGTAAGCAAATTCAATTAACCGAACACGGCTGGCTGCTCGCGGTAAAATCACAGACAGAGGCCAAACAAATAAATTATCAATTAAATTTATCTAACCCCGTTGAATTACCCCAAGCTGATATTAAGAAATTAGTGCAACTGTACAGTCAGTGCCCTGCAAATAACGCTATCCTTGATAAGAGCATTAACCTTATCGCGGCAGTTAAAGACACGCCCGCTGCGTTTAGCCAAAATCATATAGTATTAGGACATGACTGGTTAACGGCCAATAGCTGGGCAATCTCATCAATTGATGTTTTATCCATTTTTACCACGAGTTTGTTGGATTGTATTTCACTGTCGAACACGCCTGAGTTATTTGAACAAGCTTTTATTGAGCAATATCAGACAAAACTGGACTCACTCATTCGATATCAGCAGCTGTTAACCGATGCGCTAAATGGTACAAGTAACGATACCATTGCATTATTTTTAGCCAGTGGCCGGATTAAGCAACTTGACCCAGATTTAATACATCCTGACTGGTCAGCCGGATTACTGATGAATTTAGGCTGTTATCCTAAAGCTGACAGCCCGTTTGTCAGCCAGTTAAGCACAGCGCAAATCTTAAAGCATCTAGAGCAAATCAGCCTGGTTTTACAAAGAACAAGCCAATACAAATAACAAGTTTTCGAGGCATTCATGACAAATAATAATATTCAACAAATTATCATTTTGGGCGGTGGTACCGCCGGCTGGATGACAGCAGCCAGCCTGAGTCGTTTTTTAACGGCTGATTATCAAATAACCCTGATTGAATCCGACAGCATAGGCAGTGTTGGTGTGGGCGAAGCAACTATCCCTCAAATTCAGGTATTTAATAAAACATTAGGGATAAATGAAGATGATTTTATTAAAAAAACGCAAGGCACATTTAAACTGGGTATCGAGTTTGTTAACTGGGGGCAAATTGGCGATTCTTACATTCACGGTTTTGGTCATTTAGGTCAGGATATGTCTGCCCTACCTTTTCACCATTACTGGTGGAAATTGCGTCAGCAAAATCAGGCTAAACCTTTAGCAGATTATGCGCTGAATTGTAGCGCGGCTTATCAAAACAAATTTATGCGTTCAATTGATGCAGGGAATTCTCCCTTATCCGATATTACTTATGCCTACCAATTTGACGCTGGTTTATATGCGCAATACCTAAAAGAGTACGCTATGGCTCGTGGTGTTAACCATGTCATAGGTGATGTAGAAAGTACTTCGGTTAACGCGGTCAGTGAACTCATTGAAAGTATTTCACTTAAATCAGGTGAAATACTGAAAGCTGATTTTTTTATTGATTGCAGCGGTATGCGCGCCTTATTAATTGAAAAAACACTGAATATTGGCTATGAAAACTGGCAGCATTGGTTGCCGTGTGACTCGGCTCTGGCCGTACCCAGTAAAAAAATTGAGCCGCTTCCACCTTATACCCGTTCAACTGCGCATAGTGCTGGCTGGCAGTGGCGTATTCCATTGCAACACAGAACCGGCAACGGCCATGTATTTTGCAGCGAATATATGCAAAGCAGCGAAGCGGAAAAAATCTTATTAGATAATCTGGATACCGAGGCTTTGCAGCCAGCCAGATTAATCCAATTTACAACCGGTAAACGCAAAGCGTTCTGGCATAAAAACTGTGTGGCAATTGGCTTATCCAGCGGATTTATGGAACCACTTGAGTCCACCAGTATTCATTTAATTCAATCGGCGATTGCCCGTTTAATGTCATTATTCCCGGATAAAAGTTTTCATCAGGCCAATATTGATGAATTTAACCGCCAAACTCACTTTGAATACGACAGTATTCGTGACTTTATTATATTGCATTACAAAGCAACCCAGCGGGAAGACTCAGTATTCTGGCGTTACTGCAAAAACATGTCAGTGCCGGATTCACTTAAAGAAAAATTGGAGCTGTTTCAGCAACATGGCCATGTGAATCGTTTTAATAACGAGTTATTCAATGAAAATAGTTGGGTAGAAGTTTTATTCGGGCAAAATATTGAACCAAAAGGTTACCATCCTATGGTGGATATCATGCCAACAGAACAACTAAAACAAAATCTTGCCGGAATTGAAAATGTGGTTAAACAATGTGTGGATTACATGCCAAGCCAACAAGCATTTATTAATCAGTTTTGTAAAGCCGAATAAATTGAGTGAGTAAACGTGCTCAGTTTATTTGGGTTAAAAAATTCAGCTAAAACCGCAGATAAACTGAGATTTAAGTAATCAAACCGAAACTCGCTGTTTCATTAATTCTATTTTCAATCACATTCAACTAAGGAGAAATGAATTTGTTTCATGTTAATAAGCATCTATTGGCGCTAATATTGTCTGCCGCCAGCTGTAATACGCTGGCAAAAATGCCAATAACCATTCACAGTCCGGACAATCAATTAGCCGTAGAGCTAACACTTGAGCAAGGTCAGGCGTATTATCAGGTCAGCTATCAGGGCAAAACCTTTATTGAAAAATCTGCTCTGGGTTTAACCACTTCAATTGGTGATTTCTCCAAAAATTTAACTTATGTTTCTGAGCAAACAAAGCGTATTAATCAAACCTATCAACTTGATCGTGCCAAAGTCAGTCAGGTCAATTATCAAGCCAATCAGGCAGTCACCAGACTTCGCAATACAAACGGCGACTGGCTGGATATCACCTTTAATGTTGCAAACAATGATGTTGCTTTCCGTTATCAGTTGAGTTCTGCCAACGAAGCGACTCGAGTAAAAATACTCAGTGAGACCAGTAGTTTTAATCTGCCCGACCAAGCGACCAGTTTTATTACCCCACAAGCGTTACCTATGACGGGCTGGAAAGGCACTAAACCCAGCTATGAAGAACCTTATACTTATGATCAAGCATTAGGAACGCCATCAGCCAATGGCGTGGGTTATACTTTTCCGGCATTATTCAAAAACCAAGCAGATGGCTGGATATTAATTTCAGAAACTGGCGTCAACGGCAATTATGTTGGTTCCCGATTGGGCGAAAGCACAAAAGACGGGATTTTTAAAATTGAATTTCCGCAAGCTGGCGAAAACTCTGGGATAGGTGATACTTTTTCGGCGATGGCACTGCCTGCCAAAACGCCATGGCGTACCATTACCCTTGGCAGTGATTTAGCCCCCATAGTTGAAACCACAGTTAGTTTTGATTTGGTAAAACCTCAGTATCAGGCATCAACCGATTATAAAATGGGCCGAGCGAGCTGGAGTTGGATTGTCTGGCAAGATGCCAGTATGAATTATGCTGACCAAGCCGAATATATCGATTTAGCGGCAGAGTTAAATCTGGAATATATTCTGATTGATGCCTTATGGGATGCGAATATTGGCCGAGAAGGTATGGAAAAACTAGTCCAGTACGCTGCTTCCAAAAATGTTGGCGTTATGCTGTGGTATAACTCAAACGGTTGGTGGAACGATGCACCGCAGACACCCGTAAATTTAATGAGTACCAGCGTTGCCCGCAAACAGGAAATGGCCTGGCTACAAAAAATTGGTGTTAAAGGATTAAAAATAGACTTTTTTGGTGGCGACAAACAAGCCACAATGCAATTATATGAAGATATTTTATCTGATGCGAATAACTATGGATTAGCCATTACTTTCCACGGTTGCACCCTGCCTCGTGGGTGGGAACGTATGTATCCTAACTTTATTACCTCTGAAGCCGTACTCGCGTCTGAAAATTTAGTTTTCAATCAACACTCACTCGACTTACACGCATACAATGCCACCATCTTACCTTTTACCCGCAATCCGGTTGGGGCAATGGATTTTGGTCCGGTATTTTTAAATCAGCGTTTATCCCGTACACAAAAAGACGGCACAATTCGCTCAACAACGGATGCATTTGAACTGGCAACCAGTGTTATTTATCAGTCGCCAGTACAGCATTTTGGCTTAACCCCAAATAACCTGAATGAACAACCCGATTATGTGCTGGATTTTATTCGCACTGTCCCAAGTGTATGGGATGAAACCAAATACATTGCCGGTTATCCGGGCAAGCTCGCGGTTCTGGCGCGACGCCATCAAAATAACTGGTATGTAGCGGCAGTTAACGGTGAAAAACAAGCTAAAACGATCGAAATTGACTTACCTATGCTGGCCGATCAAGCCGTTAATTTGTTAGTCGATGCACAAGACAAAACCGCCAAACAAGTACGCCTGACTGTACCTGAAAACGGTAAAATAAGCCTGAATTTACTGGCTGAAGGTGGCGCGGTTATTTATCAATAAGTGTATTGTTTGAGGCAAGTTAAAATTAATGCCGCTTAACTTAAGCTAAGTGGCATTACACAAACTTCAGTTTTAATTCTTTGCTGTAAGTACGGCTGACTTTCAAATTTTTACCATTTTGTAAAATCACTGAATACTCAGAATTACTCAGCGGCTGCAGCTGATTAATTTGGGTTAAATTGACTATAGTGGATTTATGAATGCGCATAAAATAATCCGGCAATTGGTCAGTTAAACTTTTTAATCTGGCGCGCATCACATACGTTTCTTTACTGGTGTGCACACACATATAATCGCCAGCAGCATCTATCCATTGAATATCAGGATAAGGCACGAGTTGAATTGTATTTCGTCCATCCTGCACCACCAACTTTTGTTTATCTGTATTGGCTGACAAGGTAGACGTGCGGGGTTCAGATTTTGCTTCAATCTCGTGGTATGCAGACAACAGTTGATTTTTATCACTTCCTTGTTGACTGCTCTCAACCCGGGCAATCGACTCCGCTAACCTTTGTTGGTTCACCGGTTTGAGCAAATAATCAACCGCTCTGACTTCAAATGCTTTAACCGCATGTTGATGATAAGCCGTGACAAAGACGATAGCCGGCATTTTATCGGCTTGCAATTCAGCGATTAAATCAAATCCACTTTGATTAGGCATTTCAATGTCCAGAAAAATCAAATCCGGATTTGTTTGTTTTATTTCAACCAGAGCCTGTTTGACACTGCCGGCAGTGGCCACCACTTCAATTTGTTCAAATGCACTAAGCCTAATTGCCAAACCTTCGATGGCACCCAGCTCGTCATCCACGATAAGCGTTTTGATTTTATTCATTTTATGCCTGCGAAAATGACTCTGTTTCAGTTTGCTTGGGAATAAGTATAGTAATCAAAGCACCACCTTGAGACGAATTATCCAATTTAAATTGATAATTTTGCGGGTAGATGAGCTTCAACCTGTTTTCACAGTTAGTTAACCCTATACCAAAGTCAGATTCAGTTAAGTTTTGTTCAAAACCAATACCACTGTCATAGACTTGGATAATCAATTTATCCGCAACTGATTTGAAATAAACTTCGATTTGATAACTTTCCTGTTCAAGTCCCATCCCATGTTTAATCGAATTTTCGACTAAGGGCTGCAAAATTAATGAAGGCACCAGACATTGTTCAAGTTCAGGTGCTGTCACTATGTTCACCGTGAGCTTTTCCTTAAAACGGCACTTTTCGATATCACAATACGTGGATAAAATTCTGATTTCTTCTTTAACTGTTACTTTCGCCAGAGGGTCCGTATATAAACTGTAGCGTAATAAATCACAGAGTTTTTCCAGCATAGATACAGCATGCAAATTATCTTTTTGCAATATCAGGGTACAAATGGCGTTGATACTGTTAAACATAAAATGCGGATTGAGCTGGTATCTGAGCATTTTTAGCTGAGATTCACTCGCCAGATTAATCGCTTCTGCTGCTTTGCGTTGTTCTTCAACCCCCTTTAAATAGGCTTTAGTCGCATAATAAAAGCCGGACCAGGTTGATAACATAGTTAAGGACGCCAGATTCCATGTCCCAAAGTCAAACCAGGTCATGCTCTGAGTCGGATTGTCATATAACCACAGCAAGGTAAACCATTTAAGTTTAGTCCAGACTAAACAGGCAATTATGATGCAGATAATGTGCGCAGTAATATTAATTCGAGTGGGGGTATTTTGTAAAAAATGAAATAGCTGCCTGAGTAATAGCGTTATCGTAAAGCCAAACAAAGTATCCATCAATAAATGGGGGAAATGAATTTGCCAGGGTTCATTACCTGGCAGTTTAATCATTAACTCAGTCAGAATGGCATAAACCAGCCAACCTGAATATTGGCATAACCAAAAAAGTTGAGTTCTGGAGTTAAATTTAAGCACTCAGTTGACCTTTTCGAAAAGCCGGGTGAATCCTATATTCACCCGGCTTACCATTGATTTATTGACAGCTGGTGACAATGGTCTGATTAGACGACTTTTTATCTAATTTAACGTTGGCAATTGCCAGCGCCATATTACCTTGTGTTTGCATCGTTAACACATGAGCCAAACGGTTTAATTGATTGGACTGATGTGCACAGGATATATCAAACTCAAGCCTTTGCCATTTACCTAACGCCTGCTGTTTTAAAATAGCCTGTATATCTTGCTCAACTAAACAGTAGTTGGCACGACACAAAAGCCCTAAATTGACCTCATTTTGCGGATACTCATCCATTCGCACATCAAAGCTCAATACTTCTGCAGCCTTAACCTGCTCAGTTAAATCACCTGTAGTTTGGTAACTTAATGCCATTTTGGCAAATTTTTCGCCTTGCCAAACAAAGCGGCGCGCATCTTCCTGATAAGCTAAGTTAACAGATTGCATACGAATACTGTGTTTATCTTCACTGGTACCTGACGGTGAATTAATTTTCAGCGTCTGCATTTTGCCAGCTTGAGTTTCATTCGCTAGTGACCAAACAAGCCCTTGTGTTAAGTTACGTTCGAATAAAGCAAAAGACTCATTTACATCCAGAGACTTAACCAGCCTATTTTGTTCCAGTAACTGAGGTAAATCTAGTTTGTCCTGATAAGTTAAACCAAATCCATATGCAAATAAAGGATCGTAATCGTCATCCTTAACATTCAATACAAACTGATCATCAAATTTAGGCCATGAAAAGCTGAGTTTACCGCTAAAATCATAATCAATACTGCCGTCTTTTTTACTCAAGATAACATCGGCAATGCCCTGACCTTCCGAACCCGGCAACCAGGCGGCAACAAATGCATCAGACTGATTTAATTCTTGATTCACCCAAAGTGGACGGCCACTCAAAAAGACAGTGACAACCGGAATATTTTGCTGTTTCAGCTGTTTGAGTAAATTTAAATCCTGCTTATTGCCGGCCTGATATTCAATTGACTGGATATCACCAAACCACTCTGCATATGGTTCTTCACCAATCACCATAATCGCGACATCCGGTTTGGTTTTGAATTGAGCATTTTCAGACAGTTCCACTTTGCCACCTGCTGCCATCACTTTTTGTTGAATGCCTGCATAAATAGAGGTCGCATTTGGAAAATCAGCATTGCTGTTGTCAGTGCCCTGCCATGAAACACTCCAGCCACCTGCTTGTTTCGCAATATTGTCTGCTCCACTACCCGTCACCAAAATGTTTTGGCTTGGATTTAAAGGCAAAATTTGCTGGTTATTTTTCAGCAGTACCAGAGATTTTCTGACCGCTTCACGTGCTAACGCTTTATGTGCTGGGGCATTAAAACTGTGTTTCAATTCATCATGCAAACGGGTAGAGGGTTTGCCTTTTTCAAGTAAGCCCCAGCGTACTTTCGCTCGTAAAAAACGGGTAACCGCATCATCGATTCGCGCCAGTGGGATAATGCCTTGTTTAACCTGTTTGATGGTATTGTGGTAAAACGCTTCAAAATGTTCTGGTACCATAATGACATCAACTCCGGCATTGATTGCACCAGCACATTGTTCTATGTCACAACCATCAACAAATTTATGCGCATTCCAGTCGCTGACAACAAAACCATCAAAACCCATCTGTCCTTTTAAGACATCGGTTAATAAATACTTGTCGCCATGCAATCTCTTGCCTTTCCAGCTATTAAAAGAAGCCATCACAGACTGAACACCAGCTTCAATTGCCGAAAAATAACCAGCTGCATGAATATCTCTTAACACAGCTTCGGATACCAGCGTATCGCCGCGGTCAATACCGTTTTCAGTGCCACCATCTCCAACAAAATGTTTGGCGGTTGCAATTCTGTGGTAACCAGTTAAAAAATCGGGGCCGATATCACCTTGTATCCCAGCAACCATTTCACCGGCATAGGCTTTCACTATGGCCGGATCTTCTGAGTAACTTTCATAGGTTCGACCCCATCTGTCATCTCTGACCACAGCGACCGTAGGCGCAAAACTCCATTCAATACCTGTGACAGCGACTTCTTTTGCGGTTGCCTGACCAATTTTTTTGATGAGCTTTGGATCGTTCGCCGCACCTAAACCGATATTGTGCGGGAATAAAGTCGCACCTGAGACATTGCTATGCCCATGCATCGCATCCGTACCCCAAATGGTTGGAATTGTGCTGCCATCAACACTAGCATCAATTGAGGCCTGATACATTTCGTCGGCAAATGCCAACCAGTTTTCAGGGGTTGCTAGCTTATTGCCATAAGGGGCGGTATTACCGCCATTGAGATAAGACCCAAAGCCATATTTTCGCATTTGTTCAACACTTAAATATCCAATTTCCGGTTGGATCATCTGCGCAACTTTTTGCTCAAGCGTCATATTTTCAAGTAGCTGCTGCACCTGTTGTTCAACGTTCAAGTCGCGCTTTAACTGTGTGTTTGCATTTTGCCAAACTAGCTTCTCTGTGGCAGAAACCTGTAATGAAGTCGCCAGCAAGGCCAGCATTGCGGCACTGTATTGATAAAATTTTTTCATGGTTACAACTTTATAAAATTGAAGAAAGGCCAGTATAAAAATAGACCGGCGATTCAGTTTAATGAGGAACGTATTCAATGTAATCGTAATAAGCCCATGCAGCTTGAGCTGCGTACTGTCCGGGGAAATAAAACGCATTTTGCGAATTATCACCATGCCAATGATTAATCATGATTTTAGTTGGGTCCACCGGCCAGGCATAAGCCGGAATTTCATCATTGGCGATATGACCGTCGCCATTATCCTTGTACACAGTTCGCAGAATCTGTTTGGCTCCGTTACTGTCCCAGACATACCATTGGATCTGATTCGAGCCCCAGTCAAATCCAATACTGACTAAATTTTGCTGTATATTTAATCCGTATTGGGCCAAATCGATATCCAGTTCCCAGCTTTCATAAGTCCCGTTTTGTGGCTGATAGATCACATTGGTGTGAACGACATTGCCAAGCGAAGGTAAAAACTCAATGTCGATTTCCTGCCAAGCTCTACCCGGCTCGTCGTACCATGAGGTGTAAGTGAAAATAGAAGAGACAGTACCCGGCGTATTGCCGGTTTTCAACGAGCCCTGAATTTGGCCATAACCATAATGATTTTTGCTTTGCAATTCACTGCATTGTCCGTTTGATAACGATAAGGTAATACCATGCGAACTTGGATTAATCATCTCTGGCTTAAAGGTACAACCGAAAGGCGAACCGTTATCGCCACTGCGCGCATTCCAAATAGCAGTGTCATGCCCCCAGCTAAAATCATCTTTAAAATAATTGGCATTCACTGTACTGCTGCAAGCCAGTGTTGCCAAAGGTAACGCTAGCACACATGCTTTAAATAACTGTTTCATAAACCACCTGTTTAAATATACTGAAGCGGATCCTGCTTTATGCATTCAATAGGTTTTAAATTACAACGGCTTATAAATAAGCCGTTGTCCATTTATGGTTAGAAATTAATACCGGCTCTCACGCCATAGTATCTGGGTAATCCATAGCTGCCTTTTGGATAACCTTTGCTGGTATTACTCCAGTACTGAATTTGTTCATCAGTTGCATTATTAACAAACACTTCAAGATACCATTGTTCGTTTTTAGGCATATATTTGACTGATGCATTAACCGTTGCAAAACCATCACGGCTGTCATCGACATAACGCACGGCTTCGTCCGGCACAGAAAATTCCATGTCATCTAAATGCTTATCAACATTCCAAAGCGTTAAATAAGAATCATCTTTCCAGTTCACATTGAACCAGGAGTGGATATAACCATACTCACTCAGATTAAAGCTGTGGGTGTAACTTAAATTGGCAGTAAACTCTGGCGTCATCGCCATTTCATTGCCTTTTAAGTTGGTTGTCAGCACTGTGTTTTGCGGGTCAACGGATTCTTCATAACTTAAGTTAAATAAATACTCAGCGTCATAATCCCATTTTGTAATCCAGTCATCGGTGATTTTTGCATCCGTCCAAGTCACATAACCGGTTAAACGACCGCTTGGGTAAGGTTTCCAGTCAAATTCAAGCTCGATACCTTTAATCGTTGCACCCGGTACGTTTTGCGTATAATAGGCAACAACTGATTGATTTTGAAAATCGAGTACCGGATTTCCATCTTCACCTATGATGACTTTACCATCTTCATCTTTGACTTCGCTTAAACGCTCAACATTACCAATGGCGCCAACTGAAGCGTATTGCATATCGGTATAATCTGTGTAGAAGAAGGTACTTTGAACATTTAAAGAATTATCAAAAAAGCTTGATTTGGCACCGATTTCCCAAGTGAGTACTTCTTCCGGGTCGAACTGGGTTTCATATCTTTGCGTTTCACCCGTTCTGTCGTTGACGACCTCAAATACATCCCCGATACCACCGGCTTTAAAACCCGATGCTAAATAGGTATATATCATGCTGTCGGCAGATAAATCATAATCCAGTCCTAATCTGAAATCGTGATGACTCCAGCTGCCTTTATTATCATTGGCAAAATAAGACTGATAGATACTCGGATCTTCAAAATAATCTGTGTCTAATTCAGATAAAATGGTGCGACCAAACCAACCCGGGGCACAGCCATCACCGTTTGAGCAACGATATGTTCTACCACCTTTATCCTGTTTAGTTTCATCGCTGAAACGATAACCAAATGTGGCATTTAATTTATCTGTCAGTTTATAGGTCGCTTGTCCAAACACTGCTAACGCATCGGTTGAACGGTTTGGCTGGTCCCAAAACGCTTTGTCATCCATTGGATTATCGTAATAACCAAACGTGCTTGTACGTTCATGGAACAAATTAACACCAGCAATCCAGACTAAATCACCAAATTCATCAGACTGAAGCTGCAGCTCGGTTGAGTATGAACGGGCGCCTGTGCCATCCATAAAATACATAGCACCGTCCCAAACATCTAAGCCGACTTCAGAATCTTGTGCGGATTCACGCTTCATATTTTCATAACCGAGCAACCAAACCAGACTGATGTCATCAGTTAACTCATAATTCAGCGTATTGCGTAAATAGGTAATATCGAGTTCTAATTTACCCGGCACATTCACTACGGCCTGATACGTATTGTCGCTCGGTAAAAAGTCACTACAGTCACCGCCAAATTCGTCCGGACGGCCACGTAACTTGTCACAGTTAACCATATCAACATTACCCGCACTGCTGTTTTTATATTTTTGGAAAACCGTATGATTAGAGATACCTAAATCAAGCGATTCCCATAACGTACTGACACGAAATGAATATTCGTTGGCATTACCATAAAAGTCTTCTTTACCGGCTTTTGTCAGGGCACGAACTTTCTGAGCTTCTGGGTCTGTGCCTGCTGCATCTATCCACCAATTTTCTTTTTGAGTTTTGGTAACACCAATGCCTTGATATGAATCTTCAGAAATAACAGGTGCCGATAACACATCATCCGACAACCAACGCGTATCGTATTGATTTGGATCCCAGTAACCTTCAACATGCGAATCACGTTTTAAATATTTACCGGATACACGGATTGCAAATTCATCGTTGACCGGAATATTAATGTAACCGCCTGTACTTTTAGCATTAAACCGACCCAGTTCCAGATCTAAACTGCCTGAGGTGGCATCAAACTTAGGTTTAGCAGAAATCACATTAATGCTGCCAACCGTTGAGTTACGGCCAAACAGAGTGCCCTGTGGTCCACGTAAGGCCTCTACTCGCTCCACATCATACATAAGTGCAAGTGCACCTTGCATTCTAGGTGAATAAATTCCGTCTAAATGTACACCAACCGCCGGATCGCCTAACTCGGTTACATTGGTTGAGCGCACACCGCGCATAGAAATGACCGGCGCAGCTTGCTCGGATGAAACCGAAATATCCAAGCCCGGTACTAAATTCGCGATATCTTTAACGTTCTTGATACCATTTTGATCTAACTTTTCCTGACTAAAAGCGGAAATAGCAACCGGCGTTTCCATTAATTTTGTTTTTCGCTTGGTTGCGGTGACCGAAATCACTTCCAATGAACTCTCATTGGTCACTTGTTGTTCAGACGTTTCATCTTGTTCAGCAGCGATCGCTGGTAAACTTAATGCCATTGAAACAGCCAGTGGAATTAATTTTAATTTATGCATCTTGTATCACACCTCTTATGGTTAACAAAATGATAATGAATTACCATTTTTTAACATGTTAAGAAGCTTACCCAGCGCCAGCAAGCTTGATGCGATAAACTGAGCAGGCGACAAGGTGAAACGAATCTGCAATCAAATAATCAGGTTTTTGAATTCAAGATAAACACCAACCTCCATTCTTGTATCAAGGGATAAAAATCGCTCATTTTTTATCCCTTAAGCAAACCGCAATGCCAGATTGTTCATTGTTAAAATGGTTTATTTGCCCAGCTTTTACCCTCTTCCGTGCGCCGCCATTTAAAATATTCATCCATCACAGTCAGCGCTTTGCGATCCGGTACAGGTGCAACTTTGGTGGTTTGTTGAAATAACATGACTTGCTGAGTTTGATGATTAAATGCGGGCCAGAGGGTTAAATTGTCGCCATTTGGATTGCCGGTTTTAGCGAAATTAGTCCAGTAACTTGCCATCGCCTCTGAAATCTGCAAATCCGATTTTGATGTACCGGCATGGTTAGGGTCAAGCTGCTGAAAAACATAGCCTATGTCTTGTGCATGAGGCGAACCATAGCCATATTGAGGTGAATCTTTGGCATGTACAGGATGCTGATCAAAAAAGTACAAATAAAAAGGTGCTTGACCGTGTTGTGTTTGCAACCTTGCCCAACTCCACGAATGCCAGCCAAACGCAACATCCCGAATCAGGTTTCTAGCCGAGCGGGTAATCAGGTCTTCAGAGACTGAATAAGCTTCAATTAGCTGCGGCGCAAACGGACCAAAACGGGTTTGAATACCTTGAATGAATTTTTGTGGATTTTTATCCCAGACAAAACTTGCCCCTTCATCAGAGTTATAACCCGCCATGACTTTCACATCATTAAATTTGCCTTGCTGATACAACATAAACTGATCATCTGGGATGACATAACCATCCACAATCGGCCAGCCGCCGGGCATAGACCATTGTTTGGGAATAAACGTCTGAGCATCCATTTTTCTCAGTTCTGCAATTGATTTAACCCCGAAACTTTTAACATACTCAAGACCTTGAGCTTGAGCTTGCTCGATGCTTGACATATTTTCACCCGGATAATTAATGGTTCGGGTTGGGCCAAATGAGCCACCGCTTTGCGAAATCGCTTTGTCAAATAAGCCTTTAGTCAGAGGGGAAGCGGCCAGCATACTGACAGAAATGGCGCCAGCAGATTCACCAAAAATGGTAATGTTGTCAGGGTTACCACCAAATTGTGCAATATTTTGTTTAATCCATTTAAGTGCAGCTATTTGATCTAACAAACCATAGTTGCCCGAAACATGATGTTCGCTTTCTGCTGATAACTCAGGGTGCGCTAAAAATCCGAGTTGCCCTACCCGATAAGCGATACTGACAAATATCACGCCCTTTTCGGTCAACTTGACCCCGTTAAACATAGGTTCAGAGGTTGCGCCAAAGCTAAAGCCGCCACCGTATATCCATACCATAACGGGTAGTTTTTCGGTCGCAGACTGAGCAGGCGTCCACACATTAAGATATAAACAATCTTCACTTTTACCCGATGGCGGATTCCCCCCCTGCATGCACCCGGCTGCAAATTCTGTTACTTTTTTAATACCTTGCCATTTGTCAGCAGGTTTTGGCGCTTGCCAGCGCAGCTCGCCAACGGGCGGTTTTGCAAACGGAATGCCTTTAAAAACAGCCAGCTTATTTTGCGTACTGCCCCGTAATATGCCTTGCTCTACTGTGACAACTTCCATAGGATCTAGCTGATTAGCATACAAGTTAAACATCAAAAAAAGCAATGAAAGCTAGACTTTTATAAATATATTTTTTCATTTATATTCCTTTGTATTTTAAATTTTATTTAGCTGGGCAATACGCTTGAATAAATTGTTGGTGTGAAGGCCAGCGTGCAACTCTTTGTTTAACCTGATGTTTAACAGATTCAACAAAATCTTGAAGATCAGTTTGAGTGAGTCTGTCTACTACAGGGTGATAATGCATAGGTTCAATGCCCATACCTAACATCACCTGAACCCATGAGCGCTCGTCAAATAACTCATTGGCTTGTTTGCCAATTCTGCCCGAGTGGCGGAACATCTCAATTCTGTGTTTTAAAGACTCGGGAATCTCCATATTCTGACAGTGTTGCCAAAACGGGCTATCCGTTCGTTTAGTTGTGCAATAATGTAAAACAATAAAATCTCGAATTTGCTTCATTTCATTTTGCATAGATAAATTAAATTCATCCCGCTCGGTTGAATGAATATCAGCTACCGGAAAGTTTTGTAACAGTTTGATAATCGCCGCTTGGAATAAATGAATACCAGTTGATTCTAATGGCTCAATAAATCCGGCGGATAAACCGATCGCAACACAGTTTTTATGCCAATGTTTTCTGCGGGTTCCAGTTTGATAAGTGATTAGTCGCGGTGAATTAATGGTTTGTCCCTGACAATTACCCAGCAAAGTTTGTACAGCTTCGTCGTCAGATAAGTAATGGCTAGAATACACTAAACCATTACCACAACGATTTTGGAGCGGAATTTGCCAACGCCAGCCAGCTTGGTGTGCAATGGCTCTGGTGTAAGGGCGAAGCTCGGCTAAACTTTCGGTTTGCACCGCAACCGCTTTATCACAAGGCAGGTAATGCGCCCAGTTATCAAACCCTGTATGTAGTTGTTTTTCAATTAATAATCCGGAAAACCCTGAACAATCAATGAATAAATCGCCGCTAATTTGTTCGCCGTTATCGAGTGTAAGGGTTTCAATATCTCCGGTTTGAGGATTTAAAGTAGCTTGAGTAACTAAACCCTCAACTCTTTTAACCTGATGTTTTTCAGCAATATTTCTTAAATATTGGGCAAATAATCCAGCATCTAAATGAAACGCATACCCTTTATTTTGCTTAGAATCTATCGCAAATTTATTTTGTCTGGCAGCTAAGTGCTCTGCGGTATAATCACCAATATCAATGGCGAATCCTTGCTGCTTTGCTTTTAGCCAAAAGTGATGAAAACCACAAGCCCAAGTATCTGTACCAATTTCACCAAATGAGTGAATATAACTGTCATTTAGCGTTTTCCAATGCTCAAATTGAATACCAAGCTTAAATGTAGCATTGGTTTTGGCCATTAAATCTTGTTCATTAATATCTAATAGTCGATTAAAAATATGCAAAGTCGGAATGGTAGCTTCACCTACTCCAACAGTACCAATTTGCTCAGATTCAATTAATACAATTTCAAATTGATTACCTAATAATTTGCCTAATGCGGCAGCGCTCATCCACCCAGCACTGCCACCGCCAACAATAACCACTTTTTTAATTTGTTTCATTTATCTGTTTTCCCGAGCAAATAAAAAAGGCTGTCGTTGCTGACAGCCCCTTTATAACTTAATCAATTGAATGTGATTAAGTTGATATAGTTATTTGAGTGTAGATGAGTCTTTAAAAAGATCCTCTAACACCTACAGCAAAACGAGCACTGCCATCTGCTGCAAACACCATTTGGTTTTCATAACGGTTATACTTTCTAATGTCTTCACCTGTAACATTAATGCCTTCAAAGAAAACACTGACTTCGTCGTTAATGTCATAACTGGCCGATAAATCAATTTGGCTATATTCATCAACTGTAGTTGGTTCACCAGTTGTGGTTTCATAGAAGTGACCAAATTGCTCAATAAAGCTATCACGCCAGTTATAAGCTACTCGGAACTGAATGCCGTTTTTCTCATAAAAACCAACTAAGTTTGCTGAATCACTTAACCCAACAATAGCTGAAGCATCGGTTTGATCAATGGTGAATTCAGAATCTGTTGATACAAATGTGGCGTTGGCAATTACCCCAAAGCCTGAGTCACCAAAGGCATGCTGACCAGCTAGCTCCCAACCGCTGATTTGTTTTGTTTGTAAATTGCGTGGACGCGCAATATCAAATAAAACATTCTCGCCAGTTGTTGGATCAATTACGCCTTCAATTGCTTCTGTTGACGCATCTGTCACAATAAAGTTATCAACGATTTTTCTGAAATAACCGGCAGATACATAACTATATTGATCAATATACCATTCGGCTGAAAAATCTAAGTTATCAGACATATAAGGTTTTAAATCTGGGTTACCTGATACTGCCTGACCTACGTCACCTGCACGAATTGAGCTAAATGAACGAGCTGAACGCATGTTACCCAATTCTGGGCGAGTAATTGTACGTGAAGCTGCGAAACGTAAGACTAAATCATCTGTCGCTTCCAGTTTTACTGACATATTTGGTAAAAACAAATCATAACTATCGCCGTCTGTGTAAGGCACACTGTCAGAGTAGTTAAGTGTCATATCTTCACCAGCTTCAACAAAAGTTAATGAATCCAGTGTTTTTTCCAGCGAGGTTGAGTCAATTGAAGTATTTTCAATTCGAGAACCTGCTACCACAGTTAATGGACGACCTTCAATTTCTAACTCAGCGGTAAACTCTAAATAAGCAGATAAAGTTTTTTCCTGAACTTCGTACCAATCTGTCTGACGGACTAAATCTAAACTCAGTGAATCATCGCCAGCCACTTCTCTAATTGTATCAATCCAGCTATAAGCCGCTTCTGGATCAAATGATAAAAACGCAGTTTCACCAATTAATGCGTGGTCAATTGTCGTTACACCATAACCTGCAGCCTGAGCTTCTTCTAATGAGCTAAATAACCCATTTTCGCCAATAACATCAACTAACCCGCGGAACGCGTATGCATCAGCGCCTTCACCCACATTGTTATTGAAAGACTCAACGACTTTAGTTTGGTCTGTATACATTAAGCCAGATTTCATTGTAAAACTGTCACCTTCATAGGTGTAATCTAGGCTTAATTGTGAAATTTCATCTTTGTAATGGTTTGAGAAAACATCCTGCTGATGCAGTTTTGCGTTTTGGTAACCAATATCATCATTATCATAAAAATGGGTAGCAATATCGCCATCAACAATAAATTGATAATCCATAGTTGCAATTTGAATATCAGAACGATTTACATTGGTTTCTTGGTCAGGGTTGCTTTCAGATGTTGCATGACTAGCATCAAATTTTAAAATTGAATTATCAGTCACAAACCACTCAAGATTTAAACCGGTTTGTAAACCGACTTCTCTTGATTCTGGTGCACCTAAGAAAAAGTCCATACCGCGATCTTTAAATTGATGAAAGATAGCTGTGTTATTTTCATCAACATCCCAAACTTCACCTTCGTTTGTACCATAAGTTCGCCATGATGCACTCTCAAGATCACGGCCTTTTACTTTAAGATCAGAATAATTTGCATCAAACGTTGCGGTTAAATCTTCATTAAGCGCATATTGCAATACTAAATTAGCGTTTAAACGCTTACGGTTTGACTCCGAGCGAGTCACCGCAGTTTGAGTTGGCATATAATCGACTAAAGCTTCACCCCCAGCAGAATTAGACGGATAACCACCGCTTAGCTGCATATAGTCGCCACTACCAGAAAGATATGAACGCCATCTACGTACTTCAACAGAGTCAGTTTGAGTATCTCTTTCTTGATAACTCACAGCAGCTAACACACCAAAATTTTCAGTTGGGTTTGTGCTGTATAGAGCAGAAATTTGTGGTGTAGTTGAGCTGGCATTTTCATCATAAATACCTTTAGCAGAAACTAAAATTCTTTCACCTACATCTAAAGGTTTAGTCGTTGTTACATTAATAGTTGCACCAATACCACCTGATTGAATGGCAGCAGATGAAGACTTATAAACCTCAACTCCACTGACCATTTCAGCAGCGACTGTGTCAAAATTAAAACCACGGCCAGAGGTCGCATTTGGCATTTGGCGGCCGTTAAATAATACAGTGTTAAACTGCGGACCAAGGCCACGAACCGTTACCTGACGGCCTTCACCACTTGAACGGTTAATTGAAACACCAGTAATACGTTGCAAAGATTCAGCTAAGTTAGTATCTGGGAACTTACCAATATCTTCAGATGAAATCGCGTCAACAACCCCACTGGATTGACGCTTTAACGCTGTCGATTTCTGAATACTCGACAACATACCTTTAATTTGAATTACTTCAACATCATTGTCTGTTTGATCTATTTCCTGAGCCTGAGCATTGGCGGTTAACGCTAAAGCAATACTAGACATTAAAACGCTTTTTTTACCTAGTGAAAACATCTTCATTTTTTTCATAATTACAAACCTTAACATTAGTGTCATTTTTACTATAACATGCAAAAAACAAGAAATCACCACTATTAACACTTAAATTTCGTAATTTACAAAGGCTTTCAACTAAAATATAACAAAAAAACACTAATATAATCATAAAAACTATAAGCAGTTCATAATGTTAAGTTTTAGCCTAAAAAAATATTAAGCAGAAAAAAATTGTTAATTTTTTCAGAATAATTGACTGAAATGAGTGATTTTTGAATGATATGAACTTGCGGAAAGATAAAAGTGAATAAACGATTCATTCACTTTTATTACAAATTTCTAAAAAGACATTTTATTTAAGAGTTAAAACCCCTAATTTATAAGGTTCTCCCCCATAAGTACCATCCAATGATTCACCTGTATCACCCTGAAAAACAAATTGCAGATTACAGGGGTCAATTGTCAGATATTCATCATATCCGGAGCGGATCATTTCACCATGGCTAATACCATCAGCCCATTTGTTGCTGCCCCAATCAACATTAGCATTGCCAGCAAACGGATTAGCTTCGGTATCAGCAAGCGGCTCCCACGGACCATCTAAACTGGTTGATGTCCACGAACGGAAATATCTTGGACCATAACCCGGTGTGCGATACGCTTCCACTAGTAATAAATACTTGTCTGTACCATCTACCTTGTAAACGTTGGCGGCTTCAAATAAAAAGCTATTGCCGTTACCTCGGTGATCTTCCATTACAATTTCGTAGCCATCAAAATATGGGAAGTTTTCGCGTGACGTTTTTGATTTATATAAAACACCATCATCTCGTGAGAAAAATAAATGACAATCTGTGTCATCACAAATCACCCAATAATCCAATTCCGGCTTGCCTTGCTCAATTGGCGGACCGTTGCGTAAAAAGTCCTCTCGTCTGATCCAGCTATTGACATCAGTAATGTCTGTCGTTGTTGAGAAGCCGCGCCCCCACTGAGTAAAGTTGTACCACTTGTTATGCGGTTTATAATAAAAAATCTGCGGTGCGACTGTATTACCGACTGTTGTGCCATGCATCGGATATTGGGCACTTGAGTCAGCTTCAGCCCAGTCTGAAAAGTTTAAATAAACGGATTTCCAGCTACCATCATTAATGGTCGCCCACACATGGAATTTGTTATCATAATGAACAACAGATGGATCTTTAATACCATAGGCTCCATTATTTGGCGAAATCAGTGGTGCCGAAGCTTGCCATGAAAATTGAGTTGGCAAATCACAGCTCTGTTGCTGGTTATTGGTATTATCCTGCTGGTTTTGGCTGTTATCTTGCTCATTAACCAATACCGCTTCCTGCTTCTTATTACCGCTTGATATACATGCGGACAGGGCGACTACACTGCAGATCGCCGCGAGCGACATAACCAGCTTATTGAGTTTCCTGTTTTCCATATTTATTCTCCAGTTGTTATTTGTACTTTGTCATTTAATTTGAAATAGTCAAAATCAACATACCCACCCTTGCGCTCAGTTGCATAATTAAAAAGTGCAAACCGGTAGCCCATAAAATGGCTAAGTTTATATTTCATCTTCAGCGTATTACCGATAACTTGCCAATGCTTGCCATCCTGACTGTAATAAAATTGAGCGAGATCGCGCTGATTGGTGAAATCTCCAACAACGCGCAGCCAAATGTAAGTTTGACTCAGTGCAATCTGCTCAATAACCTGATGATCGCCATTTTGATTATTAATCATCAGTACACTGTGTTGATCATTGTGCTTTTCAATACCAACCAGCCCATATTCATCCTGCAAGGCTGCCAATCCGGTAAAATCACCATTTTCCATACCGTTTAATTCGATTTTTATCGTTGCACTGCTTTGTGGTCCAAACATTCGTTGAGTTAAGGTATTAGGGGCTTCAAACAGGTTAGTAACCACTTTATCTGTGGTTAAACGCAAATAGCCAGGACGTTGTTGCAAAGACCAAGCTCCTTCAATAGGGTTATGATTCCATTGCCAGACTAAATCTAGCTCAGCTTGGTTGAAGTCATCAGAACGAATTAAGCCTTGAACGCTATTTGTACCATAAGGCAGCGCTAACTTTTCAGCCCGAGGACTGATGATTGGCCAGCCATCGCGCCATTCAACCGGCACTAGATAAGGGATGCGACCCACTGCACCGCTATCTTTAAATGCATAGAGATACCATTTGCCGTCTGGCGTACTGATATATTGACCTTGTGCTATACCTTCATCCTGAAAAACCAGCCTACCTTCATATGGACCGGTGAGCGAGCGAGATCTATGGATAATTTGAGTTCTGGGTTTACCTCTAGGCCAGCAAATGTTTGAAATATAGTACCAGCCGTTTATTTTCTGAATTTGGGTGCCTTCCGCTTTTAAAATAAAGTCCTCGCCAGCAATCGCCGCTGCATCTGTAATAAGCGTTTTAGCAAGACCACCAGCTTTAATCCCAAATAAGTCAGAGTTAAGTTCAACTATTTTAATATCAGCATGACCATAAGCTAAATAAGCTCGACCATCATCGTCCAACAATAAAGAGGCATCATGGTATAAAGCGTCTAGCGTCACTTGCTGCCACTGACCATTTTCTATATCTGTAGTTGTCCAGATATAGGTTTTATCTGTGGTATAAGAAAATGACGTCACATAAAACACACCATTTTTATAATTAATACTGCTTGCCCAAGTCCCTTTACTATAGGCATTGTTTCTGTCTAAATTCAGTGCTGCATTATTCTCATCCAACGCCTGATGAGCATAATTTATTACCTGCCAATGCAATAAATCATGGGATTTCATAATAGGTACACCCGGATTTAAATGCATTGTCGTACTACTCATATAATAAGTCTGACCAACCCGGATAACCGACATATCTGGTACGTCGGCCCAAATATTGGGTTTAAATTCAAAATTGGATTTAGCATGCGCCACAAAACCTGCGCTCACAGTAACACTCAGCAAAATACAGAATATTCTGCATATTAATAAAAATGGTTTCATATCAGAATTTGAATAATTGAATAAATAATTAGGCCAGGTTATTTTGCTCATTTAAATACAAAATAACCTGATGAGCCTATTAGCTAGCGGTGGCGACTTCGTCTGCGCAGCCTTTTGAGCCTTTAGCTAAAGGTGCAATGCGGACCTCGCCAAGATGAAGTTCCAGAGAATCTGCTGTAGCCAGTGAAAACGGCCAGTCGATATGGCTTAAATCTACACCTTGCATAGCTAGGCAATTTAACGGTACAGGTAAAACAAACCACTTATTCCGTGGCGCATTTTTTAAGCTGTCAGAAATATCAACTTGCCCGCTGCAGTCTTTGCCACAATTCACTTTAAAAAAGACTTTTTGTGGCACCTTGCGGGAAATCACTTTTAACGCAATCGCATATTCGGCTGAGTTTTCGTATTTAGACAAGTCAACCGGACTACCAACAATTGATGCATTAATTTCGCCTTTACCTTTACGCCACTTTAACCTGAGCGCTGAGGGGATTTCTTTATCATCTGCTTTTTCTATTTTTAAAGCACCACCGGCACTTTGCCCACCTTTATCTTCAATAGGCATCCACCAATTGCCGTCACCCCGAATAACCCACCCCCAATAACCTGGTGTTTCACCATTTAAAAAATAGAAAAAATTGGTGTTAATTTTTTCTTGAGCAACTACCGGAAACCCCAAACTCATAAAAATCAATATCAATATACATTTGTTCATTTTATTATCCTTTTTAATTAACAAAACGTTTACCAATTTTAGCTATTAATACATTATAGTCAACATGAATATTAATATTTTGTATGATAAATTTATTTAATGCTATCTATAAAGGTATTAATAGTTAAACGACCCATTTTCGGGTTATTGTCAGGTTGAAATTCTTTTTCAATGTTACCCGAATGTAATAAATTGCAGGGGTAAACCACAAGGCGGTTAAAAATGCCTTCTACTGAACCAATACGCTGAAATAGTGCAGTGTCACCGTTAATATAACCATCTGCTCTGCGCGGGATGTTGTTGCTGCCATCTTCTTTTTCCAACGATTGAAAGTAAAGTTCATTATTGAGCGCGTTCAGACGCTCGAAACCCGTTTTTTTATGCCGATAGAATCCGGTTCCACCTAAAGGCTGTCTGAATAAATAATGCAAAACAGCAAATGAATTCGCTTCGACAGAATCGACATGCGGAATACGCTGATAAATACTCAGTTGATTGGCCGCCTGCGTCACCAGCGAATAGTTGGGTTTATCAACCACAAAGGATGCGTCGGCAAGTGAAAAATAGTGGGCAATGTAAGGCAGTAGAATCGCCTTTAGATAGTCTTGATACTCATTAGGACCAGGCGCACGTATTCCTGGATATAGCTGCGACTGTCGCTGAAAATGAGCGGAGCAGGCTTGCTCGATTAACCAATCGCTTTGCGCAACAAAATCATCTATGACCAGAATCGGTGTTTGTGTTTGCCCGATATAATAGCAATCCAGGGCAAAGTTTTTTCCCTGGCTTAATGTAATCATAAGTTCACCATTTGGGGCTTTAAATCTAACCCGCAAAGCATTTGCGGGTTAGATTAGACGGACTAATTCAGTTGAATAACCATAACCGAGTGGGCCGGCAACTTAACGTTTAACTGGCCCGATTTTACTTTATGCTCAACCTTGACAGGTTTAACCCGCTCTGGATTATCAAAAGAGTTAAAAGTATTCATTTTAGGCGAAGTTAACAGCTGACCTTTCGCCAGTTTCGCTTTCTCCCCCTGCAGATTGATCTTTACTTCTGCTTCATCTGATGCAGATAAATTAACCAAAGCGATGTAAGTTTTACCATCCAATGCTTTAGCAGCTGATGCACTGACAACCGGGTAGGATTCGCCCTCAAAAGACTCATACGCCATTTGTTCTGTTTGCACCGGAATATGGGTCGCATCTTGGAACGGCACGTACATTTTAAACGTGTGATAAGTTGGTGTTAGCAACATTTTTTCTTTATCTGTCAGAATCATAGCTTGCAAAACATTGATCATCTGAGCAATATTGGTCATCTGAACTCGTTCTGCATAACGATGGAAGATATTCAGATTCGTCGCTGCAATCACAGCATCACGAATGGTATTTTGCTGATATAAAAACCCTGGGTTGTGATCAGCTTCTACGTCATACCATGCACCCCATTCGTCTACATAAAAACCAATTTCGCCTTCTGGATCATTTTTATCCAGCACAGCAATATTGTCCTGAATAAATTTTTCCATTTTTAAAGTATTGATCATGGTTGAATGCCATTCAGATTCCGGGAAATTAATCGCCTTGCCTTTAACACTCCAGTCGTTAGTCGGTAAGGTGTAATAATGGAATGAAATCGCATCCATTTTAGCTTTTTTGTTTTTGCTTAATACGTCTGTCCAACTGGTATCATCCCCAGTACCGCCACTGGCAACAAACACAGGTTGAGTGCCATTGTAAGTTTTAGCAAAGGTTGCATACTGGTTGTATAGATGGCTATAGAACTCAGGCGTCATATTACCGCCGCATCCCCAAGCTTCATTACCGATTGTCAGGTAATCAATTTTAAACGGCTCATCTCGCCCATTTGCGCGTCTTTCCTGCGCTAAACTCGAATTATTGGTTGAGGTCATATATTCAAGCCATTGCGCCATTTCCTGCGCTGTCCCTGTCCCCAGATTCACATTAAGGTAAGTTTCTGAACCTATCATTTCAGCCAGTTCAAAAAATTCGTGCGTACCAAATTGATTGCTTTCTTCAACCCCACCCCAGTTTGAATTCACTCTGACCGGTCTTTTATTACGCTCACCTATACCATCGCGCCAATGATATTCATCAGCAAAACAGCCGCCCGGCCAACGCATTACAGGTACCTTTAACGACTTTAATGCGTTTAATACATCGTTGCGGTAACCTTTAGTATTCGGGATGTCTGAATCCGTACCGACCCAAATCCCCTCGTAAATTCCTCGACCTAAATGCTCGGTAAACTGACCATAAATATTTTTGTTAATTTTGGATCCAGTTTGATTGGTATCAATGTTAATAGAGATGTGCTCAACTGAAAAAGCTGGCAGGGATAAAGTTAATGACAAAACACCAAGCGAGCATACGCCAACTGTCTTGATGCTTTTTGTAATTAAATGTTTCATTAGAGGCCTTATTTTAACTGATTATAGGGAACTAATTAAAAATAATAACAACTAAATGTAATAATGACTATATAAAAGGTCAAATTAAATAGAATTTAAACTGACCTAATTTTACTTTTTTTTTAATCGTCTATTACAATCGTTACTATACTGCGGGCTGGTAACGTAGGCAGTTTTACAATCTTACCACTGGCATTTACTGTTAAAGATTCTTGGTTTTGAGTTTGTGAGGTGACGTAAGCGTCAATTGAACTCAATACATAAGGCATTTCAAAATCTACGTCCTGTTTATCTGTATTGCCACGGTTCAAGATTACAATAACGGTATTGTCGGTATTTTTATAGCCTGTGACATAGGCACCACTAATGGTATTTTGAACATCAATTCGCTCTGCACCTGGGCGGATAAATTTAGAAAAGTGTGAAAACGCCCAGCCACGCTTTAAAACTTGTCCAGCTTGCGTACCAAATTGAGCTTGTCCATCGCCAATCAACGAATAATATCGCTTGGCCCACCACCAAATATAGGAATTCCAGTTCACACTCATAGTTTTGTGAATTTGGTATACTACTTTATCTAAGGTTTCGTCCCAAACGGCTTTGTTATCACCACCCCATATCGCATCACCATCACCATCAGCATCATGAATCAGCCATTCTGTCATCCAGCGTTTTTTGTTTTTTTCCTCTGCCAATGAATATTCAGACAAGGCATTTGTATTTTCAGCGCCATACAGGTGACCGCCAACATATTCAAAATTTGCCAGCGCTTCTTCGCTGTTTAAGCTTGGATCGGTATACGCACGATTAAATCCAAGTGACTCACCAACCAATACCTGAGTTGGAATTAAGTCGCCTGATTGAATTAAAAAGTTTTTAAATTCTTCACCAGTCCAATCACAGGATTCATAATCTGGATGCCAATCAGGTTCGTTTTGCACAGATACCACATCAATATTTACGCCTTTACTCACCATAAAATCAACATAGGCTTTTAAATGCAGTGCATAATCATCATAATATTCAGGCAATAGTTTACCACCACCAACCGTGCTATTGTTGTCTTTCATATAAGCAGGTGGCGACCAAGGTGTTGCTAGAATTTTAACTTCATCCGAGACAGATTTGGCCTCCAATAAATTATCAACCGCTAGTGACCATACGTCTTGAGTTGGATTAATAATAGTCCTTAAAACGGTTAAACCGAGTTCATTTTCTCCTGTACCCACTAAAGTTTTCACTTCCGTATCAGACAACATATCATATGTCCACATAGGTAAAGCAGCACCAAACCCATCTATGGTTTGATAACGTGTTTTTAAATCGACGAACAGTTCAAACTGATTTTCCGGTTTTTTGTCATCTGAATCAGATTTAGAACCGGATGATGAACTTCCGCACCCAGTTAAACTCAGGGAATATATTAACAATAAAAATAAAGGGTTTTTAATCTTCATATAACAGGTAACTCCATAACAATTGCGAAGATATATTGATAAAAAATTTAAAACCTGAGCTTTAAAAAATAGTTTCAAACTCAGGTTAACGTAAATAGTAAAGCTATCTTGCTTAAATTAGTTAGATACAAATGTTTGTACTGCCCAAGGATCTGCATAGGCGGTAAATTGATTATTGCTAACCGTATAATTGCCTCTATAGTCCACATTCATAGAAGCTGAAGTGGAATATTTAGTCATTAGACTAACTGTGCCATTTTGTAGGGTAAAATTAAGCTGTTTATGAGAGTTTGTTTTATTCACGACTACAATCACGAGTTTACCTGCATTATTTTTATAAGCGGTGACATAAACATTGCTTTCAGGTACTTCGGTGGCACCGATACGCACATCGCCTGGACGGATAAATTTTGAAAATTGCGACATAATATAGCCACGCTTACTCACATTACCGTCTTCAGTCAACAGACCATACCCACGACGAATATACCACCAAATATAGGCACTATAATTTGCCACCATGCTTTGATGTAATTCCAAACCTACATCAATTGCTTCATCCCAATCATTGGCATCTTCGTTATTGGTGTAATGCTCAGTCATCCAGAGTTTTTTACCTTTTTGCAACGCAAGCGGGTAATTACTTGGCGTGACGCCGTACAAGTGACCGCCGATAATATCGACATAACTATTAGCGACAGGATCATTTAAAATCGGGTCAGAATAAGCTGTTGTAAAGCCTAATGACTCAGGGGCAACAATTTTAAGAGCAGGGTCTAATCGCCAGCCCTGGTCATTTAAATATGTAACAAAATCGGCACCCGACCATTCACATGATTCATAATCAGGATGCCAATCCGGCTCATTTTGCAAAGATAAAGCATAAATAGGCGCATTTTCGCTTGCCATATAATTGGTAAAATCCATTAAATGATTGGTATAACCCCAATAATGTGCGGCCTCTAATTTACCACCATTGGTTAAGCTATTGTTATCTTTCATATAAGCGGGAGGTGTCCAAGGCGTTGCTAATATTTTAGCACCGTACGAATTAGCAATTTGTGCAGTAGGCACTTGCAGTGGCCACTGCGTTGAATCAGGATCGATACGCATTCGCATAATACTCAATCCCATTTCGCCATTACCTGTACCAAACGCTTTTGTTGCTTGAGCTGATGTTAAATCATTAATCCAACCTGGAGCATTCATGCCACCAAAACCATCAATTTCTTGGTATTGGTTATTAAAATTAATGGTTACGTTACCAGCTAATGCATTTAAGCTCATAGAACTGAGCACTAATGCGGCTGAGACTACGAGTTGTTTATTTATTTCCATATGGATATAACCTTCTTTGTTAGTGTTTATAATGGATTAGCAGGCAAGCGCCTGCCATAGCGCTTATTCCATCACACTGGGTGATACAATAAATTTTGCAACCAGAACACTCAATGTCGGTAATGTAAAAACTCTGAATATGACTACAACTAAGTATCCCGGCTTGTTGTAACTGATTGTCCTTTGCTAAAGCGGTTTATTTAAATTCAGCCAAAGCGTCCGCAACACCTTGCAATGCAGGCTTACCTTCAAACTCAGCATTAAATAATAAAGGCCAGTCTGGTGAGTCATATAAACCAATGATCCAACTGTCAACATCGCTAATTCCCCAAACTGTAATGCCGCCGCGCTGAGCACTAGGCACTGTCGTTAAATAAGCAGAAATTACATCGTAATAACGCTTTTTCTGTTTTTCTGCTATGTCTGGCGTTAACTCATCCAAATTTTCTGCCGTATTCATCCGGATATCCAGCTCAGTAATTTTCACTTTAATCCCCAGATCAACTACTTTTTGAAACTGAGCTTTGATGGCTGAAATACCCGGGTAGTTACCGCTGATATGCATTTGGAAACCGACACCATCAATTGGAATATTACGATTCTGGAAATCTTTCACCATGTTAACCACAGCGCCGAGTTTAGCTGCACTGCTTGATAAGTTGTAATCGTTATAATACAGCTCAGCGTCAGGGTCGGCAGCTCGGGCTGCAATAAAAGCACGCTCAATAAACTCAGCCCCGATATTCTGATACCAGATAGAACCTGAATCACCTGTATTACGGTAATTACCATCATCTAAAAAAGCTTCATTCACAACATCCCAGCTTTTTAGGCGGCCAGCAAAATGGGTTGCAACAGTCGTTACATGATTTTCCATCATCTCAATCCAGGCTTGTTTATCGCCCGTAAATGAACGCATCCAGCTTGCAGTTTGGCTATGCCAGACTAAAACGTGACCGTGCATAGATAAACCATTATTACTAGCAAAATTCACTAAATTGTCTGCGTCAGTAAAATTAAAGGTGTCCTGCGTAGGATGCAAAGCATCCATTTTCATAATATTTTCAGCTGATAGCTGATTAAAATGCTGTATAGCTAAATTTTGACGCTCTTCACTTAATAAAATACTACTACCATAATTACCAGCTGGAACGGCTACACCAATAGGAAAATCAACACCTTCTTTTAAACTTGCGACAGTCACGGGTGTAAATTCTGTTAATTTTTCTTGTTGATTATTATCTTCTTGTTTATCTGGCAATTTAGATTTATCAACTTGGTGCCCCCCGTCAGACCCACATGCGATTAAGCCAATACAGGTAAACAATAATAAAGAAATAATCCTTAAATTAATCATAAATTCCTCTTATAAATACGTTTTATCAAATAAAAAGCTAACGACACAATAAGAGTGTCGTTAGTTCTACAATTGATTAGGTAAAATTTAAGATAAGCTTAATTATTCAACAACCGCTGGCTCTGGTGGTAAAATCTCAAATTCATCAATGATATAACTGGCACTTTCATCCGTGCTCTCAACATATAGAAACATTGTAGTTGGAGCTTCGGTTGAGGTCGTTTCAGAATCATCAGCATCTTCTTCTGGATAAGGATTAATTGTGTATTCACCCACAAGTTGCACCCAATCAGTGTCATTTGCATCTACAACTGCCAAAACTTCTTTATATACAGAGTCTGAATTATCAAAATCATATCTTATTGACGCTTTAATCCCTGCCGTAGATATATCTACTAACTTAGTCCAAAAGCTAAATTGATAGGTTTCACCA
Source organism: Catenovulum sp. 2E275 (assembly GCF_025515275.1). Taxonomy (GTDB): domain Bacteria; phylum Pseudomonadota; class Gammaproteobacteria; order Enterobacterales; family Alteromonadaceae; genus Catenovulum. The sequence goes on from NZ_JAOPFU010000001.1 coordinate 100,373, forward strand.
ACAGTCAGTTGATCAATTAGTTCAACGCCCGGCGCATTCCAGCCAGCCGTCCGACCAGTCGTTTTAAGCGCGTAAGTACCCGCTTTTGCATCTGTGACAGCTTCTAACATAATCCCACCTAAAGGACTCCAATCACCTATCGTGCCATCATCAAAATTAGTAGTATAAATAGCCTGTGTCGTATTATTATTTTCATCACTTTCTTCTGCTTCACTTATAACAAAATTATCAATTAGATAATCAACACCTGCATCTGGACCTTCAACAAAAGCCAGAATTTCGGTTACCGTGTCATCGACTTCCTCATAAGTAAAAGTACCCGTGACTTCAACCCAATCAGTGTCTGTTGCAGCAACAGCTTCGGTAATCCCATCATAACTGGGATCTACCCCTTCAACCGTTGTTTTCATTGTAATATTAATATTGGCAGATGCTGTACCCGATAGTTTAACCCAAGCGCTAAAATTATAAGTTTTCCCAGCTTCTAAATAATCAGTTAATACGACTGCAGGCGCATTCCATGACTCAATTCGCCCCGAAGCTTTTAAAGCATATACACCATCTTGAGCATCTTGCACAGTGGTTAAACCAATTTCTCCCTGAGAAGTCCAGCCACTTATAGTCCCATCTTCAAAACTAGTTTGATAGGCAACTCCCTCAGGAAACTCTTCTTCTTGTTCATCTGTTTGTTCCTCTGTATCTGTATTATCATTCTGATTTTGTTGGATAACTTCCCCAGTCCATGACGACTCTTCATCTGTTTCTAAACTACACGCATTCAGAACACCAGTAGCTAGCATGAGAATCAAAACTTTATTAAATTTAAACATACTCTCTTCCTTTGTTATTTAATTATTAATATATAGTCAAAAAAACACTATCAGTATATAAAGCACCCTCTCAGCATGTCAATATTTTGTTATATTCTTTTTAACAACAATAAGAAAAATGGATATATTTATTACAAAAAGCATAAATTGCAATATAAAATGAAAAAAACACTGTTTTTTAAGTGTAAAAATCAAAAAAAAGAGAACAAAAAACATCTAAAATAAAAAATGATTTATTTAACATTAAACTTATGTTGAAAAGTTTTACTAAATTAGTTAGATTCACCTTATTGTTAATTTTACAATTATTTAAAAATGAAAAAATTACTGCTCTCTTCTGTTTTATTTGCATTATGCGCAACAAGTGCAAATAGTTATGCCGATATTAAATTAGATCCTCAATACGCCAGTTCAATGATTTTACAACGTAATACACTCAACCTAATCACAGGTTACAGTGACAAGGCAGATACAATTGAACTGCAACTAGATAACCAATTGCTGAAAAAAATTGAAGTAGACAAAGGTTACTGGCAAGTTTCACTACCGCCGATGTCGGCTGGCGGCCCGCATCAAATTAATTTAAAAACGCCAGAGCAAAATATTGAATTAAAAGATGTTTTATTTGGTGATGTTTGGTTTGCCTCTGGCCAGTCTAATATGGAACTGCCAATGCAACGGGTTGGTTTAACTTATAACAAAGCGCTGACACAAGATAACTTTCCACAAATTCGCCAGTTAAAAATAGAAAAACGTTCAGCCTATAATGGCCCATTGGCTCAACCTGAAGCCGCGAGTTGGAGCAGCGCAACCCAGGGTAATATTGGTGGCTTTTCCGCAGTAGGCTATTTTTTTGCAAAAAAACTATATCAGCAAACCGGAGTCCCTATCGCAATTATTAATAATGCGTATGGCGGCTCTCGTGCTCAGGGTTGGATGAGTGAAGCCGCGTTAAAAGCATTTCCGGATGATTACCAAACAGTGCAAAATAATCAACAAGCCGGTTATTTAGATAAAATTCAGCAACAAGATAAAACTAACAGTGACAATTGGTGGCAAAAACTTAATCAGGCAGATTTAGGTAAACAATTTAACTGGCAACAAGCAAACTACGATGACAGCCAGTGGCGTACCATGTCAGTACCCGGTTATTGGGGCGATCAAGGCACTGAGGATTTTAGCGGCGCAGCTTGGTACAGAACCCACTTTACTTTAACTGAATCCCAAGCTAAACAAGACGGTTTTTTAGAGTTAGGCCGCATAATAGATTCGGATACCGTTTATATTAATGGCACAGAGGTTGGCAGTACAGGTTATCAATACCCTCCAAGACGCTATAACGTTGATAATACTGTTTTAAAAGCAGGCGTAAATACCCTTGTAGTACGCATTGTTGCCCCTTCAGGTCAGGGTGGTTTTGTCCCAGATAAACCTTATCAACTCAGTTTTTCAGATAGTAAAATTAATTTAGCAGGCACTTGGAAATTCCGCTTTGGTGCAAAAACAGAGAATGCACCTTCTACACAATTTTGGGCACACATGCAGCCAAATGCGTTATATAACGCCATGCTTGCGCCACTTAAAAATATGCAAGTTAAAGGCGTTATTTGGTATCAGGGGGAATCTAACGCTAGTAACCCAGATAAATACGCCAAAGTATTTCCAGCGATGATCCAAAATTGGCGTGAAACCTTTAATCAGCCTGATATGCCGTTTATTTTTACTCAACTTGCTAATTATATGAGTGCAGATAAAAATCCATCTAATGCTGGTTGGGCAGAAACTCGCGCAGCGCAGGCTAAAGCGCTCACACTCGACAATACAGCCATGATCACCGCAATTGATGTAGGCGAATGGAATGATATTCATCCACTCAACAAAAAAGCGGTAGGCGATAGATTTGCGCTGGCAGCGCTGAATACTGTCTATGGCCAACAAGATGCAGTTTACCAAGGGCCTATTTTAAGCTGCGCCAGTCAACATCAAAACCAAATTGTGATTAAAGTTGAAAATCCACAAAATGGCTTATTAATCAAAGGTGAGCAATTAGATGGTTTTGCTATTTCTACAGATGGTAAAACCTACCACTGGGCAAATGCACAAATTAAAGATGCCAATGTTGTGATTAATACACCAAAGGCGAGCCAAATTAACTTTATCCGCTATGCATGGCAAAGTAATCCAGAGCGCGCGAATTTAATCAATAACCATGGCTTACCAGCCTATCCGGCCGAATTGTCGGTTTCATCAGCTTGTCATTAATTTTTGGGTGATATTTTGAATTTATCTAAATTAAAACAACAAACCTGCCTGTTGGCAGGTTTATTATTCTGCCTGATTCAACCCGCATTTGCATTTGGGGTACAGCAGTTTATTTATCCAGATACAGCTCTATCTAATTCTAATAACAGCATGGAAATTGTTGGCCAGTCTAACGCCAGTATTTTTGTTGCAGCTAATGAAAACAAAGGGGTATTGAGAGCAGCTCAAGATTTACAGAACGATCTACGAGCAGTAACGGGACAACAATTACCGATCATCCATGACTTAACAGCCGCAACAGGCAATATTATTGTAATTGCCACCATCGGACAATCGCAATTGCTAACCCAACTTGAGCAATCGGCAAAAATAGATTTAACTGCAATTAATAACCAGTGGGATGCTTATCAAATTCAACTGGTTAAAAACATTTCACCCAAGATCAAACAAGCTTTAGTGATCGCAGGCAGTAATAAACGCGGCGCAATTTATGGCACTTATGATATTAGTGAGCAAGCCGGTGTTTCCCCTTGGTATTATTGGGCGGATGTGCCGGTAAAAAAAGCGAATACTTTAATTACCCAGTTATCAAAGCCAATTGTTGAAATACCCAAAGTAAAATATCGCGGTATATTTTTAAATGACGAAGCCCCTGCCCTGACTAACTGGACAAACAAAAATTTTGGCGGCTATAACCATCAATTTTATGTCAATATATTTGAGCTAATGCTACGCCTGAAAGCCAATTATCTGTGGCCTGCAATGTGGAACAATGCTTTTGCCGACGATGACCGACAAAATATGGTGCTGGCTGATGAATATGGCATTGTGATGGGGACATCCCATCACGAACCAATGATGCGAGCCGATAAAGAATGGGATAGAGATGGCGAAGGTGAATGGCAATATTCAACCAATCGCCAAAACTTATATCAATTTTGGCAACGTGGTGTAAAACGTAATGCGCCATACGAAAGCATTTATACCATGGGTATGCGTGGCCGCGAAGATAGCGCGATGCAAGAAGGCGAAAACATTAAGTTGTTAGAAGATATTGTTGCAGACCAACGCCAAATTTTAGCCAAACAAATTAAAGACAAAAACTTACAAGATATTCCACAAGTATGGTGCTTGTATAAAGAAGTTCAGGCATTTTACGAAAAAGGCATGCGAGTCCCAGACGATATTATTTTGCTTTGGGCTGATGATAACTGGGGCAATATCCGCCGCTTACCAACTCAAGCGGAGCAAGCACGCAGTGGTGGCGCAGGGGTTTATTACCATTTTGATTATGTTGGCGGCCCGCGCTCTTATCGCTGGATGAATGTAACCCCGATAGCCAAAATTTGGGAACAAATGCATCAGGCATATGTATTTAACGCCAATCAAATCTGGATAACCAATGTAGGTGATTTAAAACCAATGGAGTTTCCAACCGAATTCTTCTTAAAAATGGCTTGGGATCCTGAACAGTTTAATCAAGGTAATCTGGATGAATATGGAATTGACTGGGCAACCCGTTATTTTGGTAAAAAATATGCCCGCCAGATTAATGACATCATTAAAGTTTACACTCGACATAATCAGCGTAGAAAACCCGAATTAATGTCAGAAAAGATATATAGTCTGCTTAATTATAATGAAGCAGATCGGATTAAAGACGAGTTAGAGTCTTATTTATCGGTCGCTGAATCTATTTACCAAGCAATTGATGACAATAAAAAAGATGCATTTTATCAACTCGTTTTACACCCGATAAAAGCAACCACCATTGTGAGTAAGCTCTATTTTGCAACCGCTAAAAATCATTTATATGCCACTCAAGGTCGCTCAACAGCAAATGATTACAAAAAGCAGGCTGAAGATTTATTTGCACAAGATGCCGCATTAAAAGCAGAATTTGATGCCCTAAATGGCGGTAAGTGGCAACATTTTATGGATCAGCCCCATATAGGTTATAACAACTGGAATAACCCAGCGGCCGATACTTTGCCCGTGCTGTATCAATATCAGCCTCACTCTGCCGCCGAAATGGGCTTAACCGTAACAGGCGAAGCACAAGCGTTTCCACAAAAAGGCAGCTTTGAGCTAATTTTTGATTCAGTTGGCGAAAAGGTAAAAGCGATTGAATTATTTAACAGAGGATTAGCCGACTACGATTTTTCAGTACAAACCTCTGCCAACTGGTTAATTTTGTCTAAAACCCAAGGTACAGTCACTCAACAAGAGCAGATTAAACTCGCTATCGACTGGAAAAAGTTATCCGTAGGCAAACACCAAACAAGCATTAGTGTAAAAGGCACAAGTTGGCAAGCAGCTCAAATTAAAGTAACTGCAATTAAACGCGCGCCAGATTTAGTTAAAAAGGCTATAGGATTTATTGAAGCAGATGGTTATGTTTCAATTAATGCGGCTAAATTTACCAACAGTCAAAAAGTAGATGGTTATCATTGGGACACAATAACAGGCCTCGGCCGCAGCTCTGATACCATTTCGGTTTTTCCAAAAAGTTATCGCCAATTTACGGCTCATCAGCCACACCCAAGTGTTGAATATCCGGTGACATTTTTTTCAACCGGCACTTTTGAACTTGAGTTACAACTGTTACCGACTTTAAGTTATTTTCCAGACAGAACCCCTAAACTGGGTTTATCTATTGATGATCAACCCATCCAGATACTTGAGCTTGATCTTTCCACCAAAAAATCAGCATGGGATACAGCCGTAAGCGAAGGCATACGTAAAGTCAGCACCAAAATCAAGATTAATCAGCCAGGTAAACATACCATTAAGCTACATAGCTTAGATTTATCTGTCGGTGTGGAAAAAATATTAATTAATACCGGTGGTTTAAAACCCAGTTATTTAGGGCCAAACAGTAGCAGCTTTAAATAAATAATAATTCTAAAAAAGCGCTTTAACTAATATTTAAGTTAAGGCGTTTTTTTATTTTGGGCTTATATATTTATATTTTTTAAATAGCTTTAATCATTCACGTTGCGGATCACCCGGCAAGGGTTACCAACAGCCAAACTATTTGCAGGAATAGAGCGGTTAACGACACTACCTGCTCCAATAACTGAATTTTTACCAATAGTCACTCCAGGTAAAACAGTTACACCAGCACCAATCCAAACATTATCTTCAATTGTTACTGGCTCTGCATACGTCCTAAAATAAGGATAATCTGAATCTTCACTCCAGTTTTTAACTAAACGCTCATCAGGTTTTACCGGATGTGTTGCAGTGCAAATTTGTACATTGGATGCGATTAAGACATTGTTGCCTATCGTAATTTTATTACAATCAATAAAAATACAATTGATATTAATAATGACATTATTGCCGATAGCAATATGTTCGCCATAATCACAATAAAACGGGGTGTCTATATGAACGTTTGAGCCAATCTTGCCTAATAAATCAGTTAAAATACCGGAACGAATCGCTTTATCCTGATGTTCACTTTGATTATACAAACGGGTTAATTTTCGAGCTTTATCTATCATTCGCATTGAGTCATCATTAGAAGTATTAAACAACTCACCTGCCAGACATTTTTCGATTTCACTTTTCATTCTTAACTTCCTGTTTTATATATTTTTTAGACTTACAATTTGACTAGGTTACACTCCGTAGCGGGGGTACAAATAAGAAATCTAACTGAATAGAATAATTTATGTCTATCATCATAAAATAGATGATGAAACTACACTATTAACACAATTTAACTTACCTTAAGGACAAATCGTTTCATACCTAAGAATCAAGCGTTATTGTAGAATAATGGACAAATTTCAACAGAATTCAACCAGAAATAATTGCAGATATAAAAAAGCCGACTGGAGTATTAATACTCAGTCGGCAATAAAAGGTTTTAGGCCTTTTAAATGAAACTTTATTTATATGGCTTAATCGTATTTATTTTACCATTCTCATCATAAGTTAGTTCTGTCATTTTGATTGAGCGAAGATGTGTTTGACCGCCTGATAATGTACAGTCGTGATAAAATAAATACCATTTCCCCTCAAACTCAACAATAGAATGATGAGTTGTCCAACCTAAAACTGGCTCTAAAATAATCCCCTGATAAGTGAATGGACCGTATGGCGAATCACCCGTTGCATACACAATTTTATGAGTATCACCTGTCGAATAAGAAAAATAATATTTGTCATTATATTTGTGCAACCAAGGGCCTTCGAAAAAACGTCTATCATTGTCGCCAGCTTTAATCAATTCACCGTTTTCGTCAAGAATTTCAACATCACGCACATCTTCACAAAATTCCAACATATCATCGGCCAGTTTAGCCACTTTTGGCAATAATGCAGGTTGGTCATCTGCTGGATAATGATCCTCCGCAAGATATGTTCCTGATGACCATCTTTGTAATTGGCCACCCCAAATTCCACCAAAAAAAGCGTAATATTGATTATCTTCATCCTGATAAATTGCAGGATCAATACTAAAACTATTTTTAATTGGTTCAGGTTGCGCTTTAAAAGGGCCTTCAGGCTTATCACTCACAGCCACACCTAAACGAAAAATACCTTGATAATCACGAGCAGGAAAATACAGATAATACAAACCGTTTTTTTCGGCTGCATCTGGCGCCCACATTTGTTTTTCCGCCCAATCAACGTCATCAACATCTAATACATTACCATGATCCGTCACTTCTCCATCTATCTGATTTAGTGAGAAAACATGGTAATCTCGCATAGCATATTGGTCACCATTGTCATTAATGGGCGCATCGCTTGCGATATCATGTGATGGATAGATAAAAATTTTCCCATTAAACACATGTGCTGATGGATCTGCTGTAAACATGTGATTTACTAAAGGCTGCGCAATTGCAGTTAAATTAGCTGCTTTTTGTAAATCTCGTTCTTGAGTTAATTCTGCGTGACTTTTAGTCGTTTCAATTTTTGTAGACATTTTTAACCTAATTTCTCCACCAGCAAAACAAAAAAGATTTGCCTGATACTTAAATTTAACTTAATTATAGTCATATTATTTTTATAGTCAAATAAACAATAACTTTTAAAAATAAAAATCTATAATAAAAATATTAAATTAATTAAAAACAGAAACTTATAAAGATAAAATTTTATTTAATAAGACAAAATGACAATAACACCTAGGAAATTAGTTGCTATTCATATAAAAATAGTTAAAAAATACAGAAGTTTATTAAAATAATACGATTATTAATGTATTCTAAAACACATAGTTTATTAAAGATAATTAAGCAAAAATATCCTATATAAATCTAATCTGTTGTTCTAAAGTTGTTAATAACATATTACTTTTGTTGATTAGACCGATATTTTCACTTAACATAGTCATTTAATAATTAAGTACAAACTACCAAAATTAAGCAGCGCAATGATTAAACCAAACGACTTATTAGCTCCAGAAATGGATAAAGAAGAACATTTACCAGAAGATGTAATGCGAAATATCTCGGTAGATAATCTGATTTACGCAATGGATAATGGCAAACTCAAAGTATTATTAGCTAAATACAAACAAGGTATTGCGGCTAATAAATGGGGGTTGATCGGCCATTGGGTTAAACTAGATGAAGACCTAGAATCAGCAGCTTACCGTGTTGTAACTCAAGCAACAGGCGTTAAAAACTTTCATTTAGATCAATTAGCCGCTTTTGGTAAAGTTAAACGTTACCCGCTAAGACGTATTGTGACTGTTGCTTATTATGCCTTGGTTAGAATGGAAGAAGTGAGCATTGAACATGGCGATAATACTCATGAAGTTGATTGGTTTGATGTTAAATCTTTACCTGAATTAATTTTTGACCATAAAGAGATTATTGAATCATCGTTGGCACATTTAAAATATAAAGTTCGCCATGAGCCAATCGGGTTTAGCTTATTACCGGAAAAATTTACCCTGCTGCAATTACAGGAAATTTACGAAGCAATTTTAGATGTTAAGTTGGATAAACCAAACTTCCGCCGAAAAATTCAAAAAATGAACTTATTAATTAACTGCAAAGAAAAACAAAAAGATGTGGCGCATAGAGCTGCGACTTTATACCGCTTTGATATTAATGTTTATGAGAAGCTAAAAGATTTTGGCTTTAATTTTGAGTATTAAAGCAAATTAATTCGTGAAAACAAAAACCGCTTATTTAATTAAAAATAAGCGGTTTTATAATGCTTAAACTTTTACAACTAACTCACTTTCAAATTAGATAAAAGATTTTACAAACTCAGCAATTTTTTCGTCTTTGCAGTTCTCAAAAAAACATGCCTGAAAACGCGCGCCACCCACTGCTTGCTTAATAAGCTCAGGATCAAGTGACTTCATTGCTTCTAAATAATCTTTAGCAACCGCAGCTTTTACGGTTGATAAAATACCTGCATTTTCAACTTGTGATGCTTTACGCTCCGGCGGATAACCCTGACCTTTAACACCCGTAAATGCTTTTTCAAAAATATATTTAATATTAAGCTCAGCACCCCAGCCAAAACCTTTGGCGAAAGGAAGTGCTAACGCATTACCGTTATTAATTTGAGCAAATAAATAAGCATCAGACGGGTCAATACAGTAACCACAAGTAACACCAGGGTATGCATTTAACGACATTAATGCACCTTGCCCAGTACCACAACCAGATACCACAAAATCAACTGCGCCTGAGTTTAATAATAAGCTCGCAATAATACCTAAATGAATATAGGTTAATCGGTGATCATTATCGCCATCCATACCAACATTAAAAACGCTGTGACCTTGCTCACCGGCAACCGTTTCTAACTGCTCTAAAATAATTGGATTTTTAGCAGCTTGGCTAAATTCATTCATTAGTGCAATTTTCATATCTAATCCTCAAAAGTTTGATTTTTATGCAGAGGTTAATTCTACTTAAAAACAAAATAAACTGCCACCGGTAGCATTTATTTTCAATATAAGTTTAACAACTGGTAATTTTCATTAACTAACGTTAATATGCAGCCTGATTTTTGGCCGCCCGCTGTTGGGTATCGAAAAAATGGAGAAAGTAGTGGCATCTTTAGTTTCTATTGGCGAGTGCATGTTAGAGTTAAATGCAACCGACACATTAAATTTTAAGCGTTCATTTGCAGGTGATACCTATAACACAGCAGTTTATGCTAAACGATGGCAATCACGACTTTCTGTCTATTATATCTCAGCAATAGGTACAGATAATCTAAGTAATGAAATGCTTGCCCAGTGGAAAGGTGAAGGTTTAAATACTCAATATGTCGCGCAAACGCCAGATGCACAGCTAGGTATTTATGCAATTAGCCGTGATGATCAGGGTAAACGCTGTGTTTCATACTGGCGCAAAGAATCGGCAGCGAGCCAGTTAATGTCGTTACTAAAAGCTCAAAACATTTTAGCCAACTTGCCGCATTTTGATTATGTGTATTTTACTGGCATCAGCTTAGGTATTTTATCGGACAGCGCCCGACAAGAGCTATTAGATTTAATTGAATCAATGAAAAATAAAGGCTCCAAAATTGTATTTGATCCAAATTACCGTGCAAAACTTTGGAAATCGGATGAAGAAGCCATTAATTGGTTAACCAAAGCGTATCAGCTAACGGATATTGCATTACCGGGAATGACAGATCACAAAGCCTTATTTAAGCACCAAACTCACGATGAAGTAGCTGAATTTTTACAAGCATTAGGCTGTAAAGAAATTATTGTCAAGAATGCACAAGATGGTATTTACGCCTTTACTCAAGATGAAAAATTCTGTTTTAGTGTAGATAAAAACTCACCTTGTATTGATACAACCGCAGCAGGCGACTCTTTTGCTGGTACTTACATTGCGGCGCGTATTGCAGGCGATGATATTTTATCTGCTGTTGAAGCGGGTGCAGATGTTGCAAGTAGCGTTGTTCGTCACGTGGGGGCTATCACTCACTAATTGAAAGTTTTGAAATAATCAATCAGCTCATCCCATCCTAAATTTAAGTTAAGTAACGCACTTTAACTTAAATTTAGGGGACAATTTTTTGCCAAACAGCTCACAATTAATTGCCTCTTCTTTATCATTCCAATCCACTTTTGATTATTTTTTATACCATTACAAAAAATAATTCAAAATCACCTTGTGTTTTAAAAAATTTGCCCAACTATTATATTAAGCGACACATAAAATGGCTGTCGTTAACTCAGATTTTAAAACTGAGATTGCACTAACTATAAAACGATATTTGATAAGGATTTACCATGAAAATTAAACTTTCAGGTCACCACGTAGAAATCACTGATAGTGTACGAGAGCATGTTGAAGAAAAATTTGCCAAACTTGCCAGTCACTTTCCTTCTCTAATATCAGCCGATGTCATTATTACCAAACAGCACGGCGAATTTACCGTAGAATCAGTTACAAAATATGAAGGGGCAAGTCTTGCAGCTTCGGGGTCAGATAAAGTTATGTATCCGGCAATCAGCAACTCTGTAAAAAAATTAGATGCTGCGCTTAAACACAGAAAAGGGCAATTAAAAGGCGATTTACATAAAAAACCAGAAGTCACCACGCCAGAAATAGCGCACGAAAAAGTGCAAGAAATGAATTTAACTTAAACTAATCGAGTAAAGTTAACCTAAAAAAGCCAGCTTGCTGGCTTTTTTATTGGCTGTTTTTTACTGTGAAAATAAAAACACCCTCGCCTATTTCAACTTATTTTTAAGCAACTGGCATCCCAGCTCCTATCTAATGTCTATCCAGCTTTTATCCCGCCGGACAAACTCATTGAATGCATTTTAAACGATCTGATTCAAAAACCATCAAAGGGGTATAAAAGTCACACTATTCATAAAAATTTCATTAAAAAGTGCCATTTTTTTACTGAACTTAATTGACATTTAGCACTCAATATTGGAGAGTGCTAATCAAGGGTTAGCACTCTTACATTAAGACTGCTAACAAAAAAACGATTCATTGTTTAACAAATACGGAGCTTAACATGGCCAATATGTCTGCATCTACAGCTTTAGTTCTATCACCGCAAATCGGTAGTTTAGATGCGTACATCCAATCAGTGAATAGCATTTCAGTATTAACTGCTGAAGAAGAAAAATCACTGGCTGAGCGATTATTTAACGATGGTGATTTAGACGCGGCACAACAACTTATCATGTCGCATTTACGTTTTGTTGTACATATTGCAAAAAGTTATTCAGGTTACGGCCTGCCTCAGGCAGATTTAATTCAAGAAGGTAATATTGGATTAATGAAAGCCGTTCGTCGTTTTGACCCTTCTGTTGGTGTTCGCCTTGTTTCTTTTGCGGTTCACTGGATTAAAGCAGAAATTCACGAATACGTACTTAAAAACTGGCGTATTGTTAAAGTTGCAACCACCAAAGCACAGCGTAAATTGTTCTTTAATTTACGTAAGTCTAAAAAACGTTTAGGTTGGTTCAACAACGAAGAAGTAGATAATGTAGCAAACACATTAGGTGTGAGCCGTAGCGAAGTGCTTGAAATGGAATCGCGGATGAGCAATCAGGATCAAGCATTTGATCTAACCGCTGGTGACGATGATGACAGCGCTTTTGCCCCAGCCCAATATTTAGAAGATAACAATTCAGATGTTGCTGAAGTAGTTGAATCTAATCAGTGGGAAAGCCATGCCAATACTCGTTTATTAAGTGCAATCTCAACTTTAGATGAACGCAGTCAGGATATTATTCGAGCGCGCTGGTTAGACGATGGTAATAAAATTACCTTACAAGAACTGGCCGCAAAATATCAGGTATCAGCAGAGCGTGTACGCCAGCTTGAAGCCAATGCAATGAAAAAATTAAAAAATTCGATGGGTGAATTATAACCTTTCGTATTCTAAAATTAAGTTAAAAAATAGCCAGCTTGTCTGGCTATTTTTATTTTAAGCGCTAGACTACCCGCCTTTACTATTCAAAATAATCAGTTTCAAAATTAAATTTTTATGCAGTGTCGTTTAAGTTGCGGAGCTTGTTGTATTGCCCCGTCTATCAGTTCAGCTATTCCGGGGATGCCAAACGGCAAACCTGCCGGTGTTCGCTGTATTCAGCTAGATCACAATAATTTGTGCAAAATTTTTGGTAAACCTGAACGCCCTAAAGTTTGTGGTGAGTTTAAAGCCGAACACGCCTTTTGTGGTGATACATCTGAGCAAGCGATTCAGATTTTATCTGATTTAGAAAATAGCTAATCTTAACCTTTAACCTTAATAACGCCCTTTCCAATTCAACTTCTACACAGCCATAGTTCATAAAAATTTGGACGATTAGGCAAACATTTCAGACTATTTAGATAACACTTAAAAACAAAAAGCATCTATCCTCTAATAAACCTCAATTCGGGGTAAGAAGTTAGCTAGAGTCTTAAATTTATTGGATTTCAGTTTAAGTTCGTTTTCTAGTAAGGGATTTTTTATTAGAACGTACGTAATAGCTGGCTATTACTAGCAAATTCAACGCAGTTATCAGGAAAAATAACCACTAGAAAGCAATTTGTTATCCCGAATTGAGGTTAATAACTTGCTCAAGTTCATTACTCGGATAATGACCGCCAACGCCACAGGAGAACTCAAATGCCGGTTACAATTGAACTAAACGGAAAAAAACAAACGATTGATGCATCCCCTTCTACCCCAATACTTTGGGTTATTAGAGACCAATTAAACTTAACCGGAACCAAATTTGGTTGTGGTATGGCCATGTGCGGTGCTTGTACTGTGCATTTAGACGGTCAACCAATTCGCTCTTGCTCAACTCCACTGCAAGTTGCAGACGGTAAAAAAATTACCACGATAGAAGGTGTTAGCCAGAACAATAATAAAGCGATTATTGTGCAAAAAGCATGGGAAGATTTACAAGTACCACAATGTGGTTATTGCCAGTCTGGCCAGATTATGTCGGCAGTAGCTTTGCTTGAAAACAAACAAAACCCAACAGATGAAGAAATTGATGCCGCAATGAGTGGCAATATTTGCCGGTGTAGTACCTATGTGCGAATTCGCAGTGCAATCAAAACCGCAGCTAAACAAATCGCCGACGCCAAATAGCGGATAAGGAGAATCACCATGCAAAGACTCATTAAGCAAACCATTGAAACTACCTTGCAATCACAAAGCCGCCGCCAGTTTTTAAAAGTGATTGGTGGCTTAGGCGCAGGTTTAACCATTGCGCTACATACTCCGTTATCATTTGCTGACACCAATAATCTTAACAGCTCAGATAATCCGGCATTTGAAGCTAACGCGTTTGTGAGAATAAATCCAGATAATACGGTCAGTGTGTTTATTAAACACATTGAAATGGGGCAAGGTACATTTACCGGTCTTGCTACATTAGTCGCCGAAGAATTAGACGCAAGTTGGTCACAAATTCGATCAGAAGCCGCAGCAACAGACGGTAAACGTTACAACAACTTATTTTGGGGTCCAATGCAAGGCACTGGCGGTAGTACTGCAATTGCCAACTCTTATCAGCAAATGCGTATGGCCGGTGCAACCGCTAAAGCCATGTTAGTGAGTGCGGCCGCTCAATTATGGCAAGTACCAGAAACTGAAATTAGTGTAAATGAGGGAATGGTTTCAGCTAAAAATTCAAACAAACAAGCTCAGTTTGGCGAGCTAGCCGCTTTAGCTGCCAGTTTACCTATGCCGGACGAAGATCAGATTAAACTTAAAAAACCGGCAGAATTTAAGCTAATCGGTAAACAAAATTTATCGCGTAAAGATACGGGTAAAACAGATGGTACTGCAATTTTTACCCAAGATATAAAACTCGACGGAATGCTAACCGCTATGGTGCTGCATCCACCTAAATTTGGCAGCACAATTACCTCAATTGACGATACTCAGGCTAAGTCCAGCGAAGGTGTAATTAAAATTGTGCAAATTCCAACGGGAGTTGCAGTGATTGCAACCGATTATTGGAGCGCCCAAAATGCCCGAGACAAATTAAAAGTTGTTTGGGATCACAGCAAAGCATTTACCAAAAGTTCAACTCAAATTATCGCTGAATATAAGGAGATAGCAGCAAAACCCGGTTTAATCGCCCGAGAAGAAGGCAACTTAACCACAGCATTAACTCAAGCTAAAACAGTTTTAGAAGCAACTTACGAATTTCCTTATTTAGCACATGCGGCGATGGAGCCAATGAACTGTGTCGCAGTCGTTAATAAAAATAGCTGCGAAATCTGGAACGGTGAGCAATTTCAAACCGTTGACCAAATGAATATTGCCAAAGCGCTGAATATGTCGCCAGAGCAAATCAAAATTAATATGTTATTTGCAGGCGGTAGTTTTGGCCGTCGAGCGAATCCACATTCAGATTATCTGGTTGAAACGGTTGAAATAGCCCGCCAAATGCAAGGTACACCAATTAAATTGGTGTGGAGCCGCGAAGATGATATGCGTGCAGCTTATTTCCGTCCGGCTTATGCTCATAAATTAACTGGCGCGTTAGATGAAAACGGTAATATCAGTGTATGGCAGCAGCATATTGTAGGCCAGTCTATTGCCAGCGGTACTGTGTTTGAGTCCGGTATGATTAAAAACGGCGTAGATGTTACCTCGGTTGAAGGCGCATCGAATATTCCGTATGCCATTGATAATATTAAAATTGAATCGACCACAGTCAAGCAAGCTATTCCAATTCAGTGGTGGCGTTCGGTTGGCAGCACACATACCGCTTATGCAGTTGAAACTTTTATTGATGAACTTGCGGTAAAAGCAGGAAAAGATCCTTACCAGTTAAGACGTCAGTTACTGGCAAAACATCCTCGCCTTAAAGGTGTATTAGAACTGGCAGCCAATAAAGCGCATTGGGGAGCTAAGTTACCTAAAAATTGGGGACGAGGAATTGCCGTACATGAATCGTTTAACAGTTATGTTGCTCAAGTAGTTGATGTTTCAGTAAGCGATAATGGTCAGTTTAAAGTAGAAAAAGTGGTTTGTGCGGTAGATTGTGGTGTTGCGGTTAATCCGGATATCATCCGTGCTCAAATGGAAGGCGGCATAGGCTTTGGCTTATCGCCAGTGTTAATGAGTGCCATCACAATTAAAGATGGTGAAGTAGTTGAATCTAACTTCCATAATTATCAGGTACTTAGAATTAACCAAATGCCAGAAATTGAAGTGCATATTATGCCATCGGCTGAGCCACCAACCGGTGTTGGTGAACCGGGTGTACCGCCGATTGCACCAGCGGTTGCCAATGCTTTAGCCAATGTAACAGGTAAAAGATATTACCAGTTACCGCTTAAAGTTTAACTTAAATAGTGAGGGTATTATGTCTAATGCACTAAATACTATACTGGCAACTTGGTATCCGTTAAAAGATGCAACAGACTGGGTTTTAGGCACAATTTATCAAACTGAAGGGCCTGCTTATCGCAAAGCAGGCGCTATGATGCTATTTAGTGGCGATGGACAGCAGCTAGGCATGTTAAGTGGTGGTTGTCTGGAATCCGATATTTCACGCCACGCGCGCCAAGTCATGCTAAATCAAAAATCAAAATTGCTCACTTATGACGGCAGTGATGAAGATGATATGGCATTTCAATTAGGCATTGGCTGCGGTGGCATTGTCCATATAATGTTGCAGCCAATTTGCCAACAAAATAATTATTTAAGGCTGGATAAACTGCTCCATAACTTAACCCAAAATAAAGGCGGCATATATTATCAGTTAGTGGCAAATAATCATCCACTGGATATCAATCAGGCCGAGCTTTTAGAAACAGATGTTCAGCAAAGCAAAATCGATAGAAACTCAGTATCTGAATTGATTAAACAGGACAATCAAACTTGGCTTAAAACCCATATTTTACCTGCCGTGCATTTATTAATTGCAGGTGGAGGGATTGACGCAAGACCCGTTTGTACTATGGCAAAACAGTTAGGCTGGCGGGTTAGTATTTGGGATCCTCGACCGGCCAATGCCAGAGCGGAATATTTTGCAACCGCTGATCACCTACTTAAATTTGAGCCGGTTAACCTCAGCGATTATATTCAAAATAACTCAGTCAATGCGGTCATCGTCATGAGTCATAATGTCAGTTTAGATGCATTGGTGTTAAAAGCACTCAGCCAATGCCAAACTGAATTTATTGGTTTATTAGGTCCAATCAACCGGCGAGATAAAGTATTAAAACAGGCTGAAATTAAATTAACCGATTTACCAGTTTCACTAAATGCACCCGTTGGGTTAAATATTGGCGGCCAACTACCGGAAAGCATTGCCTTGTCTGCCCTTTCGCAGTGCCACAGTGTTTTATACCAAAAATCCGCGCATATCCCAAAACAACAAAGTGATGCTAATTATGCAGTGAATTGTTTAAAACTCGCTATTTAACCTATATTCACATTCGCGCTTTAAATGGACTGAAACAATGAAAATAGCCGGATTAATTATGGCGGCTGGACAATCCAGCCGCTTTAATGCCTGCAAACAGTTAGCCAAAATAAATGATCAAACGTTGCTTGATCTCGCCATTCATAAATTAAAATCAACTCAGGTTGATGCTATTTATCTAGTCACCGGTTATTGGCATCACTTGATTTATCAAGCTTTAGGGCAGCCAAGCCAGCAGCAACAAAACAAAGATAATTTATACATTGTACATAATCCAAACTGGCAACAAGGTTTAGGCAATTCTATTGCCTTTGCGGTAACTGAACTTAAACAACATTATGATGCCATCTTAATTACCCTAGCCGATCAGGTTGCAATTAGTGCAGATGAATACAATCAACTAATCAATCAGTTTAAACAAACGCAACCACAGCCAGATATTGTTTGCGCTAAATACCAGAATAAACGTGGTGTTCCGGCTATTTTCGGGCAAAATTTATTTCCCCAATTAACCGAATTAAATAGCAATCAGGGTGCTAAAAAAATGCTTTATCAAAACAATTTAACCTTAATTGAAATTATGCTGACAAACGCCGCAACAGATATAGATACTCAAGCAGATCTTGCCAGTTGGCAACATATTCAAACCAAGAAATGATCTGATTTACGATACAAACGTAGGATCAGGCAAAAAAGGCAGAGTATTAAACAAGCAAGCACAGTCAAATTTAATATACTTTAAAACAATTAATAGATAGCGCACCGTTATTAATGGAAAAGATAAATATGCAAACAACATCTGCCAATCAAAATATAGCTCCTGCTTTACAAGCCTCGCTCAATGAGCTGGCTGAATTATTAAAAAAGTTGGTTCCGCACGATGGTAAGAGCAAACTGAATATTCCAAACTGCCATGTGGTTAAATCTTCCAAAACGAATCTGGAGTCTATCCGTGTTGCCAGTAAAAGAGGAATATGCATTGTCGCGCAAGGTGCAAAACGTGTAATGCTCGGCGAGAGTATTTATCAGTATGATGCCAGCCAGATTGCGATTTATTCTGCGGAAGCACCAGTTGCCTCTAACGTAATCAGAGCCAGTGTATTAGAACCCTATTTATGTTTTGTAATGGAAATTGACCCGCAACAATTATCCGAACTGTCTTTAAAAGTATTTCCAAATGGCATGCCGCAAGTTAAAAATACTCAGGCAATTTATATTAGCGATAATGATAAAGATTTGGTGGATTGCGCCATTAAACTGGTCAAACTGCACCACCAGCCAGACAAAGCCGATTTAATCAGCCCATTGATAGTTGAAGAAATTTTACTGCGTTTATTAACAAGTCCAATTGGCTCTCAAATTGCACAAATTGGTGCAGAAAATTCAAATATTTATAAAATATCTAAAGCGATTAACTGGCTCAGAAATAACTATCCAGATCCAGTAAAAGTAGAAGATCTGGCTAATAAATCAAATATGAGTCCATCTTCTTTTTTCCAACATTTTAAGCAAGTTACCTCAATGAGCCCGCTGCAATTTCAAAAAAGTCTGCGCCTCCAAGAAGCGCGCTACATCATGCTCAATAAAATGTTAGACGTAAATACAGCCAGCTCTATGGTCGGTTATACCAGTGTTTCACAATTTAGCCGCGAATATTCACGTTACTTTGGCGTATCGCCCAGCAAAGATGTCGCCAGCATTCGTAACCAAAAGCATATAGCTTAGCTCAGTTATTAAGCTTAGTTGCTCATTTCAGTGACTAAGCTTTCACCACCACCCACTTTCAGAATCTGATTAACTTCAGAGACTTAAACTCGTTCTAAATTTAAGGAGAAAAAGGTGAAAGAAGTCAAAAATCACCTAAACAGAATCATAAAACAACTCAGCTGGAGCGCATTGTTGATGTTTGCCCCACTTAGCTCAGGGTTAGCCGATACCCCAGCTAACCCTAAAGTATCCATTCAAATTAGTCCGAATACAGACAGAGCAACTATTTTAGGCTCACCCCAACTTTTTACCGGCCATGTGCTTGTTGATATGTTGTTTACGCCCAATGAGGCAGCTAAACATAGCGCTGGTGTTGTTGCTTTTTCACCGGGCGCACGCTCAAACTGGCATAGCCATCCGGGTGGACAACATTTAGTAGTGACCTCTGGTACTGGCTGGGTACAAGAATGGGGTGGCGAGAAAAAACAAATAAAAGCTGGTGACGTTATCTGGACACCTCCCGGCGTAAAACACTGGCACGGCGCAACTGATAAAACAGCAATGACCCACTATGCAATTCAAACCCAAGTCGAAGGAAAAACTGTTAACTGGCTGGAAGCCGTTACGAATACTCAATATCACACGCCAACCAGCAGCCAATAATAAATTTGTATAAATTAACAGGAGCCAAATATGACAACCCAAAGTACAAATACAGTAAAAGCGTATGGTGCGACTTCAGCAAAAGATCCTATGACAGCCCTGAATATACAGCGCCGCGAGTTAAATCCTGAAGATATACAAATGGACATTTTATATTGCGGCATTTGCCATTCAGATTTACACCAAATTAAAAACGACTTTGGCATGAGTGTTTACCCGCTCGTGCCGGGACATGAAATTGTTGGCCGAGTCACTGCCGTTGGTTCAAATGTTAAAAATTTTAAAGTAGGTGATTTGTCTGCAATTGGCTGTATTGTAGATTCTTGCAAAGTTTGCCCGCATTGTGAGCATGGTAACGAACAATTTTGCCAGCAAGGCGTTACGTTTTCATTCAACTCACCAGATAAACATACAGGTGGAATGACTTATGGCGGTTTTTCTAAAACCTATGTCTGCGATGAAAAATATGTTGTAAAAATGCCAACCTCTCTCGATTTAGCCGCAGCAGCGCCGCTGTTATGTGCCGGAATTACCGTTTATTCGCCACTCAAACATTGGCAGGCTGGACCGGGTAAAAAAGTCGGTATTTTAGGCATTGGCGGTTTAGGCCATGTGGCGATAAAAATGGCTAAAGCGATGGGCGCGCATGTAGTGGTTTTTACCACCTCACAAGCTAAAGTTGAAGATGCCAAACGCTTAGGCGCAGACGAAGCCGTATTATCATCTGATTAAGCACAAATGCAGGCTCAGGCTGGTAGTTTAAACCTGATTATTGATACGGTTTCAGCCAAACACGATATAAATACTTATCTTAATTTACTCACAGTAGACGGTAGTTTGGTATTAGTTGGCTTACCGCCAGAGCCACTAGAGATAGGCGCATTTAACGTGGTCATGGGCAGACGCAGTTTTTCTGGTTCCAACATTGGTGGAATCGCCGAAACCCAAGAAATGCTGGCGTTTTGCGCCGAACATCAGATAACAGCAGACATTGAACTCATAAAAGCCGAGCAAATCAACCAAGCATTTGAACGCCTTGAAAAAGGGGATGTTAAATACCGCTTTGTTGTAGATATGGCTACGCTTTAGAATTGTTCTAACAAAACGAACAACATAAGTTTAAAGCGCAAAAAACATAAGGTGGCTTAGTTTAAGCCGCCTTTTTGTTATTTATCGTAATTTCACGGCTGTGCCAAATACCATAATTTCTGACGAGCCGTCCATAATCGCACTGGTGGTAAATCTAACCCCAACCACCGCGTCCGCCCCTTTTTCTAAGGCGCTTTCGGCCAGCCTTTGCATTGCTAAATCCCGAGCTTCATTTAACATTTCGGTATAACCTCGAATTTCACCACCAATTAAACTTTTTAATCCCGCCATTATATCGCGGCCGACATGTTTAGATTGCACTACATTGCCTGTAACTACACCAACAATTTCAGCTATTTCTCTGCCTGCAATACTCTCAGTAGTTGAATAAATCATTTATTTTCCTTGTACTTATTTACCAACAATACAAACCATATTAGCGCTAAATAAACAATTTGTAACTGAAATAGTTTTAAGCCTTTTGTAGCTACTTTGAAGTTTCGTATGTGTTTTTTATAACAAAACGTTTAACCTAATATTCTAAAAACCATTCATCAGCTGAAAAGCCCGTTTGTCCTATTTTTCTCCTTAACCGAGACTTCAAGTTTAGTATTGACCCTAACAATCCAATAGGAGAAAGTCATGCAACATTCAAAATTTTGTAGCCGCAGAAACTCTAAACCAGCTATTTTGACGGTTTTATTCATATTCTGGATTTGTACTATCTCGGTGCATAAAGCGACGGCCGACACAGCGCCAACCCATGATATATGGCAGGGAGATTGGCAAGGGCAATTAAAAATCAATCCATCACTTCAGCTTACTTTAATTTTACACATCCATAATGATGACAACCAACTCACCGCTACTTTAGACAGCCCAGACCAAGGTGCGTTTGCGATTCCGGTGAACCGTATACATACACAAGAGCAACAAATTGAAATTGTGTTAAATTCAATCGGAGCGACTTACACAGCCCAACTGCACAACCATTCACTAGTGGGTAACTTTTCACAAGGAGGTAACCAACTGCCGCTGACATTACAGCGACAATCTTTCACACAAGCGAGCGAGATAGCCGAAAAATTGGCACGCCCACAAGAACCCAAAGCACCCTATCCTTATATTGAAGAAGACATTAGCTACCCACATATCAGTGGTGAATTTAGCTTTGCGGCAACCCTGACCAAACCAAAAGGCAAGGGTAATTTCACGGCTGCGATATTAATTAGTGGCTCTGGCCCACAAGATCGCGATGAAAACATTTTTCAACACAAGCCTTTTAAAGTAATAGCCGATCACTTAACGCGACAAGGATATGCCGTGTTAAGGTTTGACGATCGCGGTACGGCAAAATCAGGTGGACAATTTGCCGATACCACAATGGAAGGTTTTGCCTCTGACGTAAAATCGGCCTATCAATATTTATTAACCCGCAGTGATATTAACCACAAAAAAATTGGTTTAATTGGTCATAGTGAAGGTGGTATAACTGGCCCTATTTTTGCTGCGCAACAACCAGATGTAGCTTTTGTGATTATGCTCGCTGGCGTTGGTGTACCTGGCAAAAAATTATGGGCGACTCAACAACGTGATATTGGTATTGCTGCAGGTATGCCAAACGGTCAATTCATTTATAATTTACACGAAACTGCGGCACAAATGGCAATTGACGGTGCAAGTGAACAGCAGATAACCAAGCACTTTATGCAAGTACCGGGTATCCAAGCTCAACTGGTAAAACCCATTGCGCAACTCCTCAGCAGTGCTTGGGGACGCTCATTAATGGCATACGAACCACAGCCTATTTTGAGTAAATTACAAATGCCGCTATTAGCGATAAACGGTGAATTAGACATGCAAGTTGCCAGTACAGATAACTTGCATAACATTCAAAAAATAATGGTAAATAGCCAAAATGACGATGTTACTATAGTGCCCCTTGCAGGGCTAAACCATTTATTACAAAAAGCCCAAACAGGGAACCCGAGCGAGTATGCGCAAATTAACGAAACCGTGAACGCCAAAGCGTTAACAACTATTAGCAACTGGTTAAATGAGAGATTTTAGACATGGAAAAACATTACTGGCGATATCAACTCATTGGCTGGTTAACTTTACTCGGTTTTGATTTCGCTAGTAAGGCTCTCAATGGCTTGTGGCAATACGAATTACTGATGGCAGTATTTATTTTGTATAGTTTTGGTTTTGCCACCAGTCATGGTTTGCGTGCCATCTACAAAAAATATTTTAGTCGGCTGGCGATTTGGCTGGCACTACCCGCAGCACTAATAACTTGCCTACTCGCAGGCATAATTGCCTGCGCAGCTATGATGGGGGCTTTATATTTAATTGGTCATTCCGTTTATTCGCGCGCTGATATAAATCCACTTGAAATTTTCTACTACAACTTGTTTTTAATGTGGTTGTTTTTATTAATTTGGACTGGCTTGTATCTATTTATTACCCGTCAGCGCCAAGTAGACGATTTGCACATGGAGCAACAAGCGTTAAAAGAAAATTTACAGCTATCACAATTAAACACTCTGTTGAATCAGTTAAACCCGCATTTTATGTTTAACTGTATTAACAATATTCGTGCGCTTATTTTAGAAGATCCTAACAAAGCCCGAGACATGTTAGCCCACATGGCAGACATGTTACGTTACAACTTACAAGAGCGCGATTCATCCACTGAAACCATTGAAAAAGAACTGGCAGTTGCCCATGCTTTTATGCAACTAGCTTCAATTCAAATGGAAAAAAGATTGCATTTTAATCAAGATATTGATCAGAATATCGATCAACAGCAGCAAGTTCCAACTATGTTTATTCAGCTATTGTTGGAAAATGCGGTTAAACACGGTATTGCAAAACTGGCAGGTGGTGGCACCGTCCACTTATCGTTAAAATACACTGGCTCATCCATCCACATTCAAGTATCTAACGATGGTACGCTAATCGAACAAAACGCAAATGGTATTGGGCTAAAAAATATCCGTACGCGGTTAGCTATGCTGTATGGTGATTCAGCCAATTTCAGTATTAAACAAGTTGATAACCCGCAAACTGGCTCTCAAGTTATCGCACTAGTGAATTTGCCTGCGAATCATGCATTAAACCAACAGTAACAAAAGGACTTTTATGCAAGCCATTATTGTTGAAGACAGCCGCCTTGCGCGACTTGAACTCAAAGAGCAATTAAAACAATTTAAAAATATTGAAGTGATCGCTGAAGCTGAAAACGGTGTGCAAGGTGTCGAGTTAATCGAGCAATATCACCCAGACATCATATTTCTCGACATAGATATGCCAGAAATGAATGGTTTTGAAATGCTGGAACAACTCACCTATGTACCGACGATTATTTTTACCACGGCCTATGACGAATACGCGATTAAATCTTTTGAAGTGAATGCACTCGATTATTTACTCAAACCTATTACCTTGCCACGCTTAACCAGCGCAGTACAGAAAGCGTATACGTTACATCACAAACCTATTGTCGAAGATAAACTTCACAGCGATAGCCGTTTTTTTGTTAAAGAAGGTGAGCGATGTTGGTTAGTTAAATTACAACAAGTACAACTATTTGAATCCATAGGTAATTACACTCGACTGTACTTCGACCAGCACAAGCCAATGATTTATAAATCGTTAAGTCAAGTTGAAAAACGCTTACCTGAACAGCTCTTTTTTCGAGCCAACCGTGGTGAATTGATTAACATGCAGTATATTACTGACGTAGAAATAACACTCAATGGCAACCTGCTAATTCACTTACAAAACGGCAAAATAGTCGAACTATCGCGCAGACAAGCAACCTTATTTAAAAAGCAGATGTCATTGTAAGTTAATTAAGTATATTCGTACGCCACTTTCATGCTTAAAATTATTCAAATTCATGCGATAAAAAGCGGCCTACATAGTTTTACAATTTAAATGATTAAACTAATTTTCCGTTTATTTACCCGCCTTTTTCGCGACTCTGCGCTCAATTAACGTATAAAACAAAGGTACAAATAAAATGGTTAAGCCGGTTGCGGTGACCATGCCGCCAATCACGCTGATGCCTATTGCATTTTGACTGGCTGCGCCTGCCCCACTTGAAAGCGCTAATGGTAATACCCCCATAGTAAACGCCAGTGAGGTCATAATGATCGGGCGGAATCTTTGTTTAGCTGCAAGGCCAATGGCTTCTGATAATTTATGCTGACCAGATTCGACCTGAGATTTGGCAAATTCAACAATTAAAATGGCGTTTTTCGCCGCTAACCCAACTGTGGTTAATAGCGCAACTTGCAGGTAAACATCGTTCGATAAATTAAATAACCAAGCGGCGGTAATTGCACCTAAAATACCCAGCGGAATAATTAATATCACTGAGAATGGTACACGCCAGCTTTCATATAATGCGGCGAGCGATAAAAACACCATTAAAATAGATAACAAATATAAAATAACGGCCTGACTACCAGTTTGTTTTTCTTCATACGAAATACCGTACCACTCCACTCTGTATTCGCCATCTAACTGAGTCACCAACTGTTCAATTTCAGCCATTGCTTCGCCAGAGCTAACCCCTGCGGCTGGCGCACCTAAAAAGTTTATCGATGGATTACCGTTAAAACGTTCAAGTTTGGGCGATCCCATTTGCCATTCAGGTGTTGAAAATGCATCAAACGAGACCATTTGCCCTTGCTGGTTACGCACATACCAGTCGGTTACATTATCCGGCATCATTCTAAAATCGATATCGGCTTGCAGATAAACCCGTTTTAGCCGGCCTCGGTCTAAATAGTTATTAACGTATTTTCCGCCCCATGCAATTTGCAATGTTTGGTTAATGTCAGTTAACGGAATCCCCAAAGCCGATGCTTTTTCGCTGTCGATATTCAGCTGAAATTGCGGTACATCGCTCAAGCCATTTTGACGCACGCCAACTAATTTATGATTAGTTGCAGCCAGTTCAAGTAATTGATAAACCGCCTGCATTAAATCTTGATGGCCTTGGCCGTTTGCATCCACCAACTGAAAATTAAAACCGGATGAGTTACCTAATTCACGAATCGGCGGCGGAAAAAAGGTAAATACGCTGGCATCTTTAATATCGCTTAATGCTTGCCTTGCTCTGTCGTTAATCGCAAATACACTTTGATCATCTTGGGTTCTTTCTGACCAGTCTTTTAAGCCAACAAAACCGATTCCGGCATTTTGTGCAGAGCCGGCAAAACTAAAACCAACCACAGCAAATAAATGCTCAACTAAATCGCCCTGCTCTTCTAAAAAATAATCTTCAATTTGTTTAGCCGATTCTAAGGTGCGGTTAGCCGTTGCGTTATCCGGCGTTTTAAGCGTCATATACATAATGCCCTGATCTTCATTTGGGATAAATGATTCAGGTAAATCGTTAAATAAATACGCCATTCCAGCAACTAATAGGGCATAAATCCCGATAAAACGCAGTGTGCGACGGATCATATAAT
The DNA here is from genome assembly GCF_025515275.1 of Catenovulum sp. 2E275. Classification (GTDB taxonomy): domain Bacteria; phylum Pseudomonadota; class Gammaproteobacteria; order Enterobacterales; family Alteromonadaceae; genus Catenovulum. The sequence continues at coordinate 126,769 of NZ_JAOPFU010000001.1, forward strand.
GAGTTGCGTTTTGGTATTTTTGTCTGATTTTGTCAAAATAAAAATTAAAACCGCGAAAAAACCTCATGCTATGCAAACCGGTTTTATTTTGCGGCTTTAAAAAGCTGGCACAAAGTGAGGGCGATAAAATCATGGCTACCAATACCGACAATGTCATCGCGGTAATAATCGTGATTGAAAACTGGCGATAAATCACCCCAGCAGCACCACTAAAAAACGCCATAGGTACAAATACAGTCGAGAGTACAATCGCAATGCCAATTAACGCGCTGGTGATCTGGCTCATGGATTTAATCGTTGCCTGCTTAGCTGGTAAATGCTCCTCGTGCATAATACGCTCAACGTTTTCAACCACCACAATTGCATCGTCTACCAACAAACCAATAGCCAGTACCATAGCAAACATGGTTAATACATTAATGCTGTAACCTAATGCGCTCAGCACCGCAAACGTACCAAGCAATACCACAGGTACAGCAATGGTTGGAATTAAAGTGGCGCGTAAATTTTGTAAAAACAACAACATCACAAAAAATACCAGCACAACCGCTTCAATTAAGGTTTTAACCACAGATTCAATTGAAAGCTGAATAAACGGGGTGGCATCACGCGGGTAAACCACTTTTACCCCCGGCGGCAGCGTTTTAGCAATTTCAGCCACTTTTTGTTTAATCAACTTTGAGCTTTCTAGCGCATTCGCGCCAGTTGCTAAACTCACCCCCATTCCAACAGCCGGTTTACGTTTGTAACGAACCAGCACGTCATAAGCTTCTGCACCACGTTCAACTCGGGCTACATCGGCTAAATGCAATTGCGATCCATCTTCATTTACCCGAATAATAATGCGTTCAAACTGTTCTACAGTTTTAAGCCGTGATTGCGCAGTAAAAGTAGCATTAATTTGCTGATTAGCTGCTGCTGGCATGCCACCAATTTGACCGGCCGATACATCAATATTTTGCGCTCGAATCGCATTTTCAACATCAACCGGAGTTAATGAATAACTGTTCAGTTTTTGCGGATCAAGCCAAATGCGCATCGCATATTGGCTACCAAAAAAATTCACATTACCGACACCGTTAATTCTTGAAACCGGCTCGCGGATTAAGCGATTAGCTAAATCGCCAATATCAGTTTGAGTCAGTGAACCATCTTCAGAATAAACCCCAATGACCATTAAATAACTGCTATTGGCTTTAGTTACATTCACCCCAAGCGCCTGAACTTCCGCAGGTAGCTGGGCAATAGCAGATTGAATTTTATTTTGCGTTTGCACTTGGGCGGTATCCGGATCGGCCTCTGGTTCAAACGTTAAGGTAATAGAGGCACTGCCGTCTGAGCTACTTGACGAAAAATAACGCAAGTAGTCTATTCCGGTTAAGCTTTGTTCAATTAATTGTGTCACCGAGCTTTGCACCGAACGCGCTGAAGCGCCCGGATACGTTGCGCTGATAGTCACCGTAGGCGGTGCAACTTTAGGATATTGCTCCACCGGCAAACCACGCAGCGCCAAGATCCCCAATAACATAATTAAAATAGCGATAACCCATGCAAAAACAGGGCGTTCAATAAAAAATCTAGCCATTAATTTATCCTGTTTTTAATGAGTTAATCGATTTTAGGTTGGTTATTTTGGTCTTCCACCAAATCACCGGATTTCAGTTTTTGATAACCGCGCAGGACAATTTTATCGCCCGCGGTTAACCCTTGCTCAATAATCCAATTATCCTGATAGCTGGATTGCGCTTGAATAGTTTTTACAAAAGCCTGATTATTTTGATCAATCAACCATACTTCTAACTCACCTAACGCATTGCGAATAGCAGCCTTGTGCGGTAATAAAATCACGGCTTGTTCACCTAAATTAATGCTGGCGTTCACAAATGCACCGGGCAGCAATTTAAAATCAGGGTTGTCTAATTCACCTCTAAAGGTTACTGAGTCTGTGCTTTGCTCAATATTTAATTCTGAAAATTTAATTTCACCGCTTCGGCTAACCACGCCGGTTTCATCCGTAAAATCGACGCTAAAAGGGACATTTTGCTGTGAGTTAAATAATATTTGCTGCAACTTAAGCGATTTATTACGACTTTCCTGCAAATCGACAAAAGCCGGATTGAGCTGAGTTAATCTTGCTAAAGCCTGAGTTTGATTGGCGATTACCAAAGCGCCTTCGGTTACAAACGAACGTCCTATATGGCCAGAAATGGGGGCAAAAACTTTGGTGTAATCCAGCTCAACCTGCGCTAGTTCTACTTGAGCATTGGCTAATTCAACATTGGCCTGAGCCTGTAATAACTGCGCTTGAGTATTTTCAAATTCCTGCTGGCTGATTGCTTTGGCTTTAATTAGTTCGCGATAGCGTTTCATGCGTGTTTGTAATGCTTCAAAATCCGCCTTTGCACTGTTTAAACCCGCATTGGCACTGGTTAACCGAGCTTTGTATTTAGCATCATCAATTTGATAAAGTTGCTGACCTTTTTCAATATAAGCGCCTTCGTCAAATAAACGATTAATAATAATCCCATCTACCTGAGGGCGAATATCAGCATAACGCGATGCCACCACACGGCCAGAAATAAACTGAGTTTGCTCAATGGATTGCAGATCCAAAGTTAAGCTATCCACTTGTTTTGCTTGAGCTGGCTGGGCAAGTTCCTGTGCATTAATTCTATTTTGTGTTTGAAAAAAACTCCAAAGCCCAAAGCTACTCACCAGCACAATCGCCATTAAAATAAATGTCCGCTTTTTCATCCTAACCCCTGATTTGTTTAGGTATGTCTATTTTAATAAACCTCTGGATTTAAGGTTTGCCTTAAAATACGGAGTTTTTGCCTAAAACTCTTTGTGTAATATTTTTCATCCATGATTAAATAACCTGAGGTGCGTATAAGAAATGTTGAAGTAAAATCCTCAACAATTGGATTAAATAATGCTAAACCAAGCTTATTTTACGTTCCAACGGGCTATTTTCTTATGTGCAGATCAGGTTAAATATGGCAAGTCATTTACATTAACGTTAAGCTTCTGCTTCGCGTATTTTATTCTGAGTATCTATTTTGTCTTTATTCGATCATTTATTGGTTGCGCTCAATGTTACTGCGCCAATTTTAATTATTTTATTAGCCGGTATCGGATTTAAAAAAATTAACTTAATTGACGATCATTTTGTCTCGGTTGGTAATAAACTGGTGTTTAATGTCGCTCTACCTTGCTTGTTATTTCTAAGCACTGCATCAGGTTCTTTCAGCCAAAATTTAAATACCCAATTAATTGGCTTTGCTGCCTTGGCGACGATTTTATCGGTAGTGATTGTATGGTTAATTGCTTATTATTTTGTCGAAAAGTCTAAACTGGGGGTGTTTACCCAATGTGCCTTTCGCGGCAATATGGCGATTATCGGTTTAGCGTTATGTGTTAATGCTTACGGTGAGCAAATTATTGCCAAAGCCGCAGTTTATCTGGCATTTATTACGGTGTTATATAATTTATTGGCAGTTTTATTATTGAGTAATACCAAACAAGGAATGCTTAAAAAAATTGCCAAAAATCCATTGATTATCGCCATTATTAGCGGCGCATTATGGTCCAGTTTAAATCTGCCAACCCCACAAATTATGGGTAAATCTTTGGGTTATTTATCTCAGCTTACCTTGCCTTTAGCCCTGCTTTGTATTGGTGCCAGTTTAGATTGGCACAGTTTTAAAGCCAACCATAAACAAGCAGCCAGCGCGACCGCAATTAAGCTTATCATTCAGCCATTGATTATTGTAACTATTGGGATTTATTTAGGCTTTGATCAGCAAGAAACCGGCATTCTATTTTTAATGATGGCAACACCAACCGCTGCTGCCGCTTATGTAATGAGCAAACAAATGACTCAGCATGGCAATTTAGCGGCTGAAATTATTACACTTTCAACCGCGCTCAGCCCGCTAACCGTTACTTTAGGATTGGTGATTTTAAGTTATTTAGGGTTTGTTTAAACATATTACAAACCCTGACTAGTATTTTTTGTCTATAAACCGTTTAATTTATTTTTCAGGAGTTAAGCGCAAAACTTGAACGCCACGGGCTGGTACTTTAATTTTTAACTTTTTATTAGTATTCCCTGAACCTTTTTCCCATAAATTCTTCCAGTTGAATGACTCTTTATTAAAATCAATATAATAATTAAAAATGTCATCTTTATAGATATTAAACTGCCAGTCATAGTTATAGTCAATTGCATTATCTGAGCGGTTTAAAAACATAAATGCTAATTCATTGTTTTCAAGCGGCTTTACCCAAATTTCAAAATCGCCTTCATCAATAAATTTCATTGCTTGAATGCCTAATTTATCCTGATTTAACGCGATAATGTCTTTATTCGTTAAAATTTTGCGGGTTTGATCCGACATATTACGTAAATCGTTGCCAGCAATTAATGGTGAGGCCAACATAGCCCAAATCGAAAAATGCGCTTTATCTTCTTCAAACGACATGCCATTGCCAACTTCCATCATGTCCATGTCATTCCAGTGCCCTGGGCCTGCATATTTACGCAACCCTTTTTGCATATCCAGTATTGGCATTACCCCCCACGACGACCATGAACCATGATTTTTTTCGCAGCTCCAACAAGGGTAAATATCACCGGTTGTCCGCCATGAATGTCCCACGTCTTTTGCCCATTCCCAAGGTTTATTGTCACCCCATTCACACATGCTGAATAAAATTGGGCGGCCAGCTGAATGCAAAGCATCACGCATTAAAGTGTAAGCACCAATCGGGTTTACATTTTCAGTGCTACACCAGTCATATTTTAAATAATCAATTCCCCATTTAGCATAAGTAATTGCATCCTGATATTCGTAGCCACGGCTACCCGGTTTACCGGCACAAGTTTTAGTGCCCGCATCAGAATAAATCCCAAGTTTTAACCCTTTGCTATGCACATAATCAGCTAATGCTTTCATCCCTGATGGAAAATGCGCTTTGCTTTCTTGAATAAAGCCGTTTTCATCACGTTCGCCATGCCAGCAATCATCAATATTAATATATTCATAGCCGGCTTCTTTCATCCCCGATTCCACCATGGCATCCGCCATTTGTTTAATCATGTCTTCATTTACATCACAATCAAAATTATTCCAGCTATTCCAGCCCATTTGTGGGGTTTGTGCTAAATTTTCAAATTTTTGCGACAAAGCAGAATTTGAGAACAACAATAAGCTTGATAACCCAACTGCTTTTAATGCGTTTTTCATACTTAATATCCTCTTTTGTTTTTATTACTCTTCTAACTTCAGCCAGAGCTCCGGCCGATTGATTGGTGTTTTATTGTTTAAATTCGGGTTGGCTATTTTAATAACCTTACGGTTAGCCAGTTTAGCTAAATCAAGTGCATTTTTTACGTGAGGCGCGTTATAAAACAGCTCATCAAAGCTGCCATCACTGATCGCAGCTTCTAAACCGCTTTCAATAATCTGGCGCAATTTTTCGTTATCTTTACTTACAAAAAAATACATCGGCATCGGGTAAATCAGTAACAGGCTTTGCTCTACCGCTAAGTTAATATTTTCTCTTTTATTTACTTCATCCCAAGGTTCATGTACCCCTAAAGGTAAATAGTCAAACCGCGCGCCATCTAACATATAAAATAAATTTTCTTTTTTAACTGGCGCAACCACAGGTAAACCGGCATGTTCTAATATAGGCGTATCACCCCAAAAACGCCCCTGACCGGCTTTTAATTGTTGAAGATCCTGTAAAGTATTCACTTTATCAAACTCAGCTTGAGTGCCTTTACGAATTAAAAAAATCCGGTGTCCCTGCAAACCTTTCATCAGCGGAATACGCACAGGTTGCAGTTTATTTTCATACTCTGGTTGAGTGCCGGCCCACATAATAGACAACTCACCACTTAATAAACGTTCAACTTGTTGCTGCTGATTAAACGTTTGTTTGCTTTCTTTTAAATTATAGGCTTTATCAGCCCCAGCTTTTTCCAGTGCCAGCTTTATTAATTTGACAAAATACTGACTTTTTTCATCACTAATCCGGGTGTATTTAATATCGGTTGCCGCAACACACGGCAAGCAGATTAATGTAATGAGTAATATAAGTATTTTAAGCATAACCACACCTCAAAAAAAACCGGTTACATTTTAATTAAATATAAAATTAATGGTTTTTTATAAACCATTAATTTATTGAAAGCGCTGAATCAATTCAGACATTTGCGCAACTTTTTGAGCTAACAACTCGGTGTCGGCTCGCGTTTCTATATTTAACCGGATTAAAGGTTCGGTATTAGACGCTCTAATATTAAACCGCCAGTTATCAAAGGTTAAACTTAGCCCATCTAGCTGATCAACCGAAATAGCTTGTCCGGCATAAATCGCTAATAAATGCGTTAATAAAGCCTGACTGTCCGCCACGGTAAAATTAATTTCACCAGAACAAGGGAAACTAGCCTGCTGCTCAGACACCAATTGCGATAACTTTGCATTTTGTGTAGATAATGTTTCGGTTAATAATAACCAAGGAATGGTGCCATTATCACAATACGCAAATGCTTTAAAATAATGATGAGCGCTCATTTCGCCGCCATAAACCGCATCGACTTCACGCATGGTTTGTTTAATAAACGCATGTCCGGTTTTGCTCATTGTGCCTTCACCGCCCTGCTGTTTAATAATTTGCTGAGTATTCCAGCATAAGCGAGGATCATAAACGATACCGCCACCCGCATGTTTGGCTAACATCGCACTGGCGAGCAAACCAACAATATAATAGCCTTCGATAAATTGGCCGTTTTCATCAAAAAAGAAACAGCGATCAAAGTCACCATCCCATGCAATCCCTAAATCCGCACCATGTTCAATAACCGCATCTGCGGTTGACTGGCGATTTTGTTCAAGTAAAGGATTAGGTACACCATTTGGAAAATGTCCGTTTGCTTCATGATTCACTTTAATAAACTCAAAAGGTAACTCGTTTTCCAATAAGTCAACAATCGCACCCGCGCCGCCATTACCGGCATTAACAACTAATTTTAAAGGCTTGAGCTGAGTTTTATCGATGTAAGACAATAAGTGGGCTTTGTATTCACTGCGTAAGTTAGCCGTGTGATAACACCCTTGTGTTACCACGTCGTCAAAATGAGCCGTTTCAGCCAAGGCTTTTACTGCTTTAAGCGCACTAATAGATAAGGGTTTAGCATCGCGCTCAACAAATTTCATCCCATTATAATCTTCAGGATTATGGCTGGCGGTTATACAAATACCGCCATCAACATCTAAATGCTGGGCAGCAAAATATATTTCCTCAGTACCACACTGGCCGATAAATGTAACATCACACCCTTGTTTTGTTAGTCCGGCTACAACCGCTTGGGTTAATTCTGGTCCGGTTAAGCGAATATCATGCCCAATAACAATATGTTTAGCGTTTGTAACACATGCAAACGCTCTGGCAATATTCTCAGCAATCTCTGCATTTAACTCAGAAGGAACCTTCCCTCTTACATCATAAGCTTTAAAACAAGTTAGCGACTGCACACATTTCTCCAATATTAAACAGATGAAACAAGCTCAAAGTTGTGACAAAAAATACAAGTTACAGCCTTTGAGTTAACATTTATTTAAAATGTAACCGGTTTTAAATTATTAAGCAAGCCTTTTATTGAACAAACCAGTAATAAATACCAATCGTCAATTATTTATTCTAAACCGACAAAAATGTAACCGGAATTACAAAAATGAAAATCTAAATTAATCTTTCAAACCTAAAAATTAAATATTTAAGATTAAAACAGAATATATTTACTCGCTAAAAATCACACTCAACACACTGTAATACATATAAAAAACCATAAAACCCTTAAATTATTTAATAAATTTTTAAAACAATATGTTTACAAGTTGTTTTTTTTCTGAATATAATCCGTTTTGTTTTTGGGTTTCAAGACAACAAATATGTAACCGGTAACAAACGGAGAAAGGTGAACATAATGCAACATTGTAAACAAGCAAAGTTTAACAAGCGCTTAATTGCGGCCAGTATTACAGCCAGTTTAATGGCAGGTACGAGTTTTAATTTATTCGCAGAAGAAGCACAGCCAGCAGAACAAGTTGAAACTATCAACGTTAAAGGGGTAAGAGGTTCTGTAATCAAATCTATTTTTGACAAGCGTAATGCTACCTCAATTGTAGATGCAATTTCGTCTGAAGATATTGGTAAATTACCAGACGTGACCATTTCAGACTCATTGCAACGTATTACCGGTGTTCAAATTCGTCGCTCAGCCGGTGAAGGTAGCACAATTAGTATTCGTGGTTTACCTCAAGTTGTTACCACTTTAAATGGCGAGCAATATATAGGTGCTAGTTCGGTTACTTCTACTCAGCCAAACTTTAACGATATTCCGTCACAGTTATTTAAAGGTGCATCGGTTATAAAAAGCCCGACAGCAACTAACGTTGCGGCAGGTATTACAGGTTCAGTTAATTTAAAAACTTATCGTCCGTTTGATTTCCAAGAAGATTTAACTATTGCAGTCGCTGGTGAAGTTCAGCATGGGTTAGATTCTGACGAGTATGATCCGTCTGCTAATTTATTAGTCAGCTACCGTGAAGATAAATGGGGCTTTTTAACTTCGGTTTCTTACCAAACAGTAAATTTAGCTAACTATTTTAATGGCCGTGCAAGTGATGAAGGTTGGACAGGTTTAGCTGGTGAAGGCTGGGCTTTCCCAAGTGCAGATCATAATTTAGATACGGATAACGATGGTAATTTAGATGGTTTTGACGCAAATGGCGACGGTGATTTAAACGATCAATATGTTGCGTTTCAAGGTCACACAGCTTACAACCGAATTAATGAGCGTGAGCGTCTTGGTTTAAATTCCTCTTTTCAAGCTGATTTAGGCGAAGGTTTTACGTTAAATGCAGATCTTTTTTATACCAATATGGAAGAAAATCAACGTTCTGCGGGTTTTGCACATTCAGATAAATGGACAAATTGGGGTTATTTCACACCGACCAAATACCGTGAAACAGGTATTAATGATATTTTTTCAGTGCAGGAATATGAGCTAAACGGCCGTCGTTTAAAATCTTACTCTCAAGCCGAAAATTATGATTCATCATCACGTAACTTTAATGTTGAGCTAAATTACGATAACGGCGGTGATTTCACTTCAACAGTACGTGCAGTAGTTGGCCATGCCAAACAAAGCTACATAAATAGTTATGCTGATATTGATTTAGCGCAAGGCAGCCAGTGGATGAGCACTCCGGTCTATCCATCAGGTGAAGCATTAGCAAACCCGAACGGCTATACAGGCTTAATCACTTCAGTTGTTAATTATGAAGGCGATCACCCAAGCTGGACTTTGCCAGATATTACCAACGATGTGAATGCTTATGCTTTAGGTGCACTGTCATCTGAAAACAACTATGACCGTGAAGCTGATTTAAAAATTGTCAGATTTGACGGTAAATATTTGTTAGACGGCTTTTTTACTTCGTTTGAAGCGGGTGTACGTTTGAGCGCTCGTGATGCTAAAAACGATACATGGGATATGGTTGCACCTTTATATGCAGGCAATGGCGCATCAGATCCAAACGGCTGTTTAGTAAAATGGAAAGCAACAGACGTACAACTTAATAATGCAGCTTGTTATGCTGGCTCAGGTACCTTTGGTGAAGACGATTTTGTCGCTTATACCGCAGGTGCGCCTACACCATTAACTAATTTTGGCGACGATGTTATTGCCATTACTGACTTTGGTGGCACCAGTGTAAACAACACAGTTTATACTTTAGATCCAAAAGCGATGGATGATGTTTGGGGTTTTCATAACAAACTATATCCGGGTAACCAAAAATCAGCTCAGCCGGGTAATTCTTACGCGGTAAGTTTAGATGATTTAAGTTACTACGCACAATTAAGTTTTGAGCATGATGCCAGTATTCCAGTTTCTGGTAACTTTGGTTTACGTGTTATCCAAACTCGTTTAACCGTTACCCAAAATACCGTGGGTGCACCACAGCAATATGGTGTGGCAGCAGGTGATACTGGTGATTTAGTCACAGTAAGAGAGTATACCGATGTACTGCCCTCTTTAAATATTTCAGCTTCTCTAAGCAATAATCTTAAATTACGCGCAGCATACGCAAAAGCAATGACTCCGCTTGATTTAATTCAATGGGGCGGTGGTTTATCGACCAATTATGCTTTAAACGGTGACACAGGTATTCGTGAAATTATTGGTGCAAACTCAACCGGTAACCCAGATTTAGATCCTTGGAGATCGGATAATTATGATTTATCACTTGAGTATTATCCGGGTGAAGCGTCACAACTTAGCGCTGGTATTTTCCTAGTTGAAGTAGAAAGTTTTCCAACAAACGGTACTGTTGTTCGTAACGATCTACCGGATCAGGACGGTATCGTTCGCCGCTCAGTTAACATGAATACAACCGTTAACGGTGGTAGCGGTACATTAAAAGGCCTTGAATTAGCAGCAAAAATCTCTTTATCAGATTTTATTGATGATGGCTTTTTAACTAACTTTGGTATTGATACTAACTATACCTACTCACCAAGTGAGTCAGATGCAGTGAGCATTACCGGCGAAGATTTACCATTCCCAGAAAACTCAGAGCATCAGTACAACTTAATTGGCTGGTATCAAAATGACGCACTGCAAGTTCGTATTGCATACAACTACCGTAGTGAGCGTTATTTAAATAGTAATGCAGGCTGGAGTGCGCTGGATTTATGGCAGGAAGAAACCGCCTACATTGATGCATCAGTTAGTTACGATGTTAACGATGATATTTCAGTTTATTTAAACGGCTCAAATATCACGGGTGAATATGAAGATTACTACTATCAATGGGCTGATCAACATGCTTACCAAAACATTTATGAACCTAGATACACTTTAGGTTTACGAGCTAAATTTTAATTTTTGACAGCAAGGATGTAACCGGTTTTTAGGTTGCATCCTTTTTTTACGATTTACCGTTAGTATCAAACCTTGATGAAACAACCAAACCAGCAACATATATTAATTGCAGGCGGTGGCACAGCCGGTTGGATGAGTGCTGCTTACCTTGCCCGCCATTTTAAAAACACCCACTTTAAAATATCACTGGTAGCCAGCGAAAAAATGCCAAGCGTTGGCGTTGGTGAAGCGACTTTACCTGGCATAAAAGATTTTTACCGGACACTTGGTTTAAGCGATAAAACTGTCATTGAAAGAACTCAAGCCACAGTCAAACTAGCAATCTCATTTGAGGGATGGTCAAAAGATAAATCCGCTTTTTTTCACCCATTTGGTTTATATGGCCAAAAACAATCGAATTTACCTTTTCACCATTGTTATTATCAACTTAAACAAAGCCAACCCAAATTAGAGCTGGATGACTTTTGTTTAGCAGCACAATTAGCACGGCACCATAAAGTATTGGCTCAACCGACACAAAATTTAGGGGATTGGGCTGTATTTGATTATGCTTTGCATTTTGATGCTGGATTATATGCCAAGCTCTTACAAGATTATGCAATTGAGCAAGGTGTTTGTTTTATTCAGGATGAAATTACCCAAATAAATCAATACGATAATGGTACAATCCAAAGTGTATCTGTTAAACACTCAGGGGTAATAGCTGCCGATTTTTTTATCGACTGTACTGGCTTCAAACAAGCAATAATTCGCCAAACCTTGAATGCAGAACTTGACGACTGGTCGCACTGGCTTTCTTGTAATGGCGCAGTTGTCAGCAGTTGTGAAGCGTTAAAAACCAAAGTCCCGTTTACCCGCTCTATTGCCATGCCCGCAGGCTGGCGCTGGCAAATTCCGCTCCAACACCGAACCGGCAACGGCTATGTATTTAATAAAGATTATATCAGTGTGGATCAAGCTTGTGCTGAGTTGATCGCTCATTTACCCGAAAAACCACTGGCCGATCCCAGATATATTCAATTTAACACAGGTAGAATTAAAACCCCGTGGTTAAAAAATTGTCTGGCGATTGGTTTAGCTTCCGGTTTTTTAGAGCCGCTCGAATCCACCAGTATCTCGATGATAGAAACCGCACTCGAACGGTTCTTACAACTTTGTCCGCCAGATTTAAACCAAGCCGATATGCAATTAATGGCAGCCAACGAATATAATCGCCAAAATGAGCGGGAAGCATTAAATATCCGAGACTTTATTATTTTGCATTATGCCGCCAGCCCAAAAAATGATTCTGATTTCTGGCGAGCACAAAAGCATTTAGAGCTACCAGATTCACTGTTATACAAGCTCAATTATTTTAAACAGCAAGGCCAAATTATTCAGTTTGATTGGGAGTCATTTGCACCGCAAAGTTGGCTGGCTATTTATCATGGTTTTAATATACATCCTCAGGCGATTTCGCCTTTAGTCAAGCGGATTCCACCGCACAATTTATTGGCAGGATTAAGCCAAATTAATCAGCATATTCAACAATTAATAGCTAACGCTGTCACCCCAGAAGAGTTTATAGCTCGCCTACCATAAATTTATACAGGCTCAAAAGGCTATCTAATCAGTCAAATTGATTTAGCACTCGTACCTTTTCCATTTAATTTTGATGAGTTCAGTTTTTACTGTTTTCGTATTTTAAAATCCGCCAATATCTAATCCTAATAAAAGTTAGATATTCAAAAAAACGTGATCAAGTTAACAAAATAACTTCCTGTTAAAAACAACCTAGTTACATTAATTAACTAAACAGAAAAATAAATCTATCTGCCCGCAGACACCAGTATCACTATGATTAAAAAATAAGACCTGATATTTAATTTACATGCCACTTATTAAAAATTAATAAAGATGCAATAAAAAGTAAATGTTACAAATTTATTTTCGTTTTTAATATCAACTTAATAATAAAAAATTGATATATTTCATAATCATTAAATAACCAAAAGTCAGTTAATGGTACAACCAATGTAAATAAAGTTACAAAAGATTTACATTTTGACTGTAAAAATATTACCGGTTACATTGAGTTTAATTTAGTCAAAACGTTTAATTAAAGCGCAAAAACAGGAGCAAAAATGAAAACTCAATTATTAAGTTTAACCGCCGCTATTGGTTTATTAACCTCGGTCGGCGCTTCAGCCGGTTTTTATGTACAAAATGGTAATTTATATGAGGGTAATGGTTCTCAGTTTGTAATGAGAGGGATTAACCATGCGCATACTTGGTATACAGATCAGTTGTCATCTTCATTACAAGGGATTGCATCTTATAACGCTAATACGGTTCGTGTTGTATTAAGTAATGGCCATAGATGGACTCAAACATCAGCCAGTGAAGTTGCTAATATTATTCAGCAGGCTAAAGCAAATGAGTTAATTGCGGTACTTGAAGTGCATGATACTACCGGTTATGGCGAAGATGGCGCTGCTGCTACTTTATCTAGCGCAGTGGATTATTGGATCAGTATTAAAGATCAGCTAATTGGGCAGGAAGATTATGTCATCATCAATATCGGTAATGAGCCATTTGGTAATAATTCCAGTGCATCGGACTGGATTAATGCGCATAACTCTGCCATTTCCAGATTACGTAACGCAGGTTTTACTCACACCATTATGGTTGATGCGCCAAACTGGGGGCAAGACTGGGATAATGTGATGCGCAATAATGCATCCAGTGTATTTAATGCCGACCCTCAACAAAATGTAGTTTTTAGTGTGCACATGTACGAAGTGTATCAAACCTATTCTAAGGTGAATGATTATATTTCTGCTTTTACTAACTCAGGTTTACCTTTGGTGATTGGTGAGTTTGGTGCTAGCCATAAGGGTAGCACTGTAGATGCTTATTCAATTATGGAACGTTCGCAAGCGCATCAGATTGGTTATATCGGCTGGTCTTGGTCTGGTAACGATTCTACAACGGATGATTTAGACATAGTCACTAATTGGAATACCAGCAGTTTATCAAGCTGGGGCAATATTTTAATTAATGATAGCTATGGTATTGCCAATACCAGTGTGACAGCCAGTATTTATAGCGGCACAGGTGGCGGTAATGGTGAGTATCCGACCTGCTCATCTACTTCTGCTGATCCAGATGGTGACGGCTGGGGCTGGGAAAATAATCAAACTTGTGTTGTTGGTACAGACGATTCAAATAATTCAGAGTACCCAACGTGTTCTTCTTCATCAGCAGATCCTGACGGCGACGGTTGGGGCTGGGAAAATAACCAAAGCTGTGTTGTAGGCACAGATTCAGACACTACCACCGATGAAACTGACGACACAGACAATCCAGATGATTCAAATAATTCAGATTACCCAACGTGTTCTTCTTCATCAGCAGATCCTGATGGCGACGGTTGGGGCTGGGAAAATAACCAAAGCTGTGTTGTAGACAGTTCAACTGATTCGGGTTCACAAGCAACCCATGCAAATAATGGTTACCCTTATTGCAGTTCATCATCGGTTGATCCAGACGGTGACGGCTGGGGTTGGGAAAACAGCACATCTTGCGTTGTGCAAGGTTCTTCTGCCGACAGCTAACTCGATTTCCCCTCGTGAGGTCGCAGCTATTTAGCGGCTTCACTTTTTCTTTCTATAAAAATGATTTCTCGTTAACAGATCTTGTCTGTTAGCTGCTTTGTCCTGTCTAAATTTTAGACAAAATAATACTAACAAACTTGGAGATATCTCATGATATTTAATCGAAAAAAAACCTTGTTAGCCTGCTTAACGGCTCTTGGCACAATAAGCCATGTAGCACATGCAGCTGAGTGTGAAGCTCCGGCATGGTCAGCAGACACTCAATACCAAGGCGGAGAAACGGTTTCATACCTTAACGCTGAATATACAGCCAAATGGTGGGTACAAAACCAAGCACCAGATAAAACCAATCAATGGGGGCCTTGGGAATTTTTAAGTGATTGTGATACCACAACAGAACCCGATCCACAGGCGCCAGAAGAACCAGAGACAGATGGCGAACCAACTTCACAAGCGTCGGATTATCCGGTCTGTACTTCCCAAGATTCAGATCCGGACGGTGACGGTTGGGGCTGGGAAAATGAACAAAGTTGTATCATTGTTAACCAGCCCGATCCTGAACCTACCGAATATCCAACCTGCTCTTCAGCAGATTCAGATCCTGACGGTGATGGCTGGGGCTGGGAAAACAACCAAAGCTGTATAGTAGATGACACCCCGCCACAACAAGGCAATATAGTAGAATATTCTGATACTCAAAATCCTTTAGTGCTTAACGTAAATGACGCCAACTTAACCAATGGAGCAGAGCTAGACGGCAATATTATTCACCTTAATCAAGGTAAAGCAGAATGGCAGGTGAATGTAAGCACTCAGGTTTCTTCTGAAGCTGTTTTTAGTATCACTTCCCCTTATGGCGAAAAATCAAATACATTTTATGTTGACGGACAATATATAAATGTCACCACCAACTCATCCGCCGGGCAAAATATTACTTTAGGGCCGGTAACTTTATCTGCCGGACTTCACACAATTGGCATTGATGGTTCAAATGGCAACTGGGGCTATATTGATATTGAAAGCGTGCAAATTAACCCACCAGAAGTTGTTGAGGTTCCACCGGCTCTCTCTGTAAGCAGCACAATTTATAATCTGACAGACAATCAGGATTTGCTCATTGGTTTAGATGAAGGCACAGACACTTTCACAGGCGTTCGCTTAAAAGGCGTAACGCCATCTGCTGGTGGGCAGGATGTTATCTATGTTGATAGCGGAAAGCTATTAACCGAAGGTGAAGATTATACTTTTTCCAATAATCAGCTTGTTTTTAAAGCCAGTTATTTAAGCCGCTTTCATGACTCGTATCGGGTTCGTTATGGTATAGAGTTTATCAATGCTCAACCTATTGACTTAATAGTGGATGTTATTGAACAAACTGATCCCGTTATTGAAAGTGATTTAGTGACCTCAAATGCCACAACAGAAACCAAAGCATTATACCAAACCTTAAAAGCTGTACCTGATGATAGATTTTTCTTTGGTCAGCAAGATACAACCTCATACGGACGTGATGATAACGGCGCTAAATGGTCTGCATGGCAACATGAAGATCCAACCGTAGCTTATCGCCCGATTGCTTCAGATGTTCAGGATGTAACTGGTGCAATGCCTGCGGTCTACGGCTTCGATATTGCCGGTATTACCACAGATCAAAATATTGATGGTGTGCCGTGGGAAACTTACCGCCAAAATATGATAGATGCTTATAAACGTGGTGGCATAGTAACAGTTAGCTACCATGCACCTAATTTTGTAACTGAGCATTTAGCAACGCCGGGCAATATTACCGGCTCAAGTTGGGATACCAGTGGTAACACCTTATTTGAGGTATTGCCGGGAGGCTCAGCGCATCAGGCTTTAAAAGACAGACTCACTTTAATTGCTCAATTTTTCAAAAATTTAAAAGATGAAAACGGTACTCGAATTCCGGTTATTTTCCGCCCTTGGCATGAGGCAAGTGGTGATTTTTTCTGGTGGGGCATTGGCGCTTATGGCGGACAAAATGGCCAACCGGGTGATGCCGACCAAGCTACAATTGATGCATTTAAGCAACTTTATCAGTTCACTGTTACTTATTTACGTGACGAGTTAGCAGTTGATAACTTAATTTATGCATTCTGCTCTGACTGGTTATGGAACTGGGACGGACAAGGTGTTGAAAAACATTACAAAGCTATGTATCCGGGCAGTGATTATGTAGACATAATCGCACAGGATAACTATTGGCAATTAGAACAACCTTACGAGGCGGGCGGCGAATCTGAACGTTTTGCAACCGTATTTCGTGATATTGTCGCGTTTGCTAAACAAGAAGGCAAACCAGCTGCACTTTCAGAAACCGGCCGTTTAAAAGATCAAACCGAATGGTTTACAAAACATTTAATGCCAGTTTTTGAAGCCTACCCTGAAACATTAGGGATTTCCTACCTGTTAGTTTGGAGAAATCCAATTAACCGTGAAGATCAGTTTGTTGTACCATTTGAAAATGACGGTTCAGCCGATGCGAATGACTTTATTGATTTTTATAACAGCTCTAAAACGGTATTTGGCGATACTATGGGCAATGTTTACGATAATGACTTTAGCTTTCCGACATTACCAACTGATCCAACCGACCCGACTGACCCGACAGATCCCACTGACCCGACAGATCCAACTGACCCGACAGATCCAACCGATCCCACTAACCCAACCGATCCCACTGACCCAACAGATCTTCCAGTTGAGCCAGTTCAAAGCCAAACTTATAGTTTTGAGCAGGCAAGTATTGCTGGCGGAACGGAACTCAGAGACGATTCAGTTTATTTAACAGAAGAAGGTTCAGAGGCCATTTGGAATTTTAATATTGATATTCCGGGTGAATACCGTATTACCCTAACCTACAGCACGCCAGATGGCTCTAAAGTAAATACCTTTGTTGTAGACGGTAGTGGCACTTCTCAAACATTTGATTCAGAAACCCCAACTACTCTAACTCAAACTTTGCAGCTATCTGCCGGAGAACATAGTGTAGGTATGGTAGCCCGTAGCGGAAACTGGGGTTATATGGCTTTGCATAGCTTAAAAGTCGATTTACTCGGTGGCTTGCAAATTAATAGCCCGGCAACTCTCAGCCAAATCCCAACGGGTTCAGATATTGTAATTGAGTATGCAAAATATGGCAGTAGCACACTCACCTACTCGTTAAATGGTGCAGACGCTATCGCCTATACCGGCGAAAGTCCGTTAACTATTGCTAATCAGGGTGATGGCGTTTACCGAGTCAAGCTAAGCCTTGACGGGACTGATATTCGTGAAAGCCTACGTGTTACAGTAGGTGAAGTAACAGGTCCACAATTTGTTGAAACCGCAGGTTCTCAGTTTGTATTAGGCAATAAGCCATTTTATTTTAACGGTTCAAACCAATATTATTTAATGTACAAACCAGAAGATATGGCGAAAGACTTTTTTGATCGCGCCGCTCATCTAGGGTTAGATGTCGTAAGAACTTGGATGTTCTGTAATGATACAAAAACGCATGATGGTGTTTGCATTAACATGAAGGTTGGCGATAACTTTTTACTCAGTATGGAACCGTCAGAACGTACCGCCGAGCAACAAGCTATTATTGACCGCAGTTTTGAGCTATTTGACAATTATGTTGCTTTAGCTGAAGAACGAGGTATTCGTTTAGTATTATCACTGGCCGACCATTGGAACTTCTTTGGTAGTATAAATACTTACGGTGGTTACGCTGATGAAACCGGACGCGAACAATTTAAACAATTTATTACCCGCTTGGTTAATCATACGAACCAATTCACCGGTCTTAAATATAACGAAGATCCAACCATAATGATGTGGGAACTAGCAAATGAACCCCGCATTGGCTCTGACCTTGAAGGCTTTAAAACTTGGGTCGACGATATATCCGCTCATATTTCACAAGTCGCGCCAAACCAATTAGTTTCGATTGGGATGGAATCCTCATTTGAACATTCAGGGGCGAATGATAGTTATGAAAATTTAAAACTATTAAACGAAAACCCGAATATTGATGCCATTAGTGCACATTTATATCCAACATGGTGGAGTATGTCGGATGCTGAAACCATTGAAAACTTTGATTTATTAGCTCAACTTGCACAAGAATTAGATAAACCGGCTTACATTGGTGAATTTAGCTGGCCTGCCAATGTGGTTCGTCAGGAAGGTAACCCAAGTGGTGCAGCGACCGGTACCATTGCTGCTGGTTTAGCAAAACGAGCTGAGTTATTTACAGACTGGTACGCCAAAGCATGGGAGCTAAAAGACTCAATTGGCGGCATGTTAAGCTGGCAATTATCTGGCCTTGAATGGGGTAACGGTAATACCGGCAGTTGTCAGTGGTGCTCAGGTCCTTATGGCGAATATTCCGGCGGCTGGTCAGCCAATAACGATGGCTTCCAGTATTATTGCACTATAAGCTCGGCTGAGTTTTCAATCACCACATTAGGTGCACCGGGCAGTAACGTAGAGGGAGATACCATTAACCTGGATCTTCATGAACCAGTTTGTGACATTATTAAAGAATACTCAGTTAAATATGATGACTTAAATAATCAATAAACCTGACTCAAGTTAATCCCAAAAGCCAGAGTGAACTCTGGCTTTTTTATTCCATGAATGAATTAATTATTTTGTTATGGTTTTACGGAACTGGCTGGGCGTCATATTAAATTTCTTTTTAAACAAGGTATTATAAACCGACTTACTGTTAAAACCGGCATCGTAAAATATATCAGTGATACTGCGGTGATTTTGTGCCGGGTCTTCTAATAAACGTTTAGCCTCGTTAATCCGGTAATTATTAATAAACTCATAAAAGTTAATTTGATAATGACGGTTAATCGTGGCAGATAAATCTTTCACCGGAATATCCACTTTTTCGGCCATACGCTCAAACGATAAATTTGGATTTAGATATAATTTATCCTGCTCCATCGCAGTTTCGAGCCTTGTAACATATTCCATATTAACCGGCTCTTTAACTGCTGCTATTTTTCGCTTTTGCTGATCAGTCATCGAAAAATGATTAACCGCTAAAAATACCACTACATTGGTCAAAGCAAACAGCATGTAATAATCACTTAGCCCAATAATTTCAACCAAATCATAATGGCTTAATCCCCAAATTGAGTGGTATACCTTCATCGCGCTTAATACCAGCTCCCACCCTAAAATGGCGGTATAAGCAATAATCACCTGTAATAACCAAGGCGGCGAACTCCCCTGCTCATTTTGTTTAAAATGAATTTGAATTAGCCTGATTGCAGCCGCTAAATATATTAACCGCACTAATTTGGCGATAAAATCAACGGTGACAAAATCTAAATCAGCAAACGAATAAGTTCTGATTAACTGATCTTTTACTGCAACAGGCAGCAGGTAAAAGTCAGCGATTAAATAGCCAATAAACACAGCTGCCAATATAGCGTGCGCTAAATGGTAAACTTTAAGTTTAAAGTTAGGATTGAGTACAGCGCAGACATACAAATAAATCAGCGGTGCGTCCAGCCAATAAGAAAAGTTAAAAATTAAAAATAAATTAGGAGAAAGATCTAATACCCAATATCTGAACGTGCTACCCCACAGCACCAGTTCGTGAAACGAAATACTGGCGCGCACGGCAAAAAAGGCAATTAACAGACAGATAGCTAAATTTTTTGTTTTTTTAGTCACAAATAAAAAAACAACAATTGCTAAACTTTCAAAAGCCGTCAACAACAAAATCAGGTCGTGAAGATTAAATAAAGTTTTATCCATCTATTTTCGATACCTACTGAAAAAACTGCAAAATGATATATGTTACCTTGATTTAGCTATATTTTACATAAAATCAACAATTAAGCCTAAATTATCCTGCACGCATTAAAGTACACACTTTTTTAACCGGTGCAGATAATGCAAAAAAGACAATAAAAATATAACAGGCAGCCGGGATTAAAAACGAAATTTGAACATGCCAGATATCTGCTACAACGCCTTGAATTAACGGTAAAATTGCCCCGCCAACAATCGCCAAACACAACAAGCCAGATGCCTGACTGGTCTGTGCACCTAAACCAACCAAAGACAAACTAAAAATAGTCGGAAACATAATTGAATTGCATAATCCGGTTAATAACACAGCATACATAGCTAAATAACCACTGCTGAAAATGGCAATCAATAAACAAACAATCGCAGCAATACCATTAAAAGCCAGCACATATCTTGCTTTTATTTTTCGCATAATAATTGAGCCAATAAATCGCCCTATCATAGCGCCACCCCAATACAGCGCAATATAACGCGCAGCCTGAGACTCATGTAAACCAGCAATACTTGGTTCAGCAATAAAATTGACCAAAAAGCTGCCAATAGACACCTCTGCCCCCACATATAAAAACAAGCCGACAGTGCCCAGCATTAAATGTTTATGCTCAAGTACAGATGATGTATTAGCCAATGCCTGTTGTGGTTCGCTTTCTATTTGTGGCAGTTGTAATTTATAAAACAGTAAAGCCACCAAAAAAACTGTTAATGCAATTAACATATAAGGCAATTGAACTGACTTAACCGAATGATCTAAGTTGCTGATTTCAGATAAAATAAACGCAGCGCCAAATAGTGGTGCTATGGTTGTACCCAAAGAGTTAAACGCCTGAGTCATAGTTAAACGCTCAGAGGCTGTATCTGGCGATCCTAAAATAGTGACATACGGATTAGCTGATACCTGCAAAATCGTCACGCCGGAAGCCAACAAAAATAAAGAAGCTAAAAAACAAGGATACGAAACCATTAACGCTGATGGATAAATGGCCACACAACCCAGTGCAACCCCAATTAACCCAACCACAATTCCGTTTTTATAACCAATTTTTTTAACCAACTGACCAGCCGGAATCGAGACAATAAAATAAGCCCCAAAAAAGCAGCTTTGAATAAGCATTGCTTGGGTATAATTTAATGAAAACACCTGCTTTAAATGCGGGATTAAAATATCGTTTAAACTGGTTAAAAATCCCCAAATAAAAAATAAACTGGTTAACCAGATTAACGAACTAACATATTTAGCCTGTACTGAACTTTGACCTGCTTTGACGTGATTAGAATGATTAAATGCGCCTGCCATGACGACTCCAAAAGTAAGTTAAATAATTCAACCTTTGCTCATAAACCTGAGCAATAGTTATTTACAAAAATCGTAAATTTAAATTACAAAATAATCGTCTCAGCAAAGCCAAAAACACAAAACAGAACGTTCTTATCCCAATAAGAACGCTAAAAACACACTTAATCTATTTAAATTTGATTAATTAAAATTAACTGACCATAGACCAACAAAATAACATTTTCAATATTTATCAACCAATTAAATTGATAACTTGCGTTTTATTTAATCTCGAACGTTCTAATTGCCAGTTTGTGCCAGTTCACTGACGAAGCCACTTAACAGTTTGCTTACAATTTAAATTAATCTGCACTAAAACCTCAATTCAGGAGTTAATATTTTGAAGTTAAATTATCCAAAAACTCAGTTAAGTTTGGCACTGGCAGCCATTTTTAGTTTGGCGGCCTGTAGCCATCAAACCACCAGCGAACAGGCAAGCACCACCACTGCGGTTAGCTCAATCGCTAATCCAGATGTGTGGCCAGAAGTAAAAAGCAAAATAAAAATCAATCAAGATGATGAAGCTAAAATCAGTCAAATCATTAACAAGATGACGATTGAACAAAAAGTCGCTCAAATGATCCAACCTGAAATTAGAGCATTTGATGTAGAAGATATGCGCAAATATGGCTTTGGTTCTTATTTAAATGGCGGCGGCGCGTTTCCGAATAATGATAAATACGCCAGCATGCAGGACTGGGCAGATTTAGCCGAAGAAATGTATCAAGCATCGGTGGACGATAGCCTAGATGGAAACAACATTCCCACTATGTGGGGTACAGACGCAGTACATGGCCATAATAATGTGATAGGGGCGACTGTTTATCCGCATAATATTGGGTTGGGCGCTATGCATAACCCAGAGTTAATTGAAAAAATTGGCGCAGCGACAGCCAAAATTGTTCAAGTAACCGGTATTGATTGGGTATTTGCGCCGACCGTTGCTGTGGTACGTGATGACAGATGGGGGCGAACTTATGAGGGATATTCAGAAGATCCTGAGCTTGTAAAACAATATGCCAGCGCTATGGTAAAAGGCATGCAAGGCGAAGCTGGTAAAAACTTTATGGGCGACGGTACAGTCATCGCAACGGCCAAACATTTTTTAGGCGATGGCGGCACAGATTTAGGCATAGATCAGGGAAATAATTTAGCCTCAGAAGCAGATTTAGTTCGCCTACATGCACAAGGTTATGTGAGTGCAATTGAAGAAGGTGTGCAGACAATTATGGCCTCGTTTAATAGCTGGCATGGAGAAAAAATGCATGGCAACCATTCCATGTTAACTACAGTATTAAAACAAAAAATGGGATTTGACGGCTTAGTGGTTGGCGACTGGGACGGTCATGGCCAAGTGACCGGCTGTTCAAACGCAAGCTGTGCACAAGCGATAAATGCCGGTGTCGATATCATTATGGTGCCTAATGAATGGAAAGCCATGTATGAAAATACGGTATCTCAAGTGAAAAGCGGCGAAATTTCAATTGCCAGAATTGATGATGCCGTACGCCGTATTTTGCGGGTAAAAATGCGTGCTGGTTTATTTAATGGCGAGTCACCCATTAATCGTGCATTTGCCGGTGAGCAAAGTTTGTTAGGGGCAACACAGCACAGACAACTTGCACGTCAGGCTGTTCGAGAATCTTTAGTGTTACTTAAAAATAATCAGCAAGTTTTACCAATTAATCCAAGCCAACATATTTTAGTCGCTGGCAGCGGCGCTGATGATATTGGCAAACAAAGTGGTGGTTGGACAATTTCATGGCAAGGCACAGGTAATAAAAATTCTGATTTTCCGGGCGCCAGTTCAATTTACGATGGCATTAAACAGGCTGTCGATAATGCAGGCGGAAAAACTGAGCTTAATCAAAACGGGGATTTTACTCAAAAACCAGATGTTGCCATTGTGGTATTTGGTGAAAACCCGTATGCCGAAGGTGTTGGTGATATTGAGGGCATTGAGTACCAAAGAGGCAATAAACGCGATATTAAATTATTGAATAAATTAAAAGCTCAAGGCATTCCGGTCGTTTCTGTATTTTTATCTGGCCGCCCACTGTGGGTAAATGCTGAACTAAATGCATCTGATGCTTTTGTTGCGGCTTGGCTGCCCGGCTCTGAAGGGATTGGAATTGCAGATGTATTATTAAGCAAAACCAATGGCGAGGTTAATTATGACTTTAGCGGTAAATTGGCTTATTCGTGGCCAAAATCAGATGCTCAGGTGGTATTAAATGTCGGCGATCAAAATTACGATCCGTTATTTCCTTATGGTTATGGCTTAACCTATCAAGACAATATTAATCTGCCAGATACTTTAAATGAAATTGCACAAGTAAAATTTGAAGTGGACTTAGATGAAGCTGTCGTTTTATTTGATTCACAGCCGCAGCAAGATTTAGGTTTATATTTAGGTGACAAAGCAAGCTGGGCAGTGCCGGTTGCAACCAGCATAGTCACCACTCAAGGCTCTGATAATTTGCATTTAAAAACCACGGATAAAAACGTGCAGGAAGATGCCAGACTGCTGACTTGGGCTGGTGTTAGTTTAGCATCCGCTTATTTAGCCTGGAGTGAACCGCATGATATGTCGGTTTATCTGAATAATCATACTGCACTCACGGTTAATATGAGAGTTGAACAAATGCCGCAAGGCAGTTTTAAACTCAATATGCAATCGGGCAAACAGCAAGCCGGTGTAGAATTAAATGAGCTATTAAATACCTTACCTAAACAACAATGGCACAATATCAGTGTTGCCTTAAACTGTTTTGAACAAACCGGAATTAACTTTAGCGAATTAGATTCACCGTTTGCACTAGCAACCGATGGTAAAGCAAAAATTTCATTTGCCGAAGTAAGCTGGAAACCAAAATCAGCAGATAATGCTGATATTAATTGTCAATAATTTTCATCAACCCAAAACAGCCAGTTGCTGGCTGTTTTGAATACTACTTGAGTCAACAAGATTAATTGATTATACTCATTTTGCGGTTGGAAATAACTTGCTTAGTGGGCTGCCTTACTGTGGTGCACTGGTTATCTTAAACCTTTCCGCCGCCTTCTTTCCTTATAATCCTAGCCGATTTGATAAATAAACTATTACCAAAGGTGGTTTTTTGTTTTTACTGTATGCCGATGAATCTGGAACCCCAGGTGGTGCAGACCAAGAACATTTTATTCTAGCTGGTGTAACAGTTTTTGAACGAAAAGCGCACTGGCTATCTCTTGAATTAGACAAAATAGCATCTAGGTTTAACCCTCAAGACCCTAACTCTGTAGAGTTACATGGCGCTCCTATGTTAGCTGGCCGTAAACTTTGGAGAAAATTTCCGAAAGAAGCTCGTTTGAATGCAATAAAAGATGCATTAAATCTGATTGATGGTAAACATTACAAAATTATTGCATCTATAGTCAAAAAGCAGGCGATATCCCCTGAAGATCCCGTTCATTATACTTTTCAACAATTGATTACTAGATTTGATCATTTTTTAACTCGTGAGCATTTACATTTCAAAAATACTCAAAGAGGATTGGTTTTATTTGATAAAAGCAGTAAAGAAGCACCTATACAAGCATTAGCTACAGAGTTTAAAACAAATGGACATGAATGGGGAAATTTAAGAAATATGGCTGAGGTTCCTGTTTTTGTAGACTCAACTGCAACAAGGTTAATTCAGTTAGCTGATTTAGTTGCATATGCTTTATTTAGAAAGTACGAAAAAAATGATCCTCAATTCTCAGATATTATTGAAAAGAAGTTCGATTACTTTGGTGGTGTACAACATGGATTACACCTTGCTATATAGCTATAATTATCTTTCCTCCCCTGTTTCATGTAAAAAAAATGCTAATACTTAAATTCCCCACCTATAAATTAAAAAACTTATAAATCAATGCATTAATTTTATAAATAGTTCGTTTTAACGATCCGAACGTTCTAATTCTAACTTTATTTACAACTAAAACGACATAACTTCAATCGAGACGTAACCTCATCCCATGCTTTTCATTTTTGTTAATGATAAGTGTAAAAATATCGAATCATTTATATTTAACCGGCTGGGTTTTAAGCCGGTTTTAAGTGTAAAATTATTGATTAACACGCAAAGGTTAAACACATGGGTAAAACAAAATTTAAAAAAACTCAGTTGGCAGCACAGGTTTCTCTGTTATTAAGTGCCAGCATGATGTTACCGGCAACGGCTGCTGAAAATAATAATGAAGAAGTAGAAGTTATCAATGTAAAAGGGATTCGTGGCAGTATGATCCGCGCAATGGATGTTAAGCGTGACAGCTTTGGCGTCGTTGATGCGATTTCATCGGAAGATATTGGTAAATTTCCAGATACTAACTTAGCCGAATCACTCCAACGCATTACCGGCATTTCAATTAACCGTTCAGACGGTGAAGGTGCTCAGGTGACAATTCGCGGTATGGGGCCATCACGAAATTTAGTGTTATTAAATGGTCGTCAAATGCCAACCCCTACCCGCTCATTTGATTTTTCAGATTTAGCTTCTGAAAGCGTCAGCGCGGTTGAAGTTTACAAAACCAGTAAAGCGTCTATTCCAACTGGTGGTATGGGTGGAACAATCAACATTATTACGCCGCGCCCATTAGCTAATCCGGGTTTAAAAGCGTCGTTTGGTGTAAAAGCCGTTAATGATCAGTCCACCAAAAAAGGGGATAAATGGACACCTGAAATTTCAGGGATTTACAGCAATACTTTTGCCGATGATACATTTGGTGTTGCCATTACCGGCAGTTACCAAAAACGTCATAGTGGTAATTCAAATGCGTCGGTTGATTCTGGCTGGCATACGTTTATTTCTGGTCAGGATACAGATGAAAACGGCAACCCTTTACCGGGTGCGCTGCCAGATGTTGATCCTCAAGGCGCAACCTTAAATAAGCCAGCAGAAGGCATTATTTATGGCGTACCCCAAAATTTAGTTTATCAGTTAAATGAAGCTTACCGCACCCGAGTGAATGGTCAGATAGTATTAGAATATAAACCAACCGATAATTTAACTGCCCGTTTAGATTTTACGCATTCTTCTAAAACAATTGATCGTGAATTAACCGATATGTCGGCTTGGTTTTCACGCGATTATAGCTACTCAACTCTGATTTGGTCTGAACCAGATAAAAATGGGGTTGTGTACCCAATGCAATATCAAGATACTGACGCTTATGCGCAGGCCAAAGTGGGCGAAGTAAAAGGCACAGGTATTAACTCTGGGCGTTCTTATTCGGGCACAAAAAATACGAATAACTCAATTGGCTTAAATTTAAAATATCAGGTAAATGATAATTTAAGCATGGAGCTGGATTACCATGATTCAGAAGCCAAACATGAACCAAATAGTCCTTATGGATCTTGGGGTACTCTGGCGCTAATCTCACAACAGCGTATTCGCCAGACAACGGATTTTACGCAAGAGTTTCCGGTAATGAATTTTGATTATCCGGATGGTGTTGAAGGTTTTGAACCTGAAGATATGCTGGCAGCAGGCAGTAATTTTGGTAACAATTATGAAGCTTCTGATGTAAAACAGGCGCAATTAAAAGGTAAATATGTTTTTGATGATGGCATTGTTGAAAGCATAGATTTTGGGCTAAATCAGGCCAAAGTCAATAACCATTCTAAATACGCAAGTGCAACCCGTAATAGCTGGGGCGGTGTGGGTGATCCGGCCGATTTTGATGATAGCTGGTTTAGCAAAGAGTCTTTAGCGGATCAGTTCGATAAAATACCGGGACATTCAGATCCGGACTTAACCCCGCATTATATCGACTGGGATTTTGAAACTCTGGCTGATTTTATTGCTCAAAACTTTTCAACAGACAATACCACAGAGTGGCCTTGTGGTCCTAAGTTCTGCGGCGGTGATAACTTTACGACCGATAGAATCACCGAAGAAGAAATGAACTCGGTTTATCTGCAAACTAACTTATTATTTGATATTGGTGATATGCCAGCCAATATTGTTGCGGGTTTTAGATACGAAGAAACCAAAACCTTTGCCCGCGCGAAAGTACCTGCCTATTCAGGGGTGCGTTGGGCAAGTGAAAACGAAATAGCCTTAATTCCGCAAGAAGATGAAAATGGTGTCGCTATTTCTACTTATACCGAAGAATCCGGTGATTATAGTAACTTTTTACCGAGTTTCGATTTTGCAGTAGAGCCTGTAGATGATGTAAAACTACGTGCCTCATATAGTAAAGCGATTTCTCGCCCAAGCTATGGTGATATGCAAGGCGGTAAAACCTTAGGCACACAAATGACATCAGTTGAAGGCGGTGGCTCGCGCGGTAATCCGGCCTTATTACCGCTTGAATCAGATAATTATGATTTAGCCGTTGAATGGTATTACGATGATGCCAGCTATGCCGCATTTGGTTTTTTCCGTAAAGAGGTAAAAAACTATATAGGCACAGAATCTGTCATAGAAAACGCATTTGGCTTGCGTAACCCAGGAGCTGGCCCAAGAGCGCAGGCAGCCAGAAACGCCGGCTTAACCTCTAACCAGTTAATTCGCCAGTATATTGCCGATAATTATACCCAAGGAGTCACGGTTGATGAACGAGGCAATATTACCATTGTACCGATAACAGAAGGTGAATTGGCCGATCCATTAGCAGATTTTAGAATATCGGTTCCAACCAATAGTGATCAACAAGCAAGTTTATATGGTTACGAAATGGCGATTCAGCATGTGTTTAGCGATACCGGATTCGGGATTACTGCAAATGCAACAATAGCAAAAGGCGATGTTGATTTTGATAACTCGATTTTAACGCCACAGTTTGCCATTGAAGGGTTTGGCGATTCTGCAAATTTAATCGGTTTTTATGAAAACGATAAAATGTCGCTCCGTATCGCCTACAACTGGCGGGATACTTTTTTAACTTCGACCAATGCAAACGGTCGTAATAACCCAAGATATACCGAAGCTTATGGACAGGTTGATGTTAACTTTAGTTATGATGTATCTGAAAACTTACAGGTATTTTTAGAAGGGATAAATATTACCGACGAATATACCCGTGAGCATGGTCGCCACGAACGTATGTTACTCAACTTACGTCAAATGGCACCCAGATATAATATAGGGGCAAGATATACCTTTTAATATCGAGTAATAAAGCTTAAATAGAGGGCAAATAAGCCCTCTCGCTTTTGCCCCATTTAACCGCTTGAGATAAGCCTTTGTAGGTCGGGCTTTAGCCTGTTAAAACTAAATAAATGCCGATCTACATAAATTAAAAATCGGTAAATAATGCTGAACTATAAAGATACGTAACGCTATTCAATTAACAAACAATGCAGGCCATTTATGCAGCAAAATAATCATCCAAATACAAATGAAAAACTGAAAAATATTGTGATTGCTGGCGGTGGCACCGCAGGTTGGATGACAGCGGCGGCTTTTGGTAAATTATTTGGTAATAGCTTAAATATCAAGCTGATAGAGTCAGAACAGATCGGCACAGTTGGTGTAGGTGAAGCCACCATCCCGACTCTAATTTATTACCACAGGCTGCTCGGCTTAGATGAAAGAGAAGTGATGGCTGCGACCCAAGCCACTTTCAAATTGGGTATTCAGTTTGAAAACTGGCGAGCTATTAATAAAGATTATTTTCATGCTTTTGGCCGTACCGGACAAGATTGCTGGGCATGCGGATTTCAGCACTTTTGGTTAAAAGGCCAGCGCCAAGGTATTACGCATTCATTCGCCGATTATAATTTAGAGCTACAAGCCGCACTTAATAACAAGTTTGCCCATTTACCGGATAATAGTTTAGGTTATGCATTTCACTTAGATGCAACTTTATACGCCAAATATTTACGCCAATTTGCCGAACAACATGGGGTAAAACGCATTGAGGGCAAAATAGATAAGATACATCAACATCCGCAAACGGGTTATATTGAAAGCCTGACGTTAGATAATCAACTTACCCTAAATGGCGATTTATTTATTGACTGCACAGGGATGCGTGCATTGTTAATTGAACAAACACTTAATACCGGATTTGAAGATTGGTCACACTGGCTACCCGCCGACAGCGCTTTAGCGGTTCAAACCCAATTAACCGGACAAGCAAAACCTTACACCCGCTCTATTGCCCACTCATTTGGCTGGCAATGGAACATTCCGCTTCAGCACAGAGCCGGAAACGGGTTAGTTTACAGCAGCAAGTTTGTTGATGACGGCACAGCAGAGCAAACTTTAAAACAAAATTTGCATGGCGAACAACTCACCGATATTCGCAAAATTAATTTTAAAACCGGCAAACGCCGCCAGCAATGGCATAAAAACTGCGTTGCCATTGGGTTATCCAGCGGATTTTTAGAGCCACTTGAATCCACCAGCATTCATTTAATTTCGGCGAGTATTATTCGCTTAATGCAAATGCTGCCACTCAATGGGATTGAAACCCGCAATATTCACGAATTTAATAAACAAGCCGAACTTGAACTAATTGGCATTCGAGATTTTATTATTTTGCATTATAAAGTAACCGATCGCCGTGACAGTCCATTTTGGCGGCACTGCGCCAATATGCCAATACCAGATACACTCAACGATAAAATACAACTCTTTAAAGAAAGCGGCCGGGTTTTACGTGAACGAGACGAGTTATTTGAAGATTCATGGCAACAGGTTATGCTGGGTCAGGGTCTAACACCCCAACATTA
This sequence comes from Catenovulum sp. 2E275, assembly GCF_025515275.1. Classification (GTDB taxonomy): domain Bacteria; phylum Pseudomonadota; class Gammaproteobacteria; order Enterobacterales; family Alteromonadaceae; genus Catenovulum. The sequence goes on from NZ_JAOPFU010000001.1 coordinate 157,209, forward strand.
TCATCCGATTGCAGATAACATGACAGAAACTGAACTCAATCAATTTTTAACCAATATACGCCATAATATTCAAAAAACAGTTAGCCGCATGCCGGAGCACAAAACCTATATTGAGCGTTATTGCCAGTCTCAGTAGCCAATGCATTAAAGGAAATTTGTATCAATGAAACTGATTCAATTATTAATATTTACTCTACTATTAAGCTGGCAAACCATAACCCTTGCCGGACAAAACAAACAAGTTTTATTTATTGGTAACAGTTATACCTTTACTTACGATGTACCCGGTTTAACCGCCAAACTGGCTCAATATAATGGTGATAAGTTGATATTTGACAGCAGTTTGTTGGGAGGTTATCAACTTTCACAACATTTAGAGTATCAAGTCACGTTGCAAAAAGTGGCTAAACAACAATGGGATCATATTGTTTTACAAGAGTTTAGCACTAAAGCATTTAATAATTATCTAGGTTTTGAACAGTCAGTTATCTTGTTCGATTCTTTGTTTAAGCAGCATAACGCCGTAAAGCCAGAACAAGTCATTTTATATATGACATGGGGGCGGCAAAATACCCAGTTACACCCCAAGTACCCATACAATTTACATCAGCAAGCCACGATTGATGCTTATAATAAAGTTGCCAAAAAGCTTAATATGCAGGTTGCACCTGTCGGTTTAGCTTGGCGAGCTGTACGGGAAGACGGTGATAAAATTAATTTATATGATGCTGATGGTACACATCAAAGTTTTGCCGGTGGTTATTTAGCCGCCTGTGTATTTTACGCCACTATATTTAATAAAAGTCCGGTTGGCATTGCATTTTATGGCGAATTAGATAAAAAACAGGCGCTTTATTTACAACAACAAGCTTGGCTGGCAGTTCAATCACAGTCTTAATCTGAACTATATTTTAAAAATACATCAATAAAAACTATTTGACAGGTGAAAACTAAACTACTACATTAAAACTACATTTGTAGTTTTTAAGGGTATGGAATAATTATATGAAGCTAAGTGAATTTGAATTAGACGTAATGCAACTCTTATGGCAGCACGAGCCATGTACCGCTGTAACAGTTCATCAACTATTGTCTGAAAAACGCAATTTAGCTTACACCACAGTTAAAACTATAATTGATCGATTGGAAAAAAAATCAGCCATTGAACGCTGTGGTCAACAAGGCAGATCAATTGTTTACCGCACCTGTGTTGCACAAAAAACCTTATCAGAACAAGCCGCTCCTAATTTTATTCAGCGCTTTTTCCGCGGAAACTCTCGCCATTTAATCGCTCATTTTATTGAAGAAGAAGAGTTAAATGAAGCGGATATCGAGTATTTACAAACTTTACTCAAAAACAAAAAAACCAACAAATAGTAGGTAGAGGATACAAATTATGATGGATTATTTTGTTACCGCGGGTCTCATCAGTTTAAGTTTATTATTAACAACCACTTTGCTTAAAAATGCACCGGCACGCCTTAATTTTTATTTGTTAATATTCGCGCTAGTGAGCTGGTGTATCCCATGGCAACAATTGCCTTTTGTCCAACAGGCCAGTGAATCGAATTTTTTAGCACTTAACCTAGATGATTTTATTAGTGTTGAAACGACTTCAACTCAAACAACTGAAGTTATCAGCCCTATTTCACAAACAAACTCGTCAGAGCAAACGACTTGGAATCTAAGTTCGATAGATTTTAGCTTAGCGGATGCTTTCACTCTGACCTTATTAATCGGACTGGTTTTATTTATATTTAGGGCGATGACATATATGAAAATCATTCGTCATTTTTACCTAAATTCAACTGAGTCCAAGCGCTATAAATCCATTACTGGCGATTACTTAGTACGAATTACTGAATTAAATACCCCAGCGCTAGCAACGGGTTTATTTATCCCTGTGATCTGGATCGATAAAAATATGCAGCAACGTAGTGAAATTAACTCAGTAATACAACATGAGGTAAATCACCTAAAACAAGCGGATACAGTGTGGATTTGGTTAATTTGTTTAATTGAAAGCCTATTTTGGTGGAATCCGCTTTGTTTATACCTTGCTAAAAAATCCAAACAACAGCTTGAATTAAGCTGTGATGAAAAATGTTTTACTCAATTAAAACAGCGCTACCAAGAAGACTTGGCTAGCCTATTGTTAAATAAAGTATCGCAGAGCACTCAACATAGTTTCGCTGTCCCAATGCTAAATATTAAACAATCAAATAACTTTAATATGCAACGCATTAAGTTGTTAAATCAGGAGAAAACAATGAAAGCGAAGTATATTGGTATTGCTCTAATTGGTATTTTGTTTTGTGGTTATACCGCGGCAAGTGTCGGTAATAAAAGCACGACACTAAGTCTAACGGCTCAGTCTGAACAAACAACTCAAATCGGTTATCAAGCTCAACTTGAGCAATTGGTAGATTTGTCGAAAAATGCAAGAAGCGAAGATACTGCCAAACTAAAATTAATTTATCAAAACATTTTGGCTTGGCAAAATAACCGTGCCAAGTTAACCGGTTTTGAAGAAACCCGAATTAAAGTATACGCCTTTACTATGGTTAATAACCTGTTGCAGCGACTTGAGCAACATAATGAAATTTTAACCACTTATTATAACTGGTATAAGGATGATGCTAACCCACCTGCTTTTTTATATAACCATATAGCAAGCGCCTATCTAAATTTAGGCCAGCCGCAACAGGCGCTTGAGGCGTTAACTAAGTTGCAGGCCGAAGTTAAAGAGAATTTCCAACCCGGCAGCAAACTATCATTAGCATTGACCTATGCTAAGTTGAAAAACAATGTTGAAGCTTTGGCTGTGCTTAATGGTATTAATCCATCAGATATTAAAAATCTAGACCAATACAAATACTTAATTTACAAGGAATTAGACGATAGCGAAAATATGGCGCTGATGGAAAAGAATGATCCTAGTTTGTCTAAAGTTAAGATGCCTAAAATGATCTCTAGCTCACCAGTTTATAAGCTAATATAGTATTTTAAAACTTCACAAATGCCGGTTAGCTTAGGGTTCAGCCTAATAGTTCCGGCATTTGCTTTTTATATCTAGCTGGTTTTTAAAGTGATAGCCAATTATTTAATAGTCTTGAATAAAACAGAATTTATGTGAGTCACTATTAGCTATATAACCTCAACTCGGGTTAAGGTGTATTCTAACTAATTGAATTATTTAACCTTATAATTCTACATGGTTTCTAACGAGAATTTTTTTGTGCGGACAAGGCAAATTCACGCGTTAATAGCTAGTCTCGGCTTTAGTTCCAACGTCGCTCGACCCCCCCCATCCATGGGGTCATATTGCAAGTGAATTTAACGCAGTACCCGCGAAAAAGGCCGTTTGAAATATATTCATTAAACCGAATTGAGGTTATATAAGCAATTTAGCTCGATTGATTCAAACCCATTATCTTTTCGGCCACAGATTAATTTCACCATCAAAATTTTTACTAATTCTTTTACTACGATAATATTTTATATTTAGCTTACATTTATTCTTTTATTATTTGGTTATTTATGACAACTTCAATCATGGCACATCAATCTAGCACTGAGGTAAAGTTCATTAGATTAGGTTATTAATTCCACAAACAATAAAGGCCGCGTAAGCGGCCTTTAGTCTATTTACATGAAAATAGTCAGCTTATTAGATTAAGCTTTTGCTCTTTCTTGTAAAATTTTAACTGCTGGTAATTCTTTGCCTTCTACAAACTCTAAGAATGCACCACCACCAGTTGAAACATAAGAGATTTTATCTGCTAAATCCCATTTGTCGATAGCAGCTAAAGTATCACCACCACCAGCGATTGTGAATGCATTACTTTCAGCGATAGCTTTAGCAACTACTTCAGTACCTTTTGCAAATGCATCAAATTCAAATACACCACAAGGACCATTCCAGATAACCGTTTTAGCATTTTTAACAATTTCAGCTACGCGTGCCGCAGATTCAGGGCCGTAATCGATGATTTCTTCATCGGCTTGAATTTCATTAGCTTGTTTAACTTCTGTTTTTGAAGTGTGGCTCCAATCACTAAAACCATCTTTAGTGGTACGCACATCAGTTGCAAAAATTACTTCTGTGGTTTCACGTAAACGCTTAGCTTCAGGAATTAAATCTTCTTCGTATAAAGAGTTACCAACTTCGTTACCGGCAGAAGCAACAAAAGTATTAGAAATACCACCACCCACCACTAAGGTGTCAGCAATTTTAGAAAACGCATCTAATACAGTTAATTTAGAAGATACTTTAGAACCACCAACAATCGCTACTAATGGGCGCTCTGGGTTATCTAATGCTTTACCTAATGCATCTAACTCTTGCACTAATAATGGGCCAGCACACGCAACAGGTGCAAATTTAGCAACGCCGTGAGTTGACGCTTGAGCACGGTGAGCCGTACCAAATGCATCCATTACAAACACATCACATAATGCAGCTAATTTTTTAGATAAAGCTTCGTCGTCTTTACCTTCACCTAGGTTAAAACGCACGTTTTCTAAAACAACCACTTCGCCTGCTTTAGCGTCAACACCGTCTAAATAATCTTTTGCTAGGCTAACCGGTGCACCTAATTTTTCGTTTAAATATGCAACAACGGGTGCTAAAGAGAATGCATCATCATATTCGCCTTCAGTTGGACGACCTAAGTGAGACATTACTAATACCGCAGCACCTTTTTCCAATGCAGCTTTAATAGTCGGAATTGCAGCATCAATACGCACACTTGAGGTGATGTTTTTATGATCATCTAAAGGAACGTTTAAGTCTTCACGAATTAAAACAGTTTTGCCATTTAAATCCAGGTCAGTCATTTTGATTACTGACATAAGCGGTTCTCCAATTTTTATCTGATTAAAAAATTAAATTGTGTTTTACACGTATATACCCAAACTACTAAGCATTTATACTGTGTTATTGATTTTGACAAGGGAATAACCATTATCTTCAATCAATGCCTTGTCTAAATGCTTTTTATCTCTTGCTGAAATCTCGCATCGTCAAGCAGTTTGGGTATTATTTGTACTTAGAATATTAAGCAATCTTTTATCTGATGCACTTATTGTGCCTGCATCATGGCTTTGCATGTATCCAGCATACGATTGGCGTAACCCCATTCGTTGTCACACCATACCAAAACTTTTACTAACTTATTATGACTGACTCGCGTTTGAGTGCCATCTAAAATACATGAATGTGGATCATGATTGAAATCTATAGACACTAAAGGCGCTTCAGTATAATCCAAAATACCTTTTAACTCATTGGCAGCAGCTTGTTTAATGACCTGATTAACCTGATTTATATCTACTTCTTTTTCAACTGTCATGCTTAATACCAACGCGGTTACGTTAACTGTTGGTACACGCACAGAAATGGCTTCAAACCGACCTTGAAATTTTGGCAAAATCCGCTCAATTCCAGCGGCTAACCGAGTATCAACCGGAATAATCGACTGGCTGGCAGCCCGAGTTCGGCGCAAATCTTCGTGGTAAGAGTCAATCACAGGTTGATCATTCATCGCAGAATGAATCGTGGTAATACTGCCACTTTCAATGCCAAATGCTTGATCAAGCGCGGTAATAACCGGCACACATCCGTTAGTGGTACAAGATGCAGCAGACACCACCCGATGGCGCTTGGTTAAGATATTTTGGTTTACACCGTACACTATAGTTGCGTCCATATTTGCATCTCCAGGATGCGAAAGCAAGACTTTACTCGCGCCTTGTCTTATATGTACAAAAGCGTCCTCAAAACCAGAAATTTTACCTGTACATTCAAATACAACATCCACTCGCATATTATCCCAAGGTAACTCTGATACTCGGTTTTCATGCAATAAGTGAATTAAATCGTCATTAATTTTCAGCCGGTTATTTTCTAAACTAACATCCGCTTTAAAATGTCCGTGAGATGTGTCGTACTTTAATAAATGGGCAATATTTTGCGGTGAGGCAAGCTCATTAATCGCGACAATTTTAAACTCATTCTGTAGACCATATTCATAAATTGCACGCACAACACTGCGCCCAATTCGGCCAAAACCATTAATCGCAATTCTAATAATGATGGTATCTCCAAGAGCAAAAAAGGCAGACTAAAAGCCTGCCTTTTTCAAATAACTAAACTAATTATTAGCCTAATTTTTTAACTGTAGCAACTACGTTTTCAACAGTGAAACCGAAGTGTTTGAATAAGTCGCCACCCGGAGCAGATTCACCGAATGTTGTTAAACAAACAAAACCACCGTTCATACCAACGTACTTGTACCAGTAATCAGCGTGAGCTGCTTCAATTGCAACACGCTTAGTCACTGCTGCAGGTAATACAGACTCTTTGTACTCAGCTGATTGAGCATCAAACGCATCTGTAGAAGGCATAGAAACAACACGTGCTTTAATTCCTTCAGCTGCTAAAGCTTCAGCAGATTTAACCGCTAATGAAACTTCAGAACCTGTCGCGATTAAAATAACATCTGGTGTACCGTCTGTATCAACTAATACATAACCACCTTTAGTGATGTTAGCAACTTGCTCTTCAGTGCGAGCTAATGCAGGTAAACCTTGACGGCTGAAAATTAATGAAGTTGGTGCGTTACGACGCTCAACAGCATTTTTCCAAGCTACAACAGATTCAGTTGCATCAGCAGGACGCCATGTAGACATACGAGGTGTCATACGTAAGTTAGCTAATTGCTCAACTGGTTGGTGAGTTGGGCCGTCTTCACCCTGACCGATAGAGTCGTGAGTAAATACGAAAATATTTTGAATACCCATTAATGCAGACATACGAACTGCGTTACGCGCGTATTCCATAAACATCATGAAAGTTGCACCGTAGTTAATGAAACCACCGTGTAAAGAAATACCGTTCATGATACCCGCCATACCGAATTCACGTACACCGTAGTGGATGTAGTTACCGGCAGCATCGTCTTGAATACCTTTAGAACCTGACCATAAAGTTAAGTTAGAACCCGCTAAGTCAGCAGAACCACCTAATAATTCAGGTAATAAAGCACCAAATGCTTCAATTGCATTTTGCGATGCTTTACGAGAAGCAATGCCCTCGCCTTTAGCTTGAGTTTCAGCGATGAAAGCTTGTGCTTTTTCTGCGAAATCAGCAGGTAATTCACCTTTGATTACACGACGCTCGTATTCAGCAGCTAACTCAGGGTATGCAGCTTTGTATGCTTCAAATTTAGCATTCCACGCAGCTTCTTTAGCAGCGCCAGCTTCTTTTTGATCCCAACCAGCATAAACGTCTGCAGGGATTTCAAATGGTGCATGTGGCCACTGTAAAAATTCACGTGCCGCAGCGATTTCTTCATCACCTAATGGTGCACCGTGACAGTCGTGGCTACCACATTTGTTAGGCGAACCTAAACCAATGATAGTTTTACAACAAATCATAGTAGGCTTGTCAGTTACCGATTTAGCTTCTGTGATTGCTGCTGCTACTGCTTCAGGGTTATGACCGTCAACACCTTTAATTACGTGCCAGCCGTAAGATTCAAAACGCTTAGGCGTATCATCAGTAAACCAACCTTCTACGTGACCGTCGATAGAAATACCGTTGTCATCCCAGAAAGCGATTAATTTGCCAAGACCTAAAGTACCAGCTAATGAACAGGCTTCGTGTGAAATACCTTCCATTAAACAACCGTCGCCTAAGAAACAGTATGTGAAATGGTCAACAATGTCGTGGCCTTCACGGTTGAATTGCGCAGCTAATGTTTTTTCAGCAATAGCAAAACCAACAGCGTTAGAAATACCAGCGCCTAAAGGACCTGTTGTTGTTTCAACACCAACAGTGTAACCATATTCTGGGTGACCAGGAGTTTTAGAGTGTAATTGACGGAATTGTTGTAATTCACTGATTGGCAAGTCGTAACCTGACAAATGTAATAGTGAATAAATTAACATTGAACCGTGGCCGTTTGATAAAATGAAACGGTCGCGATCTGACCAGTCAGGATTTGTAGGATTGTGGTTTAAGAAATCGCACCATAATACTTGAGCGATGTCAGCCATACCCATAGGGGCACCAGGGTGACCAGATTTAGCTTTTTGTACCGCATCCATACTTAAAACACGGATAGCGTTAGCAAGATCTTTGCGTGACGACATTGTAACTCCTTAAGTTAACCATTTCTTGGTAGCGTCGAGTATTTAAAATTGACTGCCGAGCCACTTTAGCGTTTTTCAGCAGTTAAAAAATCGGGGGGTATTTTCCCCCAGAGAAGCACTAAGTGCAAATATTTATCGCTTATATCGGCCATATTAGATAAAAAATATGACAAATATGATTAAACTAAATTAATAAATTTTATTTTTTCAGGTTAATATATGATTTTTTATCAGTATGACGACTAAAACTAAATGTGTTTATTCTATCAAAATTAAGTGCTACCGGTAGCACTTTTTCTTATAAATAATAGAGATTATCAGGGGAACAAGTTGTAGGTGTAAAAAGATAATATAGAGCTGTTAATCCAACTCTATATAGATAGGGTCTGTTTACCTTTTGAATGCCATTTTCAGCAGTCTATACATCAAGCATCAACAAACCCTAATTATGAATAGACAATTTATGGAACGATTTGTCCACGGATTTCACCGTTGGCATTTAATGTTGTATGTATATTTACATAGTGTCCGGCATCTAACAATTGAGCAGCAACACTCTCGTCAAGCACCACACTACCATCCGTTTTCCAAACATTAGTATTTGCTGTATCTTGCATTAAAGTTACAACAACATCACCATTAGAACCTGCACTACCCGAATGGATATGGGCTGCACTTGCTTCAACTAAATTCATAGTCACAGCAGTTAACTCTAATTCATTAGTTTGGGTATTAAATAAAGCATAACCATATCCCATGGCATCAGTAGTAACAAGAGGAACTTGTTGCTGACCTTCTATTGGAAAGGTCATTAAAGCATAATTATCCGTCACAATTTGTCCCCTGATTTCACCTCCCGTATTTACTGGTGTATGAATATTCACATAATGACCACCAGAAGCTAATACCTGATAAATTTCTTCAGTTAACATTGTATTTTCAGGTGTCATCCAAACTCCCATATCTTCAGATGATTGTTCTAATGCAACTAATACTTCCCCATTCATACCAACTCTACCCGTATGAATATGAGCAGCTGTTGCATCCATGAGATTATTAGTCACAACTTTTAGCTCTAAAGCGTAGTTATCCATGTTAACTAAAGCATAACCATTGCCTGTAGCGTCTGTCGTCACAGCAGGCACCTCTTGATCACCACCTAATGCGAAATTAATCAGTGCCATATTATCACCAATAATCTGCCCCCTAATTTCTCCCGATGGATTTTCTGTAGTATGTAAATTAACGTAATGTCCGCCATCCATTAATATTTGTGCAGTAGTACTGTCAATTACTGTATTTTCTTCAGTCATCCACTCACTACTATCAAGACCTTGTATTAATGTAATTGCCACATCTCCATTTGTACCAATTCTACCAGTATGAATATGAGCTGCATTGGTATCATCAGCTTCCATCGTCTTAACTTTAAGGTCAAGAATATTTGTTGAGCTATTATAGGTTGCATAACCATACCCCATAGCTTCAGTATCGACTGTTGGAACTTCTTGTTCCCCTGAGAGATTAAAAGTGAACAATGTAAAATCGCTGGTTAAAATTTGCCCTCTCAGTTCACCTGATGCATTATCCTCTGTATGTACATTGACATACCAACCGCCATCCATAAATTCATCAACTGCGGCCTGATTTAAATTAGTTTCATTTATGTAATACATTCCTGCTGTTGAGCTAGGCTCAAAAGTAAAAGCAACATCGCCATTTGACCCGACATACCCTTGATGAATATGGGCTGCCGAAAACCCCTCAACATCAGTTGCATCTAGTGTTGCCCTAAATTGCATTAAGTTTTGATCAAATTGGAATTCAACTGTTGCTGTATCTGTAGACATTACACTTGGAACTTCCTGAGAACCAGAAAGCTGAATTGTTAAAGTAAGGCTTGGCATAAATGATTCGGGACTATTATCATCGTCATCATCTGAACCAAAGTCTAACGAACATGCTGTCATCATCAATGCCAACATTAAAGTTAAGCAGTATTTCATAGCTAAGTCCTTCTAATTTAATAAACGTTAATTAACTTTTGAGGTGGCTAAAAACTCACAAATATAGTGAATATTTTTACCGACCTATAGCTTGTTACGTTTAGTAAAAGAAAAAGATCATTATTGTATCAAGTTATTTACTAAAACTTATTTTATTTAGGCTAGAATCTGCTTTAAAAACTCCATTCTGATACCAGAACAATGGATTTTTATAATCCGTGTCTGCCGGTAAAAGTGGATTCTTTAGCTGCAAATAAAGTTGGGTTTGATCTTTAGATAATGGATAAATATGCGCAGTTAACGCATGTTTTTGCATCAACGCTTCAATTTGTCCTGTTTCAGCTAAAATGGTCATGCCATCTTCTATCCATTTAGTTAACTCAGTCGATTCTTTTTTAGTAAAAAAATAAACCGCAAACGGATAATGTAATAAAATTCGTGAGTAACTCATTAAATCTGGAAATTTAGATTGGCGAATGACAACATCGTTACCTGCATCGTGAAATCCGCGTGGAAAATAATCACAGCGCCCGGCATTTAACATACTAAATAAATTTTCATAAGTAGGGGTTGCTATTACTTTTAAACCTGCCTTTTCTAAAATCTCGGTATCTGGCCAGTGTTTTCCCTGACAAGCAACAAATTGTTTTAAATCATCCAAGTTTTTAATTGTATCAAATGCGGCTTTTGATTTTTTATTAATTAAAAATTTTCGAAAACCAATTAAACCACGAGTAGTTGGAATACGAATTGCGCTTAAATCTTTTTCTTCTTGGATTGAAGTCCCTAACCAATACACATCAATTAATTTACCTTTCATTAATTCATATTTAGCTCGCGCCTGCGACATATTATAAATCATTTCAACTTTAGGCACTTTTCGCCCGTTTGCGCCAGCAGTCAGAGCCATAGTTAATAAAGTCTGATGATAATCAACTGATAAATCAAAGTTAGAGCGGGGAGCAGGTATTTTCAATACATCCGGTACCGTTGCAAACAATGAAAATGCCCATAAAAAACTGATACAACTAATAATTATTTTAAGTGTCATGTAAGGTCTTATAAATTATACAACTAACAGCTTAAACATAACTAATATTAATAGGTTGTCAAATAAATCCAATCGGGCTGCAAGCTACCCTTTAAATTAAACCCAGTGGCGGGTATGCTAGAGTCATTTATATCATTAAATAAGCATATCATTGGTTTAGCTCGCCCTTAGAACGTTGAATTTTATTATATAGGACGAACGGCAATTGCTTAATATTCAAACAGACTAAACTCTGAACTACAACCTTATATCAATTATTAAAAACTTATCTCCAATTAGCGTAAACAATTTATTATGACAAACCAGCCAGAAATTAAAGCGATTTTATTTGATAAAGACGGAACCATTTTTGACAGCGAAGCCGCCTACCGAGATGCATGGGTGACAAGTGCTCAACATTTTAATTTAGAGATGACGCCACAAATGTATGATCCATTTGTTGGAATTAGAGCCGCAGAATCTTACAAACTGGCTAGAGAATTATTTGGCAATGAATTCCCATTGGAAGAATTTGCCGTTAAAACCCGCGAATTAATCGATTATCACAAAATGCGTGGATTACCGATTAAAAAAGGCTTTGACCGTTTTTTCCAGCAGGCTCGCCAGTTAAATATTCCAATGGGTTTAGTTACTTCAGCCGTTTATGATGCTGCGGTTTTAACTTTTTGTCAGACCGATTATTTGGCCCATTTTGATATTATTGTTGCTGGCGATATGGTTAAACATGCCAAACCGTCTCCTGAGTGTTATTTAATGGCCAGTGAAAAACTGGGGGTTGAACCACAACATATCTTAGTATTTGAAGATTCAAACGCAGGTGTTGAAGCAGCTACCAGCGCGGGTTGTCAAACGGTTGCGATCCCTGATTATTTGCCCGTGCATGAAGCGCTATTAGCCAAAGCCAGTTATGTTTTAGAGAGTTTTGACCAAGCGCATTCAATTATCGCTAACATAAATAAGGCAAAATAATGACGCTAACAATACGCTACGAGCAAACACAGGACGCAGCCGAAATCAGCCAGCTAATCACAGCGGCTTTTAAATCAGCCCAGTTTTCAAATCATAATGAACAGGATATTGTTGATGCGCTGCGTCAACACAATGCATTAACTGTCGGATTAGTTGCATTAAATCAGGGTAAGTTGGTGGGTTTTGTTGCTATGTCACCGGTTAAAATTTCTGACGACACTCAAGATTGGTATGGCTTAGGTCCGGTTGCGGTTTTGCCTGAATATCAAAACCAAGGAATTGGTGCCTCTTTGATTAATAGTGCGTTATCCGAGATTAAATTTAAAGGCGCAGCTGGTTGTGTTGTATTGGGTGAACCTGATTATTATCAAAGATTTGGCTTTAAAGTAACCAACCAACTTGAGCTATCCAATGTGCCACCCAGTTATTTTCAGGCAATCAGTTTTGGTGCAAAAACAGCCAGCGGTCAAGTGTCTTATCATTCGGCTTTTTCGGTTTAATCAGGTTAGGTTAAACCGCTTTTGGCGCGCTTAAACTTTTGCTATAAAAACCGGAAGAATCAAAACAGCACACTCGTTTTTTGCCTTGATTTAACATATCACAGGCTTTATCAATTCGGCTTAATCTGGTTTTAGTCTGCTTTGCAGACTCCACCCAATGAATCCAATCCAATTTAGCGATAGTGGTTGTGCTGTCCCAAACTAATTTAGCTTCGTTATCTTGTGAAAGTGCCTGCCAAAAATCTTCCGGGATAACGGGTTCAGGTTCTTCGTCAAGCTGAACCAATTCAATTTGCAGAATTTCGCCGGTTTTCATTTCAAGTTTGCTACATAACTCAGCACTTAACTTAAACCAATGACTTAACTGTCCATCCGGCTCAGCTAAGGTTTGAAATTGAGATTGATTAATCAATAATTTAATTGTCACCCGCCCGCGGCGAGATAAAGTATCACTCACAGCTTTAGGTAAAATCACGAAATACCAAGGTGATTGTTTATCTTGTTTAGCCGGACATAATAGCTCGGCTTCAAAAATCGATTTTGCCATCAGTTGGTTCATTTATATTGATTAATACCCAAGCTACTTGAAGATGCATGTTTCAGAGCTATCACAGCGTTTTTAGTACAAGGCATGTTAATGAAGGAATGTCGACTACCTTTCAAATTAACATAACGCAGTAATAGAAATGCTGTGAAGCTCCCAAAGGGCAAGGCTAAAAAGCATTTATACTGCGTTATTGATTTTGAAAAGGGAATAACCATTATCTTCAATCAATGCCTTGTCTAAATGCTTTTTATCTCTTGCTGAAATATCGCATCTTCAAGCAGTTTGGGTATAGCTCTATTGCTGGGTTAACTGCCACCGGCATGTTGCCGGTGGCATTATTTCAAAAAATAAAGTTCAGCTAAACGGTTATGAATTTCAGCCAAGTCAATTTGAATGTCATCCAAAAATTGATGTAACTGCCCATTCTTCAACTTACGTACATCTGTTGTCACTAAATCTTTAGTCACATCCGCAATCACAGCATCAATTTGTTCTGAGTGAGTAATCGGCGCAATAATGCTTTTCATTTCATACAAACAATATAATACAGCCCGCGGAAATACTTCGCTGTGCAACATAAACTCAATCACATCTTCACGCTTAACTCTCACCCCCATTTGCTGGCGATACATTTGATAAGCGCTAAGCGATCTCAGCACACTAATCCACTGAATATTTTCAAATGGTCTGTCAGTTTCCGATTCAATTAAATTAGCTGAGCGCACATCTAAAATCCGGGTCGTCATATCAGCCCGTTCAAGTACCGAGCCAAAGCGCATAAACATATAACCATGATCATGATTACAAGTTGCATCCAACGCACCAAATACTAAATGAGTCTGCTCAATAATATGTTTTAAATAACCAAACCGGCCGCGTTTACTAATGCCCTCGTTCTGGTTTTCTTTTACATATAAATACAGCGAGTTAATGCCTTCCCAAACCGCACGCGGGATCACATCACGCACAGTTCTGGCATTTTCACGTGCAGACCAAAGCGAGTTTAAAATTGAAGATGGATTATTGGCGCCTACTAATAAAAATTTAAAGGCACTGCGTTCATTAAAATCTTTATGGTTTTCTAAATACGCTTCGCGCGAGCCAATAATATCAATAATTGGCTCCCAGCCAGTTGAAAGGCCTTTGGGTAAATCCATTAATAATAAATTATTAACATTAACCAAACGCGCTACATTTTCAGCACGCTCCACATAACGGCTCATCCAATATAAGGTTTCCACTACACGAGATAACATTATTGAGCCTCCCCATCGTCAACAATCCAAGTATCTTTACTGCCACCGCCTTGCGATGAATTTACCACCAATGACCCCTTAACCAACGCAACTCGGGTTAATCCACCGGTTGTGACTTGGGTATTTTGTCCGGATGATAAAATAAATGGCCGTAAGTCAACATGCCGCCCCTCTACATGATTATCAACTAAAGTTGGAACGGTTGATAATTTTAAAGTGGGCTGAGCAATATAATTGCGCGGGTCAGCTTTAATACGCTTAATACATTCCTGCTGCTCTTTTTTGGTTGAATTTGGTCCTATTAATAAACCATAACCACCAGATTCATTGGCCGGTTTAACCACCAATTCATCAATATGTTCAATCACATATTGTCTGTCGCTTTTATCCATGCATTTATAAGTAGGTACATTTGGCAGTTTAATGTCTTCATCCAGATAATATTTAATAATTTCCGGCACAAATGAATACACCACTTTATCATCTGCCACACCAGCGCCAGGCGCATTAACTAACGCAACATTGCCTTTGCGCCAAGCCCGCATTAAACCGGCAACCCCTAAAGTAGAATCCGGATTGAACGCTTCGGGGTCTAAAAATAAATCATCAATCCGGCGATAAATCACATCAACCCGACGCAACCCATAAATGGTTTTCATATAAACGCAGTCATCGTTATTAACCACTAAGTCGCGCCCTTCAACCAGTTCGCATCCCATTTCCTGTGCTAAATAACAATGTTCAAAATACGCTGAGTTATAAATACCCGGCGTTAATACCACAACTTCGGGTTTATCGTCTTTGCGTGGCGACATTGCACAAAGCATGTCGAATAATTGAGAGGGATAATCATGCACAGGTAAAATGTCATTATTTTCAAATAATTCCGGAAAAACCCGCTTCATCACAGAGCGGTTTTCAATCATATAAGATACGCCCGAAGGCACCCGTAAATTATCTTCCAACACATAAACTGTGCCTTTATCATCACGCACTAAATCTGAGCCACAAATATGCGCCCAAATACCGTTCGGTGGTGTAATGCCCTCGCATTGCGGGCGGTAATTAACGGATTTAGCTAATAATTCTTTTGGAAACACACCATCTTTAATAATTTGCTGCTTATGATATAAATCATTAATAAACAAATTAAGTGCCTGCACCCGTTGTTTAAGCCCGGATTCAATAAAATCCCATTCTTTTTTGCCTATCACTCTGGGCACAATATCAACCGGCCAAGCTCTATCAATTGAGCTTCCCTCACCATAAACCGTAAACGTAATACCCATTTCTTTAATCGCAAACTCTGCTGCGGCTCTAGCTGAGGTTAATTCCTCATCGGACAATCCCGCAAGGTAGCCAGCTAAATTATGGCTATGGCTTCTTGGCTTGCCCGTCTGGCTAATCAACTCATCATAAAATGGCTGACTTTTATATTTTTGCCAATTAATGCTCACGGCGGTCTCCTTTTTCCATCAAACACTTGCTAATACAGCAAGCACCAAATTACCCGTTAATCCCCCTGACGATTCATATCAACTGCAACTAATAGTTGATGTGTTCCTCCTCCAAATACAATGCCTTTTAATGGTGTTACATCCGCAAAATCTCTGCCAACAGCCAGTGTAATATGCTGATCATTCGGTAACACATTGTTAGTTGGATCAAAATCTATCCAGCCTAAATCCGGCACATAAATCGCAAACCATGCATGGGTTGCATCCGCCCCTTCTAATTTTACCTGTCCTTCTGGGGGCAAAGTTTCAATATAGCCGCTCACATAACGTGCTGCTAACCCTAAACTGCGTAAACAAGCGAGTGCAAAATGCGCAAAATCCTGACAAACGCCCTTTTTGTGTGCAAAGACTTCACTTAAAGGGGTGCTAATTGTGGTAAAACCAGATTCGTACTGAAAGTCATTAAAAATTCGTGCCATTAAATCTTCAGTTGCCTGAATAATCGCTCGCCCTGGTGTAAATGACTCAAAGGCATATTGTCTGATTTGCGGATCAATCGGCGTAAATACCGATGGCAAAGTAAACTCAGCCGCCTGTAAAGCCAGCTCATTTACCGGAAACTGCAACGCAGCCACCACTGACTCCCAAGTGATTTGAGCATCAAATAAACTCGCCTGCTGACGGTTAAAAATTTCAACTTCGCTAATGGCTGTCACAATCAAGTTTTCGTGCTGAGTTGGAATATCAAATACCGTGACTTTATTGCCAAAATAATCAACAAAAGTATCTAAATAATCAGCTGCTGGCGTGGTGATAACCTGATTACTAATACAGCGCTGAAATTCATTACTTATCGGACTTAACCTCGCCTGATTCTGGCACAGGCTAACAGGTTCGCTGTAGCTGTATGTTGTGCTGTGTTTAACCTTATACTTCACGAGGCTCTATACTCCCCAAGTTAGCATTAAGCGATACCGCTGCCTTAGTATGAGAAAAATATTGCACCATTAATACGTCAGAAAAATGCTCCAGAGTTTGATGAATTTTTTGCATCAAATCTGACAATTCTTGCCTTTTACCATGTTCAGCAACCGCAAGTTGATTGCTTTCAGCCAAATGGCAAATCGTGCGCATTTTTAATAATAATTTATGATGCGTGCTGAGTTGACCACCACTCACTTTATCTGGTAATTGCTTACACAATACTTCTAGCTGCTCAATTTGATACAGCAAAGACCGAGGATATTCAGCATCTAAAATCAATAATTCCAAGCCGGTTTCAATACTCTGATACATCCGATATCTGCGTTTATGCGTGATTAAACTCACCTGACAAGTCAGCACTGCTTCAAGCATATTGAGCTGCTCAGTTTCTAACATTTCGTCGGTTAACAATGCCTGACAAACATGAATTAATTGAGTGCTGCGCTCAACTCTGCGCCCAATATCCAGCATAAACCAGCCATTACTGTTTGCCATACTGTCAGCCGTTGAGCCGTTAAACGCCATAATATAACCAATGACACGATCAGCTGTTGCTTGCATAACCCGTGTAGAAACCGCAGCCGGTAAACGTTCAATTCGCTTAATTTCATCGCTAATGTCATCCACAATTCGCCAACTGTCAGACGATAATAAATCGCGGATCTGTAATGCACTATTCACTAAAGCCTGCAATGTATTGAGCAAACTGCCCGGCAGTTGTTTATCAAATAAGGTATTAGCCGCAATTTCGCGCGGGATATAAGACATGGTTTCATTATCAACAAACTGATAAGGCTGATACGGATAAATCACCGCTTGATTCACCGCTGCATCCACTAATCGGGTGACTATTTTTTTGTTATTGCTGTCTGGATAAATCGAAAACTCGGTATAGCGATCAATTAACAGCCGTAACATCCTCACTGTATTTTCACCGCGCTCTAAATATCGCCCAAGCCAAAACAAGTTTTCTGCCGTACGTGACGGCACAACACCATCCAATAAAGCTAAATCTAACATTTCGCTATTGAGTTTGGGTAATAATGGTGGGCTATCTTGTTGTTGTGTTGTTCTAACCCAAGTATCTTTAATCCACTGGGTTTTGGTTTCAGTTTGTCTGGCGAAACACAAGGCAGAAGGCAAAACTTCAACCCCGTTTTCGGTTAATAATGCAAAACAGCGGATAATAATTGGCTGGGCGACTAACTCATGATCGTCCCAAAAAGGGGCGGTACTTAAATTCGCTTTTTGGCGAAAATAATACGCATGGTTGTTTTCAGTTAACTTTTGGGCTATTTCAGCCGCCTGAGTATCGCCATCTAAGTTAAATTCTGGCTCTAAATAGCTATGTAAAGTAAAACCAGCCGGCTGATTAATTAATGCCTGCGCATTGGGATCAGTTGCCGCAAAGGTACTTAATTCTTGCAAAATCAGCGGCTCGGTTAACAATTGCTGAGCAATCCGGCTAATATTCGTTTTTACAATCGGGCTTTCCAGTACACCGCAGCCAATTGGATTAATCAACCTAACACTTTGTTTACGCACAGCCTGTAATAAACCGGCAATGCCGTCGATTGAATAATTATTTTGCTCAAGTGAATCTAATTGAGGATCAGCCAGCCAACGCACAATCACATCCACTTTACGTAAGCCTTTTAACGATTTTAGCCATACCTTGCCTTTACGTACGGTTAAATCAGCACTGCGAACTAAAGTGTAACCTAAATAAGCGGCTAAAAAAGCCTGCTCTGAGTAATACGCATCGCTCGGACCTTTAGTTAAAATAACCACTCTGGGATCGCGTAAACTTGGGGTCGATTCACTAATTTTACGCTGGAATTTTTTGAAAAAAGTCGCAATGCGCTGCACATTACATTCAGAAAACTCATCGCCCATTACCCGCCGTGCAATAATCCGGTTTTCGAGCAATAAACCTAACCCTTGCGGACTTTGTAGATGATCATCCAATACTTTAAATTGACCATCAGCATCACGAAAAATATCCACTGCGGCCAATACAACTTTTGGCTCACCTTGCTCAAAGCTAAAACATTCTCGAATAAATCCCTCTGTTGCCTGTAATTGCTGGCATGGAATCGCGCCATTTAACAATAATTGGCGCGGGCCATATAAATCATCGGCAATCATGTTAAGTAATTGAATACGCTGAGCAATCCCTTGTTTTAGCGTTTGCCAGTCGTTTTCAGATAACATTAAAGGTAAGGGATCAAGTCGCCAATTAGGTTGCGACTGCGCCGTTTGAGTAACGCCACTGTCTTGTAGCAATCGCTTAATTTCGTTGGTTCTTAAATGAATATCTTTTTCAGATAAATTTGCCAACCTTGCAAATAACACATCCCAATGTTCGGTATCACCCCCACAATGATGCTCAACTTCATCGTGCTGATGCGATCCATTTAAATACAAAGCTAGCCAATTAGGCATTTCAAGCATGTTATGTGATTCGCTGTAGTACAAAATATTCCCTCAATTATACACCTAAAAATGACAAAGCAATTATCGGTAAAAACTAACCTCTCAATAACAACTCATATTTTATTTAAATTTTGGCAGTGTCCTTAAATCCAGCGTATGCGGATATTCGTTATTAACAGATTCTTCCGGCGGCAAGGTAAAATCAACAATCGCCTGATGATGCTCAAGCTGATATTGCATTTGGCTCGGATGCCAACTGTTATCTTTATGCTGATTAAGCTGATGCTGGGTATTCGGGCTATGACCATGATCCCAAAACCGGGCTAAACGACGACCTTCGGCCTCAAACGCATTGACCGGAAAAGTAGCAAAATTACGCCCGCCCGGATGCGATACATGATACGTAAAACCACCAATTGAACGCCCTTGCCAGCTATCATGCACATCAAACACTAATGGCGCGTGCACACCAATCGTTGGATGCAGCGCACTGGCTGGTTGCCACGCGCGGTAGCGAATGCCACCCACCATAGTGCTTTTTTCGCCTGCGCTACGCATAGGCACACGCCGACCATTACAGGTGACAATATAGCGGTCACCTACCAAGCCTTTTACTTTAATTTGCACCCGCTCAAGTGAAGAATCAACATAACGAGAAGTACCGCTTGAAGTCGACTCTTCACCCAATACATGCCAAGGTTCAATGGCTGTTCTGAGTTCCAGTTCAACTTGATCAATTTGCCTGATCCCGCAGCGCGGAAATCGAAATTCAAAAAAGGGTTCAAACCAGTTTAAATTAAAATTAAATCCGGCTTGTTGTAAATCGCGGCACACGGTTGATATATCTTGTTTAACAAATTCGGGCAGCAAAAATTTATCGTGTAATTCAGTGCCCCAACGCACTAACGGTTTATGGTAAGGCTGTTGCCAAAACCAAACTAATAAGGTGCGCAGTAATAACATTTGCATCATGCTCATGCGCTCGTGCGGTGGCATTTCAAAGCCACGAAACTCAACTAAACCTAAACGGCCACTGGCTGAATCCGGTGAATACAGTTTATCAATACAAAATTCGGCTCTGTGGGTATTACCGGTTAAATCTACCAATAAATTGCGTAATAACCGATCAACCAGCCAAGGTTGTGGCACTTCACCTGCTGGCATGTGCGAAAACGCAATTTCTAGTTCGTATAACAGCTCGTCTCGGGCTTCATCAACCCTTGGCGCTTGGCTGGTTGGGCCGATAAATAAACCAGAAAATAAATAAGACAATCCGGGGTGATGCTGCCAATAAGTAATAAAACTTCTCAGCACATCAGGTTTACGTAAAAACGGGCTATTCAACGGGGTTTTTGCACCCATTGTGACATGATTGCCACCCCCTGTGCCGGTGTGGCGACCATCAATCATAAATTTATCTGTACCTAATCGGCATTGTTTTGCCAGCTCATATAAAATTTGAGTACGCTCAACTAGCTCACCCCAGTTATTTGATGGGTGAATATTCACTTCAATCACACCCGGATCAGGTGTTACCGCAAATTTTTCAATCCGGCTATCGGTTGGTGGCGTATAACCCTCAAGCACCACCGGCATAGTTAACTGCTCTGCGGTTGCTTCAATGGCATTAACCAGTTTTAAATAATGCTCACTGTGGCTCAGCGGTGGCATAAATAAATAAAGTTTACCGTTTCGCACCTCAACTGTGAGCGCAGTTTTTAATAAATCATCGCCAACATAACCATGTTGTTTGGCAAGATATGGTTTTTCTTTGCTAGGTTGTTTATTTTGTTTATCTACCTGCTCAAAACGCTCTGGAATTGAAAACGGATCACGTTCAATAAAAGGTTCAGTTCCGGTTAAGCTGGCTAAAGGCAAACGATACCCCATAGGCGAATCACCCGGTAATAAAAAACAATAACCGCGTTTAAATTGCCAAATGCATGACTGCCAGCAATTTTGATTAAAATCCCATTGCACAGGCAAAATATAACCGACCGGATTTTCTATTCCCTGCTCCATTTTTGCCAAAAAACCTTTGCGACTCATTGCGTGCAATAAATCCGGTTCATCTGGGCTTGGATCAAGTGGCATACAGCCCTCTTGCCATAAGTGATATAAAATATCCTCATACGCTGTAGTCACAGCCTTATCAGTAAAACCTAAGTTTGCTGCAAGCTGAGCGGCAAATCGCTGTGCATCTTTTGGGCTAAACTGATAATTTTGATTAATATCCGCCAATAACGCATTGTTATGCCAAATGGCTTCGCCATCTTTACGCCAGTAACATGCATATTGCCAGCGTGGTAAAGCTTCGCCCGGATACCATTTACCCTGACCATAATGGCGCAAACTCCCAATAGAAAACGCCTCCTGCATTTTCAAAAATAAATGATGTGCCAAGCGGCGTTTGTCTGCACCGTCTGCGGCGGTATTCCACTGCGCGCTTTCCATATCATCAATTGAAATAAAAGTGGGTTCACCACCCATAGTTAGCTCAATGCCTAACTGGTTAAGTTTCTGATCAACATTTAAACCTAATTGATAAATTTCGGCCCACTGTACCTGCGAATAAGGCTTAGTTACTCTGGGCATTTCGTGCAGGCGTTTTACCTTATTGGCAAATTCAAAATTCACGGTTTTACAAGGTTCAAGCGCTCCGGTGACTGGCGCAGCCGTTGACGGTTCTGGCGTACACGCTAACGGGATATGGCCTTCGCCAGCAAATAAACCAGAAGTTGGATCTAACCCAACCCAACCCGCACCGGGAATATAAATCTCAGTCCAAGCATGTAAATCAGTAAAATCGGTTTCTGGCCCGCTTGGGCCATCGAGCGACTTTTGATCTGGCGTGAGCTGAACCAAATAACCGGAGACAAAACGCGCTGCTAAACCTAAATTTCGGCAAAGCTGTACCAATAACCAAGCTGAGTCACGGCACGATCCCGACTTTTTCTCTAAGGTTTCATCAACCGTCTGTACGCCCGGCTCCATCCGAATACCGTAAGCAATCATCTGATAAATTTTTTGATTCGCCGCCACAATAAAATCAACGGTAGACGTGGCTTGTTTAGGTTTAAGTGAATCAATTAATTGCTGAAAAGGTTTGGAGACGGGTAAAGTTTCTAAATACGGCGCTAAATCTAGTTTTAACTGCTTGGGATACTCAAACGGAATTTTTTCGGCATAACTTTCCACAAAAAAATCAAATGGGTTAATCACGGTCATTTCTGCAATTAAATCGACCGTAAACCAAAATTTATCGGTTTTTTCGGGGAAAACGACCCGCGCCAAATAATTACCAAAAGGGTCTTGCTGCCAGTTAATAAAATGATTTTCAGGATAAATTTTTAACGAATAACTTTTAATGGGAGTGCGACAATGTGGTGCGGGGCGTAAACGAAAAAGGTGCGGGTCAAGTGTAATCGCTTTGTCGTATTCATATTCCGTGTGATGCGTAATGCCTACCGTAATGGTCATATAATTATCCTCTGGCCTTGTTGATATAGTTTTATCAGCAAATCTTATGCCTAACAATAGACCAAAGTTAAAATTAAAAAAAACTTCTTATTCAGTTGGTTAAAGAAAAGTTTGATTTATTATGCGATCGTGAATAAAGGAAAAATACTCTCTTATAAATATATCTATAGTGATAATACAGGCATAAATATTGATACTTAATAAAAAATAACAAACAGCTTCACAGCCGTTTGTTAAATATATCAAAGTCTATAAAACCTGTACTAACTGTATAAATACAGTTAGTACCTTTTATGGTTACCTAGCTACTAAGGAACGGTAATTTCACCTTCAACGCCAGTATCCTTGGTTTTTAAATCTTTAGTTAGTTTAAACATATACCAGTAAGTTTCACCACTCACTGCACCGTCATCAACAAAACTACCGGTTAAATCAGAAGTTCTTAAAACAGAGGTTCGTCCTCCTGCTTCTGGTTTATTATTTCTCATTAACTCAACAGCTGTGCCTTCTTGAACATTTTCAAGATCCCAAGTCACAACCACTTTACCATCGTCATTTAAACTGGTTGCTATATTGCTCACAATCGGTTTCTCAAGATCAATTAATGGTCCAGGAATTAAACCTTCTTCTGGAGGTGTTAATACCGCATCCGCAGAAATTGAAATTTCGCCTTCATACCCTGTACCGCCGGTTACTCCACCTTGAATTATTTTAAAGGTATACCAGTAAGTTTTACCCGGCTCTACCGCATCATCAACTAAGGTACCGGTTAATGGAGCACCTGCTGCAACTCGGCTACGACCACCATCTTCAGGTTTATCGTTTCTAATTAGTTCAAGATAAGTTACCTCCGGATCAAAATATTGTAGATCCCAAGAAACCTCAATGAGTGAACCATAAACCACTTTAGTTGTTAAATTAGTTACAGGTACTTCATTAACAAATGGCTTTCTAATTTCGCCTTCTGGATCTGTATTAGTCGTCTCTGCACCATGTACTACTTTAAACATATACCAGTATGTCTTACCTTCTTCAGCGGTATCGTCTGTATATGTGCCGCTAGAAGTTGAACTAGAGAAAACTCTCACTCGATCAGAATTTATTTCAGCAACTTCATTGCGATATACCTCAACATAGGTAATTTCAC
Organism: Catenovulum sp. 2E275; assembly: GCF_025515275.1. Classification (GTDB taxonomy): domain Bacteria; phylum Pseudomonadota; class Gammaproteobacteria; order Enterobacterales; family Alteromonadaceae; genus Catenovulum. Next base: position 181,199 of record NZ_JAOPFU010000001.1, read on the forward strand.
CAGCAAAGTTTTCAAGCGACCAATTTAAAACAATATCTGTACCATCTAACTCAGTTGTTAAATTAGTCATAATACTCCCCAAACCTTCACTGTTATTAAATACAGCTTCGTATTTGGTTTCCATATCCTGTGTATCAAACTCGTATAAATAAGCAGTTGAAACTTCAGCTCGATTATCATCTAACCACTGAGTAAATTCATCAGCTTCATTAGCCAGCGCTTTTAACGTAAATGGTGTACCGGCCGGATATTCAAACGCAGTTGTATAAACACCAGCCGCAGGCGTAGGGGAAGAAACACTCATTGAATAGGTTGGTTTTAGTGCACTAATTAAAGGCGCAACTGTTGCTGTACCGTCTAATTCTTTAATACCTTCTGCTACTAAACGCGCCATTTCAACCGCGCCTTGTTTTTGAAAATGTACAGTATCATCTTCAGCGGTTGCATTACCATATTGATTTGCACCAAAGCCCATGTAGTAGAATTCATTAGCATAGTTTTCACCAACTAATTCTAATAACGCTTTATTTTTAGCATTTAAATCAATTAACGGAACATTTAAATCTGTCGCTAGCTGACGGGTAACAACTGGGTGTTCATGATACGCATCATAAGGAACCCCTGCTTGCCAATCATTACGACGCACTGTAGTGACAAAAATTGGTATTGCACCTAACTCGCGACTTTCTTCAACAAAGTTAGTCATGTAGAACTCAAAAAAGCCTTCGGTTTTACCACCTGTTGGAGCTTTACGATCTTCGTCACTTGCGCGGTCATTAATCCCAAACTGAATAAATACATAATCACCTTCTGTGATATTGGCTTTTACATCTGTCCAATGATCATTATAGAAACTCTTAGAGCTACGACCACCTAGAGCGCGGTTATCAACCGTAATTTTGGCATCGTCTAGATAATGTTGAAAAACTTGTCCCCAACCGGTTTGTGGGTAATAACCATCTGCATAATTGGCAACAGTTGAATCACCAATTAAATACGCGGTAGCCGCTGGTGGTGTATAAGTTGGTACAACACCATTAAATGCTGCAACCATTGCAAACTTACCAGCTGGCATAGTTGTTTGGTAAAGATTGGTATCACTTGCAACTGTACCTGCATTATACCAAGCATTAAATGTATCGCCTTCTCCCGCTCTTACTTTAAATGTTAACGGGATATCAGCAGGGTATGAATTGCCTTGAGTATATAAACTATTAGTAGCGCCTTCTTGCTCAACAGTCAATTGATATCTTGGTTCTAAGCCTTCGATTAAAGTTGTTAAATCTGTATTAGCATTTAATTGCTCTAAACCTTCAACCACTAAGCGCGCCATTTCAACAGCACCAGACTCTTGGAAATGGGTACCATCAGCGCTCCCATCAGGGTAATTAGCATATTCACCAGCATCTAAAATCAGATATAAATAATGAGACGCTTGCTCTTGCCCTAGTGAATTAACTAATTCCCAAGATTTCGCATTTAAATCAATATAAGCAGCATCCATATCGGCTGCAACTTTTGCCATTGATACTGCATAATCACTACCATCTTCGGTAAATACATTACGTAATACACCATTCCGATAAGCATTCATCACCATAGGGCTAACTAAAATCGGTGTAGCACCTTTTTCACGAGTTTCATTTACATATTGAGCAATGTAAGTTTCAAAATCAGCAGGAGGTGTATAACGTTCAGCTTTTGAACGATCCCTGTCGTTATGACCAAACTGGATCATCACATAATCGCCTTCACCAACCTCACTTAACACATCATTCCAGCGCTCTTCTTCAATAAAGCTTCTTGAACTTCTTCCACCAATTGCTTTATTAACAATTTCTATTTCATCTTCTTCAAAATAATACTGTAATACTTGCCCCCAACCAGCTTGCGGATAGCTAGAAGCATTATAATTAGCAACAGTTGAATCGCCTACAACAAAAAGCTGTACTTCAGTATCTGGGACTTCAACTACAGGCGGAGTATAGGTACAAGTACCAGCGCTTAAACCAACCCCTGTAATGGTAAATGAATCGATATTAGGCATACCTTCAGCAGTATTTGAGCTAATAACAATATCATTAGCACCGGCTTTTAATGATATTGTGCCAGTTTGCTCAGCCCAAACATCCCAAGCGGTAGAAGTCGTAAATGCTAATTCAACATCAGCACCATTACTATTGATTGTTCCGGCTCTGTCTGTTGGTGCGGCATAGATAATATTAATGTCATAATCGCCGTCAGCTTCCGCTACAACCTGCCAAGTTATTGATGAATCAACTGCATTTACAACATTTGAGAAGCCGTCGCCTTCAAAACCTTCGTGATTGCTTTCGATAAAACCATCAATATTACAAAAACCAGCTTCATTTTCCTCAATCGTTACTACAACTGGTTCTTCTACCTCTTCTTCTGGTTCTGCCGGTTCTTCCACTTCTTCTTCCGGTTCATCAGGTATAACCGGAGCAGCCGGTATTTTTGGTATCTCAACATTATCAGGAATCGATCCTGAACCTAAATCTTCTCCTTCGTTACACCCTGCTAGAATGCCCGAAAGTAGCATAAGCCAAATATATTTATTCATGTTATCTCTCGATTATCTTTATAAATTTAACACTTTTGAATAAATTGCTAACCACAAACCCCATTGATTAACAATAAATATAATAATACCCCATGAACAGCCAATTACAATCACAAATAATCAAATATTTTTTAACAATGCTATTTAAAAACAAATAAATCAATCAACAGTACTCAAAACCAGACAATTATTAAGTATAATAAAAACAAATATTCAACAAATAATTAAAAACTTGTTGTTATAATTACACTTTATGGGAAGATTAAAGAGATTTATCATATAAAAAGGAAGCGACATGAAAAGCTTAAAAAAAATAAGTTTAGCTTTATCAAGCATTTTATTATGTGCAGCTCTGCCAGCAAATGCAGAGCATCAAGTTTCACTCACCATCAATACCGATCAGCAAGGTGCTCAAATTAATAAAAACATTTATGGTCAATTTGTTGAGCACTTAGGCCGTGGTATTTATGAAGGTATTTGGGTGGGCAACAATTCAGATATCCCTAATACTAATGGCTTTCGTAATGATGTAGTAACGGCATTAAAAGAACTTAAAGTACCGTTAATGCGCTGGCCTGGAGGCTGTTTTGCCGATGAATATCATTGGCGTGACGGGATTGGCGATCCGGCTAAAAGACCAACTAAAGTTAATACTCATTGGGGTGGCGTTGAAGAAAATAACGAATTTGGTACCCACGAATTTTTCCAATTAGCCGAAATGGTCGGTTCAGAGACTTATGTTAATGGTAATTTAGGGACTGGCACGCCAAGAGAAATGGCTGAGTGGCTTGAATATATGACCTCAGACAAAAACTCAACGCTTGCCAATGAGAGACGTAAAAATGGCCGCGATAAACCTTTTAAAGTCGATTATTTTGCCATAGGTAATGAAGCATGGGGATGTGGCGGCCATATGCGTCCGGCTTACTACGCAGATTTATATATGCACTGGGCGACCTTTTTGAAAGCGCCAAAAGGCCATACGCCTAAATTTATCGCCAGTGGCGGCAGCGGTAATGTCAGAGGTTTAGAGTGGACTGATGTGTTAAGTAAAAACATTACCCGCAATATGGATGCAATTTCGTACCACTACTACACCCTGCCAACCAATAAATGGGATGTAAAAGGTAAAGCCATTGGTTTCCCTGAATCTGAGTGGAATTCAACCATAGTTAATACGTTAAAAATTGATGAGTTTATCGCCCAAAACCTTGAAGTATTAGAAAAGAATGATCCTAAAGGAAAAATTGGTTTTTATGTTGATGAATGGGGCACATGGTACGATGCCGAGCCCGGCCGCGAACCCGGATTTTTATATCAGCAAAATACAATACGTGACGCTGTAGTTGCCGCAGCTAACTTTAATATTTTCCATCATTATGCCGAACGAGTACGCATGACAAACATTGCTCAAATGGTTAATGTTTTACAGGCAATGATTTTAACCGACAAAGAAAAAATGCTACTGACACCAACTTATTATGCTTACCAAATGTATATACCATTTCAAGATTCAACTCACTTAACGGTTGATATTAACCAAATGGATTATGAAAAAGTAGGTGAAGACAAGTTCCCGGCAGTGAGTGTATCAGCAGCAAAAGGGCAAGATGGGAAAACCTATCTAGCGCTCGTTAATTTATCAGCAACAGAAAGTTCAGAAGTTAAAGTTGATTTAAAAGGGCAAACAGCCAACTCTGCTCAGGGGCAACAGTTAACAGCCAATACTCTGGATGCGCATAATACGTTTAATAAACCGAATCAGGTCAAACCAAAAGCGTATAAGATTAAAGCTAAGTCGGGTAAATTCAGCTTCGATTTACCTGCCCGTTCAGTTACAGTCGTTAAACTGGATTAATATTTAAGCAAATTTACAATGGGTTTACTCAGGTAAACCCATTAGTTTTTTAGTTATAAGCTAATAAATCAAAGGAAATTTATTCAAATAATAATAAAACAGGATTAGAAAAATGAAAAAAACATGGATTTATCTGTTATTTATTTTAGCAATCCCTCTAAATGGATTTGCCAAAATCACCCATATACCCACAGAGGCTTTTGCTACCAAACCGGATATTAGCAGTATCAGAATATCACCGGACGGTAAACAAGCGATTATGCTAGCCAAAATTAATCAAAAAAAAGCGAAAGGTACAGCAATTAAATATATCGACCTCGTTTCTATGGGTACATTTAACCTCGCCTTTGCTGAAGATAAAGACTTTATTATCAGTGATATAGAATGGGCTAATAATGACGATTTATTAGTTGAAGTATTATACAACGACACTTTAGGCGCTTTAAGGCTAAAAAAAACCAGACTACTCAAATTTAATATTTTTGAGAAAAAGTTTAAGCCGGTTTTATCTCTACACTATATGGAAAACTTAAGCTATATCTCAAATATTATGTCAACAGTAGTCGATTATTTACCAAATGATCCAGATCATATCTTAATGTCATTATCTGGAGTATCGACCTCGGCAGAATACTATTTGCCAAGTGTGGTTAAAGTCTCTATTCATGGTAAAAATTACAATAAAGTAATTCAACCAGCAATGAATGATGTCACCAGATGGATAACCGATCAGCAACACAATGTTAGGATCGCTATTGCCAGAGAGAAAACACAATACAAAATCCTTGAACGAAATAATGAAAACCAAGATTTTCGAACCTTATGGACATTTTCCGCTTTCGATGAAGCTGAAATATGGCCTTTAGGTTTTGATGATAAACCCAATATTCTCTATGTAAGTGCAAATAAAGATGGCCGCAGAGCCGTATTCACTGTTGATTTAAACGACCCAAAACTTGAACTCAAGCATGTTTTTAGTAGCAGTAAATATGATGTATCTACGTATCTAGTTCGCGCTCAATCAACTAAAAAAGTTATCGGGGTTGGCGACTATATTTGGGACAAAGACAGAAAAAAGCTGATCAAACAAATCAATCAAGTATTACCGGATACAGAAAACGACATTATTGAAATCAGTCGAGACGATAATATTTATTTTGTTTTATCTACCAGCTCAACTGAACCAGGCGTTTATTTTATGGGCAACAGAAAAACCAATAAAATTGCTTTTTTTGGTACCCGCTATGCAGAACTTGCTCCAGAGAATTTAGCTCAAAGGCAAAAAATACATTACCAAGCCAGAGATGGTCTTAAAATTGAAGGTTTTTTAACTCTGCCCAAGAGCGATAAACAAAATAAACTACCTACGATTATCCTACCTCACGGCGGGCCTATTTCAAACGATACTGATGGTTTTGATTATTGGGCACAATTTTTTGCTAACCGAGGGTATGTTGTTGTGCAAATGAATTTCAGAGGTTCCTATGGCTATGGACTTGAGTTTTTACAGCACGGGTTAAAAGGCTGGGGGCAAGCAATGCAGGATGATATAGAAGATGCAACCAATTGGGCTATTAAACAAGGTTATGCAGACCCCAAAAGAATTTGTATTGTTGGTGCCAGCTATGGCGGTTATGCAGCTTTGATGGGCGCAATTAAAACACCGGATTTATACCAATGTGCAATCAGCTTTGCAGGCGTCAGTGATTTAGAAGAATTAGTTGATGCATCAAAGTTTTTTTCCAGTCATGAAATTGTCAAAAAAATGATTGGCGAAGATAGTGACTTTTTAGCTAACTACTCACCAATCAATCAAGCTGAAAAAATCAATATTCCTGTCCTACTCATTCATGGAACACAAGATAAACGGGTTTTACCAGAACAGAGTCAGGAAATGTATAAAGTGATGAAAGCTCGAAAAAAAGATGTTCAATATATAGAGCTAGAAGGTGCTAACCACCACTTATCTAACAGTGAAGATAGGCTCACCACATTTAAAGCTATGGAAAAATTTTTAAAGAGTCATTTATAACCATTGACCATCCATTGACCATCACTCAGCAATAAGAGAACCAATTTTGTTTAAATTGGTTCTCTTATTACACTGGTAATTTACCTGCCAATACCCAACAACACACTATTTTATGTTTTAGATTTGATTTTCCGCCCTCAATAAATTGCCAGTTTACTTTGATAATTTCAGGAATAATATTTAATAAGTCAGGACGCGTTAAAGAGATGCTTTGTTTAAAGCTATTATTAATTTTAAACATTAAATCTATTTTATTAAAACCGATGATAGATATAGCATCAAAGCCAAAAAAGGAATTAATCATTGGGTGATACGCTTTGTAAACAGCTTCTTTTGCAGAAAAGACCAAAGTTGCAAACAAATTAAAATCTAATAAAGACTCATTACTGTTAAGGTGATTATGGTAAAAATTAACTTCATCTGGATTCATAAATTGAAGATATAACCGTTCAGCTTTTTCGGTTGCTAACAAAACTTCTATATCGACTCCTAAATGCTCATACTCGTGAGATTTTTTTTTAATGATAACAACAGCATGATTATTTGAATGAGATATACTACCGCATATTTTTGCAGGCCAAATTGGCGCATTATCAGAACTAACCCCAACAATACAATCAATACCCAATTTTTGTAATGCTAAAAAAGCAAGATAACGACCAGCAACAAAATCAGCACATCGCTTTTGACGCATCTGCGATATATCAATATTGAACTCAGACAAAAAAAGTTGCCAAAAATGTGGACGGCATAACGCTTTATCAAATATAGCCAGCCAAGCCTCAACCCCTTTGTAGCCAGTTAATTCGACTAGACTTGTATCTTTAATAAAATCTGGCGTATGAGTAAACATTAAGTAAGCCACCTTTTTGTTTCATACAATAATAAAACCGTAAAAGAATTTTCAAAGTAGTGATTAGCTTAACTTAACCTAACATTTCAATCATTAAATTAATTTTTCACCTATGGTCTGTTAAGCCTTTTGAGTAAAATTTTGTAGCGGTTTGTTGGTATTTATTAAAGCCTAAATGTCACGCGCTAGACAAATGAGCTACAAACATATTGTATACTTCAAAAATGACGTTACTCCACATCCATGTGAAGATACAGAGCTAAATAAAACTAAAGTATTATTAGCGTTACTTTAACGCTAATGAACGACTATCGTCACTAATTAGATAAGCCGCATGAGTTAGTTTTATTTTATCAGTGTTAGCCGCTTGCTTATAAATATTAGTAAATTCTGCATTATCAACAGCATTTAAAGCTATTTGAATCTCATTTTGTGATGATATTTCACTCCCATTTAGCTTTAACTGTTTGACGTCAGTAAAAACATAAGCGGGTCTAAAATCTGATTCCCGCACTGTGAGTTTAATATTTTTAAGCGTTAAACCTGTTACGTGGCGGACAAACAATCCCCAAGAGGGTAACTCACCAAACATAGTATATTCCGGGTATTCGGCTCGCTCTTGCGGTACCAGAGAAGGTTGATCTGCTGGCCGATAAGCAAAGCCTTTGTTTGCTCTGCCAGGGTAACTGATTTCGATATTTTCTAATTTAATATTTTCAATATGAGCATCTGGTAGACCCGTTATTGAAGCCGGTATAGGATTAAAAAAGTTGTTAAGAGCAGGACCTCGAACTTCATAGTCAGCATCGGCTCGCAAAAAAGAAACATGCGCTTTAACGTTTGTAATTTCAATATTTTTTAATGTACCAACAGGTGTATTAGCCGGAACATCTCGATTTCTCTGACCGCGCCGAATAAAAATAGCACAACCAACATTATATGCCTCAACTTGATTTATCTTTACATTTTCCAGCTTGGCGCCATCAACCGTTTCCAATGCAATAGCACTACGGTAAGTATCAAAGACTCGAATATTTTCAATCTCAACATTAGTGAATCCCCACATAGATTCAGTACCAAACTTAATGCCATTAGAGCTTGAACGTAAAACACAATCCGCAATATAGACATGATTATTATGGAATTGGCCGCCAGTTGTTGATTTTAAACAAATAGCATCATCAGCTGCATTAACAAAACAACCCGTAATTCTCACATTTTCACAGTCATTAATATCAATCCCATCATTATTCCAAAATGCATCACTCTCTACTTTCATATTATCGATAAGTAGATCGCGACATCCAGCATAATGCTGTACCCAACTTGCCCCATTTTTAATATTAATATCATAAAGTTTTATAGACTCACAGTGATGGAATGCAATAACACTGGGTCGATTACGAGAGCGGTTACGGCGGTAATTAAAGTCAGCTTCAACTCTTTTACCTGTATGATGCAAATGGTTTATGTTTAAAGCAAGTTCACGCCCTCTACCGTCAATTGTCCCGGGGCCAGAAATAGCAATATTATAACACTCATCAGCTTCAAGCAGAGAATGCACTTTCCCATTAGTAGATTGATAATCATAAATGTTTGTACTTCCCAACAAGATTGCATCTTTCTCTAAATGCAGGTGTACATTATTAGCTAACTTTAGAGCACCTGTATGATACTTTCCGGCTGGGAAAACAACCGTTGCCCCTGTTTTATATCCGGCTGCTTTATTAATGGCAGCTTGAATTGATTTAGTATCCAGAGTTATACCATTTGCTTTAGTACCAAAATCTTGAACGTTTAACTTTGCTGTTTGCAATATAGGCGTACGCTTTGGATTTGCACTTCGGCTTTGCTCAAATTTTTCAAGGTATGCTTCTAATTCCCTTGCCGCTAAGCTAAAAGGTGTAAATTGAAAAGCAGTAAAAGTAGCTAAAGTGCTTTTTAAAAAATGTCTTCTATTTATCATCCGATCACCTGTTTCATTTTAACCCCTTCCATAGTTAAACATTTATAGTAAGGGGTTTTGTTTTTTAGCTTAAAGTCTTTTTAATACTTCAAAACAGGCACCTAATGTATGGTAATCACATTTTGCACCCGCACTGCTTTTCTGGTTGGAATATTTTTGATTATTCCGAGTTAAAATTCTGAACCAAGCACCATATTGGTGATCTATCATATTATCCCAACTGTATTGCCATAGCTGATAATACTGGGTTAAAAATTCAGGGTTATCAGTTGTTTTATATAACATGGCGGCGGCGGCAAAACTCTCAGCTTGAACCCAAAAATATTTATCAGTGTCACACCAGTTACCATCGGGTGAAAAACCATAAATAAGGCCGCCAAATTCATTGTCCCATGCTGTTTTATAAGCCTGTTCAAATAACATTTGTGCACGCGAAACTAACTCAGGCTGTGGACTGAACTCATGAATTGCTAATAATAATTTAGTCCATTCCGTTTGATGACCCGGTTGAAACCCCCATGGACGATATAAATTTTTTGGATCATCTTTGTTGTAATCCCAATCAATTAAAAACTCTGGTGTAAAGTGCTCCCAAATTAACCCTTGAGTTTGAGCGGCTTGCCTAACCGTAATATTTTCAGCTAACAACTGTGCGCGTTGAAGATAAGTATTTTCGCCAGTTGCATCATATGCAGCAATTAAAGCTTCGCATAAATGCATATTTGAATTTTGTCCACGATAATCACTTAAAATGCCAGTTGCACTTAATTCATCGGCATATAATCCATAATTTGCTTGCCAAAAGCGTTTCTCGAGTAAATCAAACACATTTTTTATCTGTGCTTCGCAGTTTTTAATTCCGGCTTTATGAACCGATGCATAGGCTAATAATACAAAAGCATATCCATAAGCCTGTTGAGTCAAATCCTGTGGTTTATGATCCTGTAATGTCCAAGCATAAGTTTGGGTATTCGGTTGCCAATGTACTTCTTCTAAATAGGCTAAACCGTGCAGTGCATAATCCTTATATTTCTCTTCCTTTAGATAAAAACTTGCCAGTGCATAGTTAACAATAATTCGGGTACTACTCACCAATTGGCGAAAACCCGGCTCAAAATAATCACCGTTATCTAAATAATTCTGGAAATATCCGCCTGTATCATCAATAACAATTGGATCGTAAAAATCCAAAATAGAACGGATATGCTTTAATAAAAACGATTTACTGTAAAAATCTGGATATGTTTGACTATTCATGATGACCCTTTTATTGACTTAACCACGATTTTTTCTTGCGGCTTTATTGCCCCATATATACTCGTAATCCCAGCCTGTTAATTGCTCAACAACAGCTTTAGATTCTGCATCAACTTGTTGTTTACTACCGCCGCTTTTTAATCTGTGAACTTCTTGAACCAATACTTCATGGTTTTGTTTATTCAATTTAAATCTGAGAGCACCATACAAAGCAATCACAGCTAGACAAGATGGCGCAATTAAAAACAACCAATAAATACCATTAATCGTATCCAAAGTTTGAGTTTCAGCACCTGATTCATATCCGAAATATTGCAAGCCAGCACTAGCAATTAACATAGCAGTGGCTTGGCATACCTTTCTGCCAAGCGTCATAACACCAGAGAATATACCAGCACGACGTTTTCCTGTTAAAACTTCATCTACATCGGGTATTGAGTTAAATACCACCCAAGGGATAAGGTAAATACCACCTCTTGCCAACCCAATAATCACGGCACCAATTAAAACAATAGTCATAACATCACCATTGCTACTTGGTACAAAAGCAAAATAAACAATACTGACTAACATTAAAATAATCGCCATGGCAAATGCTTGTGCATTACCGAGTTTTAAAGCTGTCCAAGTAAAAATAGCAACACCAATAAATTGCATTGCAGTCATCACACTCAGCGCGGTTCCCCCTTGAGTTGGAGTAATACCAACCACAAGTGTCATATAATGCATAAATAAAGAACCAAATATATCTAATGCAACTGAACCACCGATGTACATCATTAAATGAAAGCGGAAAGATTTTAAATGAAAGGTGGTTGCCATTTCTTTATACAAATGAACCAATGTCTGACCAAATGTATCAAGCTTTTCCTGTGGCGGGAGATCCGCAGGATCTAACTCCCAAGTATATTTATAAATAAATACCCAAGGCAGAGTAAATAGCACCGCAAATAAAGCCCCAATATATAAAAATGCTTGTGATTGATCAGGTACATACGCCATGATTTGACCAGGAATAAAGGTCACGACAAAAGCCGTAATTTGACCAAAAATCATTCGGCAGCTACTCATTTTAGTACGTATCTGGTAATCCTCAGTCATTTCATTTGGCAACGTGCTATATGGCGTCATGACAATGGTATTCATAGTGTTGAATAACAAATACGTGACTAAGTAATAACCAAAATCAAACCCTGATACAAACATTAATCCAAACACTAATAAAAACGGTGCACCAAATAAGATGAAAACTCGGCGTCGACCAAATTTAGTTCGGATATTGTCCGTTACATAAGCAACAATGGGATCTGTAAACCCATCCCAGACTTTTGCAACAGCAAAAATCAAACCAGCTTCAATGGGGGAAAGTCCTGCCACCTGCGTATAAAAATACAGCATCCATAGACCAATAATGGTACTGGCACCACTACCAAAGATGTCGCCTGAGCCCCATGCAACGATATTCTTCCAGCCTACTTTTCGATTAGAATCTACCACTACTTTACCCTTTATTATTAATGAATTATGTAAACCTAACTTAAACTTAGTAAGTAGTTATCTTTAATACCCAACCAAGTCGGGTATAATAAATTCAAAGAATTAAGTTAGTTACTTATATGTATAAATGAGTCGGCTATCAGCCCCATTCACCTTGAATAACTTCGGTAATACTCATCATTGCTAATGCCTGACCATAAGGCACTGGAGTATTCGGAATATCAAAATAATATTGAATGTCATGACCCATCGCAGTGCCGTCCGAAGCTTCAAGTAAAATGCCATGTTCATCAATACGCTCTATAATTGCCTTGATACCAAGCAAAGCGCTATTTTTAACCTGCTCGAATTTATCAGCCTCAATGAGATTTAACCGACAAGCGCATAACATCCCATATGCAATACCTGCAACTGCTGAGGATTCTTGAGGTGAGGTGTCATCGTCTAAAACGGTATGCCACATCCCATTATCACTTTGTAACGTAAGCAAGGCATTGATCTGTAATTGGAGTAAAGCAACTAAATGCTGTCTAATTGCAGGATTAATAAAATCACCTACTAACTGAATCAATTCAGGAATTGCAACTGTTATCCAAGCATTACCACGAGCCCAAAATGCACCAGCAAAATTATGCTTATCAACAGCTGTCCACCCATGAAACCAAAGCCCTGTTTTTTTATCTGCCAAAAACTGTGCATGAGCTAAAAACTGTAACTCTGCTTCATGAATTAAATCATTGCGTCCCAATAACTTACCTGCTTTTGCTAAAAATAAACCTGTCATAAACAAAGTGTCATCCCATAATTGACCTTCGTTTAATCTCTCCTTCACGACATGCTGAAAACCACAACCATCAACTCTTGGTAATGAAGTTAATAAATAATCAGCCCAGTTTTCAATAAGCTGATGCCAGTCTGTTCTATTCTGCTGTTCAGCTACTAAAGCAAGTGTAATCATAGGTGCTGTTGTATTAATTTGTGCCTTAGGTAAGCCTTTATCTATTTGTTGGCTAAACCAGACCTCTAATGCAGAAATTAACTGTTTATGACCCGCATAATTCGCATATTGATAGAGTCCATACAAACCAACGCCTATTTCCCATTCCCATTCTTCAAACTCAATGGAAATAGTCCCTGAGGCAGTTGGGTCAAAATCTCCAATACCTTTAAGGCTACATAACCCTGAGCTTAATTTTTGCAGTACTTCAAGATAATTATGATTCATGATGTTTCCCCGTTTACTACTTAATTAATGGGTTAAGACCTGCTTGCTCAGGAAATGCCCAAGCATGATGATTAACTAAACAATCACCGCTCCAGTTTAAACTGAATGATTGATTATCTGGGGTAACAATCTGTGCATGTAATGACTCGGTATGCTGTAAAGACAAGTCCACATTGTGCCACAGTGAAATAAGATGCTTAAATGTAAAAGTATCATTCAAGTTCCCTACAGAAACATACCAAGCCGTGGTTAACCCATGAGCTCGAATTTCTCGGCCTCGAGTTACACCTTGAGTTACTCGCTCTATTTTTTCTGAACAGCCAATTACAGCATAAGCATGACCACTTTTTACAATGCACCAGTGGTCATTAATAAAGATTTCATCTAACGCTTCAGCAGGTAAGTAAATATGAGTAAATTTAACTCGAGTGTCTGGCTCCAATTTAAATATCATCATGGCACTATTTTTATGCTGCATGACTCTGGGTAAAATACCGTTCCCAGCCCAATAAGATGGACGGCCTTCTCCGCCAGGTGTGTCTTCACCAGGATGATTAATCCAAACCCGAGCTTTAGGGTTCTGTGCAAATTGAATATCCAATACATGTTGCTGGTGCCCTTGTTCCCCAGTTAAATGATCAACAACACTAGACAAGGTTACCCCTGATTGTTTCCATGCCATCACTTTTGCACATTTGTCCATGCCTTGGGTGTAATACGCTTCTACCGTTTCACGGTTTTCTAATCTGGCAACTTCATTAGTTAGTTGAGATGGCTGATAACTGCTTAGGCAAAACATAGGTAAAGATGCACACATACGTGTATGCCACCCATCTCCCCATGCGATATGTCCAAAACCAGCTAATTCAGTCATTTCATTAGCCATAAGCTCTTTTTCATAAACTCGCCCCATGGTTCCGCTGGCAACGCCTGACTGGAAATGCAAAGCCCCCATTAGCATCAAACGATCGATGACGGTTTTTGCTTTTTGCCTTAACGATTCACATTCAGCCAATTCATAAATTGCAAATAAACCAATATAGTCAATTGGATAGTAACAAGAAGAATTCCACTCAGTTAAACCATTGTGTAGGATATGATCAAACCATAAATTAAGTCGCTTGGTTGCAATTGCTTGTTGCTCACGGCCTGTTCTACCTGAGCAGATAAATGTATCGCGAGGAAAAGTTTGCCCAGCTAATAGCTGAGAAACATGAAAACACAATACATGGTTTTCACTCCAAAACCACATTGAGTCGTTACCTGGCTCATCTAACCAGTAACGATAACCCAAAATAGAAGATTTTGTACGCTGCCAGAGCTTGTCAGGTAATTGAGTATAGCTGGCCATATTCCATGCCCACAGCACAGAAACCATCCAAAAGTCAGAACAATCTTCACGTAAGCTTATTTTTTGTAAAGTACGGTTTAAAATAGATTCAGCTTGTTTTGAATTAGACTGAGTTGCTAATAAAGCCAGTAACTTACCCGGAATATTCATGCCTTGTTCAGCAATAAAATCAAGCCCAGCTTGCTTTCGTTCGCTCAGTGTCTTGGCTGAAATCGCTTTGCCTTGCGGTACAATATTTATATGGCAAATTCTTTTAAGGACAACGCCTTGGTATTCAAAAGCCAATTCCAACGCGTAATGTGCTGCTTTTAAGGATTTAGGTAACCCAATAACAAATTGTCCATCTACTATTTCTACAGTTTGTCGGGTAACCTGTTGATTGACTTCTTCTTCATTAGACATGCCCCAAACTAACCCGCTAACCACCAATTGATTTTCAAGTTGAATATCTGAGTTCAGTAAGAATTTATGATTGGTTATATTTAAGTCATAAGACAAACCACCAACAAAATATTCAAGCTCAGCTAAAATAGTTTCATCCAAGCCTTCCAGGTGAGCTTCTAACTCAGCATTATCTAACAGTGTCAGTTCAAAAAAGTATTGAGTATCACGCTCAAACAAATCTTCGGCATGTACTACAATTTGATTTGCGCCTTGCCCTAGTGGTAAGTGGATTGTAGTTTGGCTGACCGTATTTCTTTTAAACGGAGTAAATTGTGTTACTAACTGCCCGTTTACCCAAATCCTGATACCTCCACAAGTACTTAAGTTAAATTGGTAAGTTGCAGAATGCTCACTATATAGACAAGTTTTAGCCCAATGCTGTACATGTGTAGGTGTATAAATAAATCCAGAAAAATCAACTTTACGTTTACCATTAGCAAAATAAATATTGTCGCAACGACTTTGCGAAGACAACTCTACCGTTCGATTTGCCATTTGCTTCCAAAATACTTTTCGACAAGGTAAGTCGCCTACATCGACAAACCCATTCTGAAATTTATACTGTAATTTATCTTCCATTATTTCATGATCTTCAAATTGACCAAATCGTTTGGTTATAGGATCTGAAACTAAAAACCGGGTTAAGGTTTCTCCCTGTTTAATTTTGTAGTTTGCAAATGTCATAAAGTTACTCAATTACTGAATTGTTTTTTTATTGTATATAAAATGTTTTTCAATGCAAATTTATTTTATTTTGCACTATTTGCATTATAATATAAATGAGATTCGAAATGGTATGCTTAAAAACAATCTAAAAGTCAGGTTTAACAGAGCAATTTCTGGAAATATTTTTAAGGTGTTGAAGTATTAACTACAAAGAAAAAGCATTTTATGTCTTATTTTTAATAGGGGGAATAGTGTTTTGCGTTCAGAGCTTTCTGAATTATAAAGCGAGCCAAGTTTAAATAAAAAACAAAATGCAAAATTTGCATTAATTTCACTATCTTTGCAAAAACAACTTTTTTAGTGATAAACTAATGTTACAAGATTAAAATAAATGGAATGATTTAGTGACTTTAAAAGAAATTGCACAACGTGCAAATGTTTCAGTCAGTACAGTTTCACGAGTATTAAATGGTACCGCCAAAATTAGCCAGCCAGTTAAAACTAAAATACTCGCAATTGCTCGTGAAACGGGCTATCTAGATAAAATACAGCAAGCGGGAGGCTTAAACCAATCCGCTTTTAGTGGTAAACAAATTTTATTAGTTACTCCAAGAGATGCTGTACTTAACCAAAGTGGTAGTATAATTTCCTATACTTTAGTTGAATCACTTAAAAGCTTGTGTGACGAACAAAATATACAGTTGGTTTCTTTTTTAACACAAAATGATCAGTCATCAGTACAGAAGCTTGAACAAGCCTTAACTCAACAAACATTTGATGGGATTATTGTTGTATGGGCTGATGAGTCAGATTTACTCGAGAAAATTAGCCAATTCCAAATCCCAACCGTTTTAATTAATGGCGAAGACAGAAGCATGAATGTAGACTCTGTTGGCTTTAGTAATCGTTACGGAGCAATGATGGCTGTTGATTATCTACTCAATAAAGGACATCAGCAAATAGGTTTACTCAGCTACAAAGGTCGACAGACGATTTATTTACGAGAAAGCGGCTATAGAGACGGTTTATATAATGCAGGCCAACTGTTGAATCCAGATTTTCATATTCAATGCGATAATTACAGTGATCTAGCCGCCGAACAAGCAGTCGAAAACTGGCTTAACACACATAAAACTCTCCCTGTCACTGCATTATTTTGTGTTACTGATGGACTGGCTTTAGGCGCCATTTCAGCTTTACAAAAACACGGAATAAATGTACCACAAGATATTTCTGTTATTGGTATGGATGGTATTTTTTCATTAGATCTAATTGAGCCGAAATTAACGACAGTGAAGCTCCCATTTGATGCGCTTCCATCTGAAGCACTACGAATTTTAGAAGTTCAGCGAACTCAGTCAAAAACTAGAAGTTATCATCTTCATGTAGAGTTAAGCTGTGAGTTACTAGAGCGGGATAGTGTCAACAATATTGAGTAATTTATTGATATACCCAAAATAAATTGGGTATATCAATAAAATGATAACTTCTATATACCTTATTTTAAAAATTAAGCCCTAGAATAAAAGAGACATCCTGAATCTGATGCTTATATGAGCCTAAAATGGTTGAATACTGGGGTTTAAATTTAGTGGTTTGCTCTATTTCTAGCATAGAGTATTGAACACCCACATAAAAAGTTTGATTGATTTGATAACGAGCCCCCAACGAATAATACATATCCTGACCACTTTCACCTGTGGTAAAAACATCTTCATTAGTTAAACTTTGTGGAGTGTAATCGTCGTATTGCCACATTGCGACCCCAAAACCAAGGTTTAGGTACAGGTCAGATAAAAACTCACGCTCTGCTTTTATCCCTAACTTATAAGCTTTCACTGAGATAGGTCTTTTATAAGTTTGTAGAGTCGTAAACTCTTCAGTTTCCCCATTGGCATTTTCAGAGGTTGAACTGGTACTAAAAGTTTGCTCTTTTATGGGTGTGCCATAATCCTGATGGCTTAGCTCCACCGCAAAAGTGTCATTAAAATAATAACCCAGCTTTAAACCCGGGGCGCTTGTGGTCTCGCTATTAGAATAATGATCGCTTTTGGTGAGTGTGTCACCCTGAATTGAAGATTCAATTTTGTGAAAAGCCTGCCCTGCTAAAAGCTCAATATAAAAATTATCTTGCGCTAACACGTTGCCAGAAGCCGCTAATAATACTGCGCTAATCAAGCACTTTTTCATATATTTCCTTTTTAAAACTAATTGGTTTTGAAGATTCCGTTTAACAATTGTTATTTTTTGCGTTAATTACTGATGCCCGTTCAATAATATCAGATAAAAATAAATGAGTCCGGTTGGTAACAGGTTTACTGGTATCGCTTAAATTAATCGCAAGCTCGGCTGCATAATAAGCCATTTCTTCAACCGGGTAATGCATAGTAGTTAATTTAGGCCGGCAAGCTTTAGCGATCGCTAAATTATCAAAACCAATCACAGAAACATCTTCCGGCACACGTAAACCGGCGTCAAATAAAGCGTGCATAGCCCCAATTGCCATTAAATCGTTATAGGCCAATAACGCTGTAAATTTAATGCCTTTAGCCAATAATTCTTTAACAGCCTGCTCGCCGCCTTCCATATTTGCGGTGGCTTCTGCAATGGCGTCTTTATTGAGCGATAACTCGTTTAATTTAAGGGTTTGTTTAATCCCGTTTACCCTAAGCATAGGATCGTTATTTTGATAAATACTGGTCACTACAGCAAAATCTGTGTGGCCTTTATCAATTAAATACTGAGTTGCTTGTTTAGCTGCACTCTCGTTATCTAACCACACACAGCGATTGGCAATTTTAGGAATATAACGGTTAATCAGCACCAAACCGGGAATTTTATCGGCCAGATCAATTAAGGTTTTTTCATCTGAATATTCACTGTGCAAAATAATTGCATCACAGTGATGATCACGCAGTGAGTTAATTGCATCAATTTCCGACTGCGTCTCATACATTGAGTTACTCATTAACAGCTTATAGTTTTTTTCTTTAGCCGCTTTTTCAACACCACAAGCTAAAGTACCAAAAAACGACATAGACAATTTTGGAGTCACTACACCTATGGTATTCGTACTTTTTTTAACCAAGGCTTGAGCATTTGTATTGGGTCGGTAGCCTAATTCCTCGATCACTTTTTTAACCCGCGCCCGACATGCATCACCGACATGCCCACCATTATGCACAACCCGGGAAACGGTTGCTGTTGATACACCAGCAACTCTAGCAACGTCCTTGATAGTAACCATTAGTGACCTCTTTGAAATATTTTTTTCATTTTTGCAGATACTAGCTAAAAACAGCCAAGTGGTAAACGTTTAACGCTCTATTTTCAGAAAACGTAATAAAATTAAACAAACCAAAGCACAAATTACCGTGCCAAATACCAAAATGAGCCGCATCATAAGTAAGCTTTGTTCTGTCTGCTGCTCAGCAAATTGCGCATTAAAACCAATTAAATTTAAACTCAACCCAGCCAGCATCAAAGCGCCTGCCCCGCTAAAATTATTGACCCAATTGTATAAAGCCACAAAAATACCTTCGCGTTTTAATCCGGTTTTTTGGTGATCAATATCAGTTAAATCGGCCAACATCGCCGGAATAATAATGGTCATAGCACTCCATATAGGTGCACATAAAACCGCATCCAATAATACTAACCACGGCCAGTTAGGGTTAAAAATAAACCATTTGGCAAAGCCGCCAAGTACAGTGACCATAAATACCCAGTTTAATACCCGCTTTTTACCGTATTTTTGTGCCAAATACGAAATCACAGCCGCGCTGACAATACCAAATAAAGCATGCGCGCTAGACAAACCGCCTTTTAAAATAGAGCCTTGCGTTAAGTCGCCGTCATACAAATAATAAACAATTAAATAATAATCAAAACTCGCGGCGAAAGCTGCACCACATACCTGCATCACACAGATTAAAAATAGAATTAACAAAGGCTTATAACTTAGTGCAGCCTTTACGCTGGTTGTAAGTGAGGTTTTATTTTGTTGCAACGGAAAACTTTGTTGGCTGCTTTCAGCCGTGCTTTCTTTAATTTTCTCTTTAATATTTTCGTTAATAAAAAGCGCAGGCAACATGCCTAATAAACCAATTAAAAATAGCCCGACACCCCAACCAACAAATTGAATACCCACAAAAATACTACTAAAAATAGCCAGTTGGCTCAGTGGAAAAATCCAGTGGTAAATTAAAGAAGCAAATCGTAAAAAGTAAGTTGTTAGCCCCATAATCTGGGTTCTTTGTTTAGGGTTTGACGTTATTTCGTAAGATAAACAAGTAGTTGGAACAATTAAAAAGGTGGAAAAAATATTAAATAAAGCAGAAAAAACAAAAAAGTAACTCAATTGCGCGGTTTGTGACCAGCCTTGTGGCACCATCCAAATTAAGCCAAAACTCACGGCACTAAGCCAAGCGGCAATAAAAATAAATGGTCTGCGACGACCATAACGACTCTGAAAGTTATCGGATAAATGTCCAACCCAAGGACCAATAAAACTGGCAATTAATACCGGCAAAGTCATCGCTAAACTCAGCAAAAAAGGATCAATAGCCAATGTCATCTGATAAAAAGGAATTGCTAAAATACCAATCCCTTGATTAGCAAAAAACATCGCAAAAAAACCCAGCCCTAGCGAGTATTTTTGTTTTAAGCCGATAGCTTGATTTGTCGTTTTAATGTGGGCGGAAAAGTGCTTTGCTTGAGTCAAAAATAAAAATACCGCTGTTGAATTAATTTACTCCCGCACTACTTCAAGCATTTTGAGGTACAGGTGTAGCTAAATCAGTGTAAGAATTGAACTAGATTATAACCATACTCAAATTAAGTTAACAGCCGAATCTACCGAGTTAAAAAACAGATGGCCATCAAATAATCCAACAGAAAAACAACATAAAAAACGATTACATTAAAGTTGAGTTCCTAAAAACACAAAACAATTGACTAACGGACATTTAAAAACAATAAATAACTAATTATTGATCAATAAGATAAATCACAACCTTAAAAATAAAATCAAAAAAATTAAACATTTTTTGCATTATGCCTTCCAAAAATAAGTATTACTATAGTATAGTATTTAATGTAAAAAATAAGTTAACAAGTAAAACATAAAACTAACTTTAATAAGAGGCGACTATGTACTCAGCACGTAAAAGCATATTGGGGCTAACTTGTGGTGTTTTGTCACTTGTAAGCTGGCAAGCTTATTCACTAGATAATGGTGTTTATACCATCACTTCAAAACACAGCGGTCAGTTAGTAGAAGTTGGTAGCGCAGCATCTACCGATGGGGCAAATATTAATCAGTGGCCGGGAAATGGTCATGATACTCAAAAATGGTTAATCACAAACACCGATGATGGCTACTATTCACTGATCAATTTAAGCAGTGGTAAAGCAATGGAGGTTTATGATTTCAGCACAGCTAACGGAGCAAATGTCAGTCAATGGGAATATGGTGCCAGCGATACTCAAAAATGGAATATCAACGATTTAGGTAACGGCCAATATAATTTAATCAATAAAAACAGCGGTAAAGCTTTAGATTTATTAAATTTTTCAACAAATAATGGTGCCAATATCGGCCAGTGGGATTATTGGGGCGGCGATGCTCAAATCTGGACATTAACTAAAGTGGGTAATATTGAGTCTTCTCCTTGGGATCCTTCAACAACCAATGGAGCAGCCAACCACTGGCCACTTACCGGAAACCTAGTAACTCATGATCCAACCATAGGTTATGAAAATGGTACTTGGTGGATATTTCAAACTGGCCCGGGGATCTATGGTAAATATTCTTCTGATGGAATTAACTGGAATGGTGCCTCGCCTATCTTCCCAAATGGGTTAAGCTGGTGGCAAAACTATGTTCCTGAACACGATGGTATGGATGTATGGGCACCAGAGTTAAAACATTATAATGGTCGCGCTTGGTTATATTATTCTATTTCTACCTTTGGCTCTCGTGTATCCGCAATCGGCTTAACCTCAGCTTCAAGCGTAGCTAACGGTGACTGGCGAGATGATGGCTTAGTTATTAATACGACAAACAGTGATAATTATAATGCTATTGATCCTGATTTAATTGTTGATAAAAATGGCGCGCCTTGGCTGGTTTTTGGTTCTTGGAATTCTGGTATCAAGTTAAAACGTATCAACCCGATTACCATGAAGCCTTATGGCCCATTATATTCTCTTGCCAGCCGCTCTGGTGGAATTGAAGCGCCAACCATTATTTATCGTCAGGGATATTATTATTTGTTCGTTTCTGTTGGTATGTGTTGTTCAGGTACAGATAGTACCTACCGTATTGCTTATGGCCGCTCAGCTGATATTCGAGGTCCTTATTTAGACAAAAATGGGGTTAATATGCTAAACAGTGGCGGCTCGATTTTAGATGCAGGCAATAGCACTTGGGTAGGCCCGGGTGGACAAGATATTTTAAATACAGATGTAATTGTACGCCATGCTTATGATGCAACCGACAATGGCACACCTAAGTTACTAATTAGTACACTGAACTGGGACTCAAATGGCTGGCCACGCTATTAGTCATTCAACTTAGTAGACAAAGACCAATAGCTTATTAAATCGTTTTTACAAATCTACTTTGACACGGGTTTGTACAAAGGGCATTGATTTTTCAATGCCCTTTTTTCTTGGCATTGGCCTAATATATTTTCGCTAACTTGTGTGCAAAAGCATGAATTGCAGGCCCCGAGATAAATGAAATAATACCAGCAGCGGGCCACGCTAATAGCCATGCATGTATCCAATAATCAATAAAGTTACTTATAAAACCTATATTTAAATAAGTCACCCATGCGGACATTAATAGACTTAAAACAAATGACATTAAAAATGCAAAAATAATTCTGTGCTTCATGTTCTCTCCAATGTATGTAAAACTCAAAACAACTGTATATAATTTCACAAATCAACTATAGAGTTAATTTTGATAACCTCAATTGCACATTTGAGAAGCTAATGCTTGATAATTTAAGAATCTTTATTTCTGCTGCTGAAAAAGGCAGCATAACAGAAGCTGCTTTAGAACTCGGATTAACCATTCCGACAGCATCAAGACGACTTGGTGACCTTGAAAAAAGTTTAGGCGTTGAACTTTTCTTACGAAGTAATAAAGGCTTAACATTAACATCTGCTGGTAAAGCCTATTTTAACGAATGTGCAGCCTATATTAAGGAACTAGAACTGCGTTTATCTAATTTGGATGCATCTATCAATCAACTCAAAGGCGAGTTAAAAGTAGCAGCCCCAACTAATATAGGATGTGGTCCACTTGATACATTTTGGCACCAATTTGCCACAAATTACCCTGAAATAAATTTAAAAATTCATTTAATAAACCCAAATGAAGATATCACTCATAAACCAGTAGATATTGCAATTTGCTCAGGAGAACAACAAGATTCAACACTTATTCAAAAGTATTTAGGTTTTATTCGGGCTATTCTAGTAAGCTCACCTGAATTTGCTCTTGGCCAGCCTAAAACGATTAAAGATCTAGGCAATCTACCGACAATATCATCCACTCCGTTTAATGAGTGGACCTTTACTTATCAAAATGAAAAATATACTTTAAAAGAGCCTCATTATACTCAGTGTAACGATATGGCTTTATCTCTTAACTTTGTAAAATCTGGACATGGAATTGGACTTTTACCCAAAAGCTTAGTACAAGCGCAAATAGAAAAAGGAAATTTAATTCAGATTTTACCTCATTGGAAAGGACCAATCCGAAAACTATATTTAGTATGGCCTTACCAAAGAGCAATGTCGGTTAGGGCTCAAGTATTTAAATCTAATTTAATAGCTTTCTTATCCAAGCAAAGCTGGTTTGAATATTAAAGCTGATGCCAAAATAAGCACCAGCTTTAGCCTCTTCAACACATTTTATCGTTTAATTAAACTCACTGATTCAATTTCAACTGCATGCCAGTTGCTTAAGTTTTGATATGCGCTTGCATCAAACGAAAGTTGGAATCCTTGGATATCCGTTAAATCATCTGTGCTAAACGTTTGAGCTTTAACTTTATCAGCAGAGTAAACTGGTGGCATAAACATAGGGTAAGCTTGAGGTAAAATAGTATCGACTGGTTTTAGTTTATCCAGTGGAATTAATACATATTGCCAGTCTGTACCTACTTTTACGCTTGCGCCATAAGCTAAGCCATGCTTATTTAATAGTGCAAATTGCAGATGCTCAGTCGCACTTGCCGATTTCACCTTTAAAACCAGTGTATTATAACCCGCTAATTGTTTATTCTGCATTGAGTTATCTTCCGCTAAAGTCGCTCTTAGTAGCGGGTTATGTGTTTTATCTAAACCATCAATCGATAATTGAAAAGCTAAACCATTCCCCATTTGACCGCTCACATAATGCCACTGAGCTTTAGCTTTCGCTGGGTAGACAAACGCATTTTGAACCTGATTAGCATCAAATAAAGTGACAGGTGCATCTTTGAGTTTTAAATTGGTTTTGTAATAAAGTGGGAAGTTATTCGCATCTTGCTTAACCACAAAATCCCAATCAGACGGTTTACCTTTTATATAGCCCGGTAAAGTCGTGGTTTGATTAGCTTGTTTTACCACAAACATATATTCTAATTGGCCAGCTTTATTCCAGTCTTGAGTATTTGGCAAGTTTAACTGATACCAATTACCATCGGCCTGTTGCATAGGCAGCGCGGTAAAGTCTCTGTGACCTTTGTATTTAACCCAAAGTTCAACTGATTCAATGGCTTGCTCGCTACTTACTTGAACCTTAAATACTTTTTTATCTGCCTGATTCATCTCACGCTGAGGCTGATGAAATACCGTAATTGAATGATGATGTGGGGTATTGTTAAGCTGCTTTACAGTTAACTCTGGTAAATTAAAGTCAGTATCAATTTTTGCCGTAATATTTGAGTCAACGGACTGCTTTTTACTTAACAGATAAATACCGGGTTTAATCTTAAATTCAGCCGACTTAGCTTGCGTCTGAAAATCATTATTTTCATTTAACCCTTTGATATAAAATGAATTACCTAACCCAACTAGCTCTAGTTTCATATTTTGTTCGGTTTGAAATAAACGACGAACTTCACGATGTTCACTTGAGTTTTGGTAAGGATCTTCTATCAACTGCATATCTGGATACACTTCAAGCTGCCAAACACCACTATCCAGTTTATCTAAAAAATAAGCGCCGCTACCGCTGTATTGAACCGCTTTAGAATTACCTGTACCGGCAATATGTTGCAGTTTTTTCGGACTAACTGGTTGGCTTTGAGTCGAGTTAGAATAATAAAAATGTGTTTCGCTGTTAAGCTCGCTTAAGTTATTAACCGGATCAATATTAAATTCACCAAATTGGTTATTTTGAGGGTAACTGCCTGCATTGGCTAATCTTTGCTGACGAGTAAATACTTGTGCTGCAATCATTAAGCTAATCGCTTTTTTAGGTGTGTAAAGCAGGTTGAGATAATGGGTATTATATTCCGAATTAGTATGCGCAATTACACCCGGATCATAGGCAAACTGTGTCGCCCATTGAAATCCAGCTTCGCGAAAACTTCGAGCCATAACTGGATAGGTGTAAGCATTGTCAATATCCGCAGCATCAAACTCATACACCATTTTGGCTTTATTTTCACATGCTTTAATATCAGCAAATGGATTGGTATAACGGGTGACAATAGGCAGCACATTTGAGTTAAAACGGCTATTTTTAACTAATCCAGTTGGATACCACTGAAAAGCGACACCATCAATGCTGGTTTCACATAAGGCTTTGGCAAAGTCGGGATCATATCCTTGTTCACTGGTGTTATAAAATAAAGGTTTTGTCACACCGGCATCTTTTGCCGTTTTAATGAGCTTTTCAATATACGCTGCACTTTTTTGCGGTGAAGCTGTATGTTTTGGCTCGTTAAATAATTCAAATGCAATTATGTTTTCGTCTTGTTGATATGTTTTGCCTGTATATGGATTAACGTGATTTAAAAATTGAGTCAGGTATTTTTGCTGTGCTTTGATTGCCTCTGGGTTTTGATTCATTTGATATTTTTCATATAGGCTTGAAAAACCCGGCTCGGTTGGATCGGGTTCAGGCCAGCCACTACCCCACCACGAAATTGTGGTAATAATCACTTTTATATTTTTTTCAGCAAATTTTTTAACCGCATAATCAAATAAATCCAGATGATCGTTACCGTCTTTTAAGGTTAATAAATTACCCTGATGATCACTAATTTGTCTGTCCCAAATATGGATTCGATAAGCCGTTAACCCCAAGCGGGCAATATGATCAACATCCATATCAATCGCTGTTTTATGGTCTATTCCTGCGCGTTTAATCGCCCGATAACCATGTGCAAAAGGCACATTATAATTTACCCCAAACAAGGCGACTTCATCGCCGTTTGTCCATTTTAAAACGCCGTCTTCAACATAAGTTGGACTATTTGACGCCGCTACAGGCGCATTAAATACAAGCGCTGCCGCGCAAGCAAAAGAAAGCTTTAATTTAGAAAAAGTTTTTAATTTCATGTTGTAACCTCTGGTTGTTACAGTAAAGTCACGATAAAAAAAGCTGAATCCAGTTACCTAAATTCAGCTTTTTATTCAAGTTCTCAACAATAATTTACTTAAAACAAGTTATCAGCCGTTGATACATTAAACTGTTTACTGGTTGCGGTAATTTTAGCTTGTTTAAAATCGCTGCCCGTTTTAATCACCGCAGTGGCAATGCCCTGCTCGGTAAACGGAGTTTGCGGATTAATCAGCTCGATATCACCTTGTGTGCTAAATTCAATTTCAACGCCATTAGCCGGAACCAAATGACCTTTAGCATCCAACAACTTAGCGTATACAAATACAACATCATTAGCCGCCGCAGCAACAGTGCTGGTATCTAAACTCAACTCAACACTTGCAACTTTACCCGGTGTAGTCACCTGATGTGTTGCAACCTGTTTACCATCAATAAAGGCTTTTGCAGTTAAGCTGCCCGGTTTAAATTCCGCTAGCTCAAATTCAAACGGCGGATGTGGTAAATGAGTCGATAATTTATCGCTATTTGGCTGTTGTTTAGCAATTAATTTATCATTTAACCAAAGTTCAACTTCTTCTGCGTTACTGAATACTCGTACGTTAGTCGATGAGTTTTCTGTCCACTCACTGGCGATATGTACCATAGGACCAGACTGATAAGCATCAGACTGAATATCAGCATCACGCTGGCTTTGATAAAAGTAATAACTATATTTTGGCAACCGATAAATGCTCATAATACCCGAGGCTTCTAAATCGTCAGCGTAACCACGGTTATAATCAAACATCACCCAATAACCATCGGCAAAAGCTGGCACTTGCAAGTTATCGTTATGTGCTTCTTGCAAGTTAGTGGCTTGTTGCAATAATGGTTTTTCGCCGGCACTTAATAGCTGTCGGCTGGTACGTTCGCTTTCTTTTAGATCTGCCCAGCTATCCTGATTTAAACCAGCATTTTGCGCATAGTATTCCCAGTCACCGTATTCAGATACATTGTAAGGGTAAGTAGGGGTTTCGTAATGTTTCATTCTGTGCTGACGCGCTTGCAGATAAATATCGTATCCTAATTGCCAACCAGCTGAATAAGAGTTTGGATATTCATCATCCACCGCCTGATTAAACTTGGCAATTAACTCATCTTTCATCCAAGATTCGTTTAATGAGCATTCCCATGCTAATACACTGGCATGATTGCGATCACGACGGATCATATCGCGACAAGTTTGTACTACCTGAGCTTCAAATTCAGGTGTTTCATTAACGTACTGCCAACCTAAAATCGCATCAATTAATACCAAACCTAATTCATCAGCGGCTTGCATAAATGCAGGTGAATGTGGGTAGTGAGATAAACGCACATAATCAAAACCAGCTGATTTTATTTTCACCGCATCACGGTAATCTGCTTGTGGTGAAGTTGCATAACCTACATGCGGATATTCCTGATGACGGTTTACCCCACGCAAAAAGGTTTTTTCGCCATTAATTAACAGTTCATGTTTATCGTTAAATTTAAATTCACGAATACCAATTTGAGTTTGTTTGCTTTCAACTAACTTATCATCCTGCCAAATTTGAGTTTCTAACTGATATAAATTAGGGGAATTAGGCGACCAAAGCTGTGCATTTTTAACTAAAACTTGCTGATTAATATGCTCTTTTTGACCAGCAGTTAACTGTTTATTTTGTTTAACTTCAGCAACCACTTCACCTTGATAAACTAATCGCTGAACTAAATCAAAACTGGCTGCTTGCTGGCTATCATTGGCAATTTCAGTTTGTACATTTACTTTTGATTGCGCTTTAGCAACTTGCGGGAAAGTCACAAAAACGCCACCACCGGCTTGAGTAGCTGACAGCATTTCATCGGTAATATGGAGCGGGTTTTTAATCAATAAATTAACGTCACGGTATAAACCACCGTAAGTATTAAAATCTAAAATATCTAAAGGTTTAGGACCCGTAATATCACTGTCGGTATTATCCAACTTTACTAATAAGGTATTATCTGAACCTGCTTGTAATTTATCCGTTAAATCTAGCGTAAAGGGTAAATACCCCCCTTTGTGGTGGCCAATTTTTTCACCGTTTAAATAAATATCCGCAATATTCATAGCCGCTTCAAAACGGATTAATACCTTTTTATTTTGCCACTCTGGCTTAAATTCAAGATTTTTTTGATACCAGACATAACCCTGAAATTGATCATTAACCAATAGGGGTTCAATTTTTGGCGTATGTGGTAAACCCACAGTTTGCCAGTTAAGGGCTGCTAGCTTGTCATTCGCTAAATTTTCTTCACTTTTAGCAAATTGCCAATTTTGATTAAAGTTAATTTTGACAGCTTGATTTTGTATTTGCTGAACTTGAGTTGCATCACTGGTTTTAACAGAAGGCGTTGAATTAATACAACCAGTTAAACTTGCTACAACTGCGAGTGCTAAGCCATTATAAATAAGTTTATGCACAATCTATATCCTCATTACAACATTGCCAAATGGCAATCGGATTGTGTTAAAAACCTCAATAATATTAATTAAACTAAAAACAGGTTAATCAATTAAATCAATTGAGTGCGCTAGAAAGATTAAAAATAAGGGGGATAAATCCCCCTTTAGTTGAAACTCAGTTAAATTACATTGAATATTGGAAGCCAACTAAATAACGGCGACCCCATTCAACACTATAAGCTGGTTTTGAATAGTCATTATCCCAATAGTTTTCTGATGATTCATTGGTTAAGTTTTGAGCTTGTAAAGTCAGTTTTAAATTCTCGGTGACAAAATAACCAATACTTGCATCAGCTGTTGTTTCAGATGAATTTAAGTTAACTAGCTGAGGATCCCAACTGTTTACACCTGTATATTCGCTACGATAGTTGACAGAGAAACGTGCATCAAACCCGTTTTTGTCATACCAAAGTGTTGCACTACCAATATGTTTAGACAAGCCACCTAAATTGTATGGATTATTTTCTGGTTTGAACTCTTTAACATCACTATCTGTATATGAATAGTTAGCATAAATACCTAAACCATCAAATGGTTCTGGTAACATATCAAACGACTGTTGATATAAAACTTCAATACCTTGAATTACACCACCATCACCATTCATCGTACCGGTAAAGGCATAGTCTTCACCATTAAAACTTACATTGCCTTCGGTTAAACCAATATGTGACTGTAAATCTTTAAAGAAATAGTTTACAGAAGCCATTGAGTTATCGCCCCAATAATACTCGTAACCTAAATCAAGCTGATTAGCAACATACGGATCAAGTTTAGGGTTACCACCACTCGCTGTATATGGCACACTTTGCGTATTAAAGCTAAAGCCTGTGCGCATTTCTAGTAATGGCGGACGCGACATGGTACGTGCCAAACCAAAACGAATCTGTGAATCGTCGGTAATATTAAATATCATATTTAATGACGGTAAAATTTCATCGTATTCATGCTTAACTGCGGTAGGTGTAATCACGATTGCTTCATACCAGTTGCCATCATCACCTTCATACCAATAACTATCCATTTCATGACCAATTGAATCGACTTCCGTTTTGGCATAGCGCACACCAAAATTACCTGAGTAAGGGATACCCGCTAAATCACCAACCATTTCAAATTGAACATATAAGGCCGTATTTTTTTCTTTTAATTTCCAAGAAGCTAAATCATCAACTTCTGCATCTGCTGGCGTGCCAGTTCCGCCAAATGCTGCACTTGCAACTTTATCCCAGTTTTTAAAAGTATATAAATGAGGCTCAAGGTCGTCTGACGTAATCTGATATTTATCAACCAATGCCTGCCAAGCTGGATCATTACCAAATACAGATGGGTCAAACGCGTAATCAGAGCCAATTGAATACACTTCACCAAAATCGGTTAAACCATGATCAACATTAGCTGTTTTTGTCCAATTTGCTAATTGCACATTCTCTTTAGTTCGGTCTGTAACACGTGCACCAAATGCAAATTTACTTAACACACCAAAGTCTAAATCACGTTCAAAATCTAAATTGATATTGCCCATTTCATCAGTTAATTCTCTTTGACTGTCACCTGTCATGGTTGCATAAGTAGTTTCAATTGTTGGTTCCCAAACATCTGGCGAAGTTTCATACCAAACCTCCTGCTGTGCACTAAACGCATAATTGGCCGGATCATTAACTCCACCAACCATTAAAGGCTGAGCTTTATCACCAGAAGCATTAAAGCCAACTAAATAATCACCACCAACATATACAGGTTCAATATTTATCCAAACAGATTCAATACTTGCCTCTGAAACACCAACATCGAACTTGGTTGTCCAAGTATCACCCACATAGGTCATTTTGATACCTGCACTTAGCATTTCATTTTTCTGGAACCATTTTGGAATAGATAACTGAGCACCACCCCATTCTTGAACACCGGCAACAACTTGTTCAGAACCATCACCACTGTCTTCAATTACAGGATTTAAACCCGCATTATGGTATAAATCATAACCATATCCTCGTGGACCACTACCATCGTCAGCCCAGTTGCCTAAATCATTTGGACCTTGCTGATCATCACGCTCTTGAATATCAAATTGGGAATAAAATAAGTCGCCTTTAATATTTAATGCTTCGGTAGGTTGAAACTCTAAAATTAATAAACCACCGGTACGCTCGTTATTACCACGTTTACTTTTTGCCATTACACCCCAAGGTGCATCTTCAACTTTACCATTTTCGTTCATGTCACCACGGTTTACGCCATTATTGTAATCCCATGATTGAACACCTTTTTCAATTGAAGGTTGATCTTGATAGGTTAAACCAAATGCATAACCAAATTTTTCTGAAACTTGATCAACAATACTAAAATTAGCTTTATAGCCGCCGCCATCAGCATCCGGTAAATCATCAGCTAATGTATTGTACATATAGCTTGCACCAAAATTGATTAACCGTTTATCTTTTGATAGAGGGCTAACAAAGTTCATATTAACTAAACCCGAAATACCACCTTCGGCTTTACTTGCTAATGGGCTTTTATATACTTCAACCCCATCAATTAGCTCTGCCGGAAATTGCTCAAAGCGGACATCACGGCTTGGTTCAGCCGAGACAATTTCACGGTTATTCATAGTCGCTACATTTAATCTTGGACCCATACCACGAATTGAGATTCGGCTAGCGTTACCACGGTCACGAGAAGCGGCAATACCAGGTAAACGCACTAAAGAATCAGTAATACTAACATCTGGTAATGTACCTAAATCGTCAGATGAAATAATCTCAACGGTTGAAGGTGAAAATCGTTTTTCACGTAAAGCTTTACCTAACGCGCCGCCAAAACCTTTAACTGCGATAACTTCAATGTCTTGATCTTCTGCTGTATTTTCCTGTGCATCTTCAGCTGCCTGTGCCATTTGTACATTAAGCACTTGTGAAACAGCTAAAGCTAATAAGCTTAATTTGATTGAATTTTTCATTATATATCCCCAATCGTGTGTTAAGTGTGTGTATTTACAAGCTCAAAAACAGCCTAAAATTTAAGCTTGTCACCGTATTGTTAAAATATACACGTTAGTTAAACGTTTACCAAGTGTTTTTTAATCTTTTTTTGTAACATTTTTTGTTTAAATCCTATTTGATTTTAGCTAACCAAATAAAAGGTCAACTAATTAATACACTAAATCTATCATTTCATTATTAAAATAATTAAATCAAGTCTAGCCAACCGAAAAAATAAAACAAAAAAATAACAAATATTTTTTATTGGGAAAACGGTTAACTCATTGTATAGAGTTAATAATAGAAAGGGGTTAAATGACAATATCTGGATAGGTAGACTTAACTCTCACCACCATTACTCTGTTTTAGGCTTTTCTTAACGAACCAGAATATGGATTAATAACAGCAGGTCTTTTAGGCAACTTTGGTATGCACCTAATGTGGCTATCTCCACTCTGTCAAATAATCACTCGAAAATAGAAATAAATTTAAACCAATCAACTAAAGTTAATTTTATTTTGTGAGTTTAGGTTAATCATGCCTTGTGTAATTTTTTACGGAAGGTAAACATCAATCTGAAAAATGAGAGAATATTTTATATAACTATGATTAATAATAAATAAAAGCCAATAAACAAAAACCCCGTTCAAACTAGGTTTGAACGGGGTTTTAGATAAATAATTAACTAGCAGTTATTATTTATTTTTAGCAGCTTTTTTCTCTTTTTCAGCAGCAATTACTGCATCAGCAACGTTTTGAGGACATGCTGAGTAATGAGAGAATTCCATTGAGAACTGACCACGACCAGAAGTCATAGTACGTAAGTTACCAATGTAACCAAACATTTCTGATAAAGGAACGTCTGCTTTAACACGAACGCCTGTTGCGCCAGCTTCTTGGTCTTTAATCATACCACGACGACGGTTAAGGTCACCGATTACGTCACCAACGTTATCTTCTGGAGAGAAAACGTCAACTTTCATGATAGGCTCAAGTAATTGAGGACCTGCTTTTGGCATAGATTGACGGAATGCACCTTTAGCTGCAATTTCAAACGCGATTGCAGATGAGTCAACTGCGTGGAAACCACCGTCGAATAATTCAACTTCAACATCTAATGTAGGGAAACCAGCTAAAACACCAGTTTTCATCATTTCTTTGAAGCCTTTATCGATAGCTGGGAAATATTCTTTAGGAACGTTACCACCAACAACTGTTGAAATGAATTTGAAACCTGAGTTTGGCTCACCTGGCTTGATGCGGTAGTCAATTTTACCAAACTGACCAGAACCACCAGATTGTTTCTTATGCGTGTAGCTATCTTCAATTTCTTTAGTGATAGTTTCACGGTAAGCAACCTGAGGTTGACCTACGTTTAACTCAACACCGTAAGTACGTTTTAAGATATCAACTTTAATATCTAAGTGAAGCTCACCCATACCTTTAAGGATAGTTTCGCCAGACTCTTCATCTGTTTCAACTTGGAAAGATGGATCTTCAGATACTAATTTACCAATTGCGATACCCATTTTTTCAGTTGAACCTTTATCTTTAGGTGCAACCGCGATAGAGATTACCGGATCTGGGAAGATCATCGGCTCTAACGTACAAGGGTTCTTAGGATCACATAATGTGTGACCAGTTTGAACGTTCTTCATACCAACAACCGCGATGATGTCACCCGCTTGTGCAGCAGAGATTTCAGTACGGTCATTTGCGTGCATTTCAACCATACGGCCGATACGTTCAGTTTTACCTGTTGCAGCGTTAAGGATAGTATCGCCTTTGTTCATTTTACCTGAGTAAATACGAATAAAGGTTAAAGCACCGAATCTGTCATCCATAATTTTGAATGCTAACGCACGTAATGGCTCATCAGCAGAAACGATTGCTTTTTCGCCTGTAGGCTCACCAGTTTCTTCGTCAGTTAAGTCTTGAGGCTCAACTTCTGTAGGAGATGGTAAGTAATCAGTTACCGCATTCAATACTAATTGAATACCTTTGTTTTTGTATGCTGAACCACAGAAAGTTGGGAAGAAAGATAAGTTATGTGTACCTTTTTTGATACAAGCTTTTAACTGTTCCATAGACGGCTCTTCACCTTCTTCAAGGTATGCCATCATTAATTCTTCGTCTTGCTCTAAAGCAGTTTCAATTAATGCTTCACGATATTCTTGAGCTTTATCAACCATATCAGCAGGAATATCTTCAACTGTGAAGTTTTCTGGTAAACCTGAGTCATCCCAGATATACGCTTTTTGTTCTAATACATCTACAACACCACAGAACTCATCTTCAATACCAATTGGTAAAGTCATAACTAACGGAGTTGCAGCTAATACGTTACGAACCTGATCAACTACGCGGTAGAAATCAGCACCCATACGGTCTAATTTGTTTACGAAGATTAAACGAGATACTTCTGAATCGTTCGCATAACGCCAGTTAGTTTCAGACTGAGGCTCAACACCACCAGAACCACAGAATACACCAATACCACCGTCTAATACTTTTAATGAACGGTATACTTCAACTGTGAAGTCAACGTGTCCAGGGGTATCGATGATGTTTAAGCGGTGATCATTCCAAAAACAGGTAGTAGCCGCTGACTGGATTGTAATACCACGCTCAGCTTCTTGTTCCATGAAGTCAGTTGTAGTTGAACCGTCATGAGTATCACCAATTTTATGGATTTTACCGGTTAACTTAAGAATACGTTCGGTAGTGGTTGTTTTACCCGCATCAACGTGGGCAAAAATACCAATATTTCTATATTTAGATAAATCAGTCATTGCTTTACTCTACTAATTATGTGTCAAGAATTTACACCCTTCCCCCTGAGAAACAAATTCAGACAGGACTTGGATGAATAACGCGCGATAGGATACAGGATTTTCAAAAAAATGTTTGAAATTTTTTTGTTTCAGACGCAAATTTGTTTTTAAATTTATCCAAAAATCAAATAATGCCCGTTTAAAACGCCCTTCCTAAGAATTTCTTAATTAAATAACCCAAGGTTAAATAAATTTCGGCGCGAGTTTAGCACAATTCTGCACAACACAAAATGACTCTTATTATCAAGCTCAAAAATGTATCTGCTGATTTTAGATTATCGCCAGTAAAAAATAGCTTATAGTAGGTTTAAATTTATCCATTTTTAACCTAATATGATCAACTCAAGCGCAATTTAGTTAACAAATATTACAATAAACATAGGAAAACCAATATCCATGTCTTCAATTAGGATTATCTCTCTTATTGCGATTTATCTGGGCTCTTCAGCTACTGTATCTTATGCCTCTGATGCAGAAGATAAAATTAAAGCTGATGCACAAAGCAGATTAGAGAATATAGTTGTACCCAATAGTTTGAAAGTGGATGTGTGGGCAGATCAAACGCTTACCCAAAATCCGACCTATTTTAATTTTGATAGCCAAGGCCGCATGTTAATGGCCGAAGTAGACCGAATCTACAAAGGCGTTGATGATATTCGGGCTTATCCGGTTGATATGCTTATTCAAGACATTGAAATTAAAACCCTGCAAGACAGAGTTAGCATGTACCAAAAACATGCTGAACGTGTGCCAATGAGTTATTACCAAAGCGGCAGCGACCAAATAAAATTAATTGCCGATACCAACCAAGACGGTAAAGCCGACAGCAGTCAGATTTTTGCAGACGGATTTAATGATACTTTAGATGGCTTAGGTGTTGATGTTATTGAACGCGATGGCAAAGTTTATTACACCAATATCCCGAATTTATGGCAGTTAGAAGATACCAACAATGATGGTACTGTCGATAAAAAAACCATCATACAAACCGGATTCGGTACCCGCGTGAGTTTTATGGGACATGATATGCATGGCCTGATTTGGGGGCCAGACGGCAAACTTTACTGGTCGTTAGGTGACAGAGGGTACGATATAATCACTAAAGAAGGTAAACATTTATTTGGCCCAAACTTAGGTGCCGTTTTCCGTGCTAATCCGGATGGTAGTGAATTAGAGTTATTTTACACTGGCCTTCGTAACCCGCAAGAGCTGGTTTTTGACGAATACGGCAATTTATTTACTGCTGATAATGATGGTGATAAAAGCGATATTGAACGGATTAATCATTTAATTGAAGGCGGAGATTCGGGTTGGACAGCCGGCCATCAAAGCATAATGAGTTTTAGCAAGCAGCTTGAACTTCGTTCTTATAAGTATACTAACGATGTTGATGTGCCTGTTAGTTGGCTGGTTAATGATATGTCTCGCCCTAAAAACGAGCATCAGCCTGCTTTTATTTTACCCAGCATAGGTGAAATTTTTACAGGCCCCTCAGGATTTGCCTATAACCCAAGTAATTATTTGGGAGAAGAGTGGAGAAATACTTTTTTTGTTGCATTATATGGTGGTACTTCAGAAGGCTCGCGTATTAGCAGCTTTAAAGTTGATCAAAATGGTGCCTCATTTTTAACAACCCCGATTACCAAAACAATTTATGGGTTTAATGCTACAGATGTTGGTTTTGGTCCAGATGGCCGCTTATATATGACAGAGTTTAACTATGGCGGCTGGTCATCAAAAGGCGAAGGCACGGTTTATGTGGTTGATGCAAAAAACACATCAGCGCAAGATAAACAACTGCACGATAGCTATTATCAAATACTCACCAGTGATTTAACTCAAAAAACAGATGATGAATTAATCAGTTATCTGGCAATGGATCATCAGCAAGTTCGTCAAAAAGCTCAGTTTGAACTGGCTAAACGAGGATTAAACTCATACAGATTGTTTAAAACGGTCGCATTTGACAGTAACCAACATCTTTTTGCCCGTATCCATAGTATTTGGGGGATAGGCCAGCTAGCGAATCAGGGTGATATAGATAGTCAATCGCTAAAATCTTTATTGCCTTTGTTAACTGACAAAACAGCGCAAATTAGAATTCAAACCGCGCGGGTATTAGGTGATAACGCTTTTGCCCCAGCTAACCGGGCTTTAATTACAGCACTGACAGATTCAAACCCTCAAGTAAAAATGTACGCAGCTCAAGGGCTTGGAAAAATAGGCAATAAAGCATCAGTTAAACCATTAATAGATGCAATTGTCGCCAACAATAATCAAGACCTTTGGCTACGCCATGCTTTAGCTATGGGTTTAAAAGGCATAGCTAAAAAACACTGGCTAAATGAGTATAAAGATCATTCATCTGCGGCGGTCAGAATGGCTCAGGTACTGACTCTAAGAATGCTCAACGATCCCGACTTAGCCCTGTTTTTAAATGATTCAGAGCCAAGTATTGTTAATGAAGCCATTATCGCCATCAGCGATAAACAAATCATTAAAGCCCGCGCGCAGCTAGCCGCAAAACTGTCGGCAGATTTACCAGCTAAATCTGCTCAGCAGGCTTATATTCACCACAGATTAATTAATGCTAATTTTAATTTAGGGACAACAGAATCTGCCCGCCGGTTACTTGAGTATGCAGCACAAACTCAACTACCTGAGCGGTTAATTAGTGAAGCATTGGCGGCGATTGAGGGCTGGAATGAGTTAAACCCTATCGATACGATTACCGGCCAACCTAGTTCAGCTAACCAAGAGCGAGCAAATATTAAAGAGTTAGTAAAAGCTCACTTACCTAAAATATTAAACTCAGCAACAGGTCAAGCATCAGTGCAGGCGATGCGCTTAGCCGAACATTATGACTACCAAATTCCGGCCGAAATCTTGGTGAATATTGTCACCAATCCAGACGCCAGTAGTGATATCCGATTACAATCACTTAATAGTTTAAAATCACAGCAAAACAATCAAGTCATCAGCTTGAGCCAAACTCTACTGAAAGAAAATAGCTCAGAGTTGATAAAAGCGGGGTTAACAAATATTTTTGAAAATGATGTTAATCAAGGCTTAGCAATTGTTGAATCTTATTTAAATGGCGATTCACTTTTACATAAAAAAATTGGGTTAAGCTTTTTAGTTAAATACCAAAGCACCCAAACCGATGTGCAAATTACAAACTATATGCAGGATCTTATTAATAACCAAGCCCCAACAGGTTTGATTTTAGAATTATTAGATGCAGCACAAGTTAGCCAAAATGCACAAATAAAAGCGCTTTTACAAACCTACCAGAGCCAACTTGCTAAACAGGATTTAATGACCCAATACGCCAGTACATTAGAGGGTGGCGACATTAAAACCGGACGTGAAATTTTTCACGGTGGCGGCGCGGCACAATGTATGCGCTGTCACAGAGTTAATGGCGAAGGTCAGTCACGGGTTGGACCAGATTTAACCGGACTTGCCACCCGCTACAACAGTGAATATTTGTTGCAATCACTGATTGAGCCGAGTGCTGCAATCGCACCCAAATTTGGTCGTTTTACGCTCAGTTTAAAATCGGGCAACAGCCTAACCGGTTTATTAATAGAAGAGACCGAACAAGCTATAACCCTTGAAGATGATAACGGCAAACAAACCCGTTACCTTAAAACCGATATAAACGAGATAAAACGCCCTATGTCAGGTATGCCGCCAATGGGTTATATATTAAATAAACACCAGATCCGCGATTTAATTGCCTATTTAAAGACACTTACGCATGTAAAACGAGTATCTGGACATTAACTTTAACCACTAACAAATACCAATAAAAGCATAAAATAAGAGAGTTAAGCATGAATCAATATAAAAAGTTATTATCCGCACTTTGCATTAGCGCGGGTTTAATTGCCTGCCAACAGGCTGAAGCACCGAAACAAGCAGCAGCGGCTAGTACAGATAAACCAGTCGTTGAAGTTAGTCATTTTGATGAAAAAATTCCACCCATCAGTGTTCAACTCTGGTCGGTGAGAGACGATGTAAAAAGTGATTTTAAAGGCACTTTAACCCGTATCGCCGCAATGGGGTTTAAAGGAGTTGAGTTTGCTGGTGAATTTGGTCCTTTTAAAGACGACCCGCAAGGGCTAAAACAATTTTTAGCTGAGCTTAGTTTAAAGCCCAGTGGCGCGCATGTACCAATCAATCAACTACAAGGCGATAACTACCGTAAAACCATCGACTTTTTAACCGAAGTAGGTGTGAATTTATTTATTATTCCAATTGATGGCCGAGCGTGGGATCCAGAAAAAATAGCAGAGTTAACCAATGAGTTAACAGAGCTTACCCAAAAACTCAGTCAGGAAGATTTATATTTTGGTTACCATAACCATGCTGAAGAATTTGGTGATTTTAATGATCAGACATTCTGGGATTATATTGCCCAAAACACCCCAGAAAACATGGTATTACAAATGGACGTGGGTTGGGTAAATTTTGCGGGTAAAGATCCAATCCATTATGTAAAAGCTTACCCAGAACGAACTATGAGTACCCATATCAAAATTAGAACACCAAACAATACAGCTGAAAATGTTATTATCGGTCAAGATAGCTTTGACTGGGCTGAATTGGTTAAAACCGATATTTTACATGGCGGAATTCAATGGTTGGTTATTGAGCAAGAGGAATATCCACAAGGTTTAACCCCTATGAACTCAATTAAAGCCTCAAAAGCAGGATTAGAAAAACACTTAGAAAAACTGACCAAATAGCTTGGTATACATTGATTACGGTTCTGGATATCCAGAACCGTATCTTTTAACCGATGCGAACAATACAATCACTCTATATCTTCATATACCCATGCTCCTTGAGATCGCACGAGTTAAAATGTGTTTAAATTTTGAGAGCTAAATCTTGCGGGTACCCTCTTTGCTCGGCAATTTTGCAAGCCAGTTCAACTACATTTTTCAAGTCAATAGATTGAGTTTTCGGAAAATAATGCTGATTAATATGCGCGGATATCGGCTGTTGGATTACACCACCAGCGATTAAATTCTGTAAAATGGTATCGGCAGCCTGCAAAGCTGAAGGTGCTTTAACGATTTCTGTACGCGCATAAAAATCACCATAAAAAGAGACATCACTGGTTCTTAATTTAGGATCATCTCCCGGTATTTGCTGAGCACCAAATAAAGGGTTAGCAGCCGGTCTTGCGCTTGAAAAAGCCTGCAAAAACTTCGCAACATGCTGTATCGCGCCTTGTGTACGCTGCTTAACCACAGGCTCAGGCCAACCTTTATCAATTTTATCTATGTATAGTGATGGTAATTCTGGCTGCGCAGTTTGTGCATTGCTGCTCACTAAACCGTCTTTGAATAAAGTAATATCTTGCGTCATTCCATGTAACTGAAAATAGCCGTTTGGATAAGGGGTTAATTGTGCCATCCCATTAGGCGTACCCCGCTCTCCATGAAACAAAACTTCAGGCCAATGACCTTGACAATGTTGCCAATGCGCCACATAAGCGGCCTTAAATTCAACTAGTCTTTGTCGTGGTGCTTTGAGCATATTATCGAGCAAACCGGTTCTAAATCCACAGGCATTAATTAAATAATCAAACGACAAGACTTCTTGGGTTAAATTTGTTTGATTTTCAATCGTAAGCTGCCAATGTTTTGAGCCTGCTTGTTCTGATAATGCCACTAATTTAGAGTTTAATTTAACCTGACAGTTTGGCATTTGCTGCGCTGCTAAACTCACAGTGGCTGAAAATCTGAAACCGCTTAGTCCATATTCCTGCACTAAAATCAGCGGATATTTAACCGAATCTAAATCTAAATGTTTAGCTAGCGGAATCAGCCAGTCAGAATTATCGGTTATTTGCTCAGGTAAATCTTTTTGTGCTAATGCTTCCAGCTCTGAACGCTCAAAAGTACAATAATAATCAGCCGGTTCGCCCAACACCTGTTTATCTGGCTGCACTGTAATTAAATCAGCATAATTTTTTTGGAGTTTTTTTAATCTGGGCAAAATATCAAACGGTGAGCCAGAATCAGCAATCGGTACAGCAATAACAGTCGGCCGAACATTTACAGCTTGCGGAAATACCCGCATCATATCAATTGACTGGTTGAGTAAAGTTAAGCATTGTTCATCGGTAATTTCACGATAAAAGCTGCCACCTGCATGTAAATGGCAAATCGGCGGCCCGTTCACTAAACTTGGGCCTTGCTCAAATAAAGTGACATCCAAACCTAGTTCAGCTAGTCTTAACGCAATAGTTGAACCAGCAACCCCACCACCAATTACAGCAATTTTGCGAGGTTCGGTACCGCTAAAACCTAATTGTGTTTTTGATGATAGTGTTTGTGAACTGCTCAAAATTAACCCATAAAATAGCTGATAATATGTCAGCATTTTACTGTGCTATTTTAATGCATGCACCTATTGATTAAACAAAACCAGCCTAATTTGTATCAAAAAAATATTTTTTATATTTTTTATACAAATTATAAACTTAGAACAATAAAGATATTAATGAATTATATTTTCAGATAACTATAAAGTTATTTTAAATCCGTTGTTAACGAGAAAGTGGTTTAATGTAATAAATACTGACATTGCTCTATTACAATTATTGATAGAGCTAAATCGAGACAAATTTATTGGTCGCGCAAATATTTATTTATAATAACTTCTCTACTCCCTGCATTAATAATCTTATCTAGTGCAGTTTGTATTTTCGCGACAACCTCATCGGCAGTTTCTTGATTTACAGCTATATAATAACCGCCTATATCCGATAAAAGAAAAGCTTGCTCCAAATCGGAAAAATTATACTCTGAGTTTTGCATTTGATACGCTAAATCTAAAGGATCTCCAGGAATTAGATCCGCTCTTCCCTTCGCAAGAAGTTTTAATAATTGTTCAGAAGTAGCGGTTAAAAAGTAATCTTCTTTTTCCTGGAATCCATTCGTTTTAAAAAACTGTTCAACTGATCCACCTAATAAAGCGCCTGTTTGATATTTTTTGATGTCTTCGATACTAGAAATTTGAATATCTGTTCTTTTCTTCAATCTATATAAATAAACAACCCTGGGATGTAATGGACCAATCCATTTAAATTTTGTTTCAAGTTGGGGGATCCGAGCAACCGTAAAAAACATCGTATTAGGGGTTGTTTGTGCTGTATATAAGGCTCGTTTAAATGGGTATAGCTGAAGTTTGTATTTGAAACCAGTCATGTGCAGAGCAGATTCAACTAATTCTGTACTAATCCCTGTAATGATAT
The DNA here is from genome assembly GCF_025515275.1 of Catenovulum sp. 2E275. Classification (GTDB taxonomy): domain Bacteria; phylum Pseudomonadota; class Gammaproteobacteria; order Enterobacterales; family Alteromonadaceae; genus Catenovulum. The sequence goes on from NZ_JAOPFU010000001.1 coordinate 223,105, forward strand.
CTTGTTCTTTAAAATTATAGGGAGCCCACTGATGAGTCAAAATTGTTAATTCTTGGGCTTTTATATTCGTTGTTATAATTACGAATATAATGATGTTTAGTGTTATAAATCGCTTCATATTCCCCTACAGCTTAATTTATCTACAAAACTTTATCCTTACAACTAACCGAATATAATTACTTAAACTAGAACAATCACCTACTATTTCATTGAGAACTAATTAATCAATAACATGGCCTTTTTACCCATCTAAACAATTAATCCGTTGCACAATTTTGGCTAGCAATTACACAAATTTCCGCAAAATGTTCAGGCTCTAAACTAGCACCGCCAACGAGTAATCCACTCACATGCGGGATATTTAAAAATTCCCCCGCATTATGTTTATTTACGCTACCGCCATATAAAATTTGTATTTTACCAGCTATATCGGCATCAAACATGCTGGTTAGTTCCTGATAAATAAAAGTATGAATGTCAGCAACCATTTCAGCCGATGCAGCTTTGCCTGAACCGATAGCCCAAATTGGCTCGTAAGCAATACAAACCCTACAACCAGTTAAATCCAAACCGCCAAAAGATTCATTAAGTTGGCGATATAAAATGTCTTTCGTTAAACCAAGTTGATGCTGCTGTAAGTTCTCACCAATACAAACCACCGGCATTAACCCTGCTTTTAGTGCTCTTTTAATTTTAGTTTTGCAAGAAGCATTATTTTCTAAAAAAACTTGTCGCCTTTCTGAGTGACCGATTATACAAAATTCACAACCGACTTCTTTAAGCATTTGTGCAGAAGTTTCCCCAGTAAACGCGCCAGATTCAAATTTACTGACATTCTGACTACCAATCATAATTTTTGAGTTGCGCAAAAAATTAGCCATGTCGCTAATATAAACATAAGGCGGTGCAATTCCGATTTGAGCACAAAAATCGTGTTGTAATACCGAAGCCACAGAGGCACAAATTAAATCTGTACCACCATTTAATTTCCAGTTTGCAATTACAAGTGGTTGATTATTTTTCATTTTTGCAATTTCCCAAGCTAACATTGCTGTTATCAGCCATTTGTTTTATTTGTTCAAGTAAATACGCTTTATCCTGTTGGTATAAATCACAACTAATATTTGAGTTAGTTAAATAAATTATTTTTATATCGGGCCAACTTAAATATTCGAGTGTTTTTGCATAATATTTTTTAAACAGTTTATCTGCTTCTCCTGTTTGATATGCTCTATTTAAACCATAGGTTAATCGTGACTGTAATGGCGAATTTTTGGCAACAAAAAAATACATAGGTAAATAAGTAAACACAGCAAAGTTTTTAACAACTTCCAATTCAGGCATCATAGGTTTATAAAAAGCATATTCGGCTTCTACCTCATAAACACTTCGCATTAATAAGTTAAAGCGTTTAGCTTTTAACATTTTAAATAATGAATCAAGCTTGGTACTAAACACAACCTGATAGCCATTATTAAGTAATAATTCACTAGTTGACCAGCCATTCCCTTGACCAATTAGTACTTGTTTTAACTGGTCATCTCGCTGAATATTACTCAGTAACTCTAATTCCTCTTGGTACGCAAAAAACAACCTATAGCTCGCTAGTCCCCTCATAATTGGAATTTGGATAATTTGAGCTTGAGTTAACCAGTCTTGGGTTGGCATTGATGTTGCCACCGACAAATGACCGGTTTGCAATTCATATAATTGCCGTTTAATAACGCTTTCTTTAGTTTGAATTCTAAGCTGATAAGGACCAAATTTATCTTCAGATAGCTTAAGGGCTAAGGCGAGTAATTCCCGCCCAAATAGTCGATGAGTTGCCGGTACGTCCATATAAGGTATGATCACGACATCCGGTTCTTTATTTGACTCTACAGCATTCAGCTTAGCTGATATCAACAAGCATATTATAGAGATAAAAAACCTTAATCTCATCACAGATAAACCTTGTCAAAATTGTGTAAAATAAACTCAACATCATACCATACCAAGTTTAAACAAATGAGTTTTTTCGTGAATTTATATCCAAATTATTTGAGTATGAATCTGTTTAAAATTGTGGAGTTTTCGCGTCTTTAAATAAACCTCTCCTCTAACACACTCCAATACAGATTGCTTTTTGATTATTAGATACAGTCTTTCTATCCGTATACCCTTCTGGGGGTCTAATGTTGTTAAATGTAGGAATATTCCTGGCTCCACGTTGAAGGCTCAATGGGTTGAGCCAAAACACTTACAAAGAATAAAAAAGCATTTAAGGTGAATCTAAAATAGAAGCGTTTGTTTGTAGATATACAGACTAAAAAAACTGATGCTTGCAGGAACAGCAAAGCATCAGCTAGCAAAAGAATCATCAAAGATGACTATGACTAAAAAGAGGACGAATAATAAAAGCTGCCCGGTTATCTGAGTTTTTAAAGTGCCCGCCCAGTAGGTATAGGCAAACACTTCAGACCACTCAAATCAAACTCCCGGGGCAGGGAGTTGGGTCAAATGACCCTATACAATGCCAGAGCCAGAATGACCAGAACTTGGTCTTTCTTTAGCAGCACTCGCACGGTATCCGCTTGCACGATAAACTGCGATTGGGTCAATTGCCCCGCCTTTACGTGCACGAGCCATTTGCAGAATAGGTGATACATCGGTAATAAACGCATTTTTTAACGTATTACTTGCCATAATTGCATCATTGCTATCCTGATAGCCGTATAAAGTTTCACGATTGATTAATAACGCAGCTACGTACGAACGTTGTACACTTGCCGCTGAGTTCATTAAGCTTTCAATCGGATCAGTTACGTTGTGTGATTGGTCTAATAAATAGCCCGGACCAAAACCTTCCTGATTACGGTATTCAGCATCCACTAATTCATTGAAAATCAAGAATTGTTGGTACGGATGTAAACTACCGCTGTCTAAATCATCATCACCGTATTTAGAATCATTGAAGTGGAAACCACCTAACTTCTTGAACTGAATTAAACGAGAAACAATCATTTCAATGTTTACATTTGGCGCGTGGTGACCTAAATCAACTAATGATTTCGCTTTATCACCTAATTCCATTGCCGCTAAAATGTTGCTGCCCCAATCTTGGATGACAGTTGAGTAAAACGCAGGCTCAAACATTTTGTGTTCAATATGCATTTCCCAGTCTGACGGTAATTCAGCATAGATTTTTTTCATGCTTTCTAAATAACGCTCAAACGCACGTTGGAAATGTGATTGACCTGGATGGTTTGAACCATCACCAACCCAAACTGTTAATACTTTAGAACCTAAAGCTTCACCCCATTTGATGCAGTCAAGGTTATGCGCAATTGCAAGCTCACGTGACGCTTCAGACGTATTGCTTAAGCTGCCGTATTTGAAGCTGTGCTCCTGACCTGGTTGGTCTTGGAATGTATTTGAGTTAATCGAATCCCACGTCAATTCTAAGTTATCAGAAAAACCTTTTAACTCAGTGAAATCGTCAACTTTATCCCACGGAAAATGTGGCGATACAGCTTGTGTACATTGTGACAAATCATTGATCACTGCACAGTCTTCTAACTTTTCAAAAATGTTTCTTGGTTCACCAGTACCAGGGAAACGCGCAAAACGTGTACCACCAGTTCCTGTACCCCAAGATGGAACAGCTACTTGGAACTCAGCTGCTTTTTGGGTAATTTGCTCAATATCAATGTCTTGACGCGCTAATTTACGTGCCAATGCATCATAATCTTCTTGCACACCCGGCATTAACTTTTCGTTTTGCTCAGCAATAAACGCTTTATCGATACGTTGTGTCATTTAAAAATCCTCTCGATTATCACACTTCGAGCTTAACGCAAGAAGGCTTCATGTAAACCACCGTCAACACTAATAATTTGACCTGTAGTTTTACTTAACTGACCTGAAACCATTAAATAAGCAGCTTCTGCTTGATCTTCTGGCGTAATAGGTTGTTTGGTTAATGTACGCTGTGCATAGAATAATGCCAGTTTGTCACGTAATTCATCATCAGAATCTGATTCAGTAAACTCAACATTGTATTTAGTTAAAGAGGCAATTACACGATCTCTTGGGAACATAGTGCTGCCTTTAACCACAGTCGCTGGTGCCAAACCATTTACGTTAACTAATGGTGATAATTCAACCGCTAATTCGCGTACTAAATGGTTCGCTGCTGCTTTACTGGTATCGTAAGCTAATGAGCCTTTTTTCGATACAGCTGCGTTAACGCTGGTTGTTAATACCATGGCACCATGTAATTTTTGAGCTTTCCAGATTTTGTTTGCTTCAGTACCTACGATATAACCGCCTTTAACGTTTACTGCAAAACTCACGTCAAATTGTTGATCGTCACTCATACCAGCCTGACCCGGCGCTAAAAATACACCAGCAGTTACAATAACTTTATCAATACCGCCGTAAGCAAGTGTTACTTGTTCAAACATTTTTTGTACGCTTTCACGTTTTGTAATGTCTACTTCTAACGCAATTGCCGGACCACAACCTGAAATACCAGAACCTGCAACGCCAATTCCCTGACCATAAATGGCAGTTAATTCGTCTGCTGTTTTTTGCGCAGCTTCTGCACGTAAATCGGCACAAACCACATGCGCGCCTTCTTCTGCAACACGGTGTGCAGTTGATTTACCAATACCGTCACCAGCACCAATCACCACGACCACATCACGCGCTAATGGTTTTTCTTTTGGCATACGCTGTAATTTAGCTTCTTCAAGCGCCCAATATTCAATATCAAACGCTTCTTGCTGAGGCAGTGCTGTATATTCACTAATCGCTTCTGCACCGCGCATTACTTCAATCGCACAGTTATAGAATTCAGTGGTTACGCGAGACTCTGATTTATTTTTACCCCAACCGATAATACCAACACCCGGAATTAAAATAACCGTTGGGCTTGGATCACGCATGGCTGGTGAATCAGGACGCTTACAATTGTTGTAATACTCAATGTAATCTAAACGGTATTGCTCGATACCTGCATTTAATTTTTCAATTAAAGTATCAAAATCATCTTGCTGAGGATTAAAGTCTACATATAAAGGCTGAATTTTAGTACGTAAGAAATGGTCAGGGCATGAAGTGCCTAACTTAGCCAAACGAGGCGCGTCCACACTGTTTACAAAACGTAGTGCGTTTTCGTCAGACTGAACAGTACCAATAAATTTAACTTTGTTAGATAAAATGCCACGTGCAACCGGTAAAAACTTAGCTAATAATTCAGTACGCTCTGCTTCAGATAAGCTTTGATATTTAGCACCACCAAAAGTCATTTCACCTTTGTCGTGCTCTTCAATATAACGAGCCGCAGTTTCAATTACCCATAATGAGGTTTCGTAACAGCTTTTACTTTCTGAGTTCCAGTTAGTATGCCCGTGCTGACCTAATAAAATACCTACAATACTTGGATCTTGTTCGTAAGCATCTTCACATACTTTAGCTGCTTCCCACCCTGGACGCATCCAAGGTACATACGCCATTTTGCCGCCCCAAATTACTTCTGTTAATTCTTTTTGATCTTTACATGAAGCAACTGCGATTACCGCATTTGGATGAAGATGGTCAACGTGTTTTTCATCAATCATTGAGTGTAATGGTGTATCAATTGATGATGCTCTTGGGTTTAAGCAAAAGTTACAGTGCTTGAACATACCAACCATGGCATCTTCACCGGCTGATTTATAACCTTTATCCGGAAAGCTTTGATATTTATCATCTAAAGCAGTTAATTTTGATTGATATAAAGAAGAGAAATTCTCAACTTTAGCAGTTCTTAAATCACCGCCAGAACCTTTTACCCATAAAACTTCAACATCTTCGCCAGTTAAAGGATCTTTTTCAACAATCTTTGCAGAAGTGTTACCACCACCAGTATTAGTGATGCGTTGGTCGTCGCCTAAAATGTTAGAACGATATACTAAACTCTCTAAAGGGCTTAAATCTTGGGCATATTCATCATCCCAAGAATAATTTACATGCTTAAACTCGTCTTTACGATTAGCCATTTTGATATCCTATAATTTGCGAATTAAAACCAAAATCACGCGTTTGCGAAAATAATGTTTCGCATTAGACCACTATAAACAATCATTTTCAATCACTTTCTTGCATTTATTTAAAATTTTGTATAGAGTCTTAACATAAATATAAATAAAAATTTATTTATCTCAAACAGATTGAATCATTTTCGGTCATTTTTAACAAACTTAAAAATAAAGTTATCTAAAAATAATAAAAGAGGCAAAAGTGAGCAGTGTAGAATTTGATCGTAACCCAGTTGCACCGCAGCAACTTAAACCAGCAAAATATTTTGCAGCTAGTTATGCAGGCGAGCACGTTGCCGGTACTGAGTTTGTGATTGGCGCTATGTTTGTATCTTGGGGTGTGGGTACTTTAGATTTATTACTGGGTTTAATTATCGGTAATTTATTAGCAGTATTAACTTGGGGTTTAATCTGCGCACCAATTGCGACCGACACTCGTCTGACTTTATATGCTTATTTAGAAAAAATTGCCGGTCCTGGCATTATTAAACTTTATTCGATTGTAAACGGCATTTTATTCTGTGTATTGGCTGGCGCTATGATCACAGTTTCAGCCTCTGCTGTACGCATCTTATTTAACTTACCCGCTCAGGTGAATTGGTATCCAACCGATATTGCTTTTGTCCTAGTCGCTCTGGCGGTTGGCGCCGTAGTGGTTTTTATCGCCGTTAAAGGATTTAAAAATATCGCCCAGTTTGCCGAGGTTTGTGCACCTTGGATGATCTTAATGTTTATAGCAGGTGCCCTAGCGATTGCACCAACCTTAATAGCCGCAACGCCAGACCTAAATTCAACAACGCTCAATAACTGGTTAACCGTTGCCGATACTTTTATTTGGCAAGCTAATGAGCAAGGTTTAGGTTGGTGGCATGTGGCGGCTTTTGCATGGGTTTGTAATATGGCGATGCATGGCGCGATGTCAGATATGACCATTTTACGTTTTGCACGTAAATCCTCTTATGGTTTTTTCTCTGCTTTAGGTATGTTTATCGGCCATTTTATTGCTTGGATTTGTGCCGGTATTATGGGTGCTGGCGCGGCACTTTTATTAAAAACCGATGTCACCCAACTAGATGCAGGGGCAGTTGCTTATCAGGCATTAGGTGCCGCCGGCATTATCGCCGTGATTATTGCCGGTTGGACAACCTCCAATCCAACCATTTACCGTGCGGGTTTAGCTTTTCAGTCATTAAATAAAAATTGGGACCGCACTAAAGTCACCTGTATTGTCGGCATTATTACCACGATTATTGCCTGCTTCCCGTTTGTTTTTACCAAGTTAATGGATTTTGTCAGCTTGATGGCATTATTACTTGCTCCGGTTGGTGCGGTGATAGTATGTGAGCATTGGGTATTACCTAAGTTAGGGTTAACCCGTTATTGGTCTAACTACAAACAACAATATATTAATAAAGCAGCACTGATTAGCTGGCTACTCACGCTACTTGCCTGTTATTTATTTAACAGCCTTGGCATGCACGTATTTTATTTACCGGTTGTTGCTTGGTTTTTTGCTTTATTTAGCTATTTATTATTAGCTAGTTTTATGGGGGCAAAAGCGAACTACCATAAACCAGCAAAGTTGGCGGAAATTGCTGAGCTAAAACGCAAAAAACAAGAGCAAAGCTATTTAGCCAATCAGCTTGAGCAAACCACCACGGCCAAAGCGCCAAAAGCATTCAGTTTTTATCTAGCAATTTTAAGTTTAGTGATTTGTTTTGGTTTAGCATTAGCGGTTAGTTTTGAGCTAATCATGCTGAATAACTTTAAACAAATCATGATTTGGCCAACACTCATCTACTTTATTAGCGCAACCTATTATTCTGTTAAAGTGGCTGATAGTGACAACATTAGTTAGCGACGGAGCTTTACCACCCATGTATACCTTTATTTTTGATATAGGCAAAACAAATATCAAAGGCAATGTATTAAATGATCAGGGCGAAACCGTTTGGAGCGAATCAGCTTTAAACCAGTCAATTCAAGGCCCAGATTATACTTATATCGATGTTGAAAACGTTGAAACTTGGTTACTGAGTTGCCTTAAAAAAGCAGCAGATCAATTCGATATTAATGCAATTAATATTACCACACACGGTGCCTGTGCAGTATTACTCGACAGCTCTGGCAAACTTGCGTTGCCGGTTATGGATTATGAATGCGAAGTGGTTGAAAGCTGTAATCAGGCTTATAACCAAATTCGCCCTGATTTTAACCAAACGTTATCGCCTAATTTATCAGCGGGTCTTAACTTAGGCAGACAATTATTCTGGCTAAAACAACACTTTGCCGAACAATTTTCTCAAGTACAAGCAGTGTTAATGTACCCACAATATTGGGTATGGCGCTTAACCGGAAAATTAGTTAACGAAGTCACTTCTCTAGGTTGCCATACCGATTTATGGCAACCGGAAATCGCCGATTATTCAAGTTTGGTTGATACACTTAATATTCGCCATGCTCTACCTGCTTTAGTCAATGCCGATGAGGTAGTAGGTAAAGTTACGCCGCAAGTAGCAAACCAAACCGGATTAAATACAAACTGCCAAGTATACGCCGGCATTCATGATTCTAACTCCAGCTTTTCCCGCTATTTAGGCCAAAATAATGGCAAGCCTTTTACTGTGGTTAGCACGGGTACTTGGGTTATCAGCATGGCAATGGGCGCAGATATTCACGCACTTAAAGAAGAAAAAGACATGCTGGCAAATGTCTGTGTTTTAAACCAGCCAATCGCCTGCGCCCGTTTTATGGGTGGCCGTGAATTTTCACAAATTTGTGAACAAACCGGCGCTAAAACGTCAGATCCAATCAGCGCGGAAGATTTGCAAACCATAGTCAACGACAAAATTTTTGCTTTACCAGCGTTTTCAGCCGGTAGCGGCCCCTTTGTTGGCAAACAAAGTAAAATTACCGCCCAGCCGCATAATGGTAATGCATTAGCCACACTGTATTTAGCCTTGATGATAGATCACGAGCTAACGCTGCTAAATGCCAAAGGCGATATTATTTTTGGCAGTACCTCAAAGAAAAACCCATTAATGTGTCGTTTAATTGCCCAGCTTAGACCCGAGCAAAACGTAGTTTTATCTGGCGATAGCGCCAGTACAGTAAAAGGCGCATGGGTTATGACCAAATGGCAGCAATGGCAAGATCAGCCTCAAACCAATATTGAAATTGCTGAACCAGCAGGTATTGAAAACCTTGAAGATTACAAAGCTTTATGGCTTGCCGCCGCGCAAGCTTAACTTTTACAGCGGGGCAGGTTTTATCTGTCCCTGCTCCGCTGCTTTTTCTTTTTGTAAAGACCAAACCAAGGGTTAATAATGACTTATAAAACATTCAGCACTGGCTTGCAAAAAACAACAACCAAGCCACTCAAATCAGCCTTAGCTGCTGGTATATTCGGCGCAGCTTTATTCAATCCGTTACATGCAAACGAGCAAAATACCATGCAAGAGCATTATCAGTTTGACTTTCAAACCCAAACTGAGCTGTTAACCCAAAGCTATAATCAAAAATTGGGTTATGGCAAAGATAACTTTAAAAATTCAACTGAAAATGCGTTTTCGGTAAAAGCGCCCGAAGGTCAGTATAAAGTTGAACTCACGGTTGAAGCTAAAAAATCAACTGACTTTTTAGTATTCAGTGAAGACCGACGTGTAATGACTTCTGTTCAGCACTTAAATGCAAACGATACCAAAAACTTCACGTTTTATGTAGATATGAAAACCCCTTATCTGGATAAAGCAGAGCAGGATAAAACCGAAGATGAGCGCACTGGGCCAAAAGTAGGATTGCGTGGCGATGAAGATATTTCACGCAACTGGGATGATAAATTAACCATAGCGCTATCCAATCAGGATGTTGAGTTTAGTGAATTAAAAATTACCCCAAGCAAAGTTAACCGAATTTTAATTGCCGGTGATTCAACCGTTGCTGATCAGGCCTCCAGCGACTATGCAAGCTGGGGACAATTTATGCCAGCTCTGGTTAACAACAAACTCGTCATCAACCACGCCAGAAGCGGCGAAACCATGAAATCTTTTATATTTTCACTGCGCTGGGACAAACTCATGAGCCAAACTCAGGCCGGTGATATTGTGCTGATTCAGTTCGCTCATAATGATGAGAAAAAACAGTGGCCAAGAACTTACTCCGCAGCTGATGGCGCTTATCCTGAGTATTTACGGGCATTAGTTGCCGATGTTCGCCAACGCGAAGCTTATCCTGTGATTATTACCCCGGTTGCACGTCGCCACTATAAAAACGGGCAACTCATTAATACCCATGAAGGATATGATGCCGCAGTCCGTAAAGTAGGACGCGATATTAATGTACCCGTGATCGATTTAACTGCACAAACAACCGCATTTTATCAACAACTCGGGCAAGATTCGCCAAAAGCATTTGCCGCTCAGGGTAAAGACAAAACCCACCATAATCACTACGGCGCATGGGTTATTGCTAATATGGTTGCCCAAAATCTTCAAACCATTCACCCTGATTTAGTGAAAACAGCGCCAGTTGAACTAGATTTAACGGATCCAGTAAAACCGGAGCAAAAAGACTTTCCACCCGCTTTATGGCCAGATATGCGCCCAGTAAAAGTAAAAATATCGGGTAATTAAAAACGTCGTACAGTCGTAATAAAACCATTAACTCAATTACAGCAGCTTGTATTTTTGCAAGCTGCCGTTGTGCATTAAAAATGCAAATATTACAGATGATAACCTCAACTATTGCGACTCATTTTAGTAAAACACCACTTATTAATTTTGTTAATTAACAGCCAATTAATTAAAATTCAAACAAATATAAATTTAACTTTGTTAGCAACCTAATAGTCGTGTTTAACTTGATTGACAATCCCTTTACCCAAGGTAAACTCCATAGTTTTTGACGGATAAAATAAATATAAAGAAGGACACCTATGTTTAAACCTGTACATTTAATGATCACCTGTGCCGCCATTTCAGTCTTGTCAGCATGTGGCAGTGGGGGCAGTGAATCAGACAGCCAAAGTATTATTGATAACCCTCAATCGCATAGCGAATCTCAATTAATTGCTGCCTATAAAGATAAAGTTAATTCCCTCTATTCTGGCAATAAACAATCTGCTGAATTAAACCTTTCCACGGCAAATGATGCGTTTCATGCTGTGTGGGGGGTAGATCAAACACCAATTCCATATATCCCTTTTGAGGATATTATGTATATGCAGCAACAAACGGTCCAAGCTAAATCTGCCAGGCCAATTAACACGGATGGCAATTTTAGCAAACATCAAGTTACGTCATTGCAAAGTTTGGTAGCCGCAAGCGAAAGTGGTACATTTAATTGTGCAGAATCGGGCACGATTAGTATTGTTGCTGATTTAGATGAAGACAATGTTGGCTTGATCCAATATAAATTGAATAATTGTCGTCATAATTACCTATCAATACTGTCGGGTAAAGGTACTATCTCGGCGACTAAAGGTATTAATGACAGGCTTAACTTTGTTTTATTTTTTGATAATGTGACAAGCCAAACTCTGGATTATTATACTGACGAAACGGTTAAAACTTATTCCACATCTGGATATTTAAAAATTACTACGACACAAAACTACCCTGAAATCAAATATGAAGAATATTTAATTAACAGCTTCAATGGTAGAGATGTTGTAACACAACTAAGCGACTCATTTACTAACCCGTCGGGTGATGTGTATATCTCGGATATTGGTCATTTTAAGGTTGATTCAGATCTTGAAGGCAATTCGCCATTTTACCCAAGTGAAGGCTCCATGTCTTTCAGTGGGGAACAAGATATCCAATTTGAATTTAGCTACAACAATACTAAATATATTGTTGATACAGATAATGACGGTGAATATGATAGCGGCGCTTATTTAAGCCCTTTTTATAATATAGATAAAAAACAAGATACAACTGGAATAGCACTTGTTACTTTGGATAAATTAAGCTTACCTCCAGTTATTTCAGAGCCTCGGCTTAATTATTGGGATGATTATTACACCACCACACCTATTACAGTTCAGCCCGGCTATATTAGTGATGTAGACACCGAGCAAGAAGAGCTGGAAATTAGCTTTAACTGGTATATTAATGATGTTCTTGTTGAAGGTTTAACAACAGATACTCTACCCGCTTACACTGCTATTTTTGGCGATGAAGTAAAAGTATCTATGCTGGTTTCTGATGGCATTAATAATGTAGAAAGTGATTTCATCTCTTTGACAATTTCCGATTCACCTTCAACATTTACCGTGTCAAATTTGCCTGATAATGTAAAAGCTGGTGATGTTGTCCAGTTCAATGTCAATGTTAGCGACCCCGATTACCCCAACGCTGATAACTCAGCGATTAACTTTGAAATGTCGGGGGCACCAGATGGTGCCGTAATGGATGAAACAGGCTTAATTAAATGGACTGTTAATTCTGATCTAATTTTCCCAGAGCAAACTTTCAATTTTTCTTTCGCTATGCTCGGAGAAACCTCAGAAACTTCCCCAACCAATACCTTACCCATTGCTGTAAATACAGGTGGAAAAATGCCTATTGCCCGTTCAGGGATGGAAGTCCCCTATCAAAATGATTCAATTTGGATTGGTGATTTTACTGGCGATGGTAATAACGAAATTTTATCCACTGATAGCCGTAATCGTGTATTTTTAATTTCAGAAAATAATGATAACTATCAACAATTTTGGATGTATCCGTTTCAGTTACCAACAACGGGGCAAATCGTACAAGTTATTGGTAAAAATATAGATCAAGATGCTGAGTTAGAAATTATCGTTGCAACGGAACAAGGCCTTACATTAATAGATAATCAAACCGCTATGGCGAGTGTATTGCTTGAAACTCAAAACGATATATCCAAATTCAATATAATAGACTTAAACAACAATGGTGAATTAGCACTTGTGTTATTAACCAGTAGTAACTCGAGTAATAAATCATTAAGAATTTATGCTTTAAATGATTTATCAACAGAAGTATTTAGCACCAATGTATCTTCTGCAACGGATATGACTTTTGGCAACGTGGATAATGACAGCCAGTTAGAAATTATCCTCAATAATGGCAGAGTCTATGATGGTCAGTCATTTGCCAATCAATGGTTAAGCGGTACAGCGTTCGGCTCTCAAGCAGTAAAAGCAGCTGATTTAGATAATGATGGTTTAGATGAAATTATTGGGGTCGATTCGTGGGGACGAGCAGCTGTTTTTTCTGCTCAGGCAAAAGCGCAATTATATTCATTCGATAACTTTAATACCTGCTCACTGGAAACCAAAAACATTGATCAAGATCCAGCGGCTGAAGTTCTAATTGGCGATTGCCAATGGGGTAATATTACCGCGTACGATTGGAATACTACAGAGCAAATATTAGAACAAAAGTGGGCAATAGACATGCAAGGGCATGGTTCTAAGTCGATTGCTGTTGGCGACTCAGATAACGATGGTTCATTAGAAGTTCATTGGGGATCAGACCAAAGCTCGAGTGGAGCTGACAGTTTTGTTATTGCAGACATAGAACAAGAGACTGTTAGCTTAAAATTGGGGGCCGACTCACCACAACTTGACTCATATTCGAGCGCGGGTTGGGTAGAAGTAGAGCCAGAACAAGAGAAAGCCGTGTTTTTTGTCCCAAGTTCAGGCAGTGGATATGATAGCAGCAGACTTGTGTTAATGGATGCAAACGGCAATATAGAGATCAGCGACGAAATTTCATCTAACTGGGATAACAGTCAACATGCAGCCGTGACTGATTATGACAATGACGGCTATGGTGAGTTATTTGGTCCTGCAACACAAACTTACGATGGTGTTTTCTCTGTAGTAGAAATAAGTAATATGACTGAACAATGGTCGATAGAAGGCGACTATGACAGCAACATAGGTGTTGTTTCAGCCTATAAAATTAATAATGATGATTATGTCGATGCTGTTTATGCCGATAGCTCAATATTAAATTTACTAGATGTAGAAAACCAATTAATTATTGCTAATCATGCTTTTGACAGCAGAATATCTGATTTTGATATAGCTAAGCTTAATGACCAAGCCACTTTTGCAGTCAGTACCTATGACAGACTGCACTTGTTGCAATATAACCAAAATAAACTAACAGAATTGAGTTACCTTGACAAAGCATGTTCAAGAGTTGTCTTTTTTAACCAAGATGATGATTTAACACCAGAAATATTATGTGTTGCTTCATCTAGTTATTACAACAAAGGTCAAATTACGATTTATAAATTTGTCAATTCAGAATTAATTGAAGCTGGTAATTATCAGTTAAACCAAATTGTACGAGATGTAGTAGTTGACACATCTAGCCGAACTCAACAAAATTTCTTTGCGATATTGAGTGATGAGGAATACTCCGGCTATTACGATACACCCGCATCTTACTTAGCCAAGTTTAATGCAGGCGTTCAACAAATATGGGCGAGTCCAGCTCTAATAGGAACAACAAATATAAGGGGTTTAAAACATAGGTATTCAACTGAAAAAGGACACCAGTTTATGTTGTCCACCCGCCAAGCTATGTATTTAATTAACCCTTAGAGCATAACATTTCAAATGAGTAACAAAGCACCTAAAAATAGGTGCTTTAAATTTTAAGCATTAACCCCATTTGGCAGTACGACATATATATTGTTTAATATTTAAATTAATCTGTATTGTTGAGTTTAAACTCTTGGGCTAATGATTGAATTGTAATCTGCTTAAATCGACTCAACATTAACGCTTCGGCTTCGTTTAATACTTGGCTGAGTGATGTATTCACTGCAATCTCAATCGGACAATTGTTATGTTCATCTGTTAGCCCGATTGTAAATACCGAATTTTCCCCAACCAAAATGTGAATATCAAATAAGGTTATTTTGCTCAGCTCTGTATTTAAAGACCACCCGCCACTATGCCCTTTAACTGACGTTACATACCCAACTTGCTTTAATAACCCCATAGTTCGTCTAACAACAACGGGATTAGTATTAATCATTTTACCTAATTCTTCAGAAGTTGCTGGCCGCTCTAAAAAATTAAGATGGATCAAAATATGTAAAATTCTAGATAACCGACTGTCTTTACGCATGTACTTTCTCAGCATTCAAATTTAGCTCAGTATATCACGAAACTTTTAAAGTTACGTGTATTGCTTTAACGCTGATTTCGTGCAATGCTAATGTAACTTTAAAAGTTACATTAGCATTAAGCAGAACCAAAGAGGAAATAAAATGAATACTGAAGTCGCCATTATTGGAGGGAGTTTTGCCGGGTTATCAGCCGCTATGCAATTAGTACGTGGCCACAGAAAAGTCGTTGTGATTGATGATCAGAAACCAAGAAATCGTTTTGCATCATATTCTCATGGTATTTTTTGTTTAGATGGCAAATCACCGTCTGAAATTAAGGAAACAGCTTTACATCAGTTAAACCAATATCCAACTTTTAGCTTAATAAATGGTCGAGCCACTCATGTTGAAAACCAAGCAGAAAACGGATTTAAAATATTTTTAAACAACACAGAAACGCCTGATATATCCAACCATAAATCTCAATTTTCTTCCAATGCCAAAATAGTTATCGCACAAAAATTAATTCTGGCCACAGGATTACGGGATGAATTACCCAATATACCCGGCGTTGCCGAACATTGGGGACAATCCGTTGTACATTGCCCCTACTGCCACGGTTATGAATTATCGCATAGGGCACTTGGCGTGCTTGCCAGTAATCCACTTTCAGCACATCAGGCGGCCATGTTACCGGATTGGGGTGTAACAACTTTATTTACGCAAAATCAATTTATTCCAGATGCTGATCAGCTGGCATTGTTAACAAAACGAGGGGTAAAGATAGAAAATACACCGGTAATTAAAATAAATGGTAATGGCAAAGATATATACTCAGTTACCTTGGCAAACGGAACCGAACGCTCAATAGAAGGTTTATATGTTGCACCTAAAATACATGCAGATAATTCAATTGTCTCCACGCTGGGCTGTGAGTTAACTGATTCCCCATTGGGTAAAATAATCAAAGTTGATGAATTTAAACAAACCTCAGTTGCCAATGTATATGCAGCTGGTGATAATTCTAATCCGATGCAAAATGGAACATTTGCAATTGCTTCTGGTGTAATGGCCGGTGTGAGTGTGCATCAATCACTTATGTTTGGCTAACACCAGAAACTTAAGAAAGGAGTAATATTAAGTTAGTCTATTTAATCCCAACTCTGGATAAGAAATTAGCTAATATCTTAATTTATTGGATTTGGATTTTGATTTAATTTCACTTTTTAGTGAGGGTTGTTCTTGTAACTGCGTTGAGGTCATTTAGCCTGCTGATAGGCCTCATACGCCGGCAGACAAGCAGTTACCAAGGTAGCACCAAAAATCAATGCGAGAATCTCAAAAGTGGACTGGTTAAGTATATTTGTAGATAAAAACAAACCAAATTCAGCCGACAACCATCCATTAAAATACCATAGGGTCAAACTAATCACCCCAATTGCAGCTATCACACTCAGAACCAATAATAAAAAAGCTTCAATTAAAATAAGTAAAAATAGGCTAGCAGGCCCAGCGCCAATAATACGCAGCACGGTAAATTCAGATGCTCTTTGCTGCATACTTGCCAATAACATAGTGCAAAGCCCTATTAGCGATGAAATTAAAACTAAAAAGCTAATTACTCTTAAAATGTTTTCAACTGTTCCCATAAGTAGCCATAGCTCAGTCATGGCAACTCCGGGTAAAATAGCCATTAGCCTATCATCTTGAGTTTGATTAATAGCACGTTGCAGAGTAAAAATGGAAAATTTTGATTTTAAACTCAGCATCACAGAAGTTATGGTTTTTGGATGAATTTGCTCTAACGGTACTTTATCTAAATGCACGATTAACTGCTTTAAATGTGCTGGCGGTAAATGAACTGCTTCGATCCCTGCTAAAGTTACATGTACAGTTTTATCTAACGGAGTTCCGGTCGGCGCTAAGATACCACTCACAACAAAAGGTGACAGTTGATGCTCACTAAAACTGCTAGAGCCAATACCATGAGCAATAATAATTTGATCACCCACATGATAATTGAGCTTTTTAGCAACCTCAGCCCCTAAAACAGCGTCGAATACTCCCCTAAAATGCTGACCTACTTTAAAAGCGAGCTTTTGCTTATCACCATACTGATAATAATTAAAATAATCATTATTAGTACCAAGTACTCTATACCCTTTATGTGAGTCCCCAAGCGCAATGGGGATAGCCCAATTTATATCCTTATGCTTTTTAAGATTAATAAAACTTTGATACTGAATTTCATTAACCGGTGAACCGAGTCGAAATACAGAATAAAGCAACAAGTTAAGCTGGCCGCTGGGAGCGCCCACAATCATATCTATGCCAGACACAGTTCGATTAAAACTCTCTTTTGCTTGTGAGCGAATATGCTCGACACTTAATAACACAGTTAAACTAATTAACAGTGAAATAAAAGTAAGCATAACGGTTTTTCTTCTCGCTTTTAAACTCTGCCATGCAATTGAAACTAACATAGAAAAGACTCGGGGTGCTGTAACGTTTTAATATTAAGACTTGTCGAAAAATAGTGTTGTAAGCTTAAATCATGACTCACAAAAATCAGAGTGGTCGAACATTGCTGACACATCGCTAATAAAATATCCATAAATGCATCTCGAGCATTAGCATCCAATGCAGAGGTTGGTTCATCAACCAATAAAATATCGGGCTGATTAATCAAAGCACGCGCTATTGCGACCCGCTGCTGCTGACCAATACTCAAGGCTGAAGCTGGCTTTTCGCTAACAGAGGCATCTAATTTTAACTGTGTCAGCATTTGGGAAATTAACGACTGCTGAATACGCCGCCCGGCAAAATGTACCGCCAGCTCAATATTTTTCTGTACACTTAAATAAGGAATTAGATTAAATTGCTGAAAAACAACCCCAATGTGATTGGCTCTAAATTTATCGCGTTTTCGCTCAGATAATTCAGAAAAACTTTGTTTTAATATCTTAATTTCACCAGAGTCAGGCACTAAAATACCGGATAACAAATTTAATAAGGTCGATTTTCCACTACCTGAATCACCATATAAAAAGATTTGCTCCCCTTTTTTAACCTGCCAATGATTAATATTTAATCCTGCCTGAGCTTTTGGATAACTAAATTTTAGATTTTCAATTTGAATTGCAAGCGGTAGTGTCATTTAAGTTAACTTCCCCATTTATTTATGTTACGTTATAACATAAATAAATTTATAAATTCAAATGTCACCAAAAATGAAATTCAAATTATTTTCGCTGCCAATTATCCTATTACCGATTTATTTCGTTTTATCTCAACCTATTTGGGCTGCTCAAAATTTTGACCCAGCCTTTAAAATGATTGAATGGCCCGAGCTTCTGCCAAAAGACGATTTAGATGCCTTAATGGATCCACCAGATTATTTAACACAAATAATGGATGGTAGTGAAAATGATACTTTAGAAGCATTTAAGCAAACAGAAAAGCTGGACGACAAAACCAAGCGCTACCAACAAGCGCTAAGTTCACACCGAGTGATAGCTGAGTTTAATAATAAAAAAATCCGTATTCCCGGATTTGTTGTACCTATTTTTGTTGACCAATCACAAAAAGCGATAAGCTTTTTTATTGTGCCTTATTTTGGCGCTTGTCTACACATGCCACCACCTCCGCCAAATCAAATTATTTATGTCGATTATGAGCAAGGCCTAACCGTTAACAATTTATATGACCCGTTTTGGTTTGAAGGCACAATCACAATAGAAAACACGACAAACGACATTGCAGCATCAGCTTACCAAATGAATATTAAGCGAATATCACCTTACGATGAATAGCTATAAACGCCATTAATTAAAAAGCGATTTGCAAAATCTTGTGTACTAACTTATGCCATTTTAAAAGATTAGCCGCTGCCGTGTTTGCGTTCAAATTTATAGTTTAAAATGCTCTTAATCCATTTTTTCACCACAAAGTGATTTATTATTTATATTCGATTCAAATAATGAGTACTTGAGCTTGTCGTAAGACCAATTAAAAATGATCGCAAAAATTAAGAAAAAGATGATGATCCCTAGATCTAACTTGAGCGCATTTAGAAAATCTATATTTAATAGGTACATAATAATAGGTAGTGTAAGCACAACTAAACCGGCTTCAAATAAAACCCCATGTACAATACGTATTAATATTCCTCTATCTATCCGATTTTCACCAAAAAAATGATCAAAAATCTTGTTGTAAACAAAGTTCCAGCACATTGCTATAAGACCTAATGTAATGGTAATTACAGTCAGATTTTTAGTGCTGAGTTCACTTAATAGACTTCCTAACGGAATTAAAATTATTAATGCAACAATTTCAAACAGCATACTATGGAAAATTCGTTCTTTATTTGACATTAAAATCTCCTCAAAATTAGATTGAAGAAAATAATATCTATATTTAATATACATTAAAGTTAGTAACCATCTAAAAAACAGATATGTTAAGTTTACAACAATTGCGGGTTTTTGTTGTCTGTGCTGAAGAAGGCACATTCTCTTCAGCAGCAAGAAAACTAGGAAAAGCTCAGTCAGTAGTCAGTCATACGATAGCTAATTTAGAAATTGATTTAAACCTTGAGTTATTCGATAGAACGACTCGTAACCCTAAGCTAACCAAGCACGGAGCAAGATTATTACCTCATGCAAGAGCAACCCTACAACAATCACAAGAGTTTCATTCTGTTGCTCATTCAATGGACCTAGACAATGAAAGTGAGCTAGAAATTGCTGTCGATCCGTCTCTATTGTTCTCTAATCTTTATAAACTTTTGGATAGATTCAATTTGCAATTCCCTGAGACCAATCTCACTCTTAATGTAGCAAAAAGCTGTGATATCCCTCATTTAGTTAAATCAGGACAAACCCATTTTGGCTTAATGCTAATTGATGGAACTATGCCAACAGGCGTTGAGCTAGGCTTATTAGGACACTTACCTTTTTGTGTCGTCGCACATCATAACCATCCATTGAGTCAATTAAAAAGTGTTACTCGCTCTTCCCTGGCACTTCATCGCCAATTAGTTTTTCAAAGTACAGAAGGTAAACCCGCGGCGCTATTACCAGAAATATCACCGCACAAATACTGTAGTAATGACTTTACAGTCATCAGAGATATGGCTGAGCTTAATTTAGGATGGGGTTATTTACCGACTCATATATTAGAAAATATGCCTGCAAATAGCCCCCTCGTCAAATTACCAATCAGTTTTGACATTCAAACTTGGACGATACCCGTCGATAGAGTTATGCAAATTGATGGTATCAGAGGAAGCGCACTCAAATGGTTAGAAGCTGAATCAAGAAATTTATTTTCTGTTGCAGTAAAGTGAATACTCACTACCGCTTCATAGGCTCTGTATGCTTAAAAATAAACACATAGTGTATTTTATTAAAATAGCAGGCTCGGGCATAAAACCTGCTACAGGTATTAATACCACTTAAAAAGCTGGTTGCCAGTCACCTAAAATATTCTTTTTAGTGTAATCAGCCGCTTGAGAGGCAACCATAACTTGGCTCCAACTGGCTCGTTGCTTAGTTTGAGCGCCTTTGCCTGTATTACCGTATTCAGCATAAAACACGGTTTTTTCGTTTTCTGTGCTGTTCCAGTTATCCCAACCTATAGGTAAAATATGAGCACCAAACTCAGAGTTTATAAAAACGGTTTTTGCGTAACGGCGCCACGGGCGACCTAAATAAGCTTGATCGACACCTTTGGCTGCGGTTAATTTACACTGGTTAAATACAAAGCCAAATGGTTGGCCTTGTGGTGTAGAGGCGGCTGTCACAAATGAGTTACTCAGCGATTTAATTTCGCAGTTTTCAAACAGCGCAGTACCTTCGCCAAAAATAAAATCGGTTGTGCCTTCAACATAACAGTTTTTAAAGTAAGTACGCGCCCCCTCACCGGCTAGGTAAAGTGTATCTTGATTTCCTTTTAAACTTACATTTAAAAATGAGGCTCTGTCGGCTTCTACATGCAAGGCAACCGCTTGTCCAACCGGTCCGGCTGAATTAATCACCGTTAAGTTTTCGGCATGAAAATCATTACCCGCAACTTTTAGGGTAAAAGTGTGAAAAGTGCTGTTGCGGCCTTTATCAATTTTATCAAAATGATCGTTATAAGTGATGATGGTGCCATCGCGACTTTCACCAATCAGTGAAACTTTGGTATTCCATGAATACACTTCTACTTTCTCATTGTAGATACCATCTTTAATATAAATTTTGATCGGTACATCAGGGAAGGTTTTGGTGGCATAAATCGCTTGCTGAATTTGGCTAAAATCACCAGAGCCATCTTTAGCAACCACTAGCTCGGTTTTATAATTGACTTTGGCGTGTACGCCAAAGCTGGCTATGACTAATAAAACAGAAATCCAGATTGTTTTCATTCAAACACCTCACTTTATTATTTCAATTTTTATTGGATACTCGTAACGCTATAGTAAAACTAATTTAAATATAAAATAACAAGTTAAGTGAAAATATTGACTATAAAAATCACAACTGGTGGAAAAGTGCGGGTATTTCGTCTGATAAACCTGAACTTCGTATAAGAAATGTTGAAGTAAATTCCTCAACAATTGGATTAAATAATACCTAACTTATTTTACGTTCCAACGATGAGAGACGGAAAAAT
The DNA here is from genome assembly GCF_025515275.1 of Catenovulum sp. 2E275. GTDB lineage: Bacteria > Pseudomonadota > Gammaproteobacteria > Enterobacterales > Alteromonadaceae > Catenovulum. The sequence continues at coordinate 244,923 of NZ_JAOPFU010000001.1, forward strand.
AACCCGTTGGGCAAATTTTATTACGCGCAGTTCAGGTTGATTAACCTTTGCTTAAGATAAGTAGTTAGCTATGTATTATCTTAAGCAGAGGTTAGTAGATTAGTTGTATCAATTTGAGCTTAAATAAAATTAAGCGCGGCCAGCAAATTTATACTCAACCGTATTGATTTTAATTTTATCGCCAGTAGAAATATGTTCCGGCACTTGTACCACTAAGCCTGTAGTTAATGTGGCAGGTTTTGTTCTAGCGCTGGCAGAGGCACCTTTAATCGACGGCGCAGTTTCAACAATTTCTAATACAACAATCCCCGGTAATTCAATGGCAACTGGTGCTTCTTTTATAATAACCACATGAATGCCTTTGGTTTCTTCGTTAATAAACTGAACTTCTTCGGCAATCACGTTTTTATTTAAATGGTAAGGTGTGTAATCTTCGTTATCCATAAATACATATTCGTCACCATCCACGTATGAAAACATAGCTTCGCGGCGAGTTAAATCAGCCAGATTTAACATATCCGAATCTTTAAATGTTTCATCTAACTTAGCACCCGTTATAACATCGTATAAACGCATACGATATAAGCTGCCGCCAGCACGACCTTGCGGTACAGAGCGGACAATATCATGTACCATCATGACACGACCATCGACTTCAATCGCATTATTCTTTTTAATTTCACTCGCTTTAGGCATAGGTTTAATCCTCAAAAAAATTTTGCTGGAAAATAGCAGAGTTTTTGCAACTCACCAATAGGCAAATGAAGAAATATTTAAGCCAATCACGGCAAGATCATACTTTACTTGCCCTATGTACCTAACTTGTGATCAAATCTAGCTTTTTACGGCTAGCCTCCATGTCTTTTATCGAACATTTCAGCAATCTTGAAGATAACCGCTCACATATTAATAAGAAATACGAACTACTGGATATTATTTTCCTCACAGTATCTGCCATGTTGTCGGGTGCTGAAGGATGGAAAGACATTAAGCAATTTGGTGACAGTAAACTCGATTGGTTACGTAAGTTCAGGCCTTTTGAATCCGGTATTCCAGTTGATGATACCATTGCACGTATCATTAGTGCTTTAGAGCCTGAAGCATTACTCACCTCTTTTGTGAATTGGGTAAACGAGTTCAGGGAGTATGAAGGCCAAGCAGTTATTGCCTTCGATGGCAAAACATTAAGACATTCGTTTGATGGAGATAGAAAAACAGCGATACACAGTGTATCGGCCTATGCTGTAGAACAAGGACTCGTATTGGCTCAATGCAAATCATTGAGTAAGAAAAATGAAGTATCAACTGTAATGGAGTTAATTGAACTACTTGAACTAAAAGGCCAAGTGGTGACAGCGGATGCGATGCATTGTTTGAAAAAAGTCACTAAAGCCATTGATAAAAACGGTGGTGATTACGCTTTACAAGTGAAGAATAACCAAGGAAAACTGATAAGTGAAATTAAGGCTTCCTTCCATAAGATACGTCGAGATGAACCTCAGTTAATTCAATCCTAATACACTGAGTATCACAAACGACGGTCATGGTCGTGTCGAGCATAGACAATGTGCAATTACCCGTTACAAACTGGTTAGAGGAGCGCAAAGGATGGTCGAAGCTAAGTTCAGTCGTAGAAGTGACGAGAACACGTTATATCAATGGAAAAGAAAGTACAGAAGCAGCGTATTACATAAGCTCATTGCCCATTGATTTACCACAAATTGCGAGAGTGATTAGAAGTCACTGGGCTATTGAGAATTCGTCACATTGGGTATTAGATGTCACATTCAAGGAAGATGATTCACGTATTAGGCGTGGAGATGCTCCAGAAAACATGGCTACCTTTCGGATATTTGCGATGAATTTAGCTCGTATAAGTCCTATCAAAGACAGCATAAAAGGAAAGCTCAAGCAGGCTGCTTGGTCTGATGAAGCAAGGGAACAACTCTTATTTGGTTGAAAAATGGGCAAGTATGATTTTGCCCTGTAATATATACGGATTTTACGGCCCTTTGATTGACATGATCTCAAAAATGTCGACTGAAGGATTTTTAAAACCAGAATACGCAAACATGCTAATTATCACGGATGATCCTGAAGAATTATTAACGTCAATCACCTCATATAAGGCACCAAAACAAAAATGGACCTAATTGAGTTTAGCCTACGGTGAGTATTTTAAGCTGGCTTGGGTATGAGTTTAGCTTAGCTCAAAACTCATACCCAGTTATTTGAAATAAATGCTTAGTACTTTGATAAGCGCTAAGCATTTTTCTAATTTTAGATTTTAAAACCTTAGATTTCAAAACACTAGACTTTAAGATGTTAGACTTTAAAAGCTATAGCTAACACCTAGATTTAAGTTTGCACCTGCGCCTTTGACGCTATATCCGGTGCCATAACGAAAAGCTTGCGCTCGCGCAGGGAAATAATCTTCATTAAGCAAATTTTCAATACCCGCAAACAACTGCCAGTTGTTTAATTGATAGTTTGCCGACAGATTTAACACATCATAACTGTCTATCGGTCCCTGATCGCCAGTATAAAACCCATCGGTATTTGGGTTAAAACGATTTCGGCTAAATACATGTAACCAATACAAACTTAAACTTAAATCATTATCTGCACGATATCGCACTGCGCTGGTTAATTTTGGCGCGCTAATTTGTCGAGCGCCAAGGTATACATCATTCTTGGTATCTTTGCCCTCAGTGTAACCATAAGCGGTGCTCAGTTGCCATGCATCCGACAAGCGATATTCAGCAGATGCTTCGTAACCCCAAATTTTTTGTGGTGCACGTACCGGTTTATATATACCCGTATCCGTATCTAACTGGCTACCTGTGCCCAGTTCTGATTTACTTTGGTATAACGCAAAATTGAAATACAAAGCATCCAATTGGCTACTAAAGCCAGCTTCATAATTTTTAATCACAGAAGCTTCGCTTTGAACTAGGTTAATATCGTTAACGGTTGCGGTACGCAGCAATAAACCGAGATCTGGCACTTCAAAGCCTTCGGAATAACTGATATACGGAGAAAATGCCTCAGACCAGCGATAGCGTAAACCTAAATTATAAGTAGTAGCATCATAGTCAATATCGCCACCCGTCACAGCCATAGGTGTAGAACACACCTCGGCACTTCGGCATAATTTTAGCGTATTGTAATCGTCAACTGACACACTGATAGATTCATTTCGAACACCCGCTTTAACTGTCCAATCATCACCTAATTCCCATTTACTTTGGACAAAAAACGCATTTGATCCCATATCCATTTCAGGCACCCAGATACGCCCGTCTAAAAATGGTTGTGAAGTCACATCTTGTAAAAAGTCGGCACCGTAAATAAAGGTTGCATAGACCTCACCCAAAGCAACTTGGCTGGTCAAAACAGCACGTAAGCCATTTTTTTCCGATAAAATGGCAGATTGTCCACCATCATATCCCAAATCTGGGTTGGCTAAGGTTGCAGACCAGAAAAAGACGTTATCCACTTTCTGACGGTACGCATCCACTGTCAGCGCTGTATTTTCAAACAAGGCATCATCTTTATATTTGAGCATCAGATTATAGTTGCCTTCAGGGCCTTGCGCCGCACCTTGTTTTGTTTCTCCAACTGCTAAAGGCACTGCATAGGTTTTTTCGCCAAGATCAATATTGCCGGCGATATCTCGGTAGTTAGCGTCCTGATCTGAGTCATAATAATTGTAGGTGAACTGTACTGAGCGATTATCGTCCAAACTATAGGCTAATTTAACAAATGCATCTCGTTGACGGCTGTCTGAAATACCATACTGTAGTCCAAGAATATCGCCCTCTGCATCTCGCTGAACACCATGTTTTTCTTGAGATAATTTAATCACATAACCTAGGTTCTGATTTTGACCATCTACGGAAATCACACTACGATAACCTAAACTATCTTCAGTATTAACTAAGCTCGTACGCACTGATTGCGAAAGCATGATATTCGCTTTGCCCGTGCCTGGTTTTTGGGTGATGTAATTAATCACACCGCCGGCCGCACCATTACCCCAAATTGAGGTAGCGCCATTCACTACTTCAATGCGTTCAATACTCGCCGCATCTAATGTGCGAATGCCTAAACCGCCATTTCGTAAAGGTGTATCCTGAGGTACACCATCAATCATGACTAATACATTACGGCCACGTAAAGTTTGACCAAAATTACTGGTACTGCCGGTACTCGGCGCCATACCCGGCACTAAAAGTGCCAATAAATTTTGCAGTTCAGAACTCACCTGAATATTGTCATTAATAGCTTGTTCGTCAATCAAAGTAATGCTAGCAGGCACTTCTTCCAAACTTTCAACAATACGGCTACCGGTTACTGTGATGCGCTCTGACTTTGTTTTGTCTTGAATATCATTTGCCAATGTCATGAATGGGCTTAACGCCAATAACACGGCTAAATAGCTCTGCTTGTGCGAATTAAATTTCATATATTCCATATTAATCAATGATCTAAATTACCATATTATAACCACCAAAAATCATTATTAACAATCATTATCATTTGCAATTTTAGCTATGCAAAATTGAGGTTAAATCGATGGAATTAAATAAATTAAGATTTTTAGCGTGATACGCTGACAAAAAATGTTAGCTGAAAAAGACATGTTGAAAATGCCAGATAAGGTCAAAGACTTTGTTAAACGAAACAGCATAGAGCAAAGATGAAAGATAGCTGAAATTAAATGATTTAATGCGGGGCAATAAAAAACCAGCAGCACAAATGTACTGCTGGCTAAAGTTTACTCAATTCGTAAAACTAAATACTCAGACGCGCCTTATATTCTGGAATTAGTTCAACTTTATCAAATGAGAGTTTGGTTTTTTCACCTGGTTTGAAACTTGGTTTGTGCTGTGGTGAAAACTCTTCTAAGAATTTTGCTGGAAAATAGCAGAGTTTTTGCAACTCACCAATAGGCAAATGAAGAAATATTTAATCTCAACTCTGGATAAGAAGTTAGTTAAAGCATTAAATTGACTGGCTGTTAGTTTAATTTCGTTTTCTAGTGAGGGATTTTCTCTTAGAACAAGGCGAATTCGCTAGTAATAGCTGGCTATTACTAGCGAATTCAACGCAGTTATCAGGAAAAATAGCCACTAGAAAGTAATTTGTTATCCAGAGTTGAGACTATTTAAGCCAATATCAAAAGAGATGGACAAATTTATTCGAGTTTTGTCAAAACATCATTAGCGAAACTTTGGTAATCTGAATATTTCCTAGGCCCCATATTCAAATGCTCTCCGCCTTCGTTCCATCCACCCACAACCCCCACAAATCCATACTCGCCAAAAGCCAAGGTACGTTCGTAGGTATGATAAATATAAGAATCTTTCGATTTTTGAATCATCACAAAATAACAATTGGGCGGAGTTTTTGGAGTAGCAAATATAAGTAAAATCGCGTTTTCTTCAAGGTAAGGCAGTATTTTTATTTGCTCGGCATATTGAGCCGATACAATCTCGGTTGCCGCAGCAATAAACTGTTGGTTATGTCCGTTCATCATTGCTTCAAAAAATGAGCCTTGCGTAGCATAAGTCCATTTGGGCAATAATTTATGTTCGAAATAATATATCCTTTCAGATTCAGGTATATCATCTTCTTTGGTTGTCTGCTCTTGTTTCAGGCCTGTTTGCTGGTCGCTAACCTGTGTTGAGTTTTTACTTGTGGGTAAATTGCTCTGCTCATCGAGCGTATTGCTTGCGTAAGCTGGTAAAAGTAGGGCAAGCAATACGATAAATGGTTTCAAGTTTGTAGTCCTTATAGCAAGCTATCAAACTTTGATATTAGTCTAGCTCTCGGTGTACGGCAAATCCGGCAAAGCTCTGGCGGGTGGGCATCATCTCTATTTTATTGATATTCATGTGTTTAGGTAACGCTGCACACCAGTAAATAGACTCAGCAATATCATCGGCCGTTAATGCTTGCATCCCCTGATAAAAGTCTTTGGCTTTTTTTAGGTCGCCTTTAAAACGCACTTCTGCAAATTCGGTTTCACAGAATCCGGGTTCCACACAAGTCACGCGAATATTTTTGCCGATTAAATCGGCTCGCATTTCAAGCGAGAGCATATTCACAAACGCTTTACTTGATCCATATACATTAGCGCCGGGATAGGGATAAGTGCCAGCCGTAGAGCCTAAATTAATAATATGGCCACTTTGCTGCTCAATAAATTTAGGCAATATCGCTTTGCTAACATACAAAAGCCCTTTGATATTGGTGTCTATCATGGTTTCCCAATCACTTAATTCGGCTTTGTCAAAACTCCCCAAGCCTAAAGCAAGCCCAGCATTATTAACCAGCGTATCTATGTTTTGCCACTGAGCGCTTAAACCGGATACGGCGTCAAATACCGCTTGTTTATCACAAACATCAAAACACAGTGGCAAAAATAGCTCACCTAATTGGGCTTTAAGTGCATTTAATTTTTCAAGGCGACGTCCTGTGCCTATCACCCGCCAACCTTCTTTTATAAACCGTTTTGCTGCGGCTTCACCAAATCCGGCCGTTACACCGGTAATAAACACTGTTTTCATTGCTATTCCTTAAATTAATTAGCACCCGTTGGCTGGTTAGTTTTACAAATATTTTCAATTAGTTAAAGCTTGGCGTAAACTTTAAAATAATCCCAATTTAATAAAGCTTTATTTATGCAAACCGTCGCTATTTTTGTAGATGTTCAAAATATTTATTACACCACAAAACAAGCTTATCAACGTGCGTTTAATTATCGTCATTTTTGGCAACACATTAGCCAACAGGCTGAGATAATAACTGCAAATGCGTATGCAATTGACAGCAGCGACGATGGGCAGCATAAATTTCAAAAGGCACTTAAACATATCGGGTTTACTGTAAAATTAAAACCTTTTATTCAGCGTTCAGATGGCTCAGCTAAAGGCGATTGGGATGTGGGAATAACTATAGATATGTTAGAAATATCGCCAACTGTAGACAAAGTAATTTTACTCTCTGGTGACGGTGATTTTGATTTGCTACTGACAAAAATTAAACAAAAGTATCAGGTAAAAACCCAAGTGTATGGCGTACCTGCCTTAACCGCACAATCACTGATTAACGCAGCTGATGAGTTTGTGGCTATTCACTCAGGCAGTGATTTTTTACTTTAAATTAAAAGCTGACAAATCCCCCTAAAAAGCGTAAAAAATAAAAAAGGGCTGATAACTCAGCCCTTTTTTTATGATATTAAAACGACAATATTAATCTAAATGAAACACCTGATTTAAATCAGTTACAACAGGACTATTATCAGGGTTAGCCTGCATTATATCGCCCATGTAAGCCCACCATTTTTGCATGACTGCCGTTGCCGGAAGCTCAGCCATAGTATGATCGGGTTTGCGTTTTAACACGGCAAATAACTGTAAAGTCTGCGGATGCAAAAAGATTGAATAGTCTTCAATACCAGCTCGTTTTAGCTCAGTGACTAACTCAGGCCAAATTTCATCATGGCGCTTTTCGTATTCAGCTTCACAACCTTCGTTTAGCTGCATCACAAATGCAATTTTTTCCATATTAATGCTCTATCAAAATTATTAAGAATTTGGATAAATTAAACGCCATTGGTAGGCTTTAATGTCCAGTTTATTGGCTAGTTTATTACCAGTTTGCGCATCAACTGAGCCTGCCGGTAAGTTAATTTCACCGCCTTTACCGTCCATATTTAATACAACCCAAAGCGCTTTACCATTTTTGTCGGTTCGTGGCGCAACAATTGTGCCTTGCGAGACTTGATAGTGCTGCTTAACACCAGCCTCGGCAGCATAATGATTAATTAGCTTATCAACCATTGCCTGGCCTTTGTCACCATGCGGCATAGCGCCTAAAATCACAATTTTCCCTTTGCCGATGGCGCGTTCAGTAATAAATGCGTTGCCCGCTGCAACACCATCATTAATTGAGCCAATCACTTTAGTGCCCGGTTTGGCTTGCATGGCTGCACACCAACCGCTTAGCTCAGAAGTTAAACCAAGTGCAGTTCCGGTAGAGCCAGTTTTAGTCAGTGGCACAACAAATTTAGTATCAACCCCTGCCATTTTATCGAGCAGTCCTAAACCGGCATCGGTTGGCACTGTATGCTCTTTGCCTCTGGTGCCCGTTACCGGACCTGCTATCCAAATACCACCATTATTGACAAATTTCATTACGCGGTTAGCAAACTCTTCACTCACGTATTGCATAGCTGGGGTAAATAATAACTTTAATCCGCCTAGTTCAGCACCTTCAAACCGAACGTCTCTGTGATAACCTAAGCTGGTAATGTTAGCTTGCCACATTTCAACAATGCCGCGATAACGACTTGGAAAACCTTCACGTTTATCCAAGTTTTCAGTTTCAAACATGGCACGAGCGTGATCTGAATAAGTGACTGCAATTTCTGGTACATCCAGCGTACTATTAACCAAAAACGGCTCAAGTTTAGTGCGCGACTCTCCCACTTTAATCACTTCGCTATAACCAATGCTTGGCTCATTCCATGCGCTTTTAACTGCACTGTGTGGTAATTCTGCACCAGTTCTTTGCTGACGCCATAACCAATAACAAAATGCTTCACCCCCTAGCGCATAAACCAATGAGGCTTCGGCTTGTAAAAATCCCGGTGGATGTGGTGGTTGATGGTTACCTAACCAGCCGTTATGCGACACACTGGTTTCCATTAACCAAAATGGACGGCCGGGAATTGCCGCGCGATACATATCAGAACGAAAGACTAAAGAGCCCCATTGTTCAAAGTTTGGATATGCGTCGTAAGAAGCAAAATCTTGCGCTCGCATTGAACGCTCGTGATGAATATTAAACGCCGGATTATCATTGTGAGTAATAGGTAAACTTGAATATTCACGAATAACATTGCTCTGATCCAGCATAAAATCGGCAACACTTTCACGGCAAAACATTTTATAAGCTGTGATTAACGAGGCATTATGTAAAAATGGCGTTTTAACTGAAGCCGGAACTTGCTCAAACGAGTGATAATATTGGCTCCAAATATGTGTGCCCCATTCTTTGTTCAGTTTATCAATCGTGCCAAATTTATTTTTTAACCATTTGTGCCAATTAACAATTGCTGCGTCACTATAATCTTCAGCGACATGCGCTTTCATCTCGTTATCTAACTGCCAACCAATTAAAGCCGGATGATCGCCTAACTCTTTTGCCATCGCTCGAATAATATTAAAACACGCTTTACGCACAGTCGGGTGCTCGTAACTGGCATGTTGACGCGCACCATGACTTAAAATGTCACCATCTTCATTTTTATGTAAGCGTTCAGGATGATTATGAGTTAACCAAATTGGAGGCGTTGCAGTTGGCGTACATAAAACCACATCGATACCGGCTTTATGCATTTTATCCATCACCATTTTAAATAAGCTAAGATCAATTTTACCTTCTTCGGTTTCCATTGTAGACCAAGCGAATTCCGCCATACGTGCTACATTAATACCGATTTTTTTCATTTCAGCGATATCATCGTCGATACCTTCAAGTGGCCAAAGCTCAGGATAATATGCAACCCCGTGATAAAGCTTTTTCATTTTATAATCTTTGTTCCGGTTTGGCATTGAACTGGCCGATAAAGCTAAACCTGAATTTAAGGCAACACCCACACCTAAACCCACGCCAGCCATTTTGAACATATCGCGACGACTTATATTCATTATAATTTCCTATTTAATACTTATTATTACTTAAATTTTTTTCTTAGACTGTTCAGCTGCTTAACACTTGCGTGTTTTATAATCTAAATAAAAAATATAAGTTACTTGAGCTCATTTTTAACAAGCGAGCATCATAAAGTTATAATAATTTAAAAAATAATAAACGTGGTATTACACAAAGTCAACACAAACCGAGCATTATCAATCAACAACAATCAGAACAATTACAATTAAGCGTGATAAATAAAACAGCAAGCAGAGATAATAGATAGGATGAGGAAAAGCGGCGATAAAATAAATAGCCGCTTAGATTAATAGCAGTATATTAAAGACGAGACTTAACAAATTCAGCTATTTTTTCATCTTTACAGTTTTCAAAGAAACAAGCCTGAAAACGCTCACCGCCAATAGCTTGTTTAATCAACTCAGGATCAAGCGACTCCATCGCTTCAAGATAATCTTTAGAAACAGCTGCTTTTACTTTAGATAAAATACCTGCATTTTCTACTTGCGATGCTTTACGCTCAGGCGGGTAACCCTGCCCTTTTACGCCCGTAAATGCTTTTTCAAAAATATAGCGGATATTTAATTCTGCGCCCCAACCAAACCCTTTGGCAAAAGGTAAAGCCAATGCATTACCATTGTTGATTTGTGCAAATAAATAAGCATCCGAAGGGTCGATACAATAACCACAAGTCACGCCAGGATAAGCGTTTAACGACATTAATGCGCCCTGTCCGGTACCACAACCAGACACAACAAAATCTACAGCGCCAGAATTTAATAATAAGCTCGAAATTATACCTAGGTGAATGTAAGTTAAACGATGATCATTATCGCCATTCATACCAACATTAAATACACTATGGCCTTGTTCAGCAGCAACACTTTCTAACTGTTCTAAAATTATCGGGTTTTTACCCGCTTGGCTAAACTCGTTCATTAATGCAATTTTCATATTCTCTCCAATTTATAAAATAGGCGTCACACCAAAAAGTAATCAACAATAACCAAAATCAATCAAACCATCAAGTTAACTTTACAGTATTTTAGCTTAGTTCATTGCCCTTCAATTCTTCACCTCGTTAAAAACATTTAGTTAGAACTAAGTTCGTACATTAAACTTCAACAGACGCTAACTTTGTTTATTTATGTAATCTTTAAATTCCTCAAACGGCATTGCTTTAGCATATCGCCAGCCTTGCCCATATTTTACACCAGCTGTCTTTAATATATCTTCCTGAGCTTTTGTTTCTATACCTTCTGCAACACATGTATAATTAAACTTCTCAACAAGAGACATTATATTTGGAATCATTGATGCTTTTAGTCCTTGAGTTTCAATATCTTGTACAAAGCTCCTATCTATTTTTAATTGATGAAAATCGAGCGTGCTTAAATTTTTTAAATTTGAATATCCAGTGCCAAAATCATCTATAGACATTATAAAACCAGCTTGTACCAATTGTTGCAGATATAAATGAGCTGAATTTGAGTCTAAATATTCATTTTCAGTAATTTCCAGACAAACTTTAAAATTTAATTCATTTATTTTTATTGAGTCTATTAATTTCGTGATTTTTCCAGTTTCTATATCGCTTGGGAAAATATTGAAAGATAATTTAAAGTTTTCAGGTATATTTTGAAACAGTTGGAAATCATGAATTACTTTTCGGAACATATACTCTGTAAATTCCCAAGTAATATTTTTATCTTGTAGAGTTTTAATAAACTCATCTGGATACAGCCAGCCATAATGATCTTTAAATCGAGTTAAAACCTCACAGCCAACTATATTTCCAGAATTTAATTCGACTATTGGTTGATATTGGAAGATAAAATTATTGTTTTTTATTCCATTTACTGTCCTATATTCAACTTTTCTTTTAGACATAAAATAGTAATTAAGCCCCAATGAAACAATAATTCCTATTAGCGTAATTAGAACAACACTAAATAATATGAATATCTTATTTTCACTAATGTATTTCTCCCAAGGCATAATAATAGCAGTGCAGTAATTCTTAATGCTATCGCTACATGTCATAAAATGTTCTAACTCAGTAATTTGACCTTGCTTTATTGTGTTATAAACACCAATATTCCCTGCTAGATGAAAATATGATTTGTCTTTTATATATACTAATTCCCAGTCTTCACCTGAAATAGCAGATTCATCAAATATGTTTGCAGCTAATACAACATTATAATTTTTTTTTCTAACTAATACGGCTTGTATATATTTACTATCAAATAGCTGTAGTTTTAGATGTTGGACATATCGAACAGATGTACCATCAGATAACTTGAAATCAGGATCAAAATCTAATAGCGGCTCTTTTAAATATCCAGCACCAGTAGTACAAACTAAATAGTTCCCTTCAAAGAACCCAATATCTTTTATATATCTAGCATCAAATAGTGCTCTTCTCATGTTTAATAAAATACTATCATTACAGATTTTATCGTCAGATGCATTTAATAATGTAAGTACAAGCTCCCTCTCTTTCGAAACATCATCAACTTTAGCTATTATCTTATTAGCTTTAATCTCCAACTGTTCTTGTAGATTCTTTACTGAGATAATAAAAATAAAAACCAAACACAAAAAAGAAGCACAACAACCGATCAACATAGAATAAATCGAATATTTTTTATCGCTTTGAAATCCCATTTCTCTACCTTTAAGTTTGCTATTATAAAAATAATTATATACCTATGATAGTTCATTAGCCGGTAGCCAATACATTGTAAATGGCTTAACACTCAGTATAACCTCTGAACTGTTAATCAGCTTAACACTCAGTATAGCCGCCTCTGAACTGTTAACCAGCTTAACACTCTATATAGCCTCTGAACTGTTAACCAGCTTAACACTCTATATAGCTTCTGAACTGTTAACCAGCTTAACACTCAGTATAGCCTTTGAACTGTTAATCAGCTTAACACTCTATATAGCCTTTGAACTGTTAACCAACTTAATGATCAACCTAGTGTAAAGCCGTTTAACACCTAAAAATATAAACGTAAAACTAGTTAACAGCTATACATTTATATAAAAGCAAAAATGAAGGTAATTATGTAAAAAAACTCATTGATTATATAAAAAAACAATTTAAACTTATAAAAAATATAAATGGAGGGTCAAATGGCATTTATAATTAGTATTTCATCAACTAAAGGCGGCGTAGGTAAATCAACTACCGCAGAAAACTTAGCAGCTGAAGGCGCTCGTAGAGGCTATAAAGTTTTAATTTATGATATGGATAGACAAGGTACTTCAACAAAATTTGGAGTCCGTCGTAATGAACTTATCGAACAAATGATTAATGATGGTCAACCACCCATCCCGGAAATCACACAAATCACAAGAAATCCGGGTGAAGAAGATGTACGTAGAACGATTAATACCTTATCGAACTCGTTTGATATTATCATTATTGATAACAAAGCAGACTCAGATGCAGACTTTCAAAGAACGGCTGTTATCTCGGATATTATCTTAACTCCCCTTTCGGTATCACATAAAGATATAGAACAAATTCCACGGATCGTAAAAATAATTCAAACCGCTGAAGAAACGATGAAATTAAGTGATCCAGATTTTACTGGCTTAGATCACAGATTAGTCATGAGCCGTTTGAAAAAAGTATCGAAAAAAAGAAATAATGAAGTTATCTCATTTTTAAAAGAAGGCTACAGTGAATATGTTTCCTTATCTTCTGTGATTATTTATGAGACAACCAGTTATGTTGAAACGGAAGAAGGCGCAACTGTAATCGACAAAAAAGCAAAAGGTGCAGCCTCTTTCCAAATGTTATTTGATGAATGTATTGGTAAAAGAAAACCCGCAATGGTTAGAAACTGCTTTGCTAATACTGAGCAGGAGATCGCACAATGATCAAAAAACGCAATGCTGCAATGGCAAATTTAATGAAAGAAGATCTAAATATGCTAAGTGGTTTAGGCAATAAATCTAAATCATCTGCGGTAGATTTAGAAATGGATACATTTGATCCAACAGAGATCCTGCCTAAAAAAGCAAATATAGCACCAGTTAATCAACCAGCTAAAAAAGTAATGGCTGATGTTGGTTCATTTTATATGTTGCCATCTGGTAAACGCACAAAATGTAAATTAATTTTAATTGATGAACCAGCAAGCCAAACTCAAGTGTGGCATGGCAACCCAAGATTTAATGAAGATCCACCGGTTGAAGATATCATTGAATCAATCGAATCAAATGGCACTAACGCTGAGCCAGTAAAAGTAAAACTTAATCACTCAGGTATTTACGAAGTCATTACAGGTTCGCGCCGTCGTAAAGCAACTATTGCAGCCAAAAAACCGTTAACCGCATTATTACTTGAAGAAATCAGTGATGATGACGCAAAAATGTTAGCCGTTATTGAAAACGAAGGCCGTTTAGATCCAAATCCATTTACGATAGCAGCCAGTTATTTAGCTTTATTAGCAGGAGATAATCCGGTTTTTGATAGTGTAACAACACTGGCAAAACGCTTAGGTAAATCCAGAACTTGGGCGAGCCAAGTTTTATCTATTAATGATTTACCAGAAATTATTGAAACGTCTTTATCTGAAAATGAAAAATATAAATTATCGATTAGACGAGTCGTGGAGCTAGCAACTCTATGGCGTAGAATCATTAAGGAAAACCTAACAGCTAAAGCTGAAAGTGAGTTAACAAAATTAGCTAAAATAGATTTAAAAAATTCAGCAGAGTGTTTTAAAAATTTATTAGAAGTTAAAAATAAGCCTAAATCTTTCAGTGTTAAAACAGAAAAAGATATTTCAGATAAAGCGAGCTTGATAAAAACGCCTGATGGTTTTGCAATCATGATTAAAGTTAACTCTGACAATGAATCAGACTTGTTAAGCAGTTTAAATGAAACCATTGAAAAATTATCATAAAACACCAAAAATTAGCTAAAAAATTAAATTTTTGGCGCTTTTAATAATTTAAATTTTACTGAATAAAGTATAAACAAAATAATAAAAATGGTTTTATCACATGCGATAAAACCATTTTCCTACCAAAATATTCAATTATTAATAAATCACTCCAATATAAAAACTTGGGTCAACAAATCTTTAAACCAGCAGGGCATTTATTAAATTAATAGCTGCCGGAATCATGCCGAAAATTTTAGTAGTGGTGATGCAGAGCTTTTATCTATCGAATGTTGGATGGGATATTTAACAACAAATAGAAATTGCGCCTATATTTATCCGTACCTGCTCGTCAGCAGCCATATTCCCTTTAAGCAGCCTTAATAACCATAAAGAGTAGCAAACCGGCCAGAGATTTAGATTTATGACCAGCAAACAGAAATTCATAAATGATGGATTCAGTAGACAAGTAAATAAGAGCGTAGATCAGTATTAGGTACTAATCTCTAAAAAGAAATAAATAGTACCTAATAAGTACCGTGATATAAGTATTAATAATCAATAACTTATAAGACCATTGTTTTGAATTGTACTTTGTCACCATACAAAAAATAAAACTAAACGCTTTTTTAGTACCTAAATAATCACATGGGATTCAAGATTACTACCTAACTAGACCCGCGATGAAAAATAACAGTTAAAAATAGTACCTGATACCGATCTTAACTCAGTTGAGAGACCAGAAAATACTACCTAAAACTGATCTATAGGTATTTATTAGTACCTTTTAAGCTACGTCAGTATTGTTCGAAAAAAATCTGCAAGCTATTTTACTACCTTATTAGCTACGTAGAATAAGTTCAGCCTGTATTTTTATAGTACCTAATAGCGATCTTGTGTGTTCTGGCGCTATCAATTAGGTACTAATCAAACATTTAGCTTACGTACTGTATGTTTAGTACCTAATTAGCCACTTAAAACTTTACAATATAAAAATCAATAAGTTAAAAATTATTAATTACTCGTAGCCTTTATTTTTTACTACTTAATACTGATCTTAGTTCAACACTAGACAGTGAAATTTACAAGCATAACAGCAGCTTAAATAATAAGTCTCATTTAAAAGCATAAACCTGTGATTACTACCTAACTAATACCGTCATATTGAGATATTTAATCATCTATCGCAGTATTCCCACTAAAGAAAAAAACAAATATCAAATAAAACAGTACGTTAGGTAATGGTTATTTATACAACTCGAATAATAAAAACAGGAAAGCGGGTAGGTAGGGTAATAAAGAATGAACGCATAAACAAAAACTCTTTTAGTACCTAGTTGATACCGTCTAATCAAATATCGAGCAGAACGCCTATAAAATAGTACCTAATAATGATTCTAATAGCTTGATTACTACCTTATTTGCTCCGTCAGCAGTAAATAACTAGATAATACTACCTAATTAGGCACTTACAGCCTCAAGCAAATTCAAAAGAATAAAAATATAAATTAAAACGAGTTTAGTACCTAAATAGGCACGTGCGAAAATCAGCAAATAGGATACGAAAAATCATTTAATATCATAAGGTTAAAAAAAACAGGGGGAATTCTGTAAAATATAGGCGAATAAACAGCTTGTGAATAGAGCAAATGAGATAGTACCTAAATCTGATCATAATCGATCAATTTAATGATCTAATGATACCTAATAAAGATCCGGCAAAACAAAAATTGTGGATAAGTTAACGAAAAAAGTCAATTATTAGTACCTAAATAGCCCACTTAGCAAGGATGAAATGTGGATAAGCCTTTATAGAATAGGAAAAAAATAAAATTAATACTACTTTAAACTGATCTCAAATAGTACCTTTTAAGCTTGATATTACTACTATAAAAATGAATCAATACTACTTAATAAAGATCTCAAAATTAGGTAAGCTACTGAAAATAATATAAAATTTTATAATCCCCATATTACCTAATACCTTTAAAGATCCCTAAAAAAACCTAAACCTATATTTAGATGCTAAAAAACGGAAATCAATATTAGGTACTAAAGTGCCAAATCAGCATTTTGCAAACACATAAATTCTACAAATTTAATAAAAATGCTACACAAAACAAAATATAGGTACCATAAACAGAGCAAAAAAAGGGCAGTATATTAAAAGATCAGTATTAGGTACTAAATGGATCACTAAAAAGCATTAAAGCAGAGTGGAAATAAATTTCAAAAGTATTAATCTGCAACAAGTCAAAAACTGGAGAATGACTTTTGGATACATCAATCGCCACAACAGAAGAAGAACTAAACGAGCTAAAAGACAACCGGCAAATGTCGTTGTTCTCAATGCTCGACGAAGCAGAAAAAAACTCAGAACAATATCTGGAGTATACAAACTCAATAGGTAGTATTGATATTATTCCAAGATTCTGGCGTGGCAAAAATGCAGTTTTTACTAAAGAAGAAGCGGCAAAACGCTCAATAAATTGCACTAATTCATACACTTTTTCAAACAAAAAATTTAAAGCGGTTATTTCTCCAGCTTTAGTTGTTCGTCAAACCACAACAGGTAAAACGGAAGAAGTATTTGCCTATCCGGGTGATCGCGAAGAACTGATTGAAAAGGTTTTGTTTTTAATTGCAGCAAAACAAGGATTAAACCGGGTAAAAGTTGGTAACCAAACACGTTACGGTATTTTCTTTTCACTTTATCAAGTACGTGAAGAACTTAAAAAGATAAATAAAACAAGAAGCTACGACGCTATTAAAGAATCTTTAATGATTTTAAAAGACTCCAGAATTAAAATCATATCAGAAGGTAATGATGGCGTAGATTACACAGTAACACATGATATTTTTAGTGATGCCATTTTAGAAAGCTCAGGTGTTGGCCGTGGTAAAAACCGTTATTGGATTGGCTTTTCTGATTATTTGGTAGGGGAAATATTAAAACTCAATTACCGTCAGGTACTTTATAGCCGTTTTACTACCTATTCCAGCGCGTTATCACGCTTTTTAGATTTATATTTAAGTAACGTTTGGAAAAATGCAACTTACCATGTCACAACCAAAATTAGTTTAAACCGAATCATGGAAAATTTTGGTAAAAAGCAGGTAAAGATAGACTCAAAACGTCGTGACATGCGCCAAGCTTTACTCGATTTAGAAAAAGCAGGTGTTATCCGCAATGTACCTTATGCCCAAAAAACAACTGATTCTGAGGGCAATGAAGACTATGTATATGAGCTTGAACCAACTAAACGTTTTGTTGATGAAATTATTAAATCGAATGCAAAACACAAAGGTTTAAAAAAGCTCAGCGAAGCTGTAGAGCAGGGCAATGCTCACTGGCTTGACGATAAAGGTGTAATGAAAGCCTAACGTTACCCGTTCAGTATATGGGTTAAACCTCGATTAAAAAGCAGTGCACAAGCACTGCTTTTTATTTTATAAACACTTATTAATTATTTTAATATTCAAAAACTTAACTTTAGATTCTGACTTAATTAGCGCTTAAATTCAGGATCTGCTTAATATTTACTTGCTTTAATCAATCACCACGGTACTAACTAGGTACTAAAGCCAAATCCAGCGATTCATCTCATCCTACAAAAACGTTTATTTGAGTCATTTAGCGCCAATTTATAGTATTGATACAACCCAAATAAAACAGTTTGAATTCGAATATGAATGATTAGTACCTAATTAGCTACGTGAGATAATCGTATTTTATATAGCGCTATTTAGCACTGAAAAGGCTTTAGAGATTAAAACTTAATTTTTGATAGGGAAGTAAGGTGTGTTGTTAATAAAGTTAATACGGTGCATTTTAATAGCAATACACCGTATTAATTAAAGACTAAATGCCACCACGGATATGCTGGTGAACAGTTTGCTGGTAATACTCAGTCAGCTTTGCGCTAAGCACTTTATCTAATGGTGGTAAATCCGAAGCTTGCGCATTGCTAATAACCTGCTCAACTTTAGTTGTACCAGCAATAATACTGCTAATTGCTGGTTGATCTAAAATCCAGCGCATAGCAGCTTGTTGAAGCGACATACCGTCAGGCAATAGCGTTTTTGCTTGCTCTGCTAGATCAATCGCTTTTTCAAACTCAATTCCATTAAAGGTTTCACCGACATGGAATGCATCACCATTTCGATTGTAATTTCGGTGATCTCCTTGCTCAAATACTCGATTTTTCTGCATTTTTCCGGATAAAATGCCACTCGCTAGCGGTAATCTGGCAATAATACCTACATTTTTCTCTGCGGCTTTAGGTAGCAATGCGGTTGTGGCATCTTGGCGGAATAAATTAAAAATAATCTGTAAGCTGGTTACGTTTGAATTATCTAAACAGAATTCAGCTTCATCCAACATTTCAACACTCGCGCCATAGTACCTAATTAGCCCCGTCTGTTGTAATTTTTCCATCCAATTAAAAATTTCACCGTCAAACAATACGTTACGAGGAATACAATGTAGTTGCACTAAATCTAACGTTTCAACACCTAAACGTTTAACAGAGCCTTCAATATTGGCTTTTACTTTGTCAAAAGTATAACCGTCAGGAAATAATGCACCGTCCCGACCCACTTTTGTCACCACGTAAGGTTTAGTATTTTGCTTTTTTAACCAAAGCCCAATACGCTCCTCACTTAAACCGCCGCCATATACATCGGCCGTATCTAAAAAATTGATACCTTTTTCGGTTGCGGTATCTAAAATTTGAGCTGCTGCTGAATCTTCTAATACCCCAAAGTCATTGCCTAATTGCCAGCAACCTAACCCTATTTCAGAGACCTGATAGCCGCTATGGCCTAATGTTCTTAATTTCATCTGTTTGCTCCTGTCTGTTGACCATTAATTTATTGTACGGATTTGGTGATTGTTTATATATAATCAACGATTAAACAAATTGGTTAGCTAAATTTTACAATGAAAAAAGGGTTAGTTGAGTTTATTCAAGTCGTTGAAGCCGGAAATTTTTCTGCCGCAGCAGAAAAGCTTGCGATTACTCGTTCAAGAATAAGTCAAATTATCAGTGAGTTAGAACAAAGTTTGGGCGTTGCTTTATTTAAACGCTCAACCCGTTCAATTGTACTCACCAGTGAAGGGGAACGTTTTTATCAGCAAGTTGTTGACGGCTTTAAGCTGTTAGATAACGCAATTGACGAGATAAAAACCGAACAACGTAGCTTAAAAGGTACTATTAAAATTAATTCTGTGGGCGGATATTTTGGTGAGCAAATTCTGGCACCTAAATTATTTAAATTTATGCAAATGTATCCCGACATTAGCATTAAGCTGGATTTTTCCAGTGCTCATATTGATTTAATTCGTGACCAATATGATTTGGCAGTACGTATGGGCGATTTACCTGATTCTAACCTAATTGCCAGAGCGTTAGCTTATTATCCGTCATTTGTTTGTGCAACAAAATCTTATTTAGATCAATATGATAGTATTATTCACCCTAGACAATTAACTGAACATAACTGTTTAGTTGGCAGTATGAAAAAGTGGCGCTTTATAAACTCCATCGATCAAACTCCATTTGATATAACAGTGCAGGGGCAATTTGAATGCGCTAACGGACATATTGCTAAGCAAGCTGCGCTGCAAGGATTAGGGATTATTCGTTTGCCCAGTTATTATCTGGATGCAGAATTAGGTAGTAAACTTTTAGTGAATGTTGTGCAAAATTGGCAAGCTAAAGGCAGTCAGGTTTCATTGGTTTATCCTAAAACTCAATATCGGGCTAGCAGAACTCAGCGACTAATTGAGTTTTTATGCGACAGTTTTTCAAGTGCGGACAATTCGATGCCCGGCTCAGGCCCAAATTGTTGAACCTGATAGGTAAGTTGTGGAAAAAACGCTAAAAATAGATGCTCAAACTCAGTGTAATGCACCTGAATATCTTGCAGACTGTTATTAAACTGGTTTTGAAAGCGGATCCGCCGGGCGATATTATCCAGCGCAACGCCTATCCCTTCTAGTTCAGCATAACTGCCAAACCAGTCGTGTTGGATGATTTGGCGGCTGACGGTTTGCATTCTGTACGGCATGTGAGCTATCCGGCTTGTTAATCTGGCATAACTTTGTTGTTTAAACTCTGCAAAACTCATATCTGAAAAACTATCCCAGTGTTTTATTAAAAAATAATCGAATAAAACATCAACTGCTATACCTGCAAATCTTTGTTTTTCCTTTGAAAATAATCTTTTCGCCTGTTTGATTAATGGGTGATTATCGGTAAATTTATCAACAAAATAATGGTTTTTAAGCCCATACAGCACAGTATTTGGCAAAGGTGTAATATCAACCCCTTTACGAAAATCGCCTAAAAGGTTGCCAAAATACGAATCGGCATTAGGTTTAGCTAAATATAAATGAGCTAGATAGTTCAAAATGAGTTACTTGACAAAAAATGATGAAATTGAGTGTAAACCCTAAATTAATGATTTAAAAACAGAAAATTTTTAGAATGGACATTTTTACTACCTAATTTATTACATGGGGCTAATTAGGTAGTAAAAACGCTTACTTTTTACCCAACTTCACGATTAAAGGGTTAAGTTAGCAAAGGAATTGTCAAAATAAGATGATTCCATCGCCAAAAAACAGTTTTTATTGGCTTATCAGGTACGCTAATCAGTTATCCACGTAGCTAATTAGGTAGTATTAACATCAGAATAAAGCACTATTAAAGCCCAGTGACAGCATTAATTAGGTACTATACCTGCGCTGCTTTAATGTTGATTGCTGACTTCACTGATGCAGCTCACCATGCTATTGCAAAATGACTGATGGCTTGAATACACCATAATCCCGCGAGATCTGACTTGCCCGCTTTGATAAGTTGAAAAATCAAAGTCTTGAGTGAGCTGATAACTGACAGACTGTCCGTTTTCAAAACCGATATAAAAACCAAGGTTACGCAAAACAGCCATACCGGCCGCCGCATCCCAGACATTTAAGCTGGCATAAATACCGGCCATTCGACCAAGTGCTAAATAAACATAAGGAAAAACAATGCTGTAATAAGTTGTTACCCCACGATTCAAGCCGGTAATCAGTTTAGTTTTGGCGGTAAGCTGGTTGATCACTAATACGCGTGAAGGGTGCTCACAATTGTCACTCAGTTTGGGAGAAATTTCAGTTAACTCATTAAATTGAGGTAACTTTCCGTTCCCCTTTGCATAATAACTCTTGCCATTTTGGGTGATAATTGCTTCGAATGTACCGGGCAAAATAATGCATCCTTCACTAATTTGTCCGTTTTGGGTAAAGCCAATTGAAATCCCCCACAAAGGCGTGAGCGAAGCGTAGGGTACGGTCCCGTCAATTGGGTCAATTATATAACAAGCATTTTCCAGAGCGCGTTGTAGCTCGTATTCGCTCCATTCTTTAATGGTTTCTTCACCTATTACACTGATATTATTTTGTGGATCTGCAAAAGCATCAATGGCTAACTGCTCCACCAGTTTATCAGCCTGAGTCACAATTGAGTTATCTGGTTTAATTTCTGTTGTAAGCTTGTGTTGCTCTTTGACCGCAACTTCCGCTAACTGACAAGCGGTATTAAAGACAAATTCGGCATTCCAAAGCAGATTATGATTCAAACGGAGACTCCAAAGCGAGCAAAATTCAGATTGTACCAGTGTAGTTTTAAATCAACAGAGCTTGATTAACAATTTTTTACTACCTAATTCGTCCGTGCATTCGTATGTTGTTATTGTTTTGTTGACTTTTATACTTAAGCTACGCAAGCTTAAATCAAAATTGACGAAGGGTGAAATCATGACAGAACTAGAAAAAATGCTTGCCGGTGAAAACTATAATCCATTGGATAAAACCTTGGTTAAGATGCGAAAAAGTGCGCGTTTATTGTGCGAAGAGTTTAATTTATCCAGCGTGGCTGATTTAGCGGCTCGCAAAAAAATCCTTAAACGTTTATTAGGCTCAACCGGTAAAGACTTTTACATTGAGCCGAGTTTTAAATGTGATTATGGCGCTAATATTCATGTTGGAGAAAACTTTTATGCTAATTTTGACTGCGTGATTTTAGATGTGGCCGAAGTTAAGATTGGAAAAAACTGTTTTATTGCGCCACAAGTTGGGATTTATACAGCAACACATCCAATTGATCCGGTTGAGCGCGCTAATGGTATTGAGTCCGCTAAACCTATCACAATTGGCGATAATTGCTGGATTGGGGGCAGGGCGGTGATTAATCCAGGGGTCGTTTTAGGTAGTAATGTGGTTGTGGGTTCTGGTGCTGTTGTCACAAAAAGTTTTGGCGATAATGTAGTTATTGCTGGCAACCCAGCAAAAGTGATTAAAGTCATTGAGCCGTCAAACTAATATACTAAATAAACTGAATAAAAACGGGTTGAACCAGCTGGCTCAACCCGTTTATTTTAACCTATTGTGAATTATTGACGGATTAATTCAAAAATCTGGTTATTTGAATTAGCAGTACAAGTCCACTGATTCAGATTTGCCCCATCGCTGGCTGAATTACCGGCCACATCTAAACACAACTCGCTGTTGCGGTTTACGATACGCCATTTGCCGCTACCTGCACTTTGGAAACGGAATTGCTGATTAGCGCCGCCCCAATAATCCCAAAGCATAATATTTGCGCCATTACTGGTTGAGAAAGAATCAACATCTAACCCTTTTGTTGGTGCATTCACTGGCGAAATTCTGTGCCAGATACCATCAACCGTGCTGATCGCAAATTTTTGACAATCGTTGTTTAACCAAGCCCATTGATTAAGGTTCGCACCATTGTCTGCGCCACAATTAGCTACATCCAATGATTTGCCGCTATGTAGCGGGGCAATACGGTAAGTACCATTTACTGTGCCATTGGTTTGTGAAGAACCTGAGCCGCTGCCAGAACCTGAACTGCTATCCGGCGCCCCATTGTAAACTTCAAACTCAGCAATTCTTGGCGTTGAGCTAGATGAGTGGATCACAAAACTCAATTTGTTCAAGTTTACATCATTAAAGGTGATTACTTCTGGCAGTGCATTACCATTGGCTAAAGTTGTGCCTGTATCGTAATTCACTAAAGACCAAGAAGTCACTCGGTTTTCACTGCCTGCTAACTCAACAATTTTGACAGCATTAACCGTTGTATTTAGGTTTTTCACATTAATTGTGCCAGTTGAAGAAGACGGTGACCAGTAAGTGCTATAGTCGCCGTCAATAACATTACCGTAACTGCTACCGCTGGCTTTTGAGCTGCCGTCTGCTCCGCCTGATAAGGCTAAATTATCACCTGATGGCTGTGGATCTGGAGTAGGATCTGGATCTGGCGTCGGATCCGGATCGGGTGTTGGATCAGGATCTGGGTTAGTTGTACCACAACTGCCATCTGAAACAGCTAGCCCTTTGTTTGCCCCTGCGGTGGCAGCCACTATGCTAGGTACACAGCTTGCGTTATCCATAGAATATGAATAAGGAATACTGACATAAGTGGTTGACGTTGGATTTGGACCAGCCGGATGCATATCGCTGTCATCATCGCTCCAGTCAATATTATCCCAAATATTGCCATTTACTTCCCAATAACCCATATCGTCAGTATAGAAAGTGCCTAACGGATCTTTTGAATCTTCAAAGTAGTTACGCTCGGCTTTCATTTCACCGCCAATACGCGGGTTCATCCCCGAAGAGACAATACCGTTGTAGTGGTTGTTATAGGCGTGCGCAGTTGCATGGCGTAATAACGGAGTACGGGAATTAATATTATCGTATAAGTTATGGTGGAAAGTAACAGGACCATTTTGGTCATCGCTGTCGCTCGAACCAACTAAACCACCGCGGCCAGAATTACGTAAAATGCTGTAAGATAAAGTGACATATTTGGTATTTGATTTCATATCAAATAAAGCGTCATACCCTTCGCTTTCTCCCCCACTGGCTTCCAGTGTTACGTGATCAACCCAAACGTTAGATACATTCGACTCCATCCCAATTGCATCGCCGCCGTTGGAGGTTGGTGAACCTGATTTTTTGACGTTACGAACGTGCACATTTTGAATAATAATGTTAGAAGCACTACGAAGGTGAATCCCTAATTGATCAAATAATGCACCACTACCAACCCCGATAATTGAAATATTGCTGACTTCTTTTATTTCGATTTTATCTTCAGCAGTATTACAGCTATCACCCGATACTTTTGAGGTATTACCATGATTGATTGTACCCTCAACCTGAATAATAATCGGTGTATCACTCGATGCTCGATTACATAAAGCTTCATGGATTTGAGTACCGGTTGTGGCGTAAACAACTTGTCCACCTTGACCACCAGTTGTGCCCCCATTTTGAGTATGAAAACCAGAAGCCATAGTGCTACCTGCATACAAAACACTTGCGACAGCCATTGCTCCGGCTGAATATTTAGATAGATTTTTAATTCTCATAAAATAACCTTTTGCTTGAGTTTATCCTTAACTGCCACCGGTGGCATTAGATTTGCTACCGGTAGCTATAATATGGAAAATTTTTAAGTGTTTTGGCTTTAACAAGATTGAGTAATTAAAACCAAAACAAACCGCATAAATTTTCGACAATGAGTGTAGGTGTGAAATCTTTGTAGATCAAATGTTAAAAAATAAAATGTGAAGCAGTTCACGTTAAATTTTTAAGGTGTTGAAACTATTAAATTTATTTATTCTGTTTTTTCAAAAGTTTCACTTTGTAGTAAAAATAACCGGAGGTCATTATTTTTTACCCAAAATTAAATCAACTGTTCGATAGGTTAAGTTAGCTATTTATAACAAAGTGATATATTTAAAGCTTGATGATGAGTTAGTAGGGGATTTGAATAATGGCTTAAAATGGTTGGCCGAGAATAAAATACCGGCATCTTAGCCGGTATTTTACAATGACTGAGTTAGCTCTATTTTGTGAGCACTCTATTTGTACTCTCAATACGGATATTAATAACCGCTACAATCAGTTGATGTTGTGTGATTACAACCGTCTCTACCTATATAGTTTTGGGTTGAATATTCTGCAGCGGGTAGTTTGTCCAAGGTTTGATTGTTTTCCGTTAGCATTTCCATATAATCAATAAACCCTTGTGCATATTCAGTGTAAGTGTTTACATACTTACCGGCATTATAAACTGTACCAAAAGTAGTGTAGCCATCCTGACCGCTGGCAATAAAGTCGTTCGTGACCAAAGTATAAGTGGCAGTTAAATCAATTGCTGCCCAATCACTACTCACTCTTGAATTCACCTCAAGATTGCTGATTCTATTACCTTTAGTTTGTGATGCATCTACATCAAAACGTAAACCAGAGGCATAAGGATATGCACCGTTTGAGCCGCCATTATCTAAGGTGCTGGATAATGCATCTTCCAAAACATCTTTAATTTGCTGGCCAGTCATATCCAAAGTGACCAACGTATTGGAGAAAGGCAATAAGGTATAAGCATCGGCAATACTGTAATCACCAGCTTTTACATCCACTCGAACACCACCGCCATTTTGAATGCCAATATCTGCCGTTGGGGTGACCATCATAAATGCTTTTGCGACTAAATTTGAAATATCGCTGCCACGGGCATAAGTTTGTGAAACCGGACAAACCGTTGAACGTACTTCACCAGGGAAACGTACCAAACATAAATCTGATGCTACTGTGCCAATGATAGTTTGAGTTAGTTCTGAAACTTGCTCATCGTATTCTGCAATTAAAGTGGTTGTTGCTGTATCTGGTTGAGTCACTACAACTTCGGAATGGCTGGTTAGTGCTTGAGTAACTAAAGTCATATCCTGATCAGTTAACGTGCGGGTTTCATCATCATTATATTGGTAGGTAAATTGATCTGAAATCGGCATTAAAGGCTCGCCCTGACAGGCTGAAACTTTACCGTTTTTATCAAAACTTACCTCTAATTTACCCATAATATGAGCATATTCCCAAGCTTGCACAATACACACCTGATTACCGGATTTATCGGTTACCCGGGTTGGATATTGTGCCGCAGGATTAAACCCTAAATCTGAAAAGGTTGAGTCACCTAATAGCGTATGAGAATCGCCACCAACAATCACGTCAACACCGTCTAAATTAGCTGCTAATACTAAGTCATTTTGATACTGATAATGTGTCATTAAAATAATTTTATTAATGCCCATTTCAGTTAATTCATCAATATATTGTTGGGCTGTGGTGGTTTCATCTAAAAACTGAGTCCCCTCATCTGGCTGGGATGAATTTTTAGTTTTTCCAGCGATATCTATACCGATAATACCGATTTTTTCGCCTTGCTTTTCAATAACAGTATAAGGCTGAATATAGCCATCTTTAATTGCCGATGTGTCAGCCGGAACCACATTGGCTGCTAAAGTCGGTGTATTACAGTCGGTTGAATTGAGCTCATCTAAAAAGCTGGCTAGACCTGCATCACCATCGTCAAATTCATGGTTACCTAACGCAAATGCATCAAAACAGATTTGGTTCATCACCGCGGCATCGGCTTCACCTTTGTATAAGCTGTAATAAAGTGTACCGGTAATTGCATCACCAGCATGTAATTTAAGGACATTTTGGCTGTTTTCGCTTTCGGTATTAAATAAGCTAACCAACATAGGAAAACCACCATAAGTGACGGATATCTCAGTTATGCTCTCATCGCTTTCTGTTTTAGCTGACAGGTTTAAGTTGGATACGTCATAATCAAAACGCTCGGCCGTTAGATGCGAGTGGTGATCATTTATGTGTAAAATGGTTAGATCAATCGCTTTTGACTGATCGTTAT
This sequence comes from Catenovulum sp. 2E275, assembly GCF_025515275.1. Classification (GTDB taxonomy): domain Bacteria; phylum Pseudomonadota; class Gammaproteobacteria; order Enterobacterales; family Alteromonadaceae; genus Catenovulum. Next base: position 272,356 of record NZ_JAOPFU010000001.1, read on the forward strand.
CATCATTTGTATTGATATCTATACTACAGCCGGTTAAATAAGCGGTGCAAGCTAAGCTGACTAGGCTTAATTTGAATAAACTTTTCATAAAAACTCCGTATTGATTATATTTGTCTGAATAATAATCAATTAAATAGGTCGCTAAAGTTGCAGATTTTTGAAGCTATTTTGACGGTTTTTATGAAAGACTACGGTAAACGGCTTATTCGCCATCCAATGCAAATAATAGGATAAAGACAGCATGCAAAAATAAGTGAAGTGATAGGGACAGATAATTATAGTATTAGCTTTGATATTGAGGTCAAAAAATTGAATATAATAGAACAAAAAACACGTCAGTTTATTCACTCCAAACACATGCTTAAAGCATTGACTATTGCCTCCTTTTTAGAGTCTATTATTGTGCCAATCCCGCTTGAGGCTGTGCTTGTACCTTTAATGCAAGCCAAAAGAGATAAGTTATGGCTATTGGCTTTATTTGCGACTTTTGGGTGTTTATTAGGGGCTTTACTTGGTTATATGGCGGGGTATTATTTATTTGATTTGGTCGGGGAGTGGGTTATTTCTAACTTTGCCGACGAACAAACTTTCCAGCAAGTTAAGCAGCAAATGCATACCGAAGGGTTCTGGTTTATTTTAATGGTTGGGGTGATCCCAATTCCTTTTCAAATCGCTATGTTAGCCGCTGGCGCGACAGAATATTCATTACCCTTATTTTTACTCGCCGCGGTGATCGCAAGATCAATCAGGTACTTTGGCTTAGCTGCTGTGGTTTATCTGGCGGGTAATCAGGCCGAACGCTTAATTAAGCAATATAAATGGAAAGCGGTTTTGGTATCTGCTTTGATCATTCTAATTTTATGGGCAGGTATAAAATTAATTTAAGCTTTGGTTTTAGAATTGACAGTGATATAAAAAACAGCCGGAATGACCGGCTGTTTTTTTAGCTTTAGTTAATAAAAGCAAGTTTATTGGCAGCTTGACGGCGCTGCTGAAATAATATTGCTTTGACCTTGTGAATACGCAGATACATAAGGGGTTAAACCGCCTTTACCCGCACTTGCCATTACATAGTTACGTAAATCAGCGCCGGCAGTTAAGCGATTCGCATAAATGGTGTTTTGCGAAATACCATTGTAATCAGCAAACATATTTGGAGCAGAGCCATCTTGTACATCTAAAGCGGCAGAAGCGCCAGCCGTTGTACAGTTTGCATCTGACTCATACACATAGCTGTTGACGACTTCTAAATTACCGTCGCGCACAGCACCATCAAATAATTCGATTTGCCAATCACCTAAGTCATCACCTTTAGAGTTAACCACATTATTCATAAATAAGTTATCTTCAACTAATGCGCTACCGCCAACCCGCACACTCATTATGTCTTTACGGTATCCATAAAATACATTGTTAAACATGTGGGTTTGACCACGGCGTAATAAAGGTACACGACGCATTGTATTGTATGAGCTTGAGCCAAAGTTATCGTCGGTGGTGATAAATAGATTATTATGAATGGTGGTTGTGATTTGAGAGTTAATTGCTCTGCTATCACTTGAACCATGCAAGGCGGCACGTTTTACATTGATTAATTTGTTAAATGAAACGCTGATATTGTAAGCGCCCACTTTCACATCAAATGCTGAATCACCTGTGGTATCAAATGTATTTTGATGGATCCAAATATCATGAGACTCACCGGTTGAGCGGATCATATCTGGGTCAAGATCATGATCTTCGGTATGACCAACCCCAACAAATTTATTGTTGGTAATAATCACATTTTCAGATTCATGGGTAGATGCGCCACTGCTGTCTGCACCAATTTTGAAACCGTTAAATACAAATGTTGCATTTGCACCACGGCCATCAATTGTGGTGTTACTGTCAATCATATAATTGCGAATAGGCAAATTACTGTCGTTTAATTCGCTATTAAAGAAAGTTTCTAAACAGTCTGACGATGAAACACCGTTAGCACTACACCAAGCTTGTGGGCTACGACAAGTTGCTTCGTCAACACCCAATGCTGATTGTAAAGATGAATCGGCACAATAAGGGCGGTACATCATAATTTCAGTTTCGCTGGCAAAATCCTGTTTATCAAACACAATCCAGTTATGAGCAGGCGAAGAAATGGCTGCTAAAATTTGATCTTCAGGATTATTGTTGGTGATAACCACTAAGTTACTGCCACCTGCCGGATTATAACCACCGGTTGCATTTTCACCATAACCAACAGGTTTACCTAACGAATTTGCTAAACATTCCACAATTTCCTGATCGGTTTGTAATGATGATTCACGCCAATTAATAGCCGGATTATTAATTAATTCAGCACAAGTTGCATTTGGGTAATTAACAACGCCATCACCATTATCACCGCCGTCTCCTGTACCTGAGTCACCACCATCACCAGTGCCAGAATCGCCGCCGTCTCCTGTACCTGAGTCACCACCGTCACCTGTACCTGAGTCACCACCGTCACCAGTGCCAGAATCACTGCCATTATTACCAAGGCTGATGTAGTACAGATTCATGGTGTCATCTTTGGTGATTGAATGGCTACCCGCAGAAAGGGAAACAGAAAGCACACCATTAGAGACTGAATGGCTAGTGCCATCAATATTAATGCTGCCACTTTCACCATCATTAAATACTAAGACTAAGTCACCATCAGCCGAGGATGTGAAGTTGATAGAGGTGCTAGATTCAATTTTTAACGCTTGAGTTAAAGTTAAACCATTGTAATTAACAGTGCCTTTTGAAGAAGAAAGGTTACCGCTAATATTAAAGAAATCACTGGATATACCTGATTCAGTAATATTTAATATTTCTGATGTTGTATCGGTATCACCGCCAGTATCACCACCAGTATCACCGCCAGTATCACCACCAGTATCACCGCCAGTATCACCACCAGTATCACCACCAGTATCTCCACCAGTATCTCCACCAGTATCGCCGCCAGTATCGCCGCCATCACCAATTTGACCATTACAGTCGCCCGGTGCTTGGCTTGAACCTGTTACTGTTATTGCATCAATATTAGCTAGACCTGCGGCATCTGTTGCCTGTAAGCGAATAAAGTTAAGGCCAGCGCTTAGGCTAATGGTTGTTCCGTTTACGGATGAATAATTTGTCCAAGCACCTGTAGATGGCATTGCTACAGTGCCAACTAAACTATCATTAACAATAATGGCAGCTGGGCGATCATTTGCACCATTAGCATATCTGGCACTTAATGAAAAATTACCACTTGCTGGTACATCTACTGCATAAACAATACCTGCGCCAGTTGTATTTTCAGAGTTAGCATAACCAACGCCAGTGTAACCTGTGTGGTCACTTTCTACAGCGCCCTCAACAAAACAGAAGCCGTTAGCATTTTCTTGTAGTGTAAGGCCCACCGCAGGGACAGCAGGCTCTTCAGGATCTGTCGGTTCTTCAGGCTCAACAGGCTGCTCAGTTTCTTCGCCATTATTATCAAGGCTGATGTAATACAGGTTCATCGTGTCATCTTTGGTGATTGAATGGCTACCCGCAGAAAGGGAAACAGAAAGCACACCATTAGAGACTGAATGGCTAGTGCCATCAATGTTAATACTGCCATTTTCACCATCGTTAAATACTAAGACTAAGTCACCGTCAGCTGAAGATGTGAAGTTGATAGAGGTGCTAGATTCAATTTTTAACGCTTGAGTTAAAGTTAAACCATTGTAATTAACAGTGCCTTTTGAAGACGAAAGGTTACCGCTAATATCGAAGAAATCACTAGATATACCGGATTCGGTAATATTTAATACTTGGGCACCGGTATCTGTACCTGGATCGGTCGGCTCTTCAGGATCCGTTGGTTCTGTTGGTTCAACCGGATCGGTTGGTTCAGGCACATACACTGAGCAAGAGCCATCTGAAACGGCTAAACCGGTATTTGCACCAGCTGTTGCGGCTAACATATTTGGAATACATTCTGCCGAATCTACTGAATAACTATAAGGCATAGTAACATCAGTGGTTGAGACAACATTAGGTCCTGCCGGGTGATTATCATCATCATCGGCTGTCCATACAACGCTATTAGCCCAAATGTTACCGCTAACTTCCCAATAACCCATATCGTTAGTGTAGAAAGTTCCCAAGGGGTCTTTAGCATTTTCAAAGTAGTTATTTTCAACTAGCATTTGTGCGCCAACACGAGAGTTGATGCCTGATTTATTAATACCATTAAAATGGTTGTTATAACTGTGACCAATACGACCACGCATGAGTGGTGCGCGTGAATCAATATTCTCATAAATATTATGATGGTAGGTTACTGGACCATTTTCAGTATCGCTTGAACTAGAGCCGACCAGACCACCGCGGCCTGAGTTACGTAAAATACTGTATGAAAGCGTTACGTATTTAGTGTCGGCTTTCATATCAAATAATGCGTCATATCCGTCTGACTCTCCACCTTGCGCTTCAAGCGTAACATGGTCTACCCAAACATTAGAGACGTTTGATTCCATACCAATAGCATCACCACCGTTTGAGGTCGGTGAGCCGGATTTTTTGACATTACGGACATGCACATTTTGAATGATAATGTTAGATGAACTACGAATATGAATGCCTAGCTCGTCAAATAATGCGCCGTTACCAACCCCAATTAGCGACACATTACTGATTTCTTTAAGCTCAATAACACCATCTGCGGTATTACAGCTATCTCCAGATACTTTACTGGTATTACCGTGGTTAATTGTGCCTTCAACTTGAATAATAATTGGCGTATCACTGGATGCTCGGTTACAAAGTGCTGCGTGGATTTCTGTACCTGTTGTTGCATATACCACATTACCGCCTGCACCACCGGTTGTGCCGCCATTTTGAGTATGAAAACCGGACGCTATTGCGCTACCAGTTGATAACACGCTTGCGATTGCTGCGGCTCCAACTGAATATTTATACGGAGTTTTGATTTTCATTAAAATCACCTTTTGCTTGAGTTTATTATTTATCCTAATTAATGCTACCGGTGGTAATTTAATTGCCACCGGTAGCATTAAGTTTGAAAACTATTCCAGCTTTATAAAAATATTTTCGCGCTGAATAAATTTTCGTCGATGAGTGTAGGTGTAAAATATTTGTAAATCAATTGTTGTTGGTCAGGGTGTGACGCTATTCACATTATTTAAAAGTTAACTTATTAATAAATATAAAGAAAAAAATTTGAAAAATTATTGTTCGTATAAATCATATATAACAAATTGTTTTTTATAACAAAATAGGCGTTTTATTTTTATTGTTTATCGAGCTAATTTTACTTTGATGGTGATGGCCTCAATCTAATTGAGGCTTGTTAGATTGGTTATCTTATAGGGAAATTATTGTTTTATAATAATCTGGCTAATGATGCTTTTGTTTTGGATAGGTAATTTTTTGGATAAATCTTATATATAAACTGATTGAGCTATAAAAAAGCCTGATTAAAAATCAGGCTTTTTAGCAATGAAACATGCATCTTGAGGTAGCACGGGTATACCAATTTAAACAGAATTAAAAATCGCGGATTTCTACACTGCTATTGTTAAAATTAAACTTATTGATTTTACCGCATTGGGCAAAATGATTGTTACTTGAGTAAGGCGCATTAACCTGAGCTATATTTGATTCCCAACCTTGACCGTTTTTCACAAACGCTTTTAACTCAAACCAGCCATTCACAGCTTTACTACAATCCATTTCAACATCAAGCATCCAATAATGTTGTCCCCAAATGTTAAGTGGCTCTGTGCCGTAACCATCTGTTGCAACTGTTTTTTCTGTACCCCAACTGGTTGGCCAAATATCTGTAGTCCAATCCATTGCTGTTCCTTCTGCTGACGAGCTTTGGCTCGCTTCAACACCATACCAATCTAAATAGTTGTCGTTAGCTTTCCAAGGGCTGGTTGTTGCATTAATCAGATTAAGATGACGTATTGGCATTGCACAATCAAAATTAGTGGTATCACAGTTGCGGCCTAATTGATTATTTGCATAATCGTGATCTATCCCACCGCGAATAAACATATCTTGTCCACTTTGGGTTTGTGCTTGAATAAAAATAACTGTACGTTGCCAGTCGTCGTTATTATCACAGTTTGGAGTACAACCAACAGGGATTATTTTAGCGTTATGGTGAATTGCGATAGCATCCCAAGGGGCAATATCTAAGTTAATTGTACCATTTTGGTTTACGGTAACTGTTTCACCGCTACAGCTTGCGCCATCTGAGCTTAGTTCACCTTTTAAAACGTTACAGTATGTACCAGGTTCCATATTGGTTTGAATGCTGGCTGTCATGTTGTAATCTTCTTTGTTAATTGCAACATGGCCTGACTCTCCTCGGCCAAATGCGATTTGATTATTACCATTATCCCACCAGTTAGTCGTTGTCCAGGTTGCGGTGGTATTGTTTCTGAAATCCACTGCACCGGCAATATACGACCATCTGTGTTCACATTTCCAATTGGTATCAAAACATTCAAGTGTACCGTTGTTGTGTACTGCTACGCCCGGACCACCTGCATCTGTATCGCCATGATAATCATAGCTAGACATGACTTTTGGATAACCATAAGGGTAAGCAAGCATAAATACGTTCGCTAAATCATAAAGCCGCCCATCTTCAAATGTAATGACATTACCTGCGCCGCCGTGGCCTCTTTGGTTATCGTGATTATCAACAAATACCACCGCAGATGAACTTGGCATAAATCCCCAAGCTTCGCCAAAATTACTTAACCAAGCTAGTGAACCATTGCGGAAAGTATTACCCAATTGGGTGCTGTATTTAAACTCGGTGACTAGCCCTGTACCAGTATATTCAGCAGCTGTGACCGCTTCGCCACCTTGATCAATAACTTCCATAAAAACTAGTGGCGTGCCATTAACTTTAGATAATATGCCCTGGATATCAGGTACAGACATGTGTTTTGAAGCATCGAATCTAAATCCGCTTACGCCGATATTTTGTAGGTCGTTTAGATATCCGGCAATGGTATCCTGGACATAACTTGAGCTGGTATTTAAATCTGGTAAGCCAACTAACTCACAGTTTTGAACGCGCCATCTGTCGCTGCCATAATCGCTTGAGTTGATTGTACAAGATGAATGAAAATCTTGCGGGCCATAAATTGGGAATTGGCGATTACCATAAGTGCTGCCTGCGGTACCTGTACCACTGCCTGCCCCCATGTGATTTATGACAGCATCAACATAAATTTCTACACCTGAGTTGTTACAACGCTCAACCATATCAATAAACTCGGCTCTGCTACCGCCACGGCTTTGTAATTGATAACTCACTGGTTGATAACGAGTCCACCACTGGCTACCCTGAATATGCTCATTAGGTGGTGAAACTTGTACTGCAGCATAACCTTTAGGGCCTAGGTATTGTTCACATTCCGTTGCTACGTCTTGCCACTTCCATTCAAATAAGTGAACAAAAGTAGTTGGATCAGCATGAAGGGGGGTAGATATTACAGAAACGCTCAGGGCTGCTATTAAATTTAACGTTATGTTTTTCATTTGATTTCCTTAGTACTTGGTTAGCTCTTTATGTTACTAAGGTGTAATTTTTATGTTTAATTTGTTTAACTTTCAAAATGAATACGTATGCAAATAAATCATCATACTTTTATTGCTTTGTAGTAAAAATAACTATAAAAATAAATTAAATATCCTGAGCTAGGACATATATGTAAATTTTCCTTACAGACTATACGACGGTATCTTATTGTACTTTACCACCAATACTTCAGCGATTTATCAAGGACACAGATATATCTTGATAGACAAAAGTAAACCTGATTGGACGTAAAATGACGGTAGCTTAATATTAATTAATTTAATATTGAGAGGGTCATTTATATCCCGCTTAGATTAAATAAAATCAGTAACTTGAAGCTAACTATCTCCTATATATTTAAAGTGTAAATAAGTTTTAATAACTCAGTGCGTCACCAAAAGTAGAGACAGGACAATAAAATATCTTAAATGTTAAAAAGACCTTATGAAAAAGTTCCCCTTAGCTTTAAGTATAATTTAAAGCCAAAGGGGTGATAGGTTATTGGCAACTACTGGCTGCTGCGGCAATAATGTTTGTTGTGCCGGCAGAGTAGCTGGATAGATAAGGCGGCATCCCATTTTTACCCGCACTTGCTATTACATAATCTCTGAGTGAGTCATTGGCTGTAAATAAGTTTTCGTTAATTGTATTTTGTGAAACAGAGTTATAATCGGCGAACATATTTGGCGTTGTGCCGACTTTAGTATCCAACGAAGCTGAATTACCCGATAGTTCACAATTTGCATTAGATTCAAAAACATAAGTGTTATTTATTTCTAAATTACCTTCTTTTACGGCCTCATCAAACAAGTTAGTTTGCCAATCAGTTAAATCATCGCCTTTTGAGTTGGTGGCATTATTGATAATTAAGTTATTGTCTAATAACGCACTGCCGCCCACGCGCACACTTAAAATATCTTTGCGGTAACCATAAAACACATTATTAAATAAATGCGTTTGACCACGGCGTAACAAAGGCACCCTACGTAAGGTATTAAATGAGCTGGCACCAAAATATTCATCGGTAGTGACAAATAAGTTGTTGTGAATGCTGGTTCTGATTTGTGAGTTAATGGCTCTACTGTCACTTGAACCATGCAGTGCGGCGCGTTTTACATTAATTAATTTGTTAAATGAAACGCTGATATTGTAAGCGCCCACTTTCACATCAAATGCTGAATCACCTGTAGTATCAAATGTATTTTGATGGATCCAGATATCGTGAGATTCACCGGTTGAACGGATCATATCTGGGTCAAGATCATGATCTTCGGTATGGCCAACTCCAATAAATTTATTATTGGTAATTATCACGTTTTCAGATGTGGTTGTGGCGGTACCGCTGCTATCTGCACCTATGGCAAAACCATTAAATACAAAGGTTGCGTTAGCACCACGCCCATCAATCGTTGTATTACTGGCAATGACATAGTTGCGAATAGGGAGTGCTGCATTGTTTAGCTCTGTGTTAAAAAAGGTTTCTAAGCACTGTGCATCACTGATATTATTTTTTTCGCACCAAGTTTGAGGTGAGCGACACTCGGTTTCGTTTAAACCTAATGCAGATTGCAAACTGGCATTAGTGCAATAAGGGCGATACATCATAATTTGAGTTTCAGTTTTAAAATCGGCTTTATCAAATACAATCCAATTGTAATCAGTTGACGAAATCGCAGCTAAAATTTGCTCTTCCGGCTTGTTGTTTGTAATGATAATTAAATGACTGTCTCCGCTATTATTATAGCCACCGGTGGCATTTTCACCATAACCAACTGGTTTACCTAAAGAGGTTGCCAGACATTCAATGATTTCCTGATCGCTTTGTAATGATGATTCACGCCAGTTAACTTCTGGGTTGTTGATTAACTCTGCACAATTTGCGTCAGGGTAATTAATCACTCCGTTATCATCGCCGCCAGCTTGATTACTGTTATTGGCTGTTTCATCGGTTGTTGAAGACGAATTATCCGTTGTGTCAGTTGGATCGAGTGATGAGTTATCTGTTGTTGAACCGGCTGAATTGCCTTGAGTGTAATACGTTTCAAATTCAGCTATTTGAGGTGTAGCATTTGCCGAATCTATATAAAAACTGATTTTGTTTAAACTAACAGCGGTAAAACTAATTAATCCGTTTAATCCTGTGCCAGAAGCAAGTTCAGCATTATTATCTTCATTGATAACCCGCCAAGTTTGAATACTGCCAGCTGAGCCGGAGGTTTCAATTATATTGATTGCATTAATTTGCGAAGATAAGTTTTTAACAGAAATTCGACCGGTCGTTCCATCTGGTGACCAGTAAGTTGTTAAGTCTCCATCTTTAACATTTCCATAGCTTGATCCGCTGGCTTTTGAGCTGCCGTCTGCACCTGCTGATAATGAAAAGTTAGTATCTGACGGAGTGGGTTGCTCTGGGTTTTCTGGATCTGGGTTTTCAGTATCCGGTTCTTGCGGTTCAGGGTTATTTGGCTCTGGTTGAGTGCTTTCCCCTGTACCTTCAATTAATGTGACGCCACAGCTTCCGTCTGAAATCGCCAGTGATTTATTCGCCCCGGCTGTATTATTAAGTAACTCTTTTACGCAACTTGCATCATCAAGCTGATAGTCGTATTCAATGGCAATGCTGGTGGTTGACTCCGGGTTTGATCCAGCTGGGTAGCTTTTATCACCTGCGGCGGACCAAGTGACAGAATCTGCCCAAATATTACCGCTAACATCCCAATAACCCATATCATTAGTATAAAAAGTACCTAACGGGTTTTTCGCGTTTTCAAATACATTATTTTCTGCCTTTATTTGGCCGCCGATTCTTGGATTCATCCCTGATTCATTTAAACCATCATAGTGGTTATTAAAAGCATGAGCGGTTGCATGGCGAAGTAAAGGTGTACGAGAATCTATGTTTTGATAAATATTGTGATGAAAGGTGACAGGGCCATTATTACTGTCGCCATCGGTTGAGCCGACCAAACCGCCGCGGCCTGCATTTTTTAAAATACTGTAGGATAAAGTGATATATTTGCTGTTGGCTTTCATGTCAAATAGCGCATCAAATCCCTCATTTTCACCGCCGCTCGCCTCTAATGTGACATGATCTACCCAAATATTGGATACATCTGATTCCATCCCGATTGCATCGCCACCATTTGATACAGGTGAGCCTGATTTTTTTACGTTTTTAACATGCACATTTTGAATAATAATGTTAGATGCTTTGCGAATATGAATCCCGATTTGATCAAATACAGCGCCACTGCCGACACCTAATAAAGTGATATTACTGATTTCTTTCAGCTCAATTACATCTTCTGCGGTATTGCAACTATCGCCCGATACTTTGCTGGTATTGGTGTGATTAATGGTGCCTTCAATTTCAATAATGATAGGGGTATCACTGGATGCACGACTACAAAGTGCCTGATGGATTTCGGTTCCTGTGGTTGCTTTGACCACTAAACCGCCTTCGCCACCTGTTGTTCCACCGTTTAAACTGGCTGCTCCGGTTGCGGTGTAAGCTTTATCTGCGGTATCCGGATTATCTGTTGGTGTCTCTGGTTCTTCAGGCTCGGTTGGGGTTTCGTTATCAGTATCTTCAGTATTGGTATTCGTATTATTATTATTTTGATTACCGTTTTCGGTTTGTACTGAATCTTTTGTATCTGTATCAGACGAACCACCGGAGCAAGCTGTTAACAAACCAGCAGATACGATAAATAAAGCATTTAAATAGAGTTTATTCATTTATATTGATCCCTGTTAGCTGTTTGGGGCTTTATATCAATAAAGTTTATCAGCTAAGTGAGTTAGAGGTTTTGCATTGTAAAACAATTGCCACCGGTAGCAAATTGTTTTTGTTTAAAAAATGTATTTATTTTGTATCTTCTTAATCTAGTTAAATTAATTACAGATGTAAATGTCTAGGGGGGCGTATTTTTAAATTTCCCCTCTCGATGATAATTTAAAATACTTGTTAAATAACAGTTCGTTATGTTTTCTACATTAAGATAATTTATACTTTAAATTGGCTTTGTTTGTTTTTTGTTAATATAAATGTTGCATTTTTGGGGTTTGAAAATATAATGCCACCGGTAGCAAATTGGGCAGGTTTATTAAGAAAAGTCTATTTGTTACTTACTATAAATAATTCAAGCATATTTTTATTACATTCGAAGGAAGAACAAACGCATGAGAGATACTAAAGCATTTAACTACAGCAAAATATTTGCTGGTATGTTGTTAACTGGGGCGCTTGTGCCTTTAGGTGCGTCAGCTGCAGAAAAAGGAGCTGATGAAGCCGAGGTGATTCAAGTAACTGGTTTTAGAAGTAGTTTGAATGCCGCCCTGATGTCAAAACGTGATGCTGTTGGGTCACGTGACGTTATATTAGCTGAGGATATCGGTAAATTTCCTGACTTAAACGTGGCTGATTCACTTGCTCGTGTTCCAGGGATCTCAATGGAAGAAGATGGTGGTGAAGGTCGCCAAATTACGATTCGCGGTTTAGGCTCTCGTTTTGTTAAAACAACAATAAACGGTATGGAGTCAGCTTCTGCTGGTTCTGGCTCTGATGCGGGTGGTGGTTCCAATAAATCACGTGCTTTTGATTTTAATATTTTTGCATCAGAATTATTTACAGAAGTAACGGTCGATAAATCACCATCAGCAGAACTTGAAGATGGTGGTATTGGTGGTAATGTTAATTTGCAGTCAGCAAGACCATTCCAATACCAAGGCACTAAGTTGTCTTATAATGTTAATGCTCGCTATAACGATATTGCAGCAGAAACAACACCTCGTATGTCTTTTATGGCAAGCCAAAACTGGGATAATAAATTTGGTATTTTAGGCTCGGTTGCTTATTCAAAAGGGGTAGTCCAATCAGAAGGTTCATCAACTGTTCGCTGGACTGTGCTTAACCCTAAACATAATGGTGAAAAAGGTGATACGGATGCTTATGGCGATCCTAATTTACTCATAGAGCCACCAAAAACGATTATAGATGGCGATGAAAACGGAATTTATGACGATGATTATTTAGATGGGAAATTTGTTCCGCGTATTCCTCGTTATTCAATTTATAGCCAAGAAAAAACACGCTTAGGTATTACAGGTGCCGTTCAATATGCACCGACGGAAGATCTGACCATGAGCCTAGACTGGTTACATGCTAAGTTAGAAACAGACGTTAATGAATATCAATATTCGGTGCTAATGCGTGATAATAAAGGTACTGCCCCGGCTATTTATCCTGAGAATTTAGTTGCAGATGCGAATGGTAATATTGTCGCTGGCGCTTTTTCTAATGCACCTATTCGTTCAGAAGCACGTAAAGATAACTCTGAATCGACATTTAATCAGTTGTCTTTTAATGCTGATTGGTACATTAGCGATAAATTAAAAATGGAATTTTTAGCAGGTGTTGGTACATCTGAACTTGATGTACCGTATCAGAATACATTTGCAATTGACTCAAATAATTCAGTTGTTGCTTATAGTTATGACAGTTCTGTTGATCCTATGGATTTGATTAATAATCAGGGGACAACTACAGCAACTGGGCAAATGAATATGGATATGCCATCATTTGCTTTTATTCCTAATCAACCTCAATTTGCTGACGGTTCTTATGCTGGTGGAAGTTATACTTTAGAGCAGTCAAAAGAGGCGATGACAAATGGTTCTAATTATGACGTTGCATTAACTCGTACCGCTAGCCAAACTATCGAAAGTGAAAACAGCACACTCAAATTAGATTTCAGTTACGAGTTAAATGAGGAGTTTATCTTAAAGTTTGGGGTTAATTCACGTTCATTTGAAACAGAGCAGCACTATTATCGTAACTATTACAAACGTTTAAAAGATACAGAAACTCGTGCAGCAAATGATCCTAAAGCCAGTACAACGGGTAACCGAGCGGAAACTTGGGCTGTTGACTATGATGCTGACGAGCAAGGTAATCCATATACAGGAATTGATTTAAACGGTGCTTTATATGCTACTACGCTTGATCAGCTAGGTATTGAATTTGGTAACTCAGTTTCTGTACCGGGCAGCTCTGCTCTCACTCAATCAACTTGGGTTGCTGCTGATTTTGACAAAATGATGGCTGCATTTGGTGATAAAGAATTTATGCAACGTCGAGAACGTTTTGATCAAACCTATAAATTAAAAGAAGAAGTAGATGCAATTTATTTCCAAACTGATTTCAATGGTGAAGTGGGTGGATTTGATGTTCGAGCGAATTTAGGTTTCCGCTATTTGGATAACAAAAATACCTCCTCAATAGCAAATAAAGATCATTATAATTCAAATACTTTATTGGCAGGTTTTGGTGATGGTGCAAACTATAAAAATGGTTATGGCTGGGTGACAACTGTAAGTACCAGTAATAACTTTTTACCATCATTAAATATTGCTGTTGATTTAACCGAGGACTTAGTTGGCCGCTTTAGTGCTTCAAAAGCAATTACTCGCCCAGCTTTATCTGATTTAGCTTCATCTGTTTCTGTGAGCGTGCCGTCAACTAATGCCGAGACTGGAGAAGAAAGTGGTGGTTCAATTAAAGTGGGCGCAGGCCCTTCTTTAAAGCCTTATGAAGCCACTCAGTTTGACCTAGGTTTAGAGTGGTATTTTGATCAAGAAGCTTTATTAGGCGCCGTTGTATTTTATAAAGATATTTCTGGTCTATCTAAAACAACTAAAAATACAACTTTAAGCCGAGAATTTCTTGAAGGGCTAAATGTTGATGTGGACGGTAATGAATTAATTACACCTGATACGGTTTGGTCTATTCAGAGCCTTGAAAACACACCAGCAGAGGGTATGTGGGGTTATGAGTTAGTTTATCAGCAACCATTTACATTCCTACCAAAAGGGTTTGATGATTTTGGTATTATCGCTAATTATACTTACATTGATTACACTCGTGATGTTGAAGACCCATTCACTGGTGAAATATTAAATTTAGTTGAGGAAGAAACTTCAAAAAATACTGTTAATACAACTCTTTATTATGAAGGTGATAAGTTTAGTGCTCGTGTTTCCTATAACTACAGAGAAGGTTATAACAAGCAGTATTTAAATGAATATAAAGACGAAGGGACTTTTGTCCGTGGTTATGATGACAAAGGTACTTGGAAATTCTCATCTCGTTATAAATTAGATGAAGATATGTCTGTGTCTTTTGAAATTATTAATTTAACGAACGCAGAAAAGAAACAGTGGGGTAATATTTATAACCAACAACCAATGGAATATTTTGTAAATGGCCGCCAATTCTTAATTGGTTTACGTGGTTCATTATAAAATTCTGTTTGTTATAGGTAGTTATAACACTTTTTTCTGAACTATATTCAAGGCTGTGTACATACACAGCCTTTTTTCATTTTTTAAATAATCTTCTTAGTTATCATTGATTAAAATACAATCTAAAAAATTTAAAAAATGTTATTTTTTTTATTGCCACCGGTAGCATTGTGGTGTATGGTTAAAAAAATGTTATTCATTTTGTTGTTTAATGTTTTAGCCCAACTTATTTTTAGGGCTGATTACATTAATCTAAAATGTAAGTTTTAAACTGTTTTTTAAACAAAGTAGTGAATTTATAAATTACAACGCCAAGTACTAAACACAGAGGAGATATAAGTATGCAACGTGTTTTTAAAAAGAAAAAACTACTCACTTGTATGGGGCTTATTTTAGGTCTAAGTCCACTTACAAATACTATTGCTCAAGAAGCAGGGGCAGAAGAAAATATCGAAACCATTGAAGTTAAAGGTTTTCGGTCTTCATTAAACAAATCATTGGCAACTAAACGGGTGTCTGTCAACGCCAGAGATTCAATTGCTGCTGAAGATATTGGTAAGTTCCCTGATTTAAACATTGCAGAATCACTTCAGCGTGTTCCTGGTGTGGCAATTTCGCGTGAAGGTGGTGAAGGTCGCCAAATTACGTTACGTGGTTTAGGCCCATCATTTACTCGTACTACCTTAAATGGTATGGAAGTGCCAGCGAGTACTGATGGTACTGACTCTGGTGGTGGTGTAAACGGTGGTCGTTCGTTCGACTTTAACGTATTTGCTTCCGAATTGTTTAACCGCGTAGATATTCAAAAAACTTCAACTGCAAAAGCAGAGGAAGGTGGTATTGCCGGTACTGTTGATATGTATTCTGCTAAGCCATTTGATTCGCGTGGTTTCCATGTTGCGGCATCTGCACAAGGTGGCTATAACAGCATAACCGAAGAAATTGATCCTCGTATGTCCTTTATGATCAGTAATACATTTGCTGATGATACTTTTGGGGTCTTATTCTCAATTGCTAAATCTGAAAGAACTGTTCGTCAGGAAGGTTTTGGCACAGTGCGTTGGACTACACCAGCTAAAGATGGAAGTGGTCCGTATGCTGATACTTCATCTACTCAAGTGACTGGAGATATAGATGTAGGTAATTGTGAAATTGATGGTAATGCGGTAGATCCTGTTAATTGTTTATGGACTCCTCGCTTACCTCGCCCTGACTTTTTTGGTAATAAGCAAGATCGTTTAGGGATGACAACTTCAATTCAATATGCACCAACTGAAGATATTGTTTTAACTTTTGATGCATTGCATTCTACATTAGATAACGATCGTACCATGTACAATATGTTTGAAATGTTCAGAAGTACTTTTGATGAAATCACTCCTGTTTCTATTACGGTCGCGCCAAATGGTAGTCAGGTACAGGCTGGTGTATTTGATAATGTGCAAAACCGTATTGAAAGCCGTCAACAAATTTCTGAAACTAAATTTAAGCAGTATGTATTATCAGGTAAGTTTTTCTTAAATGATTATATGACGCTTGATGCTATGGTTGGTACAGCAGAGTCTGATGCTCGTTCGGAGCAATACCGCTATAATATGACAGGTGAATATCATAGATTTGGGTTTGATTTTAGTGACAACTCAGATTCACCAGAGTTAAACTTTTTTGGTTATAACTATAATGACCCAACAAACTATGATTTAACCGATGGCCGTTTACGTGCAACTGATGTTTTACGTGAAAACGATACAGCAAAAGTTGATTTCACTTATGACTTAGATTCTTTCATCTTAAAAGCTGGTGCTGCGTATAATGACAGAACAGTTACTTACTATGAAGAAGAAATCCAAGGCTTCCAAGATTTATCCAAAGGTAATGGAGACACAGCTGAAGGTTACACTGAATTATTACCATACGACGATTATGGTAGTGGTTTTGATGGCGAAGATTTGCCTCGCTTTATTGTTGCAGATTTTGACAAAATCAAAGCTGATTTATTACCGACCGTGTGGTCACCAAGAACCGGTAGTAACTGGATAGTCAATGAAAAAACAT
Organism: Catenovulum sp. 2E275; assembly: GCF_025515275.1. GTDB lineage: Bacteria > Pseudomonadota > Gammaproteobacteria > Enterobacterales > Alteromonadaceae > Catenovulum. The sequence goes on from NZ_JAOPFU010000001.1 coordinate 289,316, forward strand.
CTGCTATTTATGTTGATTTTGATAGTGAATTTGATATCGGTGATATGTTATTACGTGCGAATGCTGGTGCTCGTTATGTTAAAACTGAAACTGACTCAACAGGTTACCTTGTAACAAATGGTGAGATTGAGCCAGTTAGTATCGGTAACAGCTATAATGACTTTTTACCGTCAGTCAATTTAGCTTTAGATGTAACAGACGATGTGATTGTCAGAACTGCATTATCAAGAACAATGACTCGTCCTAGTTTATCATCATTAAACCCAGGGGCACCTTCGTTTGACTATATTAATGCTCGTGTCTCAACAGGTAACCCATTCTTAGACCCATTTAAGTCTGATAATTTCGATTTAGGGGTTGAGTGGTACTTTGATTCAGAAGCATTAGTTGCTGCGACTTATTTCTATAAAGATATTAAAAACTTTATAGAAACAAACACAGTTGAGCGTTTAGTTGATCCTGCTTATTATGCGTTTATTGATGCTGACCCTCAATATGAAGCAAGTATTGCGCAAGATCCAAGAACTACACCTTATGAGCATAATGTACCTGTGAACTTATCTGAAAGTAAGGTGAAAGGGATGGAGTTTATTTATCAACAACCATTTACTTTCTTGCCAGGTAAGTTATCTAATTTAGGCTTTGTTGGTAACTATACCCGCGTATCTGCGGATGGTATTACAGGTCTTTCTGAAAACTCATATAACGCGACTTTATATTATGAAGAAGAAACCTATGGTGCGCGTTTATCGATGAATAAGCGTGATGATTATATTACACGTACACCGGGTAGTAATGGTAACGCTGAGGAAGCAACTACAGGTCCTACTCATATTGATTTAAGTGCGTTTTATAACATCAATGAAAACTTAACGTTAACACTTGAAGTGATTAACCTGACAGATGAGTACGAGCGCTTATACACCACTGGTGATGGCGACTTAAACTTAATGCGTGAATATAACCATACAGGTACTCAGTACTTCTTTGGTGCACGTTATAATCTGTAATGAATGCTTTGAAATAAGCTAATAAAATGGCCGGCTATTGTCGGCCATTTTTGTATTAAAAGCTTTTTGATGTTGAGCATTTTATTAAACATTCTGGAGTCTTAGTAATGAAAAACTATTTAAGTTCTGTCGCTTGTGCTGTGATGTTGGCTGGTTTACCTCAAGTTGTGGTTGCAGATACTACTGCAAATGGCTACCAGCAGGAGATCGACAATATTGTCGCTAAAATTGAATTGCCGAATATTCCCGATAAACAAACCAGTATTCTTGAATACGGTGCAGTTGCCAATGATGGCAAAGATGATTTAACTGCGATTCAAACGGCTATCGATACTTTAGCTAAATCTGGAGGCGGTACGGTTGTCATTCCCGCTGGTGAATGGTTCAGCGCAGGTGCAGTTAATCTTAAAAGCAAAATTAACCTAAAACTAAACGACGGTGCTGTACTATTATTTTCTGCCAAACCTGCGGATTATTTACCTGTAGTTAAAACACGCTGGGAAGGGACTGAAATGTATGGCTACTCCCCGTTAATTTATGCTGCTAATGTCGAAGATGTCGCAATTACCGGTAAAGGCATAATTGACGGTAATGCAAATAGTGAGTTTCACCCTTGGTATGATTTAGCGCACGATGACATGCAAGCTATTCGTACTATGGGCATTAAAGGTACACCGGTAGAGCAAAGACAATTTGGAGAAGGCCATTATTTACGCCCGAGTTTAATTCAGTTTTTTGGTGCTAAACGAGTATTATTAGAGGGTTATACCAGTAAAAACTCACCATTTTGGGTGAATCATTTAGTCTATTCCGATCATGTAACTGTGCGGGATATTAAAGTAGACAGCCATTTACCCAATAACGATGGCATAGATTTAGACTCTGTTAATTATGCTGTGGTTGAAAACAGCCATTTTAGAACAGGTGACGATTCGGTGGTGATTAAATCTGGGCGCGATAAAGACGGCCGAGATATAGCTAAACCCAGCCGTCATATTGTTGTTAGAAATAATGATATGGGTGGTGAAGATGGCATTGGTTTAGGCAGTGAAATGTCGGGTGGAATCAGCCATGTTTATTTTGATAACAATATTTTGCGCAAAGGCAAAGCTGCGATCCGTTTTAAAGGTTCACTTGATAGAGGTGGATTAGTTGAGCATATTCGAGTTACCAATATGAAAATAGAAGAATTTGATGACTTATTCTGGTTTCAGCTTAACTACCCAGGGGTCATTGAGGGTGGACATCCATCTACTTATAAAGATATTGTGTTTGAAAATATAGAAGTGGAAAAAGCGACAACTGTATTTGAAATGCACGCATATAAAGATGCGCCATTGCAAGACATTATATTTAAAAATGTAACGGTAAAAGAGGCTAAAACCCCGTTTGTTTTAGATAATGTGGTTGGATTAAAAATGGATAATCTGAAAATAAATGGCCAGAGATTAGATGGCGAACTAAGCTCTGTAAGCAATTGATCATCACTATAAACTAACCAAAATTTAAGTTGGCAAAGTTGATGAAAAGGTTAAGCGGCAAACCTTAAATTTGCCGTTTAGTTTTCATTAAATCCGGTTGAATCTCTGATCACTAATTCAGGGTGTACCGTACAGTTTTGAATAACTGCCTGAGGATTATTGCTTTCTATTTTTGCGATTAATTTATTTGCTGCATAAACGGCCATTTGTCGAACCGGACGTTTAATTGTGGTTAATGCAGGAATAATCCGCGATGCAAGTAAGTTATCATCGAATCCACAAACCGATAACTGTTCCGGTACTTTTATGTGTAACTCGGCAGCGGCTTTTAATACACCTGAAGCCATTTCATCGTTATTACAAAAAATAGCGGTTGGTCTGTCGTCTAAAGTAAGTAAATGCCTACCTTTTTCAATGCCACTTTCGTAAAGGTTAGTGCCTTCAATTAAATATTGATCTGGTAGTGCTCTATCCATATTTTCCATGGTATGAATAAACCCTTCATAACGCTCTTTAGATGAGCGGTAATTAAGTGGGCCTGTGATCATAGAGATTTTTTGATGTTTTAGCGAAACCAGAAAACGTGCCATATCAGCGGCGGCATGGCGATCATTTGACATAACAAAGTCGTCAGTTTTTTCTGAGTAACCCGATACCATACGAACATAAGGAATGGCGTTTTCGTCTAACGTTGAGGCTAAATCGTCTACTTCTGACGCTGGTGGTAATAAAATGATACCGTCTAATTTAGAGCGGCGAACAAAATCTAAAACGTTATCATTTAAATCGGTACTTTTATAGCGACAAGGGTGGACAACCAGCTCGTAACCTTTTTTGCTGCAAAACGATAGAATCCCGCGCTGAACTTCATCAATGTAAAGTGCATCAGGGTTATCGTAAACTAAACCTAATAAATAAGAACGGCTCGAAGCTAAGCCCCTAGCTTGTTTATCTGGCACATAGTTGTACTGCTCGATAATTTTTTCGACTTTTAGCTTGGTTTGTTCACCTACTTTAGGTGATTGATTAATAACCCGAGAGACTGTTCGTTTAGACACGCCGGACAGACGTGCAATATCGTTTATCGTTATTTTTTCGTTCGCCATATTACTGTAATCTCTTATAATCTAGCCAGTTTTTACCATAAATTAGGCTTTTGAGCCATCATTTATAGAACCCCATTGAATAAATGACTATTTTTAAACTTTTTATTGACATTGCCACCGGTGGCATAATATATTATTTAACATCAAAAGTTAAATAAAATTTAATAAATATTATTATTTTTTACTATTTTCAGTTAAATAATGGTCAATTTTTGACTTTAATTAGAGTTAACTCGAACAAGGGTTAGTTTGTCTAACCCATATAAAACGGGTCTGTTGGAGTTTTTATGATTTACGTGGTGATGGGTGTTAGCGGGTGTGGAAAATCGTCTATCGGACAAGCATTGGCTGACAAATTAAATGTTAATTTTTATGATGCGGATGACTTTCATAGCAAATCATCGGTTGAAAAAATGTCAAATGGCATTCCATTAACCGATGAGGACAGATTACCTTGGTTAACTAATCTTGCCGAGCAAATGGTATCGTGGAATCAGCAAGGTGGCGCTGTATTAGCCTGTTCTGCATTAAAACAAAAATATCGTGAATGGTTATCTCAGCCTCAACCGGATCAAGTCACTTTTGTTTATTTGCAAGGTAGTTTTGAGTTAATTTCAAATCGTTTAGCGGCACGTAAAGGTCATTTTATGAGCGCTAAATTATTAACTTCACAATTTGAGACACTTGAAGAGCCAACAGATGCTATTATTGTCAGTATCGAGCCTCAGCCGGCCGAAATTGTTGAACAAATTTTACAGGAAATAAAATAATGTCTTATCCAATTCATAATGTTGACACAGATAAAACGATTTCAGATGCTGATTTAACGGTTATTTTAGACGAATTTATTGCCCAAAAAGCAGCGACTGCAAAGCGTGTTTTATTATTACCACCAGACATTACGCGTTTTTATTCAAAAGCGGGTTTTATCTCTAACTATTTGTATCAAAAGTTAAAAGATCAGGCCGAAGTTTATTTATTACCAGCACTAGGCACACATGATCCGATGAGCGATGGTGAAATTGATGCAATGTTTGGCACTGAAATTCCAAAAGAGCGTTTTTTACCGCACAGATGGCGCACCGATGTGGTTAAGTTTGGTGAAATTAGCTCAGACCGTATGTTGGAATTATCTGAAGGTAAACTCGATTACGCCATGGATGTTGCCGCCAATAAATTATTGGTTGAAGGCAACTGGGACTTAATTGTTTCGGTCGGTCAAATAGTGCCACACGAAGTAATTGGTATGGCAAATTACACTAAAAACATTTTAGTTGGCGTGGGTGGCTCAGATACCATTCATAAATCTCACTTTTTAGGTGCGGTTTATGGCATGGAGCGCATTATGGGTCAGGTTAATACGCCAGTGCGTCAAGCCTTAAACGAAGGATTTGATCAATATTTACGGCACTTACCAATCGAGTTTATTTTAACTGTGTTAGGTAATAAAAACGATAAGTTAGCTTTACAAGGTGTATTTTGTGGTAATCAGGATGAAACCTATGTTGAAGCCTGTAAATTAAGCCAAAAATTAAACCTAAATTTATTAGATAAGCCGATTAAAAAAGCCGTGGTGTATTTAGAACCATCAGAATTTAAAACCACTTGGTTAGGTAATAAATCAATTTATCGTACACGCATGGCAATGGCTGATGAAGGTGAATTGATTGTCTTAGCACCAGCACTTCATCGTTTTGGTGAAGATATGGCAATCGATAAATTAATTCGTGAATTTGGCTATAAAACGACAGATGAAACCTTAGAAGCGGTTAAAAATAACCCTGAATTAGCGAATAATTTATCTGCTGCGGCGCATTTAATTCATGGTACAACCGATAATCGTTTTTCGGTGACATATTGCCCTAAAGATGGTGTTTCAAAAGAAGAAATTGAGTCAGTCAATTATAACTATTGTCATTATGATGAAATGACCAAAAAATATCCGATTGAAACTTTAAAAGATGGTTGGAATACCATGCCAGACGGTGAAGAAATCTTTTACGTGAGCAATCCTGCATTAGGTTTGTGGGCGTTTAAGGAGAAATTTGTTGAAGCTAAATAAGGTTGATTTACTGCACTTAGATGTTGCCGGTGGTATTGCTGGCGATATGTTTATAGCTGCGTGTTTAGATGCTTTTCCTGAGTTAGCCGATGGGGTTAAACACATGGCTGAGCATTTATTGCCACAAAGTGCAGGCACTATCACTTTTTTTAGAGATGTGAATGCTGGGATTAGTTGTCAGCGGGTTGAGTTAAAATCGGCGACAGAGCAAGATAATCATCATAGTTGTGATCATGCTAATGAGGTACATCAGCATAATCATGGGCATACCCATGATCACAGCCATGAGCATTCGCATCAACATAGTCATTCCCACAAACATGAACACAGCGCAGAGACAACGTATATTGCGTTAAAAAATAAAATTGAAACCTCAGGCATTCGTAACAATGTTATCCAAATTGCAGTTGATATTTTAACGATTTTGGCAAAGGCGGAAGCAAAGATTCACGCTACTGATATTAATCAGGTGCATTTTCATGAGTTAGCAGACTGGGATTCATTGTTTGATGTGGTGGGTGCGGCTTATATTATCGATGCGTTAAATCAAGCTAAATGGTCGATCTCCAGCTTGCCTTTAGGTGGCGGCTTGGTTAAAACTCAGCATGGTTTAATTCCGGTACCGGCTCCGGCAACGGCTGAAATATTAAAAGGTTTTGAATTTAGAGACGATGGCATTCAAGGGGAGCGAATTACCCCAACCGGTGCTGCTATTTTAAAGTATTTACAATTAAATAAGCTGTTATTGGATAAACCAAAACGTCAGCTAATTCAAACTGGTTATGGTGGCGGTAGTAAGCGTTTTGCTAATATGCCCAATATTTTACGTGTTATGGCGTATCAAACTGAGCAAGTTAGCTGTGATAGCCTGACTGAATATGAGCAGGTTATACAACTCAGTTTTGATGTCGATGATATGACCCAGGAAGAATTAGCTTGGGCAACCGATAAACTCAGAGCGGAATCTGATTTGATTGATTTGTCTGTTAATTCAGCTCGGGGTAAAAAGAATCGCTTAGTTGAGCAGGTGAATATTTTACTGAAAGAAACGCATCTTGATTCAGTAATTAAAGACTGTTTTAGATATACTTCAACGATTGGTGTTAGGTGGCAAAAGTTAAATCGATTGTGTTTATTAAGATCGCAACACTCAGTATTATTAGATGATGACGCTTATTCAGTTAAACAAGTGATGCGCCCTGCGCTGGATAATTCGAGTTATCCAACCAATAAAGTTGAGAGTGATGATTTAGCAAGCTGTAAGACACTTGCGCAAAGACGTAAATTAAAACAGCAGATTGAATGAGTAAAGCATGAGCCAAATAAATCAGAAGTTAGATAACTTGGTTAACGTATTAAATCAGTACCCTGAGCTGGCAATTGCGGTAAGCGGTGGGGTTGATAGTATGCTGTTGATGTATGTTGCACATAAGTTTTCAACAACACAGGCAACCGCTATTCATGCTTATTCACCGGCTGTGCCAAGTGGTGCATTAACCCTGATTAATCAATATGCAGAAAATGAAACTTGGTCATTACAATTAATTGATGCTCAAGAATTAACCGACGAACGCTATCGAGAAAACCCAGTAAATCGTTGTTATTATTGTAAATCTAAACTTTATCAGCGAATTGGTGAGGTGTATGCGAAAACAGTTGCTTCCGGTACTAATTTAGATGATTTAGGTGATTATCGACCCGGTTTAACCGCAGCGGCCGAAAATAAAATTGTTCAGCCGTATGTTGATGCAAACTTGTCTAAAGCCGATATTTATCAGTTAGCTGCCGATTTAAACTTAACTGATCTAAAACAATTACCGGCACAGCCATGTTTAGCCAGCCGGTTAGAAACAGGTATTGAGGTTGACAGTATTAAGCTCGGTTTTATTGATTTAGTTGAACAAAAAATAAAAGCTTTTATGCAATCTCAAGAAACCGTGAGATGCCGCTTAACCCATCAAGGGGTATATGTTGAACTGGGGTCAATTCCAAAAGAGCCAATGCTGTCAGATATGATGAATGCAGTGAAGCTTGAGTGCGATAAACAGGGGTATATTTTCTCTGGTGTTAAGCATTATCAAAAAGGTTCGGCTTTTATTCATCCTGGTGTAAAGGTTTAATTATGCAGGAATTTAGTTGGGATACCGACAGGCAAGCCCGAACCGGTATCGAAGAAGCAGTTTATTGTGAAGGTAAAAGCATTGCTCAAATTAGGCATATTTTACAATTTCATCAGCAAAATCAAACGCAGGTTTTATTAACCCGTTTTTCAGCAGAGCAGCATAATGCTTTAGCTGGTGAATTTGCGACTCAACTTGAGTATTGTGAACAAGGTAAAATCGCCATTTTTGGTGAACCTAAGCCAGTTATAAACCGCTCAGATATTTGCATAGTCACTGCTGGCACATCAGATGTCGCGCTCGCTAAAGAAGCGCAGGTGACTTTAAAATATCATGGTTTTGAAAGTCCGATTATTGCAGATGTGGGTGTAGCCGGTTTACACAGGCTATTGAATAAACTGGATGAAATTAAACAATATAAACTGGTGATTGCTGTTGCCGGTATGGAAGGCGCATTATTTAGTGTATTAGCTGGTTTAATTAAAGCGCCGGTGATTGCAGTACCAAGCTCGGTTGGTTATGGCGTTTCGGTGAACGGACAAAGTGCGCTGAGCAGTGCGTTATCAGCCTGTGCACCGGGCATTTTAACGGTTAATATTGATAATGCTTTTGGCGCAGCGATTGCTGCGGTGAAAACGTTAAATATGTTTCATGCCTGTGCGGAGCAAGAAAAATGAACGAAATAGTCTTGTTATTTGGTGCGCTTGCGTTGGGTTTAGTGCACGCATTGGATGCAGATCATGTGATGGCGGTTTCAGTTTTATCCAGTAAAGAAAATAAGTTTTTAGCGATTGTAAAAAGCGCATTAAAATGGGGCAGTGGTCATGGCCTAATTTTAACCTTGGTTGGGATCTTATTTATTTGGTTGGATTATGGGTTAAATGATGCGCTGGTTGCTTCAGCGGAAAATTTAGCTGGCATTATTTTAATTGTTTTGGGTGTTGCAACCCTGTTGCGAATATGTAAAGGTAAGCTACAGTTATCTAATCATACTCATGGTCAGGTAAAGCATACACACTGGATCAAAAAGTATGTAGGTCAAAAAACGCATAACCATACGCCGGTTTTTGTCGGCATGGTGCATGGGTTAGCTGGAAGCGCGCCTATTATTGCGATTACGCCTATGCTGATGCAAACCAGTGCAGTATACGCAACTGCCTATATTATTTTATTCAGTTTAGGATGTATTTTGGGGATGGCGTTTTTTGCTCTTATTTGGGGTAAGTTATGCCAAAAAGTTCAGACTCTTGAGCAATGGATAATCAATTTAAGCCATGCGGTTCTAGGTGGATTATCAATTAGTTTAGGTTTTTATTGGTTAAGTTAAATATTGTATTTAACTATTGGTTTTTTCAGCGGTTTTTGCTGTTTTTTTTGCGCTGGTTATGCCACCGGTAGCATTAAGCAATTAAAAACCGCTTTAACAAAAAAGGTGAAGGTATGTTAAAAATTGAAAAGTATACTATTGGTGTAGGTGATAGATTTGGTCATCAGGCAGAAGCTCAATTACAGGCGATGATTGATGCTAAAGCAAAATTAGGTGTTGATATTTATCCGGTTTGGAACAAGTCAAACCGTGAACACCAAATTATCGGTACTGTTCCTCAAAGCTTACGCGACGAAGCAGATGCAGCTGTAAAAGTTAAAGGTTGGGATAAACCTTATTTTGTTGATGCTGACCACATTCAATTAGGTACAGTTGACTCTTTTATTGCTTGTAGTGACTTTTTTACTTTAGACGTAGCAGAGCAAATTGGCTTAGCTGCGCCAGAAGCTGACATTGAAGCTTTTGTTAAAGCGCAGGCTAAATATATCGGCGAATTACAAATCCCGGGTATTGAAGAAACTTTCCATGTAACTGAAGATAATGTTCGTGCAATTGCCAAAGAATTTTTAGGTGCAGTTAAATTAGCAAAACAGATTTTTGAAAAAATCAGTGCAAATAAATCAGCTCCTTTTGTGACCGAAGTTTCAATGGATGAATGTGAAAACCCACAAACACCATTAGAATTATTCTTTATCTTAAGTGCGATTGCTCAAGAGGGTATTCCAGCTCAAACGGTTGCACCTAAATTCACTGGCCGTTTTAACAAGGGTGTGGATTATGTTGGTGATGTTGCTCAATTCGACAAAGAATTTGATCAAGATTTAGCGGTAATTGCTTTTGCAATCAAAGAGTTTGGCTTACCAGAAACATTAAAGTTAAGTGTTCACTCAGGTTCAGATAAATTCTCTATTTATGAGTCAATCGGTAAAAACTTGAAAAAACATAACGCTGGTATCCACTTAAAAACAGCTGGTACAACTTGGTTAGAAGAGTTAATCGGTTTAGCTGAAGCTGGTGGCGAAGGTTTAGTTATTGCAAAAGAAGTATATGCAGCTTCAATTGCTAACTACGAAGCATTATGTGCACCGTATGCAACCGTTATCGATATTGATGCAAGCAAACTACCAACAGCTGAAGCCGTTAACGACTGGACAAGCGATCAATATGTAAATGCTTTACGTCATGATTTAGATCACCCTGAATATAACCCTAACGTTCGTCAATTATTGCACGTAGGTTATAAAGTGGCAGCACAAATGGGCGACCGTTATTTACAAGCGTTAAAAGATAACAAAGCTATCGTAGGTAAAAACGTAACAGAAAATATCTACGATCGTCACATTAGCCGTATTTTTGGTTAATACTGACATTAAAAACAACTGAGCTAAACGCTCAGTTGTTTTCTTAAAGCTTAGGAGAATATTACACGATGAAAGCACTATCAGATATCGGCCTAGTAGGCCTTGCGGTTATGGGTGAAAACCTGGTTTTAAACATGGAATCTAAAGGATTCACAGTGACCGCTTACAACCGTAGTTA